>CAYMOB010000024.1:0-35280 GCA_964391955.1 uncultured Muribaculaceae bacterium | reverse complement strand
CAGGGAATCGGCCGTACAATACCAAGCAAGCTCTACCTCCGATCGGCTGCCTAGGCTTAACAAACAAACGATAGGCACCTGTTTAAAGAGCGGTAGTATTGTATTAGAGAAGTCTATCACACCAGATGTCCGGTCGACAGATTAATGTTTGACATTATCAATTGCCTAACTTGCAAATCAGGATTTCCCATATACTAAGATATAGGAAAGACATCCGCGTCAAGAGAATAATTGAATATGAAAGCACTATACCCGACATAAACTCCGCTGTGCCTACGGAGAACAAACTCCCTGGCCTACCGGTTCCGCCGGTGCCGGGCGCTCCGGCTCATGTAAGCGGTTTCATCAATGGAATGATGCAAATAAAAGGCAACGGACCTGAGCTACCTGCCCGAGCGGGCGTAGCGGGCAAGGTCAAGGGCGCGCTGGAATTCTCTGGCGTTACGGAGGTGCTCGGTGTAGGTGGAGGCGAACTTGTGGGTGCCGTCCATCGCGGCGCTGGCGCAGAAATAGAGATAGCCGTGAAGGTCTGGATTCAGGACGGCCTCGAGGCTCGGCTTGTCAGGAACGCAGATCGGGCCGGGTGGAAGCCCTTCGTAAAGGTAGGTATTGTACGGAGAATCGTACTCCAAATGTTTGAACAGTATTCTGTTAAGAGTATATCCATAGCAGAAGGCGACTGTAGGATCAGCCTGAAGGCGCATTCCCTGACGGAGACGGTTCAGATAAACCCCCGCTATGGAGGGATATTCCGGGGCATAATTCGACTCGCTCTTGACGATGGAGGCCACGACCGACACCTGCTTCGGATTCAGGCCAAGAGCCTCAGCCTTTGCAACGTTCCCGGCTGTCCAGAAAGCGTCATAGGCAGCCTTCTGTTTGTCAAGAATATCTTTGACAGAGGCAGTCCAGTAAACCTGATAGGTGTCCGGCATAATCAGGGAGAAAACATCCGAAGGAGTGAAGCCGTAGCCGGAAAGCAATGCGGAATCCGACAAAGCCTCGGCGACAGAGGCGGAGTCAATCATCATCTGGTTGGCGACTTTCCTGGCAATAGGTCCCTTGAGCCTCATCGTTCCGGAAAGCACAAGATTCACAGGGGTCTGCCAGCCGTTACGGAGCATCCTCGGCACATAAACGCTCGGCTTGGACTTCTCGACCACATAGTGTCCCGGTTTCAGGTCGCCGTCACGCAACTCTCTGCGAATCACCCTTGCCAAGCTGCGCCGATTGATTACGATACTGTCAGGAATCTGCGCAATCACCTCGTCCACAGTGGCCTGCGGACGAACATACAAGTCGGCCTCGCCGCTGAAGTTAGGCTTTCGATTGTCAGCGAACCAACGTCCTCCGACAGCCGCCAGAAACACAACCACCGCCAAAGCGGCCACCAAAAGTATAAGTTTCCAAGTCTTCATAATCTGTCAAATCTCTTCGTTCTCTGGCCGGGAATACGTCAAAACCACACATCATTTAAACTGTCTTTCCAGCCATTGTCACTTCCCCTTCGGTCATACACCACCGTCAGACTCAATTCTCGCGGAAAGAGACTGTTCCGGAAACCAGACACAACCTATTGCGGGGAACAACTTCCGGTCAATAACAATATATTCATACGATTGCCAAACACCGGCGTCACTTTCTTTTTCCGGTGCGTAGGACAATCGTGTCACCCTCGCGAGGCTCATAACCGGCGCCGAGGCCGTTCATCTTCATCACGCTGGACATCTTCACGGCGAACCGCTGGCAGATGTCCCGCAACGACTCTCCTTCACCGCCTACTATGTACTTGTCGAGTCCTTTCTCGGACTGGTTCTTCTTCGCCTGCAAATATACCACCGTGCCGGGCAGAAGCTCCTCTGGGCGGGTCAAGTCGTTAAACCTCAACAACTCGTTAAGATAAAGATGGTTAGACTGCGCAATACTGGCATACGTCTCCCCCTCCAAAGAAGTGATGAAAGGAACACCGTTGCGGGAATACGCCTCCCTTGTCAACGAGAAACGGAACACCTCAAGACCGGCCTTGTCAATCCTCTTAGGCTCCTCCAAAGACAATGGAGAGGCCGGAATCTCATCAACGGCATATTCATTCTTTGAACGCTTCATCCTTGCCTTGCGCGTCTTTTTCTCCTTACGGGCCTTGTCTTTCAAGACATCAGAGGATTTCTTGTCACGGACGGACTCCGGGCCGCCGGATTCCGTCACGGCACTCAGTTCCACAGCTTCCTCCAGACGCCCGGACTCCTCGGTTGTCATCGTGTCATATTCATAAAGTCTGTAATCCTCTATGTATTTGATGAGTTTGGCCGGATAGTGCGGGTCGGTGGCGTAGCCGGCTTTCTTCAATCCATAAGCCCATCCTTTGTAGTCAGTCGTCTTAAGGTCGAAAAGGAACTTGTAACGGTCACGGTAGCGCAGGAAATCCGAATGATCCTGAAAAGACTCGTCCGCGGAGTCATAGACCCTGAAGCACTCCCCTTTCGCATCATCGTCATAACGCATCGTCTTCCCCTTCCAATCCTTATGACACTTGATGCCGAAATGGTTGTTGCCTTCGGAGGCCAGTGCGGAAAGGCCGTAACGGGACTCAAGAATACCCTGCGCAAGAGTGATGCTGGCAGGAACGCCGCTGCGATACATTTCACGGACAGCCGTAGACGCCCATTTCTGAATATACCGCTCCTGAGGCGTACCCTGGGCAAAGGCCGCCGCATAACACAAAACCAGACTTATGAATATCACGAATCTCTTCATTCCTGAAAGATGTCAACTGTGAAAAACGATGAATATGTTTGCCCGAAGCATCGGGAACGGAAACCTCAGAGGGCTTCGGAATGTAAATATAATGAAAATCCTGTGAATCTTCAGTCCAATCTCACGAGAGGCACATCGAACACATCCCCGTCAGAGGCCGCATAGGTCTCCGGAAAGACACTCCGGCACTCTTCCTCATAAAGCCGGAGATCGTACCTGCGGGAGGAATAATGTCCGATTATCAGCTTCCTGACTCCGGCCTCCAGGGCGCAGGACGCAGCCTGCAGCGTGGTCGAATGATATCTTTTGGCGGCCTCGGCTGAAAGTTCGGCCGGATAGGTGGCCTCGTGATAAAGAAGGTCTACGCCTTTCACCCAGGACGCAAGTTCCGGGAAAGGGGCAGTGTCGCTGCAATAGGCGTAAGAACGAGGATTATACGGTCTATAGCCCAATTCCTCTAACGGCAGAACCGATGTCGAGCCGTCCGGAGCCGCGCGCACCACATCCTCGCCCCTCTTCACGGTTCCTATCTCGGTAAGCGAGAGGGCATATTCATCAATCTTCCATTTCCGGACGTTCATCGCAGGCTCCTTTTCCCGGAACAGCCATCCGAATGTCTCTATCCTGTGGTTCAGCGGAAATGCATAAACCTCGAGAGACTTCGTATGGTAGATCATCTCGGGCGATTTCATCGTCATCGGAACATGACGTATCTCGAACGGAATCCCGGTCCCGTAGTAGGAAAGGAAGAACTTGAGGATCGGCCCGAAACCAACCGGCGCATAGATGGTCAGCGGAGTCATACGGGATAGCATTCCCATCGTGGAGAGCAAGCCGAAAAGCCCGAAGACGTGGTCGCCGTGTATGTGCGAGATGAAGACGGACTCTATCCTCAGAAGGGATATCCTTGCCTCCTGCAGGCGGGTCTGTGTTCCTTCTCCGCAATCTATCAAAAAAGAGCGCCCGTGTACGGAAAGTACCTGAGCGCTCTGATTCCTTCCGGGGATGGGCTTGGCCGAAGCCGTACCCAACACCGTCAAAGTGAAATCCATAGAAGATTATTATTCACCCTTCTCGAGTTTGTCCTTGAGGGCGGCGAGCTCGCTGATGTCACCAAGGGTGGTCTTCTCCAGGTTGGAGTTGATCTTCTTGACCGCTTTCTTGGTGTTGTCAACCTCGACCGCAACCTTCTCGGCCTTAGCCTCAGAGTATGTTCTTACGTGTGAAAGGAGGATTCTGCGTGTGCTTCTCCTAAGCTCGATGACCTTGAACTGGAGAGTCTCGCCTACGACCGCCTGCTTGCCGTCCTCCTTGATGAGGTCGCGGCTGAATGCGAAGCCCTCGTCATCGCCCTCAAGCTTGATGTTCGCACCCTTGTCGGTAAGGGAAGCCACTGTTCCCTCAACGGTGGAGCCTACAGGATACCTGGCCTCGATGGCATCCCAAGGATTAGGGGTAAGCTGCTTGTGGCCAAGGCTGAGCTTGTGGTTGGCCTCGTCGAAGTCAAGAATCTGGACATCAATGACATCACCAGGGGAAACAAGCTCTGACGGATGCTTGATCTTGTTCCAGGAAAGATCGCTGATGTGGATGAGTCCCTCAACTCCGTCCTCCGGCTCGGCGAACACACCGAAGTTGGTGATGTTGCGTACTACAGCCTTATGTACAGAACCAACGGCGTACTTGTCGCGGATGCTCTCCCAAGGGTTAGGGGTAAGCTGCTTCAGACCGAGGGACATCTTCCTGTTCTCACGGTCAATGGAGAGAACCTTGGCCTCTACATCATCACCCACCTTGAGGAACTCCTGAGCGCTGTGGAGCCTTGGAGACCAAGACATCTCGGACACGTGGATAAGTCCCTCGACACCAGGCTCGATCTCTACGAAAGCACCGTAATCGGCGATGAGGACAACCTTGCCCTTGACAACATCGCCTTCCTTGATGTTGGCGTCGAGGTTGTCCCAAGGATGTGGGGTAAGCTGCTTGTAACCAAGGGCGATTCTCTTCTGCTGAGGATCGAACTCCTTGACAACAACCTTGATCTTCTGGTCGAGTGAAACGACCTCCTCAGGGTTGTCGATCCTGCCCCAGGACAGGTCAGTGATGTGGATGAGACCGTCAACACCGCCGAGATCAACGAAGACACCGTAATTGGTGATGTTCTTGACAGTACCCTCAAGGATCTGTCCTTTCTCAAGCTTGCTGATAAGCTCGGCCCTACGCTGCTCCTGCTCGGCCTCGAGAAGAGCCTTGTGGGAAACAACCACATTGCGGTACTCCTGATTGATCTTGACAATCTTGAAGTCCATTGTCTGGTTGACGTAAGCGTCGTAGTCGCGGATAGGCTTGATGTCGATCTGGGAGCCCGGAAGGAATGCCTCGATTCCGAAGACATCGACGATCATGCCGCCTTTCGTGCGGGTCTTGACGAAACCGTTGACAATCTCGTCGCCGGCGAAAGCCTCGTTGACCCTGTCCCAAGACTTGAGGGCGCGGGCCTTCTTGTGGGAAAGGATAAGCTGACCCTTTCTGTCCTCGGCGGACTCCACATAGACCTCAACCTTGTCGCCTACCTTAAGCTCAGGATTGTAACGGAACTCAGGAGCCTGGATGACACCTTCGCTCTTGTAACCTATGTTGACGATAACCTCTCTCTTGGAGATGGCGGTAACGACACCCTCCACGACCTCGTTCTCGACAATTTTCGAGAGAGTCTGGTCGTAAGCGTCCTCGATGGCCTTCTTGTCAGAGCTGCCGTAGATCTCGGCGCCGCCCTCAAAAGCCTCCCAATCGAACTTGTCCGGATCGATGGACACGTTGAGAGATGATTTCTTTGCCGGAGCCTCGGCCTTGGGAGCTTCCTGTACAGGAGCCTCTACCTTAGCCTCGCCGGCTACTTTCTGTGTTTCTTCTGCCATAATGATAATGTAAAGATAACTAGTTGTTTAACAATATTTTCATACCCTACCGCACACGCATTCCCCGCGCGGGCGGTCAAAAGGCTCGCAAAATTAGGCAAAAATATCTGATTTACAAGAAGAAAAGAGTAATTTTTACAACAATTTGTTCTTTCTGAACAGGAACAACACAAGAGCGACGGTCAACAGCATCACCCCAAGCAGTATGAGCCACATCCAGCTCTTGTCCATCAGCGGCATCGGCACGTTCATCCCGTAGAAGCTGGCCACGAGTGTGGGAGGCATCAGAAGAACCGAGACAAGGGTGAATATCTTCATAATCTTGTTCTGGTCCAGATTGATGAGACCGACAACCGTGTCCTGAAGGTACTCAAGCCTCTCGAAACTGAAGTTCGTGTGGTTGATGAGTGACGTGATGTCCTGAAGCAGAACGGACAGACGCCCGCGGAGACTCTTGGGATACTTGTCGCTGCGGAGCATATTGGAAATCAGGCGCTGCTTGTCCACTATGTTCTCCCTCACGAGCATCGTGTTCTCCTGCAGCTGATTGATGTCCAGAAGGAAATCCTCGTTGATGTCTTCCTGCTGGTTGATGCGTTTGCTGTACTGGGAAATCTCCTTGCTCATCAGCTCGATCATGTCCGCGTCAAGGTCAACTCGCTGATCCATTATGCTGGCGAAGACAGTGAAGCCGTTGGGATAGGACTGGGGCATGGCGACAATCCGGCGCTGGAGTTCGGTGAAACTGCGCAGAGGAACGTCCCTCAGAGTGGTAAGGCAGTTGCCGACGAAAGTGAAGGACACCGCCTCCATGGAATAGTCCTCCGGACCCGGCATCAGGAAGTTTGTGTTGGCGAATATGGCGTTTTCGGTCTCGGAGAAACGGGACGAGCTCTCAATCTCCTCGGCCTGGGCGCGGCTCTGGATTTCCTCGCCAAGGAAAAGGTCCACCGTGTGCTTCTCCTCTCCGGACGGAGAGAGAATGTCAATCCAGAGGACATCGTCCCTGCTCATCTTTGAAAGCTCCGTTTCAGACTGGGACACCAACAGTTTGCCGTTCAGTCTGTAGAAAATAGCGATCATACTCTTCCTGTTTTTTCCCGGCCCGTTCGTCGGAAGGGTTTCACTTCATTGCCCTGACACCACGGAGAAGTCAGTCCGCAAAAGTAGGAATATTTTCGCAAAAACCGGCAAAAAAACAAGAGTGAGGCAAAAACAGATTCTAAATAAAGCCGAAAAGGATGTTCAAGCCTATGAGAATCAGAACCGCCCCTCCTATGGCCTCGGCCGGTCTTCCGAAACGCCGTCCAATCCTCTGGCCGCCGAACATTCCTCCCGCCACGGAAAGGATAGTCACGACAAAGACGGCGGCAAGATTCATCAACATCCTGTCCGATGGCACGAAACCCATCGAAAGGCTGACTCCCACGGCGAAAGCGTCAATACTGGTGGCAAGCGCGCCGATGAAGACATTCACAAGTCCGTTCAGGTCACGGGCGTCTTCCCCGCCGCGCACCGCCTCGATAATCATCGACCCGCCGACGTAGAGCAACAGAAGAAAACCGACGAGACCGGCCAATTTCTGGATATGACCGACGAATATGTCGCCGAACAGCCAGCCTGACGCCATCAGAGCTGACTGGACTACGCCGAACGTCAGAGCGATCGGGAATATCCTTCTCAGGGATATTCCTTTGAGAGTGACGCTTGAGCAGGTGGAGACCGCAAAACAGTCCGCGCAAAGAGACACCGCCAGAAGCAGTGACTCAAGAATCGACAAAAACATAACACATCAAGGTTTGAAAATCTGGCGGTTGACAATAGAGCGTCCTAACGTGAGCTCGTCGGCATATTCAAGGTCATCCCCGAATCCCAGCCCCCTGGCAAGGGACGACACCTTTACTCCGTATGACGAGATACGCCGGTAGATGTAGAATGAGGTCGTCTCGCCTTCAACGTCTCCGCTCAAGGCGAGAATCACCTCTATCTCCTCCGGAACCGCCCCCTCGGAAGAGGCCAGTTCACGGACACGCTCCTCAAGCCGGGAGACCGTAAGGTCGGAGGGGCCGACCCCGGCGATCGGCGAGATGATGCCTCCAAGTACGTGATAGACTCCACGGTACTGACCGGTGTTCTCAATGCTCATCACGTCACGTACATTCTCAACGACACATATCGTCCTGCTGTCTCGTGATTTGTCAGCGCAGACAGGACAGATGTCATCATCCGAAATCATCCAGCAATGACGGCAGTATCTGGCTTCCTCGCGCATACGCACTATCGAATCAGCGAAATGCCTCACGGTCTCGGACGGCTGTCTCAGAAGATGCAGCGCAAGCCGCAAGGCACTTCGCTTGCCGACCCCCGGAAGGGAGCCGATCGCCTGCACGGCATCCTCCAGAAGCTTGGATGGGAACGTCTCCGGAACAGTCATTTACTTCGCTTGAGTATAAGCATTCACAGCGGCCCTGACCTGTCCGTGCTCAAGCAGGAGCTTACGGGCGAAGTCATAGTCCTCAATTCCGGTCTCTTCCATGATCATTCTGGTGCCGCGATCAACCAACTTCTTGTTGGTCAGCTGCATATCCACCATCCTGCTGCCTTTGACGTGACCGAGGCGAATCATCGAGACCGTGGAAATCATATTCAGAACCAGTTTTTGCGCCGTTCCTGCCTTCATCCTGGTGCTTCCTGTCACAAACTCAGGTCCCACGACCACAACCACCGGAATCTCGGCGGCGGCGGCCACAGGCGAATTCTCGTTGCAGGTCACGCAGCCGGTCAGCAACCCGCGTCCGCGGGCTTCATTCAGGACGCCGACCACATACGGAGTGGAGCCTGACGCGGCGATACCGATCACGACATCATCAACCGTAGGCGAATATGCCTGCAGATCTCTCCATCCTCCCTCAACTTCATCCTCGGCTCCTTCCACAGCGTCTCTGATCGCGCTGTCGCCTCCGGCCATGAAGCCGATGAAGACATCGTGGACTCCATAGGTAGGAGGAATCTCGGACGCGTCCACGATTCCCAGACGGCCACTGGTTCCGGCGCCAAGATAAAAGACACGGCCACCACGCCCCACTCTCTCTACAATTCCGTCCACAAGTTTCTGAATCTGCGGGATAGCCCCTGCGACAGCGACAGGCACAGTCCTGTCCTCGGTGTTGATTGCCGTCAGCAACTCTTCTGTTGACATACACTCAAGGTGATCGTACCTTGAGGCCTGTTCGGTTGTCCTTGAATCTTTCATATCGCTGATAATTATTTTCTACCCAAATGATATTCGACCAAGCCCTCGATAGGTGTCGGGATGATGGTCGAGAACCTTATTCCATAAGGCTCTGCCACTTTCTTCAGTATCTCACGGTTGGCATAGCCGAAACCTCCCACGACCCCGACTGGGTACTTATCAATATCGTACTGAACCAAGGCCCTCTGGATAAAGTCCTTGAAATTCTGGTCGACGAGGTTACGGACATATTCAGACGAGGCGTACCTTTCCAGAATCCAAGGGGCGAACGAACCCAGATACTTCGACGGAGCCTCTCCGCGGTAGACATTCTGGACAACGGTCATATAGTCAACCTTGAAATCCTTTGCGAAATCACTTGCCACCGGCTCAGGGACAAGACCTTTGAGGAAATCAGACATAAACAGCTTTCCGAGCCTGGCGCCGCCGCCCTCGTCTCCGAGTATGAAACCTGCCGAACGCACATTCCTCACGACTTTCTCACCGTCGAACAGGCAGCTGTTGGAGCCGGTTCCCATAATGGCGGCGATTCCCGGCTTGTGGCCGCATACCGCGCGGGCAGCGTCCAAAAGGTCGGAGGCATACTCGATCACAGCACCGGGGAACAAGGCTCGCAAGACCTCGTCCAAGCCTTTAGCCTGAGACGGGACCTTCTCTCCTTCAGGGACTATCAAACCGGCGGCATAGAAATGCACCTCGGTGACCTCGTCAGCAAGGCCGCCGGCCTTGAAAGCCGCAACCGCTTCTCTGACAATCGATTCGATGACATCCTGATTCATCGTGGCTAGGTTCATCCCCGCTGTCCTGACATTAACAGATTCCTTATCCGGAGCAGCCGAACACCAATCGGTCTTTGTGGCTCCGCTTTCCACTATAAGTATCATAATAATATAGTTATTAGTATTTTACATTCTCCTAAAAAACATCCGGAAGGAAGTTACTACTTCAAGGCCTTCTTCATCACCGGCAGAATCTTTTCCGTGTACCGCATCATACCGAGATCGGTCAGATGAACCCCGTCCACAGTAGCCTCACCGTCATTCCCTATAAGACCATCGGTCGAGACGTAGTAAAGCCTCTTCTCTCCGGACTTCTTAAGCTTCTCATACAAAGCTCTTTGAGCCTTATTCTTGGCGATTACCCCCTTTTGCATATCCTGATCGAACATCATTTGAGGGAAAGTCGGATTCTCCACAAAGATCACCGGGACATCCGGAAAAGCGTCCCTGATGATGCGGAAGAACCTCTCCCCTCTCTCGTTGATCAAATCAGCCGGAGAGTTCGGCACATAGTCAAGCACGACAAGTCCCGGCTCGGTGACTTTGGTCATATATTCAGCGATCTCATAATCCATTCTCGCGTTGCCGCTGAACCCGAGGTTTATCACCTCACGGTCAAGTCTGCGGCCAAGCACAGCGGTGAACGCCATTCCCGGACGCGAGGCGCAGCCTCCCTGAAGGATGCTTGTGCCATACATCACCACAGGACGCTCGGTTCTTGGGCTTTCCACGGCCGGAGCCTCTACCACAGAACCTTCATCCACCCCGATTTCGACCTTGTCCACCCCGTTGTACAAGGACAGGTAAAGCATATACTCCCTCATCTCCGGGGACATATTGGAAATCAGGGTCCTGTTCTTCTCTTCCTTCTGTCGGCCGCCCCACTCAAAACCGCTGCCGGCGAAACGCCATCCGTCTTTCTCAGTCAGTATGTAAAGGTCAAGACCGCTGTCGCCGACATCGGTCATATGAGGCATATAATGTTTGGGGCTTGTGGATTTCCAACGGGCGCAAATCTTCGTGGAATTGGAGCGGAAACGGATATAAACCCCGGCGGAGTTACGTCCAAGCTCCCACAACGGATCTCTGATAACACCTTTGAGATCTTCCGGAAGGCGCTCGTACCGCGCGGATGTCTCATCCACACACTTACCGAAAACCGGAAATGCGGACGCATCGTGGTAGACGACATCCTTGTTTTGTGCAAAAGAGCCTGTTCCGGCGACAAGCGCGGCGGCGCAAAGAATCATTTTTCTGAAACCGTTCATAACAGAGTATTGTTAATTTACATATTCACCATTGTTCAGCCAATGACGCAGGCCGTAGACGGCGGAAGCCACATAGGCCGCATACAGAAGCGCCAGCCAACACTGCCCTCCGGCGAGACACATCACGACAAGGATGGTGTCGGCGATGATCCAGATGACCCAGTGGTATGGAATGGACCGTCCGAGCCAATAGGTCGCCAAGACGGACATCATAGTGGAGACAGAATCCAGAATTGAGCCGGAGCCTCCTGTGGCGCGGGAGAGCCAGAACAACAGAAGCGTTCCGCAAATAAATATTCCCGCGCTCCACCAGGCGACAGCCGGTTCAAGCCTGCCAAGATGGACTGCCGCACCTTCATGTCCGCCTGATTTCAGCGCCCTGCTGTCTTTCCTCCATTGGTAAAGGCCCCAGACCGACACCACCGCATAATAGACATTCAGCGCCATATTGGACCAGAAATGCTGGACGGCGAACGAATATGCGCACGCCAGCCCCGTGGCAATGCCGAAGTACCACATACTATTCTTCTGGAGCACCTCAAGGACAATGTATGGAATGCCGGTTACAAACGCGAGAATCTCTATGATTTTAATTATGTCCATTTCCCCACAAAAATAGGCATTTTCGCGCACCTTTCCATTGAGGACCCGCTTAAAAATTATGCTCTCCCGCCATTTTCCGTCTTTCCGGCCATTTCGAGGCCGGTGGCCGATCCGGACGTACGACAAGAAAGGGAAGCATCATTCCGCACCTTGTCATGACTCAAAAAGGCCATCCGGCGGCAGTCCGGGGAGCGTCATCGGCCAAGCAGGCTCATTCTCCACGTAAGGCCGGCACTGGCGAGAAGGTGGTCTGGAAGAAGCCCGCCCGCAGGGTTGCCGTTGTCTCCGAACGAGTGACAGAAGGCAGCGTGAATCCGCACCTTGTTGTCAGAAAGCGGGAAGTACTCCACCCCGCAGCCAATCCTTCCTATGGATGTCCCAGGATAGACGCACCAGTCTCCCTCTTTGCCAAGGTCATTCCGGTCGTAGCTCGCCTTTCCGAAGACACTGAGCCTGTCAGTGAATGAATATGTCAGTTTGCCTATCACGGTGAAATCCTTCAGGAACGAGACCTCGTCCATCAGCAACCTGTTCATAAAGTCGGCGAACACAGAGAGACGTCCGAACGTAAAATGATTGCCGAGAGCGATATAGTTGATGTAACGTCCCGGAAGGTACTCTATCAGGTTGACTGACCATAGAGACTCGAAACATCCACGCCTGCCGCTCCACATAAGATTGTAGGCATACATATCGCTATCCTCTTGACGGAAAGGGCTTTGACAGAACTGGAAACGGAGCAGGCCATTTTCGCTGCCGAAGGAATACCCCGCCGTCACTCCCATCTGGTAGCATCCGATGTTGCCGCAGTACTCGGAAAGGAAATAGATGTCGATAGGGGCGAGGTCATATTCATAGCCACCGATCGCGACAATCTGCTTGCCGACAGAGAAGTTCCAACGCTCGTCAGGCCTGTAGGCAAGATAAAGGAAGTCGGTGGCATTGAAGAAGCTTTCGCTGCCGTGGCCTCTGTAAAGACGCTGGCGGTAGTTGTAGGAGAAATGCTCTCCGAGGTCTCCGTTCACGAGAATGCTGACATTCTTGCCCTTGAAGCCGCAGTTGTCCTTGACAGACCTGCCGTCAAGCGCCTCGCGCTGGTAATCCACCCTGGCCTGAAGCCCGACATTGATCAAATTGCCGTCCTGGGCCGCGGCGGACAGAATGGCAGAAAACAAAAGAGATGCTGAAAACAGCGCTTTTTTTACTCTCATACGATTTAAAGGTTCGAATTTTTCGTAAAAATAAGCATAAAAATGATAATCCCAAACCATTCGGACGCAAGGAATACCCCGCGGGGCGGCCGCATCCAGGCCACACCGCATACCAGTCGGGAAGAGAAGGACAAACCACGACAATGGAAAAGAGAAAAAGGGCTGACTAATAAATTTAGCCAGCCCCTTAGCCTTAAATTATTTAAAAAGATTATTCAGCCTTGCCGTTTGAGCCAAGAACGTCAACAATCTTATGCTCGTAGAGCTTCTTCATCTCGTCACGGGCAGGTCCGAGGTACTTTCTCGGATCAAACTCACCCGGCTTCTCGTTGAACACCTTGCGTACAGCCGCCGTCATGGCGAGACGGGAGTCAGAGTCGATGTTGATCTTGCAGACAGCGCTCTTTGAAGCCTCGCGGAGCTGATCCTCAGGGATACCTACAGCGTCAGGAAGCTTTCCTCCGTTCTCGTTGATAATGTCAACATACTCCTGTGGAACTGAAGAAGATCCGTGGAGAACGATAGGGAATCCCGGAAGTTTGTTCTCAATCTCGTGGAGAACATCGAACGCGAGTGGAGGCGGAACGAGGCGACCGGTCTTAGGGTCTCTTGTGCACTGCTCAGGCTTGAACTTGTAGGCTCCGTGGGACGTGCCGATAGAGATTGCGAGAGAGTCGCAGCCCGTGCGGGTAGCGAAGTCGATGACCTCCTCCGGCTTCGTGTAGTGAGACTCCTCTGAAGCGACCTCGTCCTCAACGCCGGCGAGAACGCCAAGCTCGGCCTCGACTGTCACGTCATACTGGTGAGCATACTCCACAACCTTCTTGGTGAGGGCAACGTTCTCCTCGTAAGGGAGGGAGGAACCGTCGATCATCACTGAAGAGAATCCCATATCCACGCAGCTCTTGCAAAGCTCGAAGCTGTCACCGTGGTCAAGGTGAAGGACGATCTGAGGATGCTCCCAGCCAAGCTCCTTGGCATATTCAACAGCACCTTCGGCCATATAGCGGAGAAGGGTCTGGTTAGCATAGTTGCGGGCCCCTTTGGAAACCTGAAGGATGACAGGAGACTTCTGCTCGGCCGAAGCCTGGATGATAGCCTGAAGCTGCTCCATATTGTTGAAGTTGAATGCAGGAATAGCATAGCCACCCTTAACGGCCTTCGCGAACATCTCTCTGGTGTTGACCAGGCCAAGATCTTTGTATGATACCATATTCTATAATATTTAGAAATTATTATCTTTCTCCGGCGTCTGTCATCTTCAAATGCCGTGCAAATTTACGTTATATTTTATAAAAAGTTTATATTTTTGTCATATTAATCGTTTAACAATTACGGATATGACAATTGGTGACGACTTCAGGATAGTCTCTGACAAAACGACTGACGGTGTCAGGCACGTGACGGCGGTTCCAAGCGCGGCCGTATGTTCGGCGCAGATCGACTTTGACCTCGCTGACGGGATAATACACAACCTCCGGTACATAAAAGGATGTGACGGTAACCTTCAGGCCATCGGGAGGCTTCTTGAGGGGACGGACGCGGGGAAAGCTATCGAAATCCTGTCGGGTGTGAACTGCCGCGGACGCGGGACCTCGTGTTCAGACCAGCTGACAAGGATCCTGCGGGAGTGCCTGGGCAAATGACGGCGGAAAGGCCGCTCATCCGGTCCGCCGTCCTGAACGGGCGGGCAGAAGGGAAACGTAGCGCCGCGAGACAATCCCATGCCGGGAGACCTCTACGACAAACGGCATCGAAGACAGGTCGAACGTGTCGAGAAAGACCTTGGCGAGTTCCGGAGCGGCGACCATAATCTCATCGACATTGATGTCCAAAGCCCTAAGGCCCAACGAGTCGGCAGCCGAAAGTTCCGCCTCGCAGACAGGGCAGCCTTCCGTGTGGAAGACAATGTAACCGCCTCTTCTCCTCAACCTGTCCCAGGACTTTGCGTCAAAGACCTTCCCGGCGACACTTGGCTCCGCCCCGGACTTCCCCAGAATCTCCTTGGAGGCCGGCAGCCTCGATCCGACCGGAGTCCTGGAAAGCAGATCCTTCATCATCCGGGCCAGCCCCACGACCTTGAGCGTGTCATCGGACGTGTTCCAAATCTCCGGACGCGAGAGGAGATATTCATCGATGAACGGAACAGTGCCCTCCTTGCACACTTCGGTGCGGCAGGAAGTAAGCCAGTAGAGAAGATCGCCCTCAAGGTGCTTGAAGAACACAGTGTCACCTTTCGCCAACGTCCTGGATTCCAAAGCCTTGGCAATATCAAGGACTATTGCGGCGGAAGATGCGCCCTGCCCGCCTCCGGATGCGTGAAGGTTATCGATCAGAGCCATTGAGGACTCACCGCCATATTCGTAGGACACCTCCGGAAGGACGATGCCAAGAAGCTGTTCCAACGCCCTGGTGTCCAGACCGCGCCCTATGATGGTTCCGGAGCGGTCCAACAGGAACATCCTCGGAGTCTGGGTCACACCGTATTTCATCTGATAGTCCGAGGAGATACCGGGATCCCAAAGATGGATGATACCGGTCGCGGCGGAGCGAACGGAGAACTTCGCATCCCTCCATTCTTTCCACTTGCGTTCGTCATTTCCGGTATATATGGCGTAAAAGTCTATCGGCCAGTCCTTTGAGTTAATCTTTGCACGAAGCAGAACGGTCTCAAGCCTGCATTTGGAGCAATCCGTGTCATAGAAGAAAAGCACCTGATACCTTCCGGACGGGCCGCCGACAAGGACGCTGTCACCCTCAGGAGTCTCCATTACAAGAGACGGAGCCTTCATCCCGAGCAGAGAGCCGCGGTTGAAATCGGCATAGATCCTGGCGTTCAGGAGGACTTCGTCCCCTCCCATGTCAATCAGTCCGGAGGAGAACCAAGTGTCGGTCAAATGGATGGCGACAGCCTCGTCTCCCATCACCGGAGACTCCAGATAGTGGTTGTAAATCTTGAGAGCGATGTGCTTTCTGAGGGATGGTTCCTTGGCGGAATCAATCAGAAGGTCACACTCTCTGTTCTTGACATCAATCCTCTCCGGCTCCAAAGTCCGGAAATATTCATCCAGCCTCCGGTCAAGCGCCGCCAGTCCGGCGGAATCCACCTGTGCGCCGCACCGCCAAGTCCCGGCAAACCAAAGGACAAGGCCTATGAGCATCAAGACTTTCCCTCTCATCTCACCTCCGGAAGAACAACCCCGAGCGGGATGAATCGCGACAGATCCCCCCGGTGACGCACGACATCCCTGACAGCGGATGAGGAGATGTGGGAATATTCCTGGGCTGTAGGAATGATGATGGTGTCAATCTCGGGAGCCAGATGACGGTTCGCGTCGGCAATGGCCTGCTCGTTGTCGAAATCGGTCATATTCCTTACTCCCCTGACGATGTGGCGGATGCCAAGCTCGCGGCAAATATCGATGGTAAGCCCCTCGTAATGAATGATTCCAACCCCGGTCATTCCTTTGGTAGCCTGACGGATGATGTCCTCGCGCTGCTCCATAGTGAAGAAACCGCGCTTGTCCTGATTGATTCCCACGGCCACAATGACCTCGTCAAAGATGGCAAGTGCGCGGCTCAGGATGTTCAGATGTCCTGCCGTGAACGGGTCGAACGACCCGGGGAACAATGCTGTATGGTTCATTGTGATTGTGCTTGAAATGATTGCCAAGGATGCTTCTATAGCCGCCAGTCTATCGGGGTCTTTCCCCCGGCGGCAAGTATCTCGTTCGTTCTCGAAAAATGACGGCAGCCGAAGAAAGCGCCTCTGGCAAGCGGAGACGGATGGGCGGCCTCAAGCACATGGTGTCTCGACGCATCGATCAGCCTGCGCTTGCTTTTGGCATAATTGCCCCAAAGAAGGAAGACCACCCCTTCGCGATTATCCGACACATAACGGATGACAGCGTCAGTGAACTGCTCCCAGCCTATTCTTTCGTGCGAAGCCGCCTCACCTGAACGAACCGTAAGAATCGAGTTAAGAAGGAGCACGCCCTGACGCGCCCAGCTTTCCAGATTCGGCCTGCCGCTCATACTGACGCCAAGGTCATCCTCGATTTCCTTGAATATGTTCTTGAGGGACGGCGGGGCGGGCATGTTGTCCGGCACTGAAAAGCTCAATCCCATAGCCTGGCCGTAGCCGTGGTAGGGATCCTGTCCGAGAATCACCACCTTGACCTGATCGACGGGAGTGAGGTCGAAAGCGCGGAATATCTCCGGGCCGGGAGGGAATATGACCTTACCCTGAGCCTTTTCGGCGTGCAGATAACCCGCAAGCGCGGCAAAGTAGGGTTTGTCAAACTCTCCTTGCAGCGCTTTCTTCCAACTCTGTTCTATCCTTACGTCCATAACCGGCGGTAAAGATATGAATTAATTCTTGAATATGCAGGCGATGACCTCGTCAATGTTCCTGACGTAGCGGAACGACAGCCCCTCGACATAGACAGGCTTGATGTCCTCCACATCCTTCCGGTTGTCCTCGGAGATGACTATCTCGGTGACTCCGGCGCGCTTAGCCGCGAGAATCTTCTCCTTGATCCCGCCGACAGGAAGCACGCGCCCGCGGAGGGTCATCTCTCCGGTCATCGCTATCCCGGACTTGACGGACTCGCCCCGCAGGGCAGAGACCATCGAGCTTACCATAGTGATACCAGCCGAAGGGCCGTCCTTTGGCACGGCTCCTTCCGGAACATGGACGTGGATGTCCTTCGCCCCGAACTCTTCCGATGTCATTCCGGCAAGCTGAGGATGAGCCTTGATGTACTGATAGGCTATCGTGGCCGACTCTTTCATCACGTCACCAAGGTTGCCGGTCATCGTCATCACACCCTTGCCTCCGCTGACCGAACTCTCGACGAAGAGAATCTCGCCTCCCATCTGCGTCCAGGCAAGGCCGGTGACGACACCGGGAGCCTCATTGCCCTTCTGAAGGTCGTGGAAGTTGGTCGGAAGTCCGAGATATTCCCTAAGATGGTCTTTCTTGACCACGGACGGACAGTCCTCGCCCAACGCGATCTTCTTCGCCGTCACCCTGGCTATCTTGGCGATCTGCTTCTCAAGGCCTCGCACGCCGGACTCGCGGGTGTATTCATCGATGATCTTCGCGAGGGCGGCCTTGTCTATGCGAAGTTCCTTCCTGCCTATTCCATGCTCTTCCAGCTGCTTTGGCACAAGATAGCGCTTCGCTATCTCCATCTTCTCCTCGGCAAGGTAGCCGGTGACGTTGATCAGCTCCATCCTGTCAAGCAAGGCGGACTGAATCGTGGAGATGTTGTTGGCCGTCGTTATGAAGAGGACATCGGAGAGGTCGTAGTCGATGTCCAGATAATTGTCGTGGAAAGCGATGTTCTGCTCCGGGTCAAGCACTTCCAAAAGAGCGGACGACGGGTCTCCCTTGTAGTCGTTTCCAACCTTGTCGATCTCGTCAAGGACGATGACAGGGTTGGACGTGCCGGCCTTGTTGATTCCGTTCAGGATACGCCCGGGAAGCGCTCCGACATAAGTCTTCCTGTGTCCTCTCAGCTCGGCCTCGTCGTGCATTCCGCCAAGGGCTATCCGGACATATTTCCTGCCCAAAGCCTTTGCCACCGACTTTCCGAGACTCGTCTTGCCGACTCCCGGAGGACCGTACAGACACAGAATCGGAGACTTCATATTCCCCTTAAGCTTGAGGACCGCAAGGTATTCGATGATTCTTTCCTTCACTGTGTCAAGCCCGTAGTGATCGCTGTCCAGCACTTTCTGCGCATGCTTCAGGTCGAGGTTGTCCTTAGACGTCTCACCCCACGGAAGGTCAAGCATGAACTCGATATAGTTGTACTGGATACTGTAGTCTGGAGACGACGGATTATACTTCTCAAGTTTTGACAGTTCCTTCTCGAACTGCCTGGCGACAGCCTCCGGCCATTTCTTGGTCTTGGCCTTCGCACGTAATTTCTCGAACTCCTCCTCTTCGTCCATCCCGAGTTCTTCCTGTATGGTACGAAGCTGATTGTTAAGGTAATACTCCCTCTGCTGCTGGTCAATGTCGCTCTTCACCTTCTGGTTGATCTCCTGTTTGATCTTCAGCAGCTGGATCTGCGTGTCAAGAACCTGAAGGAGCTTCATCGCCCTCAGGGTGATGTCATCTATCCCAAGCAGCTGGACTTTCTCCATAAAATTCTCTATCTCGACAGTCGTGGCGATGAAATTGACCAGAAAAGCATAGTTGTCGATGGATTTGAGCGCGCCCACAGCCTCTTTCGGAGCGAAGGATGACGACTTGATGATGGACGCGGCCCTCTCCTTGAGGGATTCGGCTATCATCTTGGTGTTGTTGTCGCTTTCCGGAATAATGTCTTCGATGTACTTTACCCTCGAGGTGATGTATGGCTCATAGGAGATGACGCCGTCGACCCTGACGCGCCTGATTCCCTGGAGAATGGCCGTGATCGTGCCGTCAGGCATCTCAAGGACTTTCATAACCCTCGCTGCGGTGCCATATTCATACAGATCCTTCCCTTCCGGTTCCTCAACGGTGACGTCCACCTGCGGAACGGCTCCGATGAAAGAGTCCATCCTTTCCGCCTCTTTTATCAAAGTAATTGATTTTCTGCGCCCTATGGTGACAGGATAAACCATACCCGGGAAAAGCACCGCATTCCTCAAGGCGAGAATCGGCAGCGTGTCAGGAAGATCGCCAGCCTCCACCTTCATCTGTTCCTCTCCCTGCATCACAGGGATTATGTTCACTTCCGCGGCTCCGGCCGGGAAGAAAATGTCTTTATTGATGTCTCTGTTCATAAATGTTCTGATTGAGCGAGGCCCGTCTTCCGGGCTGACAAATTGTCAGAGATTCCGGAGTTCGGGACGCGTCCCGGAATATCGTCAATCACCGTGCCAAAAAAATATGGACAAGAATTTATGTATATGATTTTGAATATTAAAAAAATAAGTCTATTTTTGCATCCCCAAACGAACTATTTGGGATATTTAGGTAAATCCAAAGTATATTTATATTTAGTTATGACAAAGGCAGAAATCGTGAATGAGGTTGCAAAGTCAACCGGAATCGAGAAAATCGCAGTTCAGTCCGTTATCGAGGCTTTCATGGACACCGTAAAGGGTTCTATCATCAGGAAAGAGCCTGTTTACCTTCGTGGCTTCGGTAGCTTCATCGTAAAGCACAGGGCTCAGAAGGCTGCCAGGAATATCACCAAGAAGACCACTATGACCATCCCGGCACACGACATCCCGGCTTTCAAGCCAGCCAAGATTTTCGTGAACGCGGTTAAGGAGGAAAAATAATTATTTAAACATCTTTTATTATGCCAAGCGGAAAAAAGAGAAAGAGACATAAGATGTCGACGCACAAGCGTAAAAAACGCTTGCGCAAGAACAGACACAAGAAGAAGTAATGCTTCTGTGCCTGCCATTTTAGCAGTCTGCTAGAAGAAAAAGGCTGACCGGAAGTCCCGGACAGCCTTTTTTTAGCTTATTACCATTGTTATTTCCTTATGGAGTCAGAAAAATCTGAAAAAGATCTGATTGTCGATGTCACATCGACTGACGTTCACATCGCACTGATGGAGAACCATCGGCTGATTGAACTCAACAAAGAGTCCAGCAAGGGGCACAGCTTTTCCGTCGGGGATGTCTACCTCGGGAAAGTGAAGAAGATTCTTCCTGCGCTCAACGCTGCCTTTGTGGACATCGGTGACAAGAAGGAAGCATTCGTTCATTATCTGGATCTGGGGCTCTACTTCACGTCTTTCGACGAATTCGTGCGCAAGAGCAATCCTAACTCAGACCTCGGCGGACTATATTCAAGCATCAAAATCGGGCCGATTCTTGAAAAGGAAGGCCGGATCGAGAGCGTTCTGAAACCAGGACAGATGATGATCGCGCAGATTGTCAAGGAGCCGATCTCCACCAAAGGATCAAGACTGACAGCGGAAATTTCATTGGCAGGGCGCAACATTGTACTTATTCCCTTCGCGGAGAAGGTGAGCATTTCCCAGAAGATTGCCTCAAAGGAGGAGAAAAGACGGCTCGAGACCCTTGTCAGGAGCATTCTCCCTAAAAACTACGGAGCCATCATCCGCACGGCGGCCGAAGGCAAGAACGCGGCGGTTCTTGTGGCTGAGCTTAAGTCTTTGATAGAGAAATGGGAATCTTCCTGGAAAAAAGTCGCCAGATCAAAAGGCATCCAGTTGCTCTTCACCGAGTACAGCAAGACCACCACCATCCTCAGAGATCTCCTGAACGATTCATTCTCAAACATCTATGTCAACAACGAGACAATCTACGAGGAGATAAAGAAGTATATTTCCTTGATCTCACCGGATCAGGAAAAGATTGTGAAGCTGTACAACGGCAAGGAGCCCATCTTTGACCATTTCGAGGTTACAAGACAGATCAAGAGTTCTTTCGGAAAGGTGGTGCCGATGAAACAGGGAGCCTATCTGGTCATCGAGACGACCGAGGCGCTGAACGTGATAGATGTCAACAGCGGCATCCGCGCCAAGACCGACAATCAGGAAGAGAATGCGTTCGAGGTCAACAAAATCGCGGCGGAAGAAATCGCCAGACAGCTGAGGCTCAGGGACATGGGCGGAATCGTGATCGTGGATTTCATCGATATGGATTCGGGAGAGCACCGCAATGAGCTTCACAAGTATATGCAGTCGCTCATGGAAAGCGACAGAGCCAAGCATAACGTGCTGCCTCTCACCAAGTTCGGCCTGATGCAGATTACCCGGCAACGGATTCGTCCGGTGACAGAGATCAACACCGCCGAGGTATGTCCCGTGTGCCACGGGACCGGCAAGATTTCCTCAAGCGCCGTGATTGACGAGCAAATCGAGCGGAACATCGCCTACTGGGTGGAACACGGGAAAACCGAGCTGACGCTCAAAGTAAGTCCGATTCTCGGAGCCTACCTGAAACGAGGCACATCGGTTCTGTCGGACAAATCCTTCCTCGGAAAATGGAAGAAGAAGTACAAATGTCGTATCAACCTTGTCGAGGTTACCGACTACACCGTTCTGCAAAATGAATTGTTTGACGAGAAAGGGGACAGGCTTTAGTCCCCTTTTTTTATGAACAGCCGTGACACCTAAATCATTAATAACGAATATATTAAGTCTTTTCCTGGTGCCGAAACCAAGACCAGGAAAAGACTCTTTTATTTGATAATCAACGTGATATCCGCCACGGTCGATTTCGTCTCCCCTCTTTTCAAACACAACAGAAATGCAGTCGAAACCATAGCTGAATAAGCTCCTGCGTGGTTTCGTTTCCAAACCTGTTTTTGGCCGAAAAGTGAAAGCAGCGTTACAGGCGGCCACAAGGCAGATCCATCTATGGCGGCGAAACAGATTTGCGTCACAATGTCCATCGGACAAGGGTGAAATTGTGATTGATTTTCATATTCCGATGCATGATGTAGGGACCGGCAACAATAATACGGTGGACTGCGGATGCGGATATATTGAAGCTTCTCTTATAGGCAAACTTGACAGAATGCCGGATTGTGAGGAAAACCCTCTCGTGTTTATCAATCTGAACGGAGTCCCGGACAAGGACAGAGTCGGAGAGCCCGGCATTGACAATGCCGGATTAACCGGGTTCGGCGTTTACGGGCAGACGGAAATCAATGTCCGTCGCACAATTCACGACTCTTGTCTTTGGCCACACGAAGAGACTTTGTATATGCATTTTATGAAAGACTCCGAAAACAACAAGTAATTGGCAATATATGAACCGACACCCAAACCAACCGCTCATACGCATATTGCTTAACCAAGGGAATTGCCTCATTGCGCGCGAGTTTATTGGAATCTGTCACCTGAACTCCGATATGGACAACACCGAGGTGTATTTGTCCGACGGCACATGGGAGGGGGCATAGAAGGCTCTCCTGTCGAGATGGAAGACGTACCGCCGAAAGGCATATTCTTTAGAGCGAACAGGCAGAATGGTCTAAACATTGACTATGTCCATAGCATTGCCCAAGGGCCAGGACGGGATTTCGTCATTCACTTGAAAGAGCCATATTCATTCAAAGAGTCCATAATAACTCCCGAGAAGAAGAAAGAGTTGGTCAATATGTTGATGTATCGCACGTTATCGGGCTGTCCGGACGACAAGAAGACGGGGTCTGACGCGTGAAGCGGCGGACAAGGGCGGCAAGGAGTATGAGGGCGGCCATCAGGGTGGAGAGACGGCCGACAAAGTCACCGTTACGGACAAAGAATGTCTCTTCGTCACTGAGGCCGACCTTGCCCCGCAGAACCTCCGGCTGCCACCAGGACGTGCGGCTGACCACCTTTCCTGACGGGTCAATGATGGCGGAGATGCCGGTGTTGGCGCTGCGGGCGATCCACCTCCGGGTCTCTATGGCGCGGAGGCAGGAATATGAAAGATGCTGTACATAGCCCGGAGTGTCACCCCACCATGCGTCATTGGTAATTACCGCCAGAACCTTGGCTCCGTTACGGACGTACCTTGTACAGTACTCCCCATAGACCGACTCATAGCAGACGGCGCACCCGACAGGGATGGATCGGGAGGCGGAGAAGGTACTGTCCGAAGAACGGGCATATTCATCAAAATGAAGAGGGACGGTCTGTTTCTGGCCGATACAGCGCCCCATCACACCACCAAGCCAATCGTCTATCTTACAGAAAACAGCGGGATACGGCGTCATCTCCGTCGCGACAACGAGCTTGCTCTTGTGGAACAGTTCGGGAGGAGAGAACGCGTCAAGCATCATAGCTGAGTTGTGCGACTCCATCCACCTTCCTCTTCCGGCAGGTCGGGCTGTATGGGATGGTCTCAAGACCCGCTCCATATACGTTCTTGAAGAAGCCCCTACAAGAAGGTTGGCGTTAGGATGCGAACGAAGGAAGGATGTGAACCGGCGCACCGTTGGGCTTGCGGACGGTTCGTTCGTCATCACATCTCCGGTAAAGGTCTCCGGAGCCACGAGAAGAACCGCTCCATTGTCCGGAATAGAGTCAAACTGGCTCAGAAGCAACTCGTTCTGCTCTTCTTGTGTCATTCCTCCGAACTTGTTGTACGGATCGATGTTCGGCTGGGCTATCACAACATCGAGCGATTCATCCGAAGACCCGGGCTTGAGGAACAGGGAGATGACCGGCGGAGCGACGAAAAGGGCCAGAGTCCCGGCCAGAGCCGCCGACTTCGCCTTGATGTTAAATGTGTTCCAACGACCGACGGCCAAAGATTCGAGTATGCCGAACACGCTGAGATTGGCTGTCCAGACAAGAAGCGAGCCGCCGAGCGTTCCTGTGAATTCGTACCATTGAATCCAGCCGGTCGTGCGGGCGAATGCGTTTCCAAGCACGAGCCAAGGCCAGCTGATCTGCGCTTCGGTGAGATACCAACGCTCCCAGGCAATCCAGACGAAGGCAAGGAATATGTAAGGTATGGGACCGCTCAGCCACTTTCTGCTCCAACGGAACAACCCGAATATCAAGGACATCTGCAAGGCGTTGGCGAGGACGGCGAATATTCCGCCTCCAACCGTGGCGTTGCAGACCCAGGAAGTCGTGGCGGCGTTCCACAGGACGAAGCACAGGTAGTGCCACCAGCAGAAGCCTTTCATTCCATCCTCCGACGCAAGATTCTCAGCCCAAAGCAGGGGAACAAAACCTATCAACGACAACCAGCCCGTCCCAGACACCAGGAACGGAACACTGAGCAACGCTGAGGACAGGGCCACCAGCGATAATATTACCAATTTCCTTGACATAATCACTGCAAATATATGCAATATGCTCCGATTATTCGCCTCAGAACTTGAATTCCGTACCGAATGTGAGCACAAAACGGTTGTCGTGCGGGACCTTCACCCCATCCTTGACCTCATAGCGGTGGGTCATACGCCAGAAAGCGTCTATCCTCAGGAACCTGAATATGTTCGTGACACCGGCGCCCATCTCGACGTAAGGTCTGTCAAGCCTGCCCATCTTCTCCGGGAAAAGCATCACCGCGCCGAAACTGTCATCCCCCGCCATGCCGTTGTTCTCTTTCCTCACGGTGCCGTAGGCCGCCCTCAACGAGACCACCTCCCTCCATTGAAGCCTCTTCAGCAACGGAATCTTGCCGAGAAAGAATCCCTTGAAATTATGCTCCCAGAAGAATGTGGCCCAAAGATCCGAAGCGAACTCGTAATAGTCCATACAATTGAATGAATGCTTCGAAAAAGTGTAGGTCCCGTTGCCCTCGTGGATCTTCAGCATAGGATAAGGCACAGTGCCGACTATCGTACCCGCCTTCAGGTCAAACCTCGACATTCCCGCCGGAGGGACGGACAAAGTGTATTGGACGGAGAATTCGGGACGGAAATAGGAATATTCATTCTTTCCGATTCCTTTCACCGACCCGATGAGATCCACCGTGGCGACCGGATACTTGGAATAGACATAATGCTTGTCAAACGCTCCCCTTGTGACTATCTCGTCCTTGGAAAAGCGAAGCAGGAGATGTCCTTGGTTATAGCCGACAGAATTGAACACGCGGCCGTCCGGAGAGACCATCGGCACAAAAGGGTTCGAGAATATCCTCCTGCTCTCCAGAGAGACGATCATATTGAAGTTCTGTGACCACTCTTTCTGGTAGGAAAGCGAATAATCGTTCACCATACTCATCTTCTGGCTGTTGGCCTTCGCAAGGACAGAAGACATAATATCGCCGCTGCCATAGACCGACGGGCCTTTGCCCAACTGCATCACATCATGCTTGTACGACGCCACCAACTTACTGGTAGGCTGGTTGTTGAACATATATTCAACCGTCCCCCCACCCTTGAAAGCCTTGTCTTTGAAACCGTAGGCTGCATAGCACATAAGCCTGAGCCGACGGCTCAGCTCCTTGTTGGTCCTTACTCCAAGCTGGATCCTTCCGCCCTCGAGGCCGTTGAAGCTGTATAGCGAAGAGTAGGGGCCGAAGCCCACTTTCCCGACATTCAGAAAGCCGTTGACAAGCATCTCCGCCAAGGCATAGACATCCTTGTACAGAGGAACGTTCTTGATGGAATCGACCATATTGTAGATCCCGCGTTCCTTCTCGCTCAGCGGATAAGGCCTGACGCTCTGCCAATATGCCTCGTCGTTGTTTATGACATCCCTCCCGGCCTGAACCTTAGCGTCCGCGCGGCTCTCCCTGAAAGCCGCGGAGAAATCAGGGTTTGAATAGTCTATCTGACGGTTGCCCAGAAAGGTGACAAGCCTGGAGGAGTCGCGCGTCGTAGGCGAAAAGTCCACATACATCCTGTCCTGCTTGTAGAACCAGAGCGAGTCAGCGACACGAGTGTTCACGACATCTATGGTCATATCCCTGATCCAGTTCACATTGGAGCCTTTCTTCAGCCTCACGTGGATGTCCTTGAGGGCATATTCGCCGGCGTCGACCGACATCTCTCCGTCGAAAGTCGGAGAAGACACCCACTTTGACGGATGAAAGCGGATCTTGTAGGTCTTGCGTCCATCCACATGAAGGCTGTCCACAAGATAATAGTTGTAGAACAACGTGCCGGCAGAAGAGAGCGGTGAAGGGATTTCCACCTGAAAGATGTTGATATAGTTGTCGTAGAAATTGGTCTTCACGTACATATTCCCCGTGAACTGTGCCAGGACAGGGTCATTGTCTACTCCGGAGATTCTGGTCGCCTTGATGACCTCCCTGTCCGAAAGTGGTTCCATCCTGTGATAGTATCTGGAAGTCGTTTCCGAGATAAGAACCGGAAGAAACGGCTGTCCGGACACCACGGAGGTGTCCATATAGTCATACACGAACTTGAAATCCTTGGGGAGCAAACCGCTTATCAGCCCGCTCCGCGGATTGGTGACGTCGAGTTCCATCTTGGTATAGACATCACAGCTGTACTGCCGCCGTCTTTCGGGATTGTTTCTCGCCTTTGCCTCATCGACCTTCCTGAGAATGGAGCGTATGTAGCTGTCATCCGGCTTGACGACAACGGCGTTCAACTCATCCACAATCGGAGTCAAGAAAAAGTTCACCTCATTGAAACTGTGCCGGTTAACCTTTACAGCCAGCTCTTCGTAACCAAGTATCGAGGCGGACAGCCGCGAAAGCGTGTCCCTGGTTTCAAGAAAGAAAAAGCCATCCATATCGGCCGAGACACCGACTGTGGAGTTCTTGAAATATACGCCTGCGAACGGAATCCCCTCTCCTGTGACGGCGTCCACGACGCGTCCTTTCACCTTTGTCGCCTGGGCGCCTGCCAAGTGGCAAGAGAGAATCGTCAGAAGAATGGTTACAGATAAGGCTCTGATAATATGTCTAAAGCCGGCAGTCATTTTTCAAGTCCCTAAGCGGGGATCAGCGGATCCTGTCAATCTTCAACTGCTGTATCTTGTACCGTTCCCCGCAGTCGCTGACAAAAATCGTGACCTCAAAAACCTCACCTCCGGCATTCAGAAAACCCAGCGCATATTTGGAATTGGAGCGCGAAGCCGTGTGGCGGATTTCAAACGACCTTGGAGTGTGATTGTCGAAAAAGACCTTGAGGATCTGCTTTGCCTGATTCTTGCTGGAGTCGTTGGTCGTGGACATAATCGTTATCTCAAGATTGTCGTCGAACCATACCGACAGCTTCTCGGCGTCCCCTTTTCCCAGATACTTGGCAATCGGCACGAACACATCATAGCTGTCAGCGGCGGCGGTGCCGCTGAGACAGAAAAGAATCACGGACAAAGCCGCGGACATCCTTGCAAAGGCCTTCATAACAAAAGTTTTTGTTACAAATTCCGAGCCACGCTCTTAGGAGGAACTTTTTTGAATATTTTGATTATTTTTGTATTGGTAATGAAGATTTTGTTATTGACAGTCGGCAAGACCGACATCAGCTGGGTGCGCGAAGGTCTGGAGACATATTCATCCAGACTGTCGCACTACGCGCCGTTCAGCATTTGCGAGATTCCCGAACTGAAGAACACGTCAGCTCTGACCAAAGCTCAGATCAAGGATAAGGAAGGCGAACTGATTCTGAAGAACATAAAGCCTTCGGACAGGGTCCTGCTTCTGGACGAGCGAGGGAAAGAATACCGTTCCGTCGAATTAGCCGAAGAAATCCGCGGGATGACCATAGGCGGTGGCAAAGATATTGTATTTGTCATCGGCGGTGCCTACGGCTTCTCGGATGCGGTCTATGGCAGATGCGACGGAAAGATATCGCTGTCAAGGATGACTTTCTCCCACCAGATGGTAAGGGTGATCTTCACGGAACAGCTTTACAGGGCATTTACAATAATTAAAGGGGAACCATACCATCACGAATGAGCGCCAAAAGGTTCGGCATACAAAGCATTATCGCCGGGGGATTTCTGCTGTCCGCCGTCACACTCCTTGTCTTTGCGTTGTCCGTGAACAAACTCCCAGGCAACACTGAAAGGGAGGCCGCCAGAGCAAGCCGGGCCGTCAGCGCAAGGATGCACATCCTCGACGGACACATCAGCTCGGCGCTCACAGCGGACCGCAGGGTCTGGGCAGGGCACAATGACTTGCCGCCCGATATGGTCATATACAGGTACATAGACGACACCCTGCAGTCCTGGAGCAACCAGTTCCCGGTAAGGGATGACGACATTGCCTCAAGGATTGTGTTCCCTCGGCTCCTTAAGCCGGGCGAAAGTATCAGCTCCCCTCTCGCGGACATCACCGAAGAGCCATCCTTCGTCAACTACGGGCAGAAATGGTACCTGGTCAAGGCTAAGCATCTGGGAAGCAGAAAGGTCATAGCCGGAATAGAGATCGTCGACTCAATGTCCGATGAAAGTCCTAACGGAGTGAACCGGAAACTCGGCCTGGGACGGGACTATACGGTCATGCCTCTGTCGGAAAGCGGCGGTTCAGCCGTGACTTTCGACGGAAGACCCGTGTTCAAGATAATGTCGAACCCGGTGGCAGGACAATCGGCGGCCACCCACTCGACCATGATATGGCTGGCCATAGCCTGCTTCGTCATCGCCTCGATTCTGCATCTGGCGCAGAAAAGAAGCCTTAAACGGCTGCTGCTGGTTCTGGCAGGCTTTATCACCGTAATCACAGCCACTTACCTGTGGGGCGAGAACATGAAGAACTCCTCTCGGCTCTTTTCACCTACCGTGTATGCCGACGGGCAGCTTTTCAACTCCCTCGGAGCCGTGCTGATCGCCGCCCTGCTCATCATCCTAAGCGTTGGATGCACGTTCGTGACCAGAAACGACATATTCAGAAGAGTGCTAAGGACAAGACACCGGAGATGGTCGCTTTGGTTCTACACTGTGTGCGTGTCGCTGCTTATCATCGGGGTGATTGTCTTCGCGCACGTGATATTCCGGAGCATAATCCTGAATTCAAACATCTCGCTGGAGCTATACAGGCTGAACGACCTGAATGTGTTCAGCCTGCTTGTCTATGTGACCCTGACAGGGCTTCTGATGACCATCCCTTTGCTGGTACAGATGCTGATGCCGGCCCTGAAGCGCCTGTTCGGCGTAAGGCACGACCTGTTCTCCGCCGGGAGCCGGACAGTCACGACCCTCTTGTTCGCGGCCTACATGGTCACAATGACCGGCACTCTCGGATTCGAGAAAGAGCAGAACAGGGTAAACGTGTGGGCGAACAGGCTGTCCATAGAAAGGGACATCAGACTGGAGCTTGAGTTCCGCCGGGAGGAGGACAGGATCGCTTCCGACCAGCTTATAGCCACTCTTTCAGCCATCCGGAACAGCAACAACATCATACAGAACAGAATCATCGAGAGCTACCTGACCAGAGCCTCGCAGGACTACGACATATTCGTGGAGCTGTTCCCGGAGAACGTCGAAGACAAGAGGGCAATAGCCTATTTTACGGAAATGGTCTCAAGAGGCGCCGTAATCTCGGAAGGTTCCCGGTTCAGATACCTGAGGGACGGCGGAGGCCACAGTCTGTACGCAGGCAGCTTCGCCTACTATAACTACGGAAGCGGAGTGACGATGATGCTCCTCCGTGTGTCCCCTAAATCGAACCGGGAGAGCAAGGGATACTCACATCTCCTGGGATACAGCGCTCCCGGGGACGTGCTGATTCCGTCAAGGTACTCCTACGCCAAGTACTCCGGCAAGGTGCTGACTTCCTACAAGGGCAACTATTCCTACCCTACCATAGTTGATGACGAACTTGAACGGGAGATTGACGAGGCCACTGACGGTGTGGTGCGGATGAACGGCTTCACGCACTTCATCAACAGAGTATCTGACGACGACCTTATCATCGTGTCAAGACCTAAGACCGAGGATTTCACCTATCTCGTGTCCTTCCTTTTCCTGACCCTGGTCTTCTACCTTTGCCTTTCTCTGCTGACACTCACACGAGTGCACCCAAGGCAGAGGGAGAGCAACTACTACAAATCCAAAATCAACGCCGCGATGCTGCTGGCATTGATTATGACGCTTATCACATTGGCAAGCGTCAGCGTGCTCTTCGTCTACAGGAGGAACAACGCTAACCTCAAATCGTCGATGGAGGACAAGATAAACTCTCTCCAGACCCTCCTCCAGGCGCGCTGCCGGTACATTACGGATTTCAGCGAATTCAGTGTTCAGGAGGCTTCGGGAATATTAGAGGACATCAGTAACACGATGCAGTCCGACATCACTCTCTACACCACAAGCGGCAAAGAGTTCCGCTCCACCACACCGGAAGTGTTCGACAGGATGCTTTTGGGCTCCAGAATGAGTCCTGACGCATTTGAAAGCATCATATACAAGAACAAGAGGTACTACATCGGGAAAGAGAGGATAGGCTCAAAACAGACATATTCCCTCTATGCTCCGGTGTTCAACGCCCAAGGCAGGATGATCGCCATCATGTGCTCTCCGTTCACCGACGAGAGTTTCGACTTCAAGTCAGAGGCCGTGCTGCACTCAATCTCCGTCATAACAGTGTTTATGATCCTGCTGCTGCTGGCCAGATTCATCACAGCGAAAGCTGTCGACAAGATGTTCAAGCCTATCTCGGAAATGGGACGCAAGATGAACGAGGTGAGCATAAACAATCTTGAATATATTGTTTATGAACGAGATGACGAAGTTTCCCGGCTTGTGCGGGCTTATAACCTGATGGTCCACGACCTTTACAATTCCACGAAAAAACTCACTCAGGCGGAGAGAGACAAGGCCTGGACCACAATGGCTCGCCAGGTAGCCCACGAGATCAAGAACCCTCTGACACCCATAAAACTTCAGATACAGAGGCTGGCGAGAATGAAGAAGAACGGCAATCCGGCCTGGGCTGACAGATTCGACGAGATCTCCGGAGAGGTTCTCAATCAGATCGACCTGCTCGCCGAGACAGCCAACGATTTTTCCTCAATCGCCGGACTCGATACGGAAAAGCCTGTGGAAATCAACCTCGACGAGCTGCTTAAAAAGGAAATCGACCTTTTCGACAGCAGGGACAACATAAAGTTCTCGTACATGGGGCTTGACAACGCCACCGTGATGGGTCCGAGACCTCAGCTGACCCGTGTGTTCACCAATCTGATCAACAATGCGGTGCAGGCGATTGAGAACGCGCAGTCTGAGTCCGGGGGCAAAAGTCCTGAGCCGATCTGCGGCAAGATATTGGTGTCTCTGAGACTCTCCTCCAAGGATGGATTCTACGACATCGTGTTCGAGGACAACGGCCCTGGAGTCAGCGACGAGAACCGCCCGAAGCTATTCACCCCGAATTTCACGACCAAGAGCAACGGCACCGGACTCGGTCTTTCAATCTGCAGAAGCATTTTAGAGAAGTGCAACGGTGAGATCTTCTACTCGAAATCATTCTCGCTGAAAGGTGCCTGCTTCACGGTACGCTTCCCTCGTGGATAGCGTCAGAAAACCAGCAATACCGCGCAAAGGACAAGCAAAGAGGCAAGAATCACGTCTATCGCCCGTCCATATTTCTCCGTAAGGCTGTTGAGACCGGCTCCGGCGACAAGCCATACAAGATTGGCCACCGGACCAGCAAGGGTCAGCAAAAGCCCCACCTTGGCCAGATCGACGAACGAGCTTGAATACGGCAGAACGAATGTTCCAAGAGCGGTAAGGCAGAACATCCAGACTTTCACATTGGTCACCTCTATGATGACTCCGGCCTTGACGGTGCACGTTCTGGCCATGTCCTCTTTGGACTGTCCGGATTTCATAAGGATAAACACAGCCAGACAGACCATATAAACGGCTCCGGCGTAGGAGAGGAACTTGACGTAAGGCCCGAGGAAATCCCCGAGGAAATGCGTGACAAGCACAAGGACAGTGTCGATTATCAAAAAACCGATCGCGAAACCCCACCATATCCTCATAGCGCGCCTTCTTCCGAAATGAATCCCGGAATGGAAGGCGCACAGGTTCGATGGCCCGGGGGTGTAGCCCAAGGCAAGGATGTAGAGCAGAAGCGACGGAAGCATATGTGACGGCATAGTCGAAAAACCGGTCGCCGGGCCTGTCGGAGCGACATTCTTTATAGTTATCCCAGTAAGATCGCCTCGATACAGACCCGGCGACCCAAAGCGGCCACTAAATTAGTCAGAATATCCAACTTATCCAAATAACGCAAAAGAGACCCGCCGTGTTGTCGGCGAGCCTCTTTTGTAGTCCCAATAGGAATCGAACCTATATTTAAGGTTTAGGAAACCTCCGTTCTATCCGTTGAACTATGGGACCATTAGTTTTCTCCAGAAGAGACTACTCAGCGCTCTTCACGATGATCTGACGTCCCCTGTAGTAACCGCACTCCGGGCAAATGTGGTGATACATCACTGTTGCGCCGCAGTTAGGGCAGGTAGCGAGAGTAGGAACCGGAGCGAAGTCGTGTGTCCTTCTCTTGTCTCTTCTCTGCTTTGAGACTTTGTGTTTCGGATGTGCCATAGTTAATTATTCTTTAATTTATTATTTCACGTTATCCAACAGATCCTTCAAAGACGCGAACGGCAATGAAGCATCATTAGCCCGGGATTCACACCCCTGATCATTATCAGAACTCAGATACCTCACGGCTTCGGGATTGCATTCACCGTCGGGATGAACCCTCTGGACAGGCAGGGACAGGCAGACATAGTCATAGACTATCTGACCGAGATCCAGATCGGCGTCCGATTCCGGAAGCCAGACTATCTCCCTCTCCGATTCGGCGCCGTCACTGCTGTCAGCCGATTCCAGACCGAACTTGACACTGAGCCTGAACCCGGTCTCCACCGGAAGCCTCAGATCCTCAAGACATCTGTCACAAGCCACTGTAACCTCGCCATAGACATCGCAGTCTATTCCGATAAAACGGCCGGACTTTTCAGCGGAAGCCTCCACATCCAACTCCGCGGCAAGAATCTCTGAATTCTCAAAATGGTCAAAGAACTCTCTCCCGACCCTCCAACGGAACGACGTCCGTCCTTGGGCCAATCCATTTATTGGAACTATAAAATCATCTTTCATCGATCCGATAGACAGATTAAGGGTTGCAAAGTTATAAAAAAAAATCAGTAAATAAAATCTTTTCTTGAATAGTTTGACTATTCATCATCCCCGGAGTTGCCGGAACGCTTCCTGTCCATCGGGTCAAGAAGGATTTTACGCATCCTCAGATGATGCGGAGTAACCTCCACCAACTCATCTTCTCGAATATATTCAAGCATCTCCTCCAATGACATTTTCACCGGCGGCGGAAGCATCACCTTGTCGTCGGACCCCGCGGCGCGGACATTGGTCAGCTTCTTCGTCTTGCAGATGTTGATGTTCAGGTCGCGGTCTCTCGTATGCTCGCCCACTACCTCTCCGCAATAGATGTCCTCGCCGGGATCGATGAAGAACTTGCCCCTGTCAAGGAGCTTGTTCATTGAATATGCGATAGCGGTTCCTGTCTCAAGCGACACGAGCGAGCCGTTGGTGCGGTTCTCGATGTCTCCCTTGTACGGCTGGTACTCCTTGAACCTGTGCGCCATTATGGCCTCGCCCTGTGAGGCGGTCAGAAGATTGCTCCTCAATCCCATAAGACCTCTGGTCGGGATGTCGAAGTTCAACAGCGTCCTGTCCCCTCTCGGCTCCATGTGCAGAAGAGCGCCCTTCCTGCGGGTCGCAAGCTCGATGGCCGCGCCGACAAACTGCTCCGGAACTTCGATGGAAAGATCCTCGATAGGCTCGCAACGCTGCCCGTTGATGGTCTTGTCCAGAACCTTAGGCTGTCCGACCTGAAGCTCAAATCCCTCCCGGCGCATCTCTTCGATGAGCACCGAAAGGTGGAGTACCCCGCGGCCGAAGACCACGAAAGAGTCCGCGTTCAGCCCCGGCTTGACCCTAAGGGCGAGATTCTTCTCCAATTCCTTGTCAAGACGATCCTTTATGTGCCTTGAGGTCACAAACTTACCGTCCTTGCCAAAAAACGGGGAATTATTGATTGTGAACAGCATACTCATCGTCGGCTCATCGATGGAGATCGGAGGGAGGGCCTCCGGATTCTCATAGTCGGCGATGGTGTCCCCGATCTCAAAACCGTCGATACCGACCACCGCACAGATGTCACCGCACTGCACGCTGTCCACACTGGCCTTTCCAAGCCCGTCAAACACCATCAGCTGCTTGATCTTATGCTTCTCCACAACGTCGTACCTCTTGCACAGGCAGACCTGCTGGCCGGTCTTGAGCGAGCCGCGCGTCAGCTTGCCGACGGCGATACGTCCCACATAGGGGGAATATTCAAGCGAAGTCACCTGAAGCTGAGGAGTTCCATCCTCCATCTTAGGAGCCGGAATGTCAGCGAGAATCGCATCAAGAAGAGGAGTGATGTCGGAAGTGGGTGTCTTCCAGTCGTCAGACATCCATCCCTGCTTCGCACTGCCGAAAATCGTCTTGAAATCAAGCTGTTCGTCAGAGGCGTTCAGAGAGCACATCAGGTCGAAGACCTCCTCCTGCACCTCGTCTGGGCGGCAGTTCGGCTTGTCCACCTTGTTGACCACCACGATAGGCTTCTTGCCAAGCTCAAGGGCTTTCTGAAGCACGAAACGCGTCTGTGGCATACATCCCTCAAACGCATCAACAAGCAGGAGAACCCCGTCGGCCATATTCAGAACCCTCTCGACCTCTCCTCCGAAATCGCTATGCCCCGGAGTGTCTATGATGTTGACCTTGACACCCTTGTAGGTGACGGACACGTTTTTGGCGAGGATTGTGATACCTCTTTCCCTCTCGATGTCATTATTGTCGAGGATCAACTGGCCGAGATTCTCGGGCTGACGTACCAGATTGGCCTGATAGATCATCCTGTCAACGAGCGTGGTCTTGCCGTGATCGACGTGCGCTATGAGCGCAATGTTCCTAATATCTTGCATATACCTTAAAAATCTTGCAAAATTACGTATTTCCAACGGAAAACCGAAGAATTGCAAGATATTTTTCAAAATTTCCTTCGAGACACCGATGCAGCGCGTTCAGGTGCTGCCCGGGAATATTAAGTTTGGTGAATAAAATA
>CAYMOB010000023.1:40026-40096 GCA_964391955.1 uncultured Muribaculaceae bacterium | reverse complement strand
CCTGCCGGAAGCGCTTCCGTGGCCATTCTGCCGCCTCCACCAAAAACAGGATTGCACGGCATCCCTCGCT
>CAYMOB010000023.1:0-39926 GCA_964391955.1 uncultured Muribaculaceae bacterium | reverse complement strand
TTGTGGCCGTCCTGCCGCCGCAAACCTGTTTTGCCTTGTAGGCCGAGATCCCTGCCGGAAAGGGCCTCCGTGGCCATTCTGCCGCCTCCACCAAAAACAGGATTGCACGGCATCCCTCGCTACAGTGCATTGTGGCCGTCCTGCCGCCGCAAACCTGTTTTGCCTTGTAGGCCGAGATCCCTGCTGGAAAGGGCCTCCGTGGCCATTCTGCCGCTTTGGGGCAAAACGGATTTGCAGGGTAGTGCGTATTGCAGGCCATTGTACAGGTTTCCTCTTGCAAATCCGTTTGTGAGTGGAAATTGGTTTGATCGACTTCGGATTTGACTGATATTCAGCCTTGTCTTCATTAATATCTTCTACTGGTATCCGTTGCTAAAGTCTTTGGGGACTATATAGAAGTTGACTAACTTTGTCATAATTGGCACCGTTGGCAATCCATAACAGTCCCAGGCCATCAATCAACCAATTAAAATGGTGTTCTATAATGTTTTAGGTGTCCCAAAAGGAATCGTAGTCAACTCCTATATAGTCCCCATAAATTATGTATAGGTTAAGTTTATAAAAAGCAAAAGTTCACCCCTGGTACGCATTGAAAAGAGGCGTGGCGGAAACTGTCGATAACAAGGGATTGGCGTGCCTTGTGTGCGGAGGCTACGGCCAACCCCTGTTCATTTTCATCGCCGGCCCGCTCTTCACCCCTTCGCGGCCTTAGCTTTCTGTGTCCGCTGTGATTCAATGGATATGAATCGCACCGTAGGTCACATACGCAGAGGTAAATGCTTGTGTGGCGTTTGACCTGAATGCAAGTAGGGGGGGGGAGCTTTTAAGAAGATGCAGGCAATGGAAGCCATCCCGCCGGTCGCATCATCAACAGCAGGCGATTCCTGTAACCGAAGGAAGAAATCCTATTCGGCATATTCGGCGAAGTCGGATTTCGATGCTCCGCAGACCGGGCATTTCCAATCCTTCGGAATATCCTTGAACGGGGTTCCGGGCTTTATCCCGCCATCCGGGTCGCCTTCGGCGGGATCGTAGATCCAACCGCATCTAAGGCATTCGTACTTCTTGTTGGAGACAGCTGCCATAACAGTAATAGTTTTAGTGTAACGTCAGTGCCGCGCCACCTCGGCGCGGCACTGACATCCCACTGCAATAACTATTCCATCAATTTCTTGTATTTGAACCTCTTAGGCTCGACGTTGCCTAGGCGCGCCTTGCGGTTCTCCTCGTACTCGGCGTAATTGCCTTCGAAGAACACCACATTCGAATCACCTTCGTAGGCGAGGATGTGGGTGGCTATCCTGTCCAGGAACCAGCGGTCGTGGCTGATGACGACGGCGCAACCGGCGAAGTTCTCCAGACCGTCCTCCAGAGCCCGTATCGTGTTCACGTCCACATCGTTGGTCGGCTCGTCCAGAAGCAGGACATTGCCTTCGTCCTTGAGTGTGAGGGCAAGGTGGAGCCTGTTCCTCTCGCCGCCGGAAAGCACGCCGCAAAGCTTTTCCTGATCCGCTCCGCTGAAATTGAAGCGGGATACCCAGGCCCTTGCGTTGATGTCCTTGTTGCCAAGCCTGACCCATTCGGAGTTTCCAGCGATGGTCTCGAATACGGTCTTGTCCGGATCGATGCTCCTGTGCTGCTGGTCAACATAGGAGATCTTTACGGTCCCGCCGATCTCAATCGAACCGTTGTCCGGCTTCTCGATGCCCATTATGAGCCTGAACAATGTGGTCTTGCCGGCCCCGTTAGGGCCTATTACACCGACGATTCCCGCAGGCGGGAGGGCGAACGACAGGTTCTCGAAGAGTATCTTGTCTCCGTAGGATTTTGAGACATCCTTGAACTCGATGACCTTGTTGCCGAGACGCGGGCCGTTCGGGATGTAGATCTCCAGATTCGCCTCCCTTTCCCTGGAATCGGCGGCGGCCAGCTTCTCGTAGGCCCCAAGGCGGGCTTTCTGCTTTGCCTGACGGGCCTTTGGAGCCATCCGTACCCATTCGAGCTCGTGCTGGAGAGTCTTGCGTCTTTTGCTTTCCTGCTTCTCCTCCATCTCAAGCCTCTTGGTTTTCTGCTCCAGCCAGGAACTGTAGTTTCCTTTCCACGGAATACCCTCGCCTCTGTCCAGCTCAAGAATCCAGCCGGCCACATTGTCGAGGAAGTAACGGTCGTGGGTCACGGCTATGACCGTACCCTTGTACTGCCGGAGATGAGCCTCGAGCCACTGGATGCTCTCGGTGTCGAGATGGTTCGTCGGCTCGTCCAGAAGCAGGACGTCAGGCTCGCTTAGCAGAAGACGGCACAGGGCCACCCGGCGTCGTTCGCCGCCGGAGAGGGTAGAGACCTTGGCGTCGGCCGGAGGGCAGTTCAGAGCGTCCATCGCCCTTTCAAGCTTCGCATCGATTTCCCATCCTCCGAGATGATCGATCTTCTCGGAAAGCTCGCCCTGACGCTCGATCAGCGCGTTCATCTGGTCGTCGTCCATCGGCTCCATAAACTTGAGCGAGATCTCGTTATACTCGTTGAGAACGTCCATCACCTCCTGAACGCCCTCCTGCACGACTTCGATGACTGTCTTGTCCGGATCCATCCGCGGCTCCTGCTCAAGATAGCCGACTGAATAGCCGGGCGCCCAGACGACCTCGCCCCGATAGGATTTCTCCACTCCGGCGATGATCTTCATCAGGGTGGATTTACCGGAGCCGTTCAGACCTATGATGCCGATTTTGGCTCCGTAGAAAAATGAAAGATAGATGTCTTTCAGAATAACCTTGTTGTTGTGCGGGAGGACTTTCCCCACACCATTCATTGAGAATATAATCTTTTCGTCCGCCATTTTGTTGGTAGATGTTTTAATGGTTTGCCATGAATATGCCGTTCTCCGCCGTCTAATTGCTTCCGCCTCCGATGAACCCTCGGAGAAGCGACGTCGGCGGGATTTCCTTGTCAGAGACAGGCACGAAGTAATGCAGGAATTTCAGCAGCCTGTGCGCCTCGCTGTACTCCTGGCAGTTTTTCGGAACAGTGGCGAGAATCCTCTCGGCGTGCGTGCGCAGCACCGCGAACTCAACGAGGTAGGCGGAGTTGAACAGCACGTCGGCGTTTTCCTGGAACGGGTAGATCCACTTTACCTCAGCCCTGCGTACATTCGGCCAGTTGGCAATCGACTCCCGGGCCGTGAAAGCACCCTTGAGGTAATCCCTGACGATTCTCCGCAGAAGCCTGTTGTCGCTCGTCGGAATGCAGTTGTGGCAGTCCAGCGAGATTGAAGTGATGGTGTTGATGAATATCCTGAACTTATTCTTCTCCAGAACCTTGTCCGTAAGCCTTGGGTTAAGGGCGTGAAGTCCTTCGACCAGAAGGACGGATCTTTCTCCCAGCCTTAGATTCTTACCGTTGAACTCTCTCCGTCCCGTGACGAAGTTATATTCGGGGACCTCGACCTCCTCGCCGTCAAGCAGTTTGACAAGGTCTTTCTGGAGATACTCGTGGTCTACGGTGTCGAAGTTGTCGAAGTCGTAGGAGCCGTCGGGCAGTCTCGGGGTATCGACCCTGTTGACGAAGTAGTCGTCGGTGGAGAAAGAGATCGGATGCAGCCCGCACGCTTTCAGCTGGACGCTCAGTCTTTTGCAGAAGGTGCTTTTCCCGCTGCTGCTCGGGCCTGTGATAAGGACCAGCTTGACAGGATTCTCCGGGTCGGAGTGCCTTCTCTCGATTTCTTCCGCTATCTGGACAATCTTCTTCTCCTGAAGAGCCTCGGAAATCTGGATCAGGTCGGAGGCGTTGCCTTTAAGTATGGAGTCGTTGACATCCCCGACGTTGGCGAGCCCCATTATCCAGTTCCATTTGTGGGTCTCGGCGAAAACCTCGAATGTCTTCGGCTGTTCGTCAAGCGGGGCCAGATCCTCCGGGTGATGCCGGTCAGGGATGCGGAGCAATATTCCACCGCGGCTTGGCATAACGCCGAAAGTCTTGAGGTATCCCGTGCTTGGGACCAGCTCGTCGTAGTAATAGTCGGTAACATCGCCAAGCGAGTAGCAGGTGATGTAAACCTCTCCGCAGGTCTCCAGAAGCTTGACCTTGTCGAAGTCACCGGATTCCTTGAATATCCGGATGGCCTCCCCGACCTGCAATTCCTTGCGTCTGAAAGGAATGTTCTCCTCGACCAGTTCCCGCATCCTTGCCCCGATGGCTTCCACGTCGGAAGCGGACAGGTCAGTCCCGTCGTTTTTGCCGACAGAGCAGAAATATCCTTTTGAGATCGGTCTGCGTATTGTCATCCGGCTTCCGGGGAACAGGTCTCTTGTCGCCTTGTACAGAAGAAAGCAGAGCGAGCGGCTGTAGAAATTGCGCCCGATGTAAGTCCGATAGTCCAGAAACTCCACGTCTCTGTTGTGGAAGACTCTGAATCTCAATCCTTCGGCAACATTGTTCACCTTCGCGGCCAGAATGTCATACGGCTTGTCAAACTCGAATTCGGGGGCGATGTCTACCAAAGGGGTCCCTTCTTGGAACTCCTTGAACGTGCCGGTGTTTTTGCAGAATATTCTTACCATAATCTCCAAGTGCGGTTATTGTACAAAGTTAGTAACAAATTGCCGCCCGGCAAAGTATTGGTGGAATATTGCCCTGTGTCCGGAATCCTGCGGGACTATCGGCAGGGCAGGGCGACGGCTACTCGGCGGCGGCTATGCACTCTATCTCGACAAGGGCGCCTTTCGGCAGGGTCTTGACGGCGAACGCACAGCGTGCAGGGTAGGGTGCTCCGAAGAATTCCGAATAGACGCCGTTCATTGCTCCGAAGTCATTCATGTCGGCGAGAAAGACGGTGGTCTTCAGGACTTTGCCGAGATTTGAGCCGGACTCTTCGAGAATGGATCTGAGATTGGTCAGGGACTGCCGCGTCTGAGCTTCAATGCCTCCTTCCGGGAATGCTCCGGTCGCAGGGTCTATCGGGAGCTGGCCGGATACGAAGATGAAACCGTTGTGCTCTATCGCCTGGCTGTACGGCCCTATGGCCGCCGGTGCCTTTTCTGTGCTGATTTGTCTCATATTACTGATATTTTTGTCAAATTTAAGCAAAAAATCTGATGCTGCTAAAGCGTTAATTGTGTAAATTTGTGTGTCGGCGGCGAAAATGCCGGCGGTTGAATGTATCCACAACAGAAAAAAGTATTGCTATGGCACTTGAACAACAGATCCAAAAGGACATAATGGAGGCGATGAAGGCTCACGATGAGTCCCGCCTCAATGCGGTGAGGGGCATCAAATCCGAGATTCTTCTTGCGAAGACATCCGGCGCCGGGCATGAGCTGTCAGATGCGGACGTTCAGAAAATCATCAGGAAGCTTGTCAAGCAGAGAAAGGAGTCCGCCGAGCTTTATACCCAGGGCAACCGTCCCGAACTGGCTGAGAAGGAACTTGCCGAGATGAGGGTTATGGAGTCCTATCTGCCGCAGGCCCTGTCAGAGGACGAGGTCAGGAATATTCTTGAGTCCATCATTGCCGAGGTGGGGGCGGCCGGCCCGAAGGATATGGGGAAGGTTATGGGAGCGGCCACCAGGAAGCTCGCGGGGCTGGCTGACGGGAAGCTGATCTCGACTATTGTGAAAGAGTTGCTTGCCCGATAGCGTCCTGCTGTATCCACGGAATATAAATCAAAACAACAGAGTCTGTTATGGGAAAATTTCAGAGTGTCGCCGCCGCGGTTGCCGCCTTGGTATTGTCGGCCGCGGCTTTCGCGCGCGCCGGCGGGTCTGGGACGGTGGCCTCCGGCTCTCCGGAAAAGGCCGGAGACGCGCTTTACGAAGGATTCAGGAATCCTCCGAAGTCGGCCAGGCCGAGGGTCTGGTGGCACTGGATGAACGGCAACATCACCAAAGACGGAATCCGGAAAGACCTTCTGTGGATGCACAGGACAGGAATCGTCGGCTTCCACAATTTCGACGCCGGTCTTGAGACTCCGCGGATTGTCGATGAAAGGTTAGTCTATATGACTCCGGAATGGAAGGACGCTTTCAGGTACGCCATAAACATCGCCGACAGCCTCGGGATGGAGATGACCATCGCCAGCTCGCCCGGATGGAGCGAGACAGGCGGCCCGTGGGTGAAGGACGAGGACGCGATGAAGAAACTTGTCTGGAGGCAGATTGAGATTGATGGCGGAAAGCCTGTCAGTCTACGGCTGCCGGAGGGCTTCGATGTCACCGGGCCGTTTCAGGACTTCTCACAGACATCCGGAGGAGTCTCGCAGGCATTCCTTAAGAAAAAGTTCTACAGGGACATAGCCGTTTTAGGCGTGAAACTGTGCGATGCGGACATCAATTTCAGGACACTCGGGCCGACGGTCACCTCAAGCGGCTGCGGACTGGACGGCGCGGGCCTGATGGAAAGGATCACCGGTGACAGCGTGGGTGACTATCTTGACGTCACGGCAGACAAGGACGGCAATTGCTGGATACAGTACGGGTTCTCCGAGCCGCAGACTGTCAGGGCTGTGGTGGTCTCGGAGTTCAGGAAGGATGTAGGGCAGTTCTCCCACACAAGAGAGCTTCTCTACAGTGATGACGGTGTCAGCTTCAAAGCTGTCCCGCTTTCCTATCAGGCGACGGCACAAAGAACCTACGCCATCCCTCCTGTGACGGCTAAATACTTTAGGCTCAACCTTAAAGATAACTCAGGAAAGAAGGATTGCGTCTTCGGAATATCCCAGTTCATCCTCTCTGCGGTCACAAGGGTACAGCTTGCCGCTGACAAGGCCGGAAACGGTCTCTACCGCCTTCTTTGGATGGAGGACACACCCTCGGGTCATGAGTCGGCGAGTCTGGAGGACGTGGTGGATCTGACACCGTGTTTCAAGGACGGAGTCCTTTCGTGGAACGCTCCGGAAGGGAACTGGAGGATTTTCCGCTTCGGCTACAGCCTTACCGGCAAGACGAACCACCCGGCCTCACCCGAGGCGACCGGCCTTGAGGTCGACAAGCTCGATCCGAAGGCCATCACCGACTATTTCCACAATTATCTCGGAACATATGTCGAGGCCAGCGGCGGAAGGCTCGGAAAGGGAGGCATTGAGTATCTCCTGACGGACAGCTACGAGGCCGGCGCGCAGACGTGGACCGGGAATATGTTCGAGGAGTTCAGGACCCGCAAGGGCTACGACCTTCTCAAATGGATGCCGGCGTTGACAGGTATGATTCTCAACAGCACCGAGGAGACCGAGAGGTTCCTGTTCGACTGGAGGAGGACAATCGGCGAGATGATCGCCGAGTACCACTACGACCTTCAGAACGAAATCCTCAGGCCATACGGTATGAAACGCTACACCGAGAGCCACGAGAACTACAGGGCGAACCTTTCCGACGGAATGGACTGCAAGCGGTACGCCGAGATTCCTATGTCGGCTTTCTGGATGGACTACAAGAACGGCAATGTGTTCAACTCCAGATTCGAGGCCGATGTTCGGGAGTCCGCGTCAGTCGCCCACATTTACGGACAGAACATAGCCGCCGCTGAATCTTTCACCTCTGACGGCTACAGGGACGGGGCATGGGTCTTCTCTCCGGCTGTGCTGAAGCCTACGGCTGACGCGGCTATGGCGGCGGGACTTAACCGCTTTGTGATCCACACCTCTCCTCATCAGCCCGTGGATGACAAGGTTCCCGGACTTGGCCTCGGCAAGTACGGCCAATGGTTTGACCGTCACCAGACCTGGGCCGGACAGGCCTGGGCGTGGACTGACTATCTTTCCCGAAGCTGCTTCCTGCTCCAGCAGGGACGTTTCGCCGCCGATGTGGCATATTACTATGGAGAGGACAACAACGCCACCGGCGTGATGCAGAAGAAGTATCCGGCTGTTCCCTACGGCTACAACTACGACTATTTCAGCCCTTCGGTGATCAGGGATCTGGCCAAGGCTGAGGACGGAATCCTGACTGTCCCTTCAGGGATGAGCTACCGTGTCCTCATGCTTGATTCCAATGTCAAGTATATGTCCATTGATATCCTGCGCAGAATCAAGGAATTCGCCGACGCCGGCGTGGTCATCTGCGGATCCAGGCCAAAGAGGCTCGCCGGTAACGCAGGCTCAGTGGAGGAGTTCGAGACACTTGTCAAAGACATCTGGAATTCCGGGCGAGGCAATGTCACTTCCGGTGTGGATGCTTCCAAAGTCTTCTCAGGCATAGGACTCAAAGCGGATTTCAGCATTCTGTCAGGAGATCCGAAGAATCTCAGATTCGTTCACAGGATTCTTCCAGACGGCGAAATCTACTGGCTGGCTAATCTCTCGGACGAGGCAAAGGACATCACGGCTTCGTTCAGGACTTCCGGCAGGAGGCCGGTAGTGTGGAACGCCGAGAATGCTTCCGCCGAACCGGTCGGCTACGAGTTCTCTGGCGGCAGGACCGAAGTCAGGATGAAGCTGACTCCGCATCAGGCTCTGTTCGTGATCTTTGCCGAAGACACAGATGTCCGGGCCGTAACCCTGCCGGAAACCGTTGATGAGACATTATTGGAGATAGCGACCCCGTGGACGGTCAGTTTCCAGCCGGAACGAGGGGCGCCGGAAAGCGCCACATTCGACAGGCTCGTATCCCTGACCGAGAGCAAGGAGTCGGGAATACGCTACTTCTCGGGTGCGGCGACATATTCAAACATATTCAGGTTTGACAGAAAGTCAGGAAAAGGCAAGGCTTCCGTCTTCCTGGATCTGGGGGATGTGAAGGACCTTGCCGAAGTTACCGTGAACGGAAAGAACTTGGGAGTGTTCTGGAACCCGCCGTTCAAGGTTGACATCACCGAAGCTCTGCGGTACGGGAAGAACACCGTGGAAATCAAGGTGGTCAATATGTGGCACAACCGTCTTGTAGGCGATGCGCAGCCAGGGGTGACGGAAAAAGTCACCTACACCCAGATGGAGTTCTTCAAGCAGGACGAGCCGCTGCTTCCGGCGGGACTCATCGGGCCTGTCAGACTAATCGGACGCTCAATAATTAAGTAAAATAATGAATGTCAAAAGTTTCCTTTCTGTTCTTCTGATAGCTGCCGCCGGCATTCAGGCGTCGGCGGAAAAGCTGTCTGAACCAGTGTTGAGATTCGGCGCTGACGGAGAGTTCAAGATTCTTCAGCTGACCGACATACACCTTATCCCGTCAAACACCACGACGCACCTTGTCTGGGAGAACATACGCAATGCGGTCATGAATGAGAAGCCGGATCTGATAATGCTGACGGGAGACCAGATCTTCGCCCCGCCGGCTTTGGAGAACTTCAGGACTCTTCTTGACACTCTCGATAGATTCAATGTCCCTTACGGAGTGGTTTTCGGCAATCACGACAAGGAGTTCGGAGTGTCGAACGCCGATTTGCTGAAGGAGGCCGTATCGCACAGGCTATGTGTGACGACCGACACTCCGGGGCTTCACGGCGAAGGCAATTGCCTTATCGAGCTGAAGTCACATTCAACGGATACGACCGCTTCGGTGATATGGTGTTTCGACACCGGAAGCGCGTCGCCCTTCTCGCATAAGGCCGTAAATGGCTATGACTATGATTTCGTCCATTCCGACCAGATAGAGTGGTACGGCAAGGCCAGCGCCGGGATCACCGCGGGACACGGAGGCCGTCCGCTGCCTTCCGTCGCTTTCATGCATATTCCTTTTCCTGAATATTCCTACGCTTTCCGGGAGAATATGAATTTCAAGTCTTACGGAACGCACAGGGAGGCGGTCTGCTGTCCGCATATCAATTCCGGGCTGTTCTGCAAGATGCTTGAGTGCGGGGATGTCATGGCTGTTTTCTGCGGTCACGACCACGACAATGACTGTTCGGTCGGCCACTACGGCATAATGCTGGCCTACGGTCGCTACAGTGGAGCCGCCACGGTCTATAACAACCTCGGGTTGAACGGCGTAAGGGTTATCGTGCTGCGAGAGGGAGAGCGAACCCTGGATTCATACATCCGCCTTCGTGACGGCTCTGTCAAGGACAAGACGCGTTATCCTGAGGATTACAGGTAGGAATCAGAACAGAAAGGCCGCGGAACGGGTAGCATCCCGCCGCGGCCTATGTCTTTTCCGGCTGTCCTGCTATCTTAAGGTAGGGAGCCAGGTCTGTATGTGCTTTCCTTTCCAGCAATCGACGGATGAATAGTCAACCATCTTGATCTCTCCTTCTGTAGTCGGGACAAGGAACTGCATTCTTGTACCCGGACGCTCGGCGTCGACAATCCTGACCTTTACCTCACCGTTTTCGTCGGCCACAATCTTCACCGGCTTGTTGTAGTCCGGGTCGATGTTCTCGTCCCGCGCGAGAACCAACGGACCCCATTGTACCGCCTGGAAGTGCCTGCCTTCAGGATTGCGCCCGTTCTCCGGAGCCTTTATCAGCTTCGCCCGCATGTCGAAGATGATGTAGATGCTGTCTCCGGGCTTCCAGCCTCTCTCGAGATCGAGGTACTTTCCGGCCTTTACCTCACCGACATACTTTCCGTTAACGGCCACAAAAGTGTTCTCGCTCCAGGAAGGAATGTGCAGTTTGACCGTGAATTTTTCCTTTGATTCCGGATCCACGGTGATCCTTACCTCGTTCGCCCTTGGATATTCAGTGACAATCTCAAGTCTGACATCGTTGCCGGCGGCTGTTTTGGCGGAGACGGTTCCGGCGTTGTAGAGATTTATGACCGGGCCTTCCTTGGACTGCATCGCCGCTATGTACGGCAGGTATGACAGTCCGCAAGGGCCGCTGAGGTTGCAGCAGGTCACCGCGCGTCCGTCGATGTTGGTACCCCATCCTCTGTCGGTGACTTTCGCTCCGTTCAGAAGGTTTACGTAGCTGAAGCTCCTTCCGTCCGGTTTCATCGCGCCAAGAAGCCCGTTGTAGGCGTATTTGGAAATGTAGTCAACCGCCGCAGGGTCTCCGGTCAGGCGAAGGTACTGGGAACAGTATTTCATCCAGGTCACTCCGACGCAGGTCTCCATCATCCTTTTGATGTCCGGATTGGTCTGCTCGACAGCGGTGTTGCTCCATCCCTCGCCGTTCAGTCTTGGCCAATAAATGTCTGAGCCAGCGTTGCCTATGATTGTTATCTCGTTGTCTTTCACATCGTTGAAGAAGTTGTCGAGACAAGTCTTCCATCTCGGGTCTCCGGTGGCGCGGTAGTACTCGGCGAGCCCTTCCCATATCGAGGTCATCTCATAAGCCTTCGGATACGGCTTTCCGACTTCGTGAACGGGAGTGCCTTCGAGAACCTGCTGGAATATGTTGCTTCCCTTCGATGCTCCGGTTCTGACTATATATTCGGCGAAATCAAGGTACTCCTTCTTGCCGGTGATGAAGTAAAGCCTCATCATCGGCTCAAGAATCGACGATGATTCGATTTTCGTCGAGCTCCAGCCGAGTTCGGTGATGCTCTTCTTCGGAGCCGGACCGACCTGGTCGATTACGCTCTTCGCCTCTTTCTCCAGTGCGGAAAGCACTCTCGGATCCTGTTCCACATCAGTGTAGTACTGAAGCAGTCCGAGCATAACGTACTTTCTTTCCCAGATGTCCCCGTCGCGCCCTCCCGGCTGGTCTTCCACGGCTGTGCAGCTGATGCTTCCGTTGCTCTTCTCGGTGGCCATCAGCTTATAGACCAGATCCTTGGTAAGTTTCTTAAGCTCCGGATCCTGGTTGTATCTGTACAGAAGTGAGTTTGTGCGGATGCACTTTCCGGGCATCTCTCCAAGTGCGAACTGGGTACGTCCCGTGATGAAGTAGCCGATGACTTTATCGTAAGGCATCACGCCATTGACCCAATGGTCAATGGAATTCCGGATGTCGTCGGCGAAATAGCCGTTGAACTTCACACTTCCGGGCGGAAGCGGCTCTATGACATCGTTCACCTTCTGGTTTGTGACCTGGGCGAATGTGGTGGAAGAGATGAGCATCGCCGTTGCGGCTAAAACGATTGCGCTTTTCATTGTACTATAAACTCAATATTGGCAAGCAGGCAATTGCTTGCCGTGAAACTTAATATCTTACGTTTGAAGGTCATTGCCGACCAACCTGACATCGAAGACGTGCAAAGTTAACAATTTTTCACTCATATCCAACCCGGCGGGCGCCAAAGCTCTAAAGCTCGACCGCGTTCAGCCGAGCGAGAGCCAGATGGTAGTCCCTCTCAGCCGCGAGGGTCTGCCCGAGGGCATCATAGTACTGCTCTGTCTCGACAAGATATTCAATCATCGAGATTTCCCCTTTGGACTGGGCGGAGAGGAGGTACTCCCTGCTGTCGGTCTCGCTTAGCGAAGCCCGCATCAGTTCGGAGTTCTCCTTCAGCCTTGCCGCCGTGTTGTACTGAGCCATCAGCTCGAAGAAGAACCGTTGCTCGGCGGCCACCTTGCGGGATTCGGCGGCGGCGATCCTCGCCCGGGATTGCTTGACTTTGTTCGCGTTGCTCCACAATGGAATATTCACTCCCACGGTCAGGCCCCGGAATTTGTCGGATGAGGTAAGCTCGCTCATATAGCCCACGGTCAGTTCCGGCAGCCACGATGTCTTGTCGATGGACAGCTGCCTTTTCCCGACAGAGACCTCCTGACGGACGGACTGAAGGACAGGATTCTTGTTGGAAGCCTCCTCGTACCACGACTCGAAATCGGCCGGCAGCGCATCGGTGACCGCATAGGATGTCTCATTCAGAATGATGTCCTCGCCGCCGTTGAGGAACTTCAATGTGGCCAGAAGAGCCTGTCTCTCGACCTCTACCTGTGAAACCTGGCCTCGTACCGATGTGAGATGGATCTTGGCCTTGTTCAGGTCAAGCACGCTTGCCCCGCCTGCCTCCAACCTCTTCTCGAAGGATGTTACAAGTGTCCCGGCCTGTTCCAGATGTGTGTTCAGCTCTGCTTTCAAAGCATTGCAGTAGATAAGGTTTATGCAAGCCTGCTTTGCTTCCAGAAGCACGTCGATTCTTTCGGATTTGTACCGAAGCGCCGCAAGCTCATTCTGTCCGGCGGCCTGTCTGGATTTCATCCCGGTCAGAGTGGCGACATCGAAAGCCTGGGTGACGCGGAAGTCGTGACGCTTTCCGAGACCCTCCGAACCCCAGAGGTAATTGAACTCGAATTCCGGATTCTCCGGCAGTGCGCCGGCCTTGTTCTCCAGCTTCTCGGCCTCTGCTTCGGCGGCCGCCGCTTTCAACTGAGGGTTGTTCTTCTCGATCTGTCGCAGGACAGCGTCGGTGGGGGACTGGGCACAGATTCCGGACGCACTTGCGGCGTAAATGCAGGTGGTGAGTAGTAAGCTCTGTATTTTTAAATATTTAATATTCATAACTCCTTGGTGTTTGACGGTGAAATCACTTCTTCATCCTCAGGTTGAGGAGGTAGATGACAGGTACCACGAATCCGTTCAGCAGTGTGGACGAGAAGAGTCCGCCAAGGATGACCTTGGCCATAGGGGACTGGATCTCGTTGCCCGGCAGGTCGCCGCCGAGGGCGAGAGGGAGCAGTGCGAGAGCGGAAGTGATGGCTGTCATAAGGATAGGGTTCAGCCTGTCAAGCGATCCCGCCATCACGGCATCGTAGCGGGAGTACCCCTCGGAAATCAGCACGTTGTACCTGTCAATAAGCAACATACCGTTGCGTGTGGCGATTCCGAACAGCGAGATGAAGCCGATGATCGCCGGAATGCTCAGGATTCCATCGGTAAAGAATATCACGAACACTCCGCCGATGAGAGCCAGCGGCAGGTTCAGCAGCACCACAAGCGACTGCGAGACACTCTTGAATTCTCCGTACAGCAGCATGAATATGATGAATATACTGAATATGCTCACGAGGGCTATGGTCTTTGTGGCCCGTTCCTCGCTCTCGAACTGCCCTCCGTATTCGATGTGATATCCTTCCGGCAGGTCGATGTTCTCGGCGATCTTCTCGCGAATGGCTCCGACAGCCTTGGCCAGCTCGCCTCCGGTGGCGTTGCATGAGACCACCAGCTTGCGGTTGACGTTCTCTCTGCTGATTGTGTTCGGACCGGCTGATGACCTGATGTCGGCCACATAGGAGAGAGGGATCTTCTTCCCGTCACCGGTGTCGATAGTCAGGTCGGAGACCCTTTCGATGGTCGAACGCGCGTCGTCGCCTGCTTTGAGAGTGAGGTCGAACGAACGGTTGCCCTCATAGACCGTGGAGACAACCTCCCCCTCCATCATCACCCTCACGACTTCGGCGAATTCCGGAAGCGGAATGCCATAACGTGCGAGCATCTCGCGCTTAGGGGTGATGTTAAGCTCCGGCCTTTCGACTTGCTGCTCAACATTGATGTCGGCTATGCCCTCCACATCCGAGATAGAGTTCTTGATCTTCTGCCCAATCTCGTACATCCTGTTGAGGTCAGTGCCGAACAGCTTGATGGCTATGTTGGCCTTTGTTCCAGAGAGCATGGCATCTATTCTGTGGGAGATAGGGCCTCCTATCTCAATGTTGACTCCAGGTAGCGCGGACAATTTCTCCCGGACTTCCCCGGCCAGTTCCTTTCTGGTTTTCCTTCCGAGTTCGAACGGACATTCGATTTCGGAACTGTTGACGCCGAAAGAGTGCTCGTCCAGTTCCGCGCGTCCGGTCTTCCTTCCGACGGTCTTTATCTCCGGGATGCTCAGCAGGAGCTCCTCGGCTGTGCGCCCCATCCGATCCGACTCTTCCAGGGATATTCCCGGTACCGTGCTGATCGAGATTGTGAAAGAGCCTTCATTGAATGCGGGAAGGAAGCTGCCTCCAAGTGTGAAGAACATCACTACGGCGGCCACGAGCAAGGCGGCGACTCCGCCGATGATTGTTTTCTTGTGGCCAAGAGACCATTCCAGGGATTTTCCATAGATTCTCTTCAGCCATCGTACCAACGCCGGCTCCTGTCCGGTCCTGTCGCTTCTGTGCGGGCCGAGGAGGAAGCTGCTGAGGACAGGAGTGACTGTCAAAGCGACCAGTGTGGATGCCATCAGAGAGATGATGAACGTGATCCCCAGCGGTTTGAGCATCCTCCCTTCCATTCCGGAGAGGAAGAAAAGCGGCAGGAAGCTGGCGATGATGATCAGTGTGGAGTTGAGCATAGGCATACGCACTTCCTTAGAGGCTTCATATACCACCCGGATGATGCTTTCCCTCTCGTTTTCAGGCTTTTCCCTGTTCTGCCTAAGCCGTTTGAACACATTTTCCACATCCACTATCGAGTCATCCACCAGCGAGCCGATTGCAATCGCTATGCCTCCAAGACTCATCGTGTTGATAGTCAGTCCCATCCATCTTATCGCAAGCAGCGAGCAGACAATCGAGAGCGGAATTGACACAAGGGATATGACGGTGGTGCGCCAGTTCATAAGGAATATGAAAAGCACGATAATCACGAATATCGCACCCTCGACCAAGGATTTCTTTACGTTGTCAATCGAGCTGTCTATGAAGCGTGACTGCCGGAAAATCTGTGAGTTGACCTTTACATCGCCCGGAAGGTTCGCCTTAAGCTCTTCAAGTGCGTTGTCCAGTCTTCCGGTCAGTGCGAGAGTGTTTGTGTTCGGCTGTTTTGTCACAGTCAGCAGCACGGCCGGTTTCCCGTCATTTGAGGCGACACCCAGAACAGGAGTCTTAGGCCCGATCCGTACTTCGGCCACAGCGTCAAGAGTGACAGGCAGGCCGTTTTCCGATGTCTTGACCACGGCTTTCCTCAGTTCTTCGATGTCGTTGGTTGACAGGAGACCCCGGACAATGTATTCGTTGCCGTATTCGTAGATGGTCCCGCCTGATGCGTTCTGGTTCATTCCTTTGACGGCGTAGATGATCTCGTCCAATGAGACATCGTGGCGGCGCATCCTGCCCGGATCCATAAGTATCTGGTACTCCTTGATGTCACCTCCTATGACTGCAACCTGGGCGACTCCGCCGGTGGAAAGTAGGCGCGGCCTGATTGTCCAGTCTGCTATTGTGCGCAGATCCTGCATCGAGGTGGTGTCCGCTGTCAGTCCGATGATCATCAGCTCACCGAGAATCGAGGCCTGAGGGCCGAGGGTCGGGTTGCCGACATTCTCCGGCAGGTCTTCTCCGACCATGGCTATTTTCTCGGAGACAATCTGTCTCGCCTTATAAATGTCTGTTCCCCAGTCGAATTCGATGTTGACAATGGAGAATCCTGTAGCTGATGAGGAGCGCACGCGCCGTACATTTGTCGCTCCGTTGACAGCCGTTTCTATCGGAAAGGTCACAAGCCTTTCCACCTCTTCCGGAGCCATACCCTCCGCTTCGGTCATCACGACGACGGTCGGCGCGTTGAGGTCAGGGAACACATCTACCTCGGTGTGTGTCGTTGAATATATTCCCGCGACCAGACACAGAGCGGCGATTACTAGAACCACCATCCTGTTGTTCAGCGAGAAGCGTATGATGCCGTTTAGCAGTCCGTTTTCGTGTTTGATCTGTTCCATAGGCCTAATGACTGTGTGAATGGCCGACCGGAACGGCGGTTACGGAAGCGAGTTTTACCTGGACGGCTCCTTTGGTGACCACGGCTTCTCCTTCCCGGAGCCCGCTCTTGACGAGGAACCTCTGTCCGTCTGTCTGGCCGAGATTTACCTCCCTTCTTATGAATCCGGTCTCGTCGCACTGTACAAAGACATAGTGGATTCCCTGATCCTCCACAACGGCTTCGACCGGAACACTTATGGCCATTGACGAAGCGGAGGATTTCAGATAGACATCGGCATACGAGCCTGCTACGAGGTCTCCCTTGTTGTCAAACTCAAAGGTGACTGGGATATAATAGTCCCCGTCAGAGGCTTTTCCGTAGCCTGTCAACCTGCCGTTGAGGTTCTTCAGACTATATGTCTGATCTGTGTAGGATGTCGAGAAATTGGCGTCCTTGATTCCGCTGAGCAGCCCGTAGTATTTCTCGGACACGTCGGCTCTGAGCCTGAGCCTGCGATTCTGGCTGACAACGGCGATCGGCGTTCCGGTCTCGACATATTCACCTTGGGCTACGCTGAGTTTCTTGATGTAGCCGCCAAGGGGAGACGTCACGCTGACACCGCCGTCCTTGGAGATGTCAGATGCAAGCGCGTCATATTCTGCCTTAGCCTGTTCGTAAGCAAGTTTGCTTTGGTCTAAATGACTTTCGCTCACGATATTGTCCTTGCTTAACTGAAGGTCTCGTTCATATTCCTTCCTGGCCGCTTCGAAACTGGCGCGCACTTTGGCGAGCCGGTCTCCGCCTCCGAGTTCCTTGGAGGAGATTGTGGCTATCAGGCCGCCCTTTCCGACCGCTGACCCTTCGATGAGCCTGCCGAAGCTGATGATTCCTGAGCTTTTGGCCACCACGGTCATTTCATCTCCGACCGCTGACAGAATCTGGCCGCTTGTGTGGATGACCTCATTGAAACTCCCGACTGTCACGGTGTCCACCGTTATCCCGAAAATCCTCTGCTGTTCGAGGCTGACAACGATTTCCCCGTTGTGAACCGTCTCTCCGTGGCCGTGATTGTGCCCGTGGCTGTCGGCGTGGCTGTGGCTGCCGCCATGATTGTGCGAGTGGCTGTGGTCATCGCAGTCCTCTGCGTTATGGTCGTGGGTATGCCCTTCATGCGCTTCCGTATTGTGAGCGTGTCCATCATGAGGCTCCGAGCCGTGGCCGCGCCCATCGCCGTGATGATTGCCGCATCCTGCGAGAACAGCGCAGAACGCCATCGATAATAGTAAGCTTCTCTTCATTATAATGATGTTATCTTTTTGTTGTAAGATGTTGACAATCAGTGATATGTGGAATTTTATCCTCCCGTTTCGCCTGGAAGGAATCATTAACTGATTGGGATTCTGTTATTTGCGCTTTAATTTGAGTTGGCCGTATCGCAGACATGGGCGAAGCGGCCTGAGGCTCTATGATGCCACAGGCGGCGCGTTGGGAGCCACTGAATATGGAAGTGGCGGAACGAGTATAGGTATCGGATTACCGCAGGCATATTCATCGGTTGTGCTTGCGGCGCTGATTGCCAATCGGTTGGATAGGATGGCGAGAATCGGGGAAATGCTGTCCCAATCGCTTCCGAAGTCTTTGTGGTCGATTTGCAGCCTTTCTGAAGGGCAGTATTGTTCGTGGGCCACGCAATGGCTTTCGTCATCGTTGTGGCTGGTGTCTGAATGATGTGCGTGAGCGCAGTCGAGGCATCCGTCGTGTCCGCAGGCAACTTCAGCTATGCAGATCATGGTCTGGTGGTGATGGTGCGGCAACACCGTCGCCAGTGTCACCATCATCATCGACATTAAAAACGGAACTATGGATAATAGTCTCAGCATACCGTCATTCGCACAATCTCCGCGAATTTAGTGATTTATTCTGGAATCACCCTTTGAATCTGTCTAAAACTTTGTTTTTAGACGAAACGCCGCGAAAGCACAGCATGACCTTGCCGGTACAAAAAAAAGGAGGTCTTGGCCGATAGCTATAGTCAAAACCTCCCTCGTTTGAAATCCAAAGCCCAAGTAGGGGCAATATTTCAGCCTGTCAGTCAATTACTTGCCGCAGAGGTACTCGTCTATGGCAGCTGCCGCCCTGCGTCCCGCCCCCATGGCGAGGATTACGGTCGCGGCTCCTGTTACAGCGTCACCTCCGGCAAAGATACCTTCCCTTGTCGTGCGTCCTTGCGCGTCGGCCTCAAGACCGCCCCTGCGAGTGGCCTGGAGACCTTCCGTGGTGTTTAGAATCAGCGGATTCGGGGCTGTACCCAGTGCCATTATCACGGTCTCTGTCGGAATCTCGAATTCCGATCCCGGAATCGGGACAGGGGAGCGGCGTCCGCTTGCGTCAGGCTCGCCAAGCTCCATCCTGATGCATTTGATGGCCCTTACCCATCCCTTCTCGTCACCAAGAATCTCCACCGGGTTGGTCAGCATTTGGAAATCAATGCCTTCCTCTTTGGCGTGGTGGACTTCCTCCTTTCTTGCCGGAAGCTCGATCTCGGTACGGCGATAGACTATCGTGGTGTCTGCTCCAAGCCTGAGCGCTGTTCTGGCAGCGTCCATGGCTACGTTTCCTCCGCCGACGACGCAGCATTTCCTACCTGCATGAATCGGGGTGAGGTAGTCTTCGCGGAATGCCTTCATCAGGTTGTTTCTGGTCAGGAACTCATTGGCTGAAAAAACCCCGTTCAGATTCTCGCCAGGAATGCCCATGAACTTCGGAAGTCCGGCTCCGGTGCCTACGAAGACAGCCTTATAGCCCTCGTTGTCCATCAGCTCGTCGATTGTGACTGTCCTGCCGACTATGACGTCTGCCTCTATCTTGACACCGAGCGCCCTTACAGAGTCGATCTCGCGCTTGAGAACCGTGTCTTTCGGCAACCTGAATTCTGGGATGCCATATTCAAGAACGCCTCCGGCCTTGTGTAGAGCCTCGAAGATTGTCACCTCGTAGCCTTTCTTGGCGAGGTCCGAGGCGCAGGCAAGACCGGCCGGGCCGGAACCGATCACGGCAACCTTGGCCTTGGCTTCGGCTGTCTCTTTGAGCGTTTCGCCTCCGCTGACCTGGACTGACGCGCCCTCCAGGCTGTTCCCGGCGTTGTGGTCGGCCACGAACCTCTCGAGTTTGCCGATCGCCACAGGCTCGCTCTTGACTCCGAGAACGCAGCTGCCTTCGCATTGGCTTTCCTGAGGGCAGACACGTCCGCAGACCGCGGGAAGCGAAGAGTCCTCGGCGATGACCGAGGCGGCTCCCTCGATGTCTCCGGCGGCTACTTTGGCGATGAAATCAGGTATCTTTACGCTGACGGGGCAAGCGGCCACGCAGCGAGGGTTCTTGCAATGCAGGCAGCGGGAAGCCTCGGTTTTGGCCTCCTCAAGGTTATAACCGTAGCAGACCTCTTCAAAATTATGCGCCCGTACTTTCGGATCCTGCTCGCGGACCGGTACTCTTGGTATTCTCTGTGCCATTATATTCCCATTTTAGATTTAACCTCGGCCTCTTCCGCCCTATATTGCCCGAGACGTCTCATAGCCTCGTCGAAATCAACGTCATAGCCGTTGAACTCAGGGCCGTCCACACAGGCGAACTTGGTCTTCCCTGCCACCGTGACCCGGCAGGCCCCGCACATTCCCGTTCCGTCCACCATCAGCATATTAAGGCTCACATCCTCGGGGATGCCGAGTTTCTTGCAGGTGAGGGTGCAGAACTTCATCATAATCATCGGCCCTATGGAAACGGCCTGCGTGTAGTTCCTGCCCTCGCCGACCAACTTCTCAAGAAGTCCTGTGACCATCCCGTGGAATCCTTCGGAGCCGTCGTCCGTGCAAAGATAGAGGTTGTCGCAGGCGGATCCCAGCTCCTCCTTGTAGATCAGAAGATCCTTGGTCTTCGCCCCGATGATGACATCTACGGCGATTCCTCTGTCGTGCAGCCATTTCGCCTGAGGATATACCGGTGCGGTCCCGACACCTCCGGCGATGAATATGTACCTTTGCCCTTTCAGCTCTTCATCCGTCTTGTCTACGAAAGCGGAAGGGTTCCCCAACGGGCCGACGACATCGCTGAAGAACTCGCCTTCGGCCTTGGAGATAATCGCCGCCGACGAAGCCCCGATCAGCTGCGTGACGATTGTCACCGTGCCGGTCTCCCTGTTATAGTCGCTGATTGTAAGCGGTATCCGCTCGCCCTTTTCATCGGAGCGGACGATCAGGAACTGCCCCGGCTTGGCAGCCTTGGCAATTCTGGGCGCCGACACCACCATCTTGCAGATGTTCGGGGTCAGCATCACTCTTTCAAGAATCTTGAACATAAGCTTTCTAAATAGCGTTATTATATGTAGCGGACAAATGTAGGAAATAATGTCGATATTGCCAATATTTCCCCTCCTTTAGCTTGATAACAAAAATGTTTTTACTAACAACATATTTGTTAAATGTTCTGATATATATCTATTTGAATATTCAGCCGTGCGTGTCGTGGCTGATTCGGGAACACGAGTCTCACTGAACAAGAAAGCCCGCTCCAAGTCGATGGAGGCGGGCCTGATCATTCTTTTCTGTGAGCGGATTCCTACTTGACCTTCTCTCTTTTGCCGAGTTTGCCGCGGACAAGAAGCGGCTCGTTCGTGGTGATGCAGTCCACGCCGAGGTCAATCATATTCTGGATGTCCTTTTCCTTGTTGACAGTCCAGCAGTTGATGCTCATCTTGTTGTCGCGTGCCTGCTTGAACCAGGTAGGGTTCTTGCCGAAGACCTTGTACTGGTAGTCGACTCCGTTGATGCCGAGTTTGGCGAGCTCGTCCGGGCTCTTGTCATTGCTGAGGTACTGCACGGTGAATCCCGGGCAGAGCGCGGCAAGCCTTTCGCACATGTTCAGGCTGAAGGAGATGAAGATGACGCGTTTCGGGTTGTACAGGCCGTGTTCCTTGAGAGCCTTCACGCTCTGGTCCACCATATAGTCCTCGTGGGCCTTGTCTATCTGTTTCTTCAGCTCGAAGACCAGCACGGTCTTCTTGCTCTTCTCGCCTTGCGTAAGGTACTCGTCCAGCGTAGGGATCTTCTCGCCGTTCTTCAGCCTGCAATCCTTGAAGTCGGCGTAGTCGTGTGACCAGATGTTCTTCCCGTTGATGTCCGCGTCGTGGTGAACGACCATGACGAGGTCGGATGTGATGTGAACGTCGAACTCGCTTCCCCAAAGCCCGTTCCGCTGAGCTAACTCAAGAGCCTTGATGGAGTTCTCCGCATAGCCTGCTTCTTCACAGTTCCAGAATCCTCTGTGCGCTGTCACCGCGATTTTCTGCGGTGCGCATGAAGCGGTGGCCGCAACTATGGCCGCTACCGCTGCGATTTTAGTTATTCTTTTCATATTCATAAAATAATGTAGTTTTACTTGTCGTGATAGTGTAAGTTATAGAACTGATTCTGAAAGTTTGTCATCGGTGTATGTCGATGACAAACTTGCCGTTGAAATACGGATCGGTGAGCCAGCCTCCTACATCCCAGGTCGTGACAGAACCCTTGCGGAGCCGCTCTCTGGACATCAGGCCGCAGATCTCTTCGTTGATCTCCCCTCCTTTAAGGTAGAGGATGGAATCGGAATATTTCCCTCTCACCCAAGGATAGAAATCGGTCAGGGAGGCCACGGCGCGGGAGACTACGAAGTCAAACCTCCCCGGAAGACTCTCCGCCCGAGCGTTGACTACCTCGACGTTCGCAAGTCCCAGCATATCCGAAATCTCTTTCGCCACGATGGTTTTCTTGCCTACTGAGTCGCACAGGGTGAACCGCGCGGCGGGGAACATCACGGCGAGGGGGATGCCGGGAAAACCTCCTCCGGTACCAAGATCCAGCACCTTAACCTTCTTCTCAGGGTCAAGGAGTGATGAATATGCCTCCGGACGCCGCAAGCGTAGATATTCGGCTATGGCGAGGGAGTGGAGGACATGGTGGTCATAGAGATTGCGGATGTCCTTCCGAGAGATAACGTTGATCTTTGAGTTCCAGTCCCGGTAGCCGCTTTCCATTTGCCTGAAACGCTCCAGCGCCTCCGGAGCGACATCCGGGAACGATATCTTCAGGAAGACTTCGAAGTCAGCGAATGTCATCATATTCCCTCCTCCTGCCTGCGAAGGTCGTCTATCATCCGCTTGGCGCGGCGGATCCGTGTCTTGACAGTGTTCAGCTCCAAATCAAGAGCCTCCGCTATCTCGTTGTACTTCAGGCCGTCGATAAGCCTCTTGCGGGCGATTTCCCTGTAAAGTTCCGGGAGGCGTTCTACGTATTTGGCGTGTTCTTCCTCGTTCTCGGTCTTGATCAGGGAGTTGAGCGCGTCGTCCGTCTGGTCTGGTATGACTTCTACCCCGGAAGGCTTGTTGTCGTCGTCAAGGTAAACTATCTGGTTTTTCGGGTGGACCCTTTGCTCTTGCTCGAGGGTGTCAAGCGCCGTGTTCTTGGCTATTGTGCACAGCCAGGTCAGAAATCTGCTCTTGTACTGGTCGTAGGACTGAATCTGCCTGAAAGCCTTCTCGAAGCTTCGGCTGCAGATGTCATCCGCGGCGTAGTCGTCGATGCTCTTGAAGCGAGCCATGATATAGGATTTCAGCTGTTCTATGTGGCGGTCCCAAAGTGCTGTGAACGCCAGGCCATTGCCTCTTTGTGCCAAGATGATCAGCTCATCAGTGGGCTTCGAGCCAGTTTTTCCCATAATTGCATTCTACTGTTAGTGGTACTGATAGTTTGACGACATTCTCCATACGGTCAACGACAATCTCCCTGAGCCTGTCGATTTCTTCCGGTACAGCGTCGAAGACAAGTTCGTCGTGAATCTGTAGGACCATCCTGCTCTTCATTCCGGACTCTGACATAGACTTGTCCACTTCCGCCATAGCCATCTTGATGATGTCGGCTGAAGTGCCTTGGATCGGCGCGTTGACAGCGTTCCTTTCGGCGAGAGCCTTCAGGGTCCCGTTTTTGGAGTTGATGTCGGGGACGTATCTTCTTCTTCCGAAGAGTGTCTCCACGTAGCCGGTCTCTCTCGCCGCCGCCTTGGTGTCCTCGATGAACGTGCGGATCGACGGGAATCCGGCAAAATAATCCTCTATGATCTTCTGCGCCTCCTTTCGGCCTATCCTGAGCCTTTGGGCGAGGCCGAACGCCGAGATTCCGTACAAGATGCCGAAGTTGGCGGTCTTGGCCACGCGTCTCTGCCCGGCGGTGACCTGGTCGTGAGGAATCCCGAATATCTTCATCGCGGTGGCGGTGTGGATGTCCATCCCTTGCCTGAATGCGTTCAGCAGGTGCTGGTCGCAACTCAGGTGCGCCATAATCCTAAGTTCTATCTGGGAATAGTCCGCCGAGAGAATCAATCCGTCAGGAGAGCTTGGGACGAAAGCCTTGCGTATCTCCTTTCCCTGCTCGGATCTGATAGGTATATTCTGGAGGTTCGGATTGGATGAACTCAGCCTTCCTGTAGCGGTAAGGGATTGATTGAATGTTGTGTGAACCTTGCCATCTGTAGGGTCGATGTAGCCGGGAAAAGGCTCGATGTAGGTGGAGAGCAGTTTCCGGCTCGCCCTGTATTCAAGAATCTCGTCTATTACAGGATGCCTGTCCGCCAGATCCAGAAGAACGGACTCCTCGGTCGAATATGTCCCGTTGGCGTTCTTCTTCGGCTTGTCCGACAGGCGCAGCTTCTCGAACAGCAGTTCCCCGATCTGTTTCGGTGACGACACATTAAGCTCCGGTTCTCCGACCATCTCCCTGATTCCGGACTCTTTGGACGAGACTTCCTCCCTCAGGCTGGCCGTGAAATCCTTCAGTGAACCCAAGTCAACCTTGACCCCGCCGCGCTCCATCTTGGAGAGAACCTTGAGCAGAGGCTCCTCCATCTTGTCGTATAGCTCTCCCGCCGAGGTCTTCTCCAGCTCTTCACCGAGCCTTTCCTTCAGCGCCAGGAGCGCGGCGCATTCCTTGCTCCTGTCCAATGTCCGGCCATCGGAAGGGATGTCGTCGAACAGTGAGCCCGTAGTCGGCATGGAGTCTTTCTCCGGAATGTCCTCCAATGACACCCCCAGATAGGTGAGGGCGAGTACATCAACCTTATGACTCTTCTCAGGATCAAGAAGATAGTGCATCAGAGGAATGTCGTGGAGTTTTCCTGAAAGGTTCACGCCACCGGCCGCCAGAATGTTCATCTGACGCTTGAGGTCGTCCCCGCATTTCTCCACAGACGAGTTCTCGAGAAGGCTCTTGAACTCCTTTAGTCCGCCCTCGGCCGAGACGATCCTCTCTCCGGAACGGGCGGCGACAATGATTCTTCTTGTTTTCGTGAATATGCCCCCGTCGGCCCCCTCGGTGATGACGGAGCATATTCCTGACTTGACGGCGGCCTTGACCGCTTCGCCCGGACGTACCTTGGCGATCTCCTGGTTCCAGGTCTCCGCTTTTTCCGCAGCCGCTCCGATGTGGCCTATGAACCTGTCAAGGGACTTGAACTCGTATCTCTCGAAGAGGTCGGCCAGCTTCGGGCCGTATTCCTTGTTGACCCTCATCCCGTCTGTCGGGATGTCTATCTCAATGTCGGTCTTTATTGTGACAAGCTCCTGGCTTAGCCCTATGTGTCCGCTCGCTTCCTCGAACTGGCTTCTCTGTCTCGGGGTCAGCTCGTCCAGATGCCTGTAGATCTCGCCGACCGTCCCGTATTTCGCCACGAGCTTTCCGGCCCCGACTTCGCCGACTCCCTTCACTCCCGGCACATTGTCGGCTGTGTCCCCGCAGATTGTCAGCATATCGATGACCTGTGCCGGTGAGCCGATCCCATACCTCCCGCAGATTTCCTTGACACCTATGATCTCATTGTCGTTGCCGGCCTTGCCCGGTTTGTACTGCCGGATGTGGTCGTCTATCAGCTGTCCGTAGTCCTTGTCCGGCGTGACCATATAGACATCCAGCCCTTCAGCGGCGCAGCGTCTCGCCATCGAGCCGATCACATCGTCCGCCTCGAATCCTTTCAGCATAAGTGTCGGAATGTTCAAGGCTTCGCAAAGCTCCAGCAGAGGATCGAGGGAGTCGATAACCAATTGCGGGGTCTCCTTGCGGTTGGCCTTGTACCCGGGGTACATCCTGTTTCTGAAAGTCCCTCCGGGAGGGTCGAAAGCCACGGCGAGATAGTCCGGTTTCTCCCGGTCGATAAGCTCGAGAACATACTTCGTGAACCCGTAAAGAATCGACATATCCGCTCCCTTGGAGTTGATCATCGGTCTTCTGAGGAACGCATAGTACATCTTGAAAATCAGCGCGTGTCCATCTATGAAGAATATCTTTCCCGGCATTGTCCTTTTGTTTTGTCTGAGATCCGCCGCACTGTCTGAGCGCCGGTCAGTGTATCCACAAAGTTAAGCAAAAGTTTCGTCGTTTCAAAACCGGAAGTCTCCGAGCGCAAGTGTGCTGTCAGAGAACCTCGCCCCGTCGTGGATGTCGTGTGTGGAAAAAATGACTGTCGTTCCTGTTGAGCGGGCAAGCTCGCCCAGGGTGCGGAGTACCATTATCCGGTTGTCCACGTCAAGGAAGGCTGTCGGCTCGTCCAGAAGAATCACGTTAGCCTTCCTGCTCAGCGCGGCGGCTATGCACGCTTTTTGGAACTCTCCGTCCGATATGAGGCTTATGTCTCTGTCCGCCAATAGATTGAGACCAAGCATCCGTATCGCCTCCCCGATGGCACCCTCGGCATCGGATCCCGGCGCGGCTGACGCGGCCGATGCGTGGCGGAGGCTTGTCCGCAGGAACTCCCTTACCGTGAATCCTTTGACTTTGGGAATATGGGTGGGCAGCATCACGACTTCTCCTCCCGTGGAGAAAGTCCCTGAAAGCGGTGGCAAAAGTCCGGCTGCTGTCTTCAGCAATGTGCTTTTCCCGCAGCCGTTCGGCCCGCAGAGCATAACGGAATGTCCGTCGGGATACTCAAAAGTCAGCGGCCCGGCGATCTTTGCGCTTTCCCGTCCGATGACGAGTCTGTCGGCTTTTATCATATACGCCTCTTTTTAAGAAGTATGTACAGTACTATAGGAATGCCGATGAGCGCCATCGCGCTTCCGACCGGCAGGGGAGTGGGGAACGCCTGCGAGAGGATGTCCGCCGTCAGGGACAGCGATGCTCCGGTGATCGCCGCGGCGGGAATGACTTTCCTGTGGACAGACGTCCCCAAAAGAGCCTTGGCGATGTGCGGAGAAACTATCCCGATGAACCCTAACGGGCCGCAGAAGGCTGTCACCGAGCCTGCCATCAGGCAGCTGCCTGTAAGGGCTGTGTTCCTTATCCTGCGGATGTCTGCTCCGGTCAGGGTCGCATATTCATCCCCGAAAAGGGCTATGTCAAGTCCGTCGCTGTTGCGTATGGCCAGCAATGTCCCGATGCCGAGCGCTCCTGCGACCACTGCCACCTCGCCCGGCCTTCCTCCCGTGAAACTTCCTGATGACCAGCTGTAAAAGACCTTCAGGCTCTCGGCGTCGGCGGAATATTCAAGAATCGAGGTGGCGGCGCTGAAGATGAAGCCAAGCATAACTCCGAAGATGAGCAGTGTCGCAGAGCTTTGGAATCTGGCGGCCACGGCGATGACGAGAAGCGAGGCCAGCAGCGCTCCCCCGAACGCGGCGGCGGCCACGGTCAGACCGGACAGCGCGGCAGGCAGGGAAGTGCCGATAAGCAGCGTGGCGACAGCCGCGCCTGTGCCGGCTCCGGCGCTTACCCCCATAATGTGAGGGTCGGCCAACGGGTTACGGAACACACTCTGCATCTGAAGTCCGGCAAGTGAAAGACACGCCCCGGCAAGAACCGCCGTAAGCATCCTTGGCAGCCTGATTTTCAGGAATATGCCGGAGTCCATACCGCTCAGGGATGTTCCTCCGGTGAGCAGGTCTGTTCCCGCAAGAATCACAGTGAGAACGGCCAGAAGTGTTATTTTCGAGCGTGACGACATTTCCATATTTGCCTTTTTGCTTCAATCCTTTTCGGCTTTTACCGAAAATTTCGTTAAATTTACCCCAAATCTTTGAATATTTATGAATAAAAGAACACTTATCCTTGCGTCCGCCCTTATGGTTCTCTCCGGAGCCGGTGCGTTCGCACAGAAACAGTCCAGGAACGGAGGCATCTCCGCAGAGATGCTGACCGAGATCCGTAAAGGCTATGAAGGCACCGCCTCGGACAAGGCGATCCGCAACGCCCTCAACGCCGCGGCTATCAATGTACTCGCCGCCAATTCGGAGAACATGGCGATGATCGACACCCATTTCTCCGATGAGGTCAAGACCAAAGGCCGCACGAACCAGAAATCCTCCGGCCGCTGCTGGCTTTTCACCGGGCTCAATGTGTTGAGGTCGGCGATGATCGAGAAACACGATCTGGGCGCTTTCACTTTTTCCCAGAACTATGTATTCTTTTATGACCAGCTTGAGAAAGCCAACCTGTTCCTTCAGGGAGTGATTGACACCAAGGAACTTGGCTTTGACGACCGCAAGGTTGACTGGCTCTTCCGCAATCCTGTCAGTGACGGCGGCCAGTTCACGGGTGTCTCGAATCTGATAACCAAGTACGGCGTGGTCCCATCCGATGTGATGCCTGAGACCTATTGCGCCAACAACACTTCCCAGATGCGCGTCCAGATCGCCACAAAGCTCCGCGAGGACGGCCTCAGGCTGCGTGAGGCGCCGGCCAAGGACTGCCAGGCGATGAAGACAGAGATGCTCAAGGAAATCTACAGGATGCTTGTCCTTTGCCTCGGCGAGCCGCCTGTGGAGTTCGAGTGGACACGCTACGACTCGAAAGGCAACTTCGTCAGCGCCAAGACCTATACCCCGAAGTCATTCTATGATGAATATGTCGGTTCGGATCTCGAAAACAATTATGTCATGGTGATGAACGATCCGACCCGCGAGTATGGAAAGGTCTATGAGATTGACTACGACCGCCACGTCTATGACGGACATAACTGGCTCTATGTCAACCTTCCTGTCGACAGGATTAAAGAGATGGCCATCGCCTCCATCAAGGACAACACCGCGATGTATTTCTCTTGCGATGTAGGCAAGTTCATGGATCGCCAGAAAGGTACTCTGGATCTTGACAACTTCGATTACGGCTCGCTTTTCGGTACGACTTTCCCTATGGACAAGCGTCAGAGGGTTATGACCCATGCCAGCGGATCGTCCCACGCCATGACCCTTATCGCCGTTGACCTGAAGGAGGGCAGGCCGGTCAAGTGGATGGTCGAGAACAGCTGGGGCGCCGACTCGGGCTACAAAGGCAACCTCATTATGACCGATGAGTGGTTCGACAACTATATGTTCCGTCTCGTGGTTGAGAAGAAGTACGTCCCTTCCGATGTCCTGAAGATTCTTGACCAGAAGCCGACCCTCCTCCCGGCCTGGGATCCGATGTTCCTTCCTGAGGAGTAAGGTTTTCCGCTCCGGAGTCCCGAAACGGGGGGACCGACTATAGAGCCGCGCTCCAAAAGTTTGACGCCAGACTTTTGAAGCGCGGTTTTCCGTGTGCGGATGGCAGCTTCTAAGACGGGCGCATAATATCAATGATAGATTCAAGCGGGATAACCGCTCTATATTTTAAATTGAAAGAAAAAATGAAAACAAATTACGTACCGCACCCCGTGGACACGAGTGATGTCCGGTTGCCTGAGGAACTGAACATGCTGGTTGAGCGGATGGCTGAGAATGTCCACGAGGTGTGGGCCAAAAGCCGTATGGAGCAAGGGTGGACTTATGGGGAGGAGCGTAGCAATGCCTTGAAGCGGCATCCTTGTCTCGTGCCTTACGATGAATTGCCGGAGGTTGAGAAGGCTTATGACCGGGATACCGCACTTGGCACATTGAAACTGATACTCAGTCTCGGATTCAAAATCATTAAGGAGTAGCGAACGCTTTCCTATTTGAATAATGATAGGTTTTGCCTTTCATCGCACTCGTTATGACAAACAGGAGAATTATGGAAAAAACACTGCTCGTGATCGGAATGCTTTTATGTTGGGCGACATTCGGCTTTGCCCGGAGTGATGATTATGCCAGAAAGGCGCAAGGCTATCAGCGCGAGGCGGAGTATTACCAAAGAAAGGCGGACGGACATCGCAGGGAGGCTTCATATTATCTGCGGAAAGCGGAGGGCTATCAGCGCGAGGCGGAGTATTATACACGGCGCGGAGACATCGACCGCGCGACGACTCGGACCCGCTACTCCAAGGATGCGATGGGCCGATATGAGACCCAATTGAAATATGCTTCCGACGCCGATGAAAAAGCGGCCGTGTACCTTCGCCGGGCGGCTGAAGCCTTGAAGAAACGATGAGCCGGTAACTGAAGGCAAGGCGGCCGGCTGTCCTTGGCTCGGTGTCGGAGGGAGCGCCGGGCGGTGGCCGGGCCTGAAGAATAATCAGGGCAATGATAGATTATGGACGCCGGTGCTCTCTATATCATAAACAAACTTAATAATTATCGATATGTTGATTGCGATTTCATTGTTGATACTTGCCTATCTGATTATGGGTAAGGATGTCAGGCCTCTTTTGGAGAAAGTGGGAAATGTCGATTGGCGGGGCAAGGCCGTTGAGCTGAAGAACAAGCTGCGTCCGTGGACCTTGAAGGCAGGCCGGGCGGCGGCGCGTCCGCTGTTGCAGTTTTACTATGTGATGGCAGACGAGAATACATCCAAGCTTGACCGAGTGCTGGTCTATGCCGCGATTGTCTATACAATCCTGCCGATAGACCTCGTTCCGAGCGTGGTGTACAAATTTCTCGGGGTACTTGATGACGGAGTGGCTATGTTATTTGTTTACAAAAAGATAAAGAATAGAATCACGCCTGAGATCAATGACAGGGTCAATGCGACCTTGAACGAATGGTTCGGGGTTGAATATGAACTGGTAGAAGGGTAGACTACCGGAATCGCGGATTATTATCCTATCTTTTACAGGAAAGCACTATGACGAATATGGCGGAAACTGACATCAATCGCTTCATCGAGGCTCAGGATGTCCCTTTTTATCACGGTTATGAGCAGGCTTTGGAAGAAATCCGGGACGGCTTGAAAATCAATCATTGGATGTGGTACATATTCCCGCAGTTGAGGGGGCTGGGGCGCAGCGCGGTGGCATATTACTACGGGATAACAGGCAAGGACGAGGCCCGGCGCTATCTGGAGCATCCGGTGCTTGGGGCGAGGCTGCGGAAGGTCACCGAAGCCCTCCTGACACACAAGGGGAAGTCCGTCTCGTCGATTTTCGGCGAAACAGACGCGCTCAAGGTACGCTCGTGTATGACGTTGTTCGATTTCCTTTCCCCGGATGACATATTCGGTGAGGCGCTCGACTCTTTCTTTGACGGAACACGTTGCGAACTCACGCTGAAGGTGATGCGGCGGTGCGTCGACCCGGAATAGCAAAATCTTTTGACAGACGGCGGCCGCTGATTTGAGGATTACTGACATTATTGATTATAAAAAATGAAAAGACTTACACGAATCTTTCAGGCACTGCTTGGTGTGGGCGCCTTGATTGTCACTTCTTTGATTGCGATGGGGCGTCTTGCCTGGCGTTCTGTGAGCGGTTGGATGGGGAGGCGTCCGAAGTGGGTACGCGTCTCGATTTACACCGCCTTGGCTCTTGTCCTGGCCGGAGCCGTCGCCGACTCCTGTTATGAGTCGGAATACGGCAGACTCTCCGTCTTGGACAGGGATTTGTCGGAGAATGTCACCTCCCGCTTCTTCAAGGACTATAAGTACAGAGTGTATGACAAACAGAATAAGAAATATACCACCCCAAGGCTGGACTGGGTCATCAAGCCAGGCCAAAAGGACTCAATCGCTGTCTATGCCGCCTCGGGAAAACGTGGATACCTCAATTACAAGACGGGTGAGGTTGTCATTGACGCCGGACTCAACTCCTATCGCAAGGCTTGGCTTTTCTCGGAAGGTCTCGCCGCGGTCGTGAAAGACGGCAAGGTCGGCTTTATCAACGCAATGAACGAGGTCGTGATTCCTTTCAGTTTTGATTATTCCGCCGAGTGCCGTATGCCGGGGTTCGGCTACCTGTTTCACGGCGGCTACTGTGCGATGACAAACAAGGACGGAGACCTGGGGCTGATAGATTCCAAAGGGAATTGGCTTGTGGAGCCGGTTTATGATGAGGTCTGGTCGCCGTGCGGCAACGGTGACAGGGTCATTGCCAAGGATGGAAAGTACGGACTTCTTGATCCGGAATGCGGGATTGTCCGTCCTGTCGTGTATGACAATGTGAAACTCCTTCCCGACGGGTTTGTGTTCACTAAGGACGGCAGGATGTGGCAGGAGGATTTTGACGGCAATGTAGTCCTCCCGTTTATGTTCAGCGACGTGTTCCCTTTACAGTATCCGGAAGGATGGGATGAACAGGAGGAAGAAGTCATCTATGCCTTGTCCGATTATGTTCAGTATGAGGTGGGCAATCGTTACGGTATTATGAACCGCTTGACCGGCAAGCCTGTCACCGCCGCGGTATATTCGGAGATTACGATGCTCTCGGAAAGCCTTTTCAAGGTGCGGAATCCGGAAAGTGACGAGTTGTATATCCTGCCCGTCACCAGATAGACACCGGTCCTTTCCGCCGCCGGTCCTGTTCGCTGAAAGAGGAGTGTGTCCCCGTTTGAGGCCGTCTGTGTCGCTTATTGCATAGCCGATGTCCGATTCTGACAAGCCGGGACGCTCAATACCCGCTATTTTTGCGGTTGTTATTGTGGCAAGGCTTGCCCTTGCGGAAAGTATCTCTTATCACTATTGGTTGTTGACAATGAAAAGAACCGGATTTTTGGGGATCGCGTCCCTGTCTTTGTCCCTGTTGCTCAGCTGTCAGATTCCTGAGAGCGATTCGTATGACCTCGCCGGCATAGCCTCCGTAATAGAAGGCTGCGACGGTTTGGGAGATTTCCATAACGGACTGGCGTTTGTCGTGAAGGACGGCAAGGTCGGTTTCATAGACAAGGCGGGCAGAGTTGTTGTTCCGTTTGACTACAGCGGGCCTGCCGAATATCTCGGGGATGGAGTCGTGAGGGTTCGTAAAGGGGGGGAGACTGTCTATGTCGGCCCGTCCGGAAAGGAACTTTTCAAGTCATCCGCCGACATCGGGAAATTCAGCGAAGGGCTTGCCCGGATCTATGACGGGAATTTTCTGGCAGGTTTTGTCGACAAGACAGGCAGACTCGTCATCCCCTGCAAGTTCGAGAGTGTGGGAACCTTCAAGGAAGGGTTGTGCTGGGTTACTTTACCCGAGGACCCCAAGCGTGTCGGATTTATCGACGCCACGGGCGCTCTGGTGATACCTTGCGGCTACAGCATCTCGGCGGAGGGGCGGCCTCACGCTGACTTCAGCGACGGGCTGTGCCTCGTGTCCGGTGGCGGTCAGGGAAATGATTATTTCATCGATGCGTCCGGGAAGAAGGCGTTTGACATCGGCGGCGACATCATCCCTTGCGGCGGTTTTTCCGAAGGCCTTGCGGCGGTTCTATGGAATGACGGAGGCGGAGTGTTCAAAAGCGCCTATATCGACAAATCCGGCCGCCCGGTCATAACCCTTTCCAAAGGCGTAGGAGAGGATTTTCATTATGGCATAGCCCCTGTGACTTCGGAAGACGGCACCGTGTTCGTCAATAAGGAAGGGACTGTCGTCGGCGGTCTGCCTAAGGGCAGGACGGCGGCGAAATATACTGGTGAAGGCACCTGGCTCATTCAGTCAGAAGACTATAAATCCGGCTATTTCAGCAGCGAGATAAAGTCCATCATCCCTTGTGAATATGATTCCGAATGCGATTTTTCGGAAGGACTCGTCAGGGTGTGCGATGCCTCAAGCGGCAAGTGGGGCTACGCTGACCGGAACGGGAAGACTACGTTCGATTATCAGGCCACAGGGACGCCGCTGCCTGACGCCGACGGCATTTATGAGGCTCGTATCGTCAACGGTGAAGTCTATCTGGACTTTGATGACGAAGCGTTCGGACGTTATACCCGTGATGTTCTGGGAAAGAACGGATTACAGTCCCCTGGCAGGAACCGTAAGGTCGAAGGCTTGAAGGGAGCCTGCGCCGAGCTTATGAAGTGTGTGGCCGGAAAGGGAGGGGAGAGCTACGACGGAATCGGGCAGCCGTATCTTGTGATGCGTACCGACGATGGAAGAGTCTATGTCCTGAGCGTCCTCGAAGCCGTGGAAGGTGATATGCTCTGCGGTCCTGTGCCGAATGTAGACGGAGCGGTGGCGCTGACCACCGAATATGACGCCGCTAACGGTCTGTTCCCTGCCGCAAGGCTGAGCGACGGGACGGATTGGGTCTTCGGCGGCTGGTGGCTCTGGGGCTACTACGTGATGGAGGATTATGACTTTGTCATCCATCTTTCACGGGACTACTGCATCTCGCTGGACAAGCGGCCTCCTCATGAGTATCACAATTCCGGCATATTCTTCCAGTCGTGGGCCGGAAGCGGGATTATTCAATTGTCAACCGACCTTGCGGACGGCTCGATGACAATCAGCATGCGCGAAGATCCGGAGACATGGTCTTTCAACGTTGATGATGTTGTCGATAATCCGTCCATTCCTATACTTTGCGGAGAATACATCCGCACCGCCCGCTTGTTCGAGGATCCTTGGAAGTCCGGCTACATCAAGGCGGATTAGTGCCTTTTGATTGCCGCGAGGGCGGCGCGCCGCCCTCCGCGGCAAACGGCCGGCAAAGTTGGGTCAAATAATCTGAATAGGCAAACCGCGGCCCCGGTATATGCCGATGCCAATGAAAATGAGTTCATTTCTCAGTGGAGAAAAGGAAATCGAAGGACGCAAGCCACTGAAGCTCTGCGTCCTTCGATTTTTATCTTAGAACGGCTAATCTCCGTTTCCACTTCATGGACATCTTATTCCTGGCTTTGTCCTTGCCTTCAATGTGGTAAGCTGTGAGCAGATAATATTCATCCTTGTTACGTAGCGGTTCAAGCGATATCACATAATCCTCGTCCGCTCACTCGAATCGGCCACACCAAACTACCGCAGAATACGCTGTGGCGCATATCCCTGTTCTCGCTGATTGTAAAGTAACCACTTGGCGAATATGGCTGCCTGAATTATGTCAGCTGTTGCCAGTCTGCTATAGCCCCGGCTGATCCGTCAATGCTACCGCATCCAAGAAGCTGTTTTATAAAAGCCTTCCGGAACGGCGGAAGCTGGCGAGTCCCCGCGTCCTATTCCGCTGGAAAGAAAGAGTGGCTGCCGCTATATATGCCTTGAATATTCAGAGCCTTCCTCAAGGTTGTAATGTAAGGCTTTTGCAGTAATAGAAGGCAAACTAATATGCTATGGTATCTCTAAAATTAAAGTTCAGACCTTCGACTGTCGAAGGCAAAGATGGTTGCCTGTACTACCAAGTGATTTATATGCGGAAAGTCAGGCAGATTGCGACGAATTACCGGATAGCCCAAGCGGAATGGGACTCAGGATTGGAGGAAGTCATCGTCAATGACGGGGATTATTGCCGTTCCGTTTATTTGCGGCAAGTGCGCAAGCGCCTCGAACGCGACAAGGAATGCTTCAAACGTGTTGTAAAGGAATTGACCATCTCTGACATGCCGTTTACCATTGACGCTGTGGTGGATGAGTTCCATAGGCAGTCTTCTGAGATAACGCTGTTCTCATATATGGAGAAGACCGTCGCCAAGCTCTGGCGGCAAGGACAGCACCGTACAAGCGAGACTTACCGGGCGGCTCTCAACAGTTTCAGGAAGTTTAGGGAGGATGTGGATGTACACTTTGACGAAATTGATTCGGAGATGCTCCTCTCGTATGAACAACATTTGAGGGCTAAGGAGCTGGCCTTGAACACTATATCTTTCTATATGAAACGTCTTCGCGCGGTGTATAACCTTGCGGTGCAAGATGGCTATGTCGCGGACGGGACACCGTTCAGGAAGGCTTTCACCGCATCAGAAAAGACCGTGAAGAGAGCGATCCCGCTGAAGTATGTCCGCAAATTGAAGAATATGGACCTGCGTCGCTCGCCGTCCAAGAGTTTCGCCCGCGATATGTTCCTTTTCAGTTTCTTCACCCGGGGTATGGCGTTTGTGGATATGGCCTATCTTCAGAAAAAGAACCTTAAGGATAACGTACTCACATACAGGCGAAGAAAAACAGGTCAGATGCTGTCGATCCGTTGGGAAGAATGTATGCAGAGAATCATAAACCGGTATTCGTCATTGACTTCTCCATATCTCATTCCGATTATCAAGGATCCGGCCGGAGATGTCCGGAAGCAATACCATAGCTCCCTGACACTTATAAACCACAACTTAAAGGCCATAGGCAAGGAACTTGGTTTGACCTTGCCCCTGACGATGTATGTCGCGCGCCATTCTTGGGCGAGCATCGCCAGGAGTGAAGGTATCCCTCTGTCTGTAATCAGTGAGGGAATGGGACACGATTCCGAGAAAACCACACAGATATACCTTGCCTCATTGGAGACACAGGTGATAGACAAGGCCAACAGGAAACTCTTGAAGCTGCTGTGAATTGTTGAAAGACAGGTGAGTGTTGTCCTGATATTGCCGTGGCGCCGCTGTAGAGCCGAAGTGAAGCGGTAAGGTGCTGCCTTGGGAGGGCCGAGTGCCACTGAGAGGTTGCAGTGTAAGGGGGGCATTTCGCTGTGCAATCGCTATTGAACAGAAGCGGCCGCCTTGGAGTTGCTGTGAAACAGCCCTGAAAGAGTTGCATGTCGCGCGGGATTGTTGAAGAAGGAAGAACTCTTTCAAGTTGATAACACTGAATTCACCGTTTTCTTTAACAGAAACAAGTATTTACGTCGATGCAGATGTATTCAGATGTATTCATCTCCTGACAGGAGATGCAATATCCGCATCACAAATATAAGCATTTTATTTCTTTTTGGCACATTATGAGTGACTTTTTAGCGACTTTTTAGCGGGCGAAAACAGACGTTCTCTGTCGCGTCCGCCCGTCCTGCCCCACATTTGTTTGGCGAATCCTCAAAGCGGAGACGGTCAACCGCCTGTGAGTCAGCGATATGTGCTGATATATGCATCTCCTGTCAGAAGATGCAAACGTTATTATGCACGAAATCGAACCTAATCATGTCAAAGGAACGCTTGTCACTGTGACAAGCGACAGCGAAGCTCGTCCGGGACGATGGATCGGGGTCCTGACCCGTGTTAACTGCGAGAAGAGGGTCGCCGCCCGTTTGTGCCGTGACGGCTATGAGACGTATGTCCCCGTGCAGCGAGAGGTCCGCCAGTGGAGCGACCGCAGGAAGGAAGTGGAGCGCCGGATAATGCCGATGACCGTCTTCGTCCGGGCGACGGAGCGTGATGAGTTCTGGCTTCGCGAGCAGTCGTTCATTCACAGGCTTCTTTCGCTTCCCGGCAGTGAAGAGGAAAGGCGGGGTCTGGCCACACCTATCCCCGAATCCGAGATCGAGCGCCTGAGGTTCATCCTCGAGAACTCCGATTCTGAGGTGACGATAGTGTCCTCGATAAGGGTCGGAGACTCCGTGACTGTAGCGTCCGGCCCTTTGAAAGGCCTCTCCGGCACGGTGTGCGGCGCCGATGACAAGACCGCTGCCGTAGGCGTCCGCCTCGACGGCCTCGGCTACGCCTGCGTCAGGATAGGGAGGGAGTGTCTGTCGTTATAGAAATAGGCAAAACCGCAGGACTACGAGGTGCTATGTGAAGTCGCTGAACTTCTGGGAATGCTTTGATGGGATGAATAATAAGTTCTTTTCTATTAAATACTTTGTATAATGTCAAAACTGTGTCCACATTGTAGTTCTTATAATACAGAACCAAAAGTAGGTGCTAACGTTGGTTACGGATGTATTCGAGCCGCCAGATATATAGGTGCGGCAGGTGCTTTTGTTGGTTCAGCATTGCTTGCTCCTGTTTTTAAAGCTAATTCTCACGTCTTTGCTCATAAAGCAGGAGAAGCGATTTTAAGCTCTACTGAAGATTGGGGTAAAGGTATTAGTAGATATCACTGTTGCAATTGTGGAAAAGATTTTCCTGCATAGTCCCCCATTACAGTCACAATTTTGTATGTACAAAGAACTTTAAAACAAATTATTTGGAGGGAAACTTACTGTAATATAATTAGTTAATTAATCGGAATCGAACGTTGATGATTTTAGTTTGTTAGCAAACTGTGTATAGCTTTTTTGTGGAACAATAAGCAAAAAAAGTAAATGTTGATTGATAGATTGAGGTTTGTGAAACTATCATTAGTATATAAAACAAAAATTGATATGGCTACCATTAAGGAAATGCGAGGACTTAAGTGTCCAAACCATGAGTATGCGAGAGACAATTATCATTTCACATATCAGCCTGCTTATCCTGGTGCAAGGCCATCAATCAGCACACGCTGCATCAGGTGTGGATTTACAATGTCATTACACAAAGCACAGAGGTAACAAATTAATATTTTAACGCATCAGTACTAAGGAGAATTAAACGATAATGAAACGAATAAAATCTGAGAAATTCTTTGCAAAAGAATATAAGGATGGTATTATTGTAGCCTTTAAAAATATTGGGGATAACAATTCAATTTATGCAGACCAAATACACCAAATGGTTTCAAATCAGTCTGGTGTTGACTTGTTTGTGTCTGATATTATAGAATCTATAAGTGTGGCTAATAGTCATAAAGATATTATAAAGGAATCTCTCTTTATATATGTAAAGAATGGCGTTTCTATATCAGCTTGTAGAATAAGTTTATGCCTAAATGAAGATTGTATTGAGGTAAAATATGATTCTGAAAAGGTTCTTACTGTTCGAAAAAAACGATTTAAACGATTTAAACGCTTGTGGAGTGACTGCATCTTAGTTCTTCTTTGTGTTTTGGGTTATTATACGATATTTGGTGATGATATAACACCCGATGAACCGAGTGTAGAGATTCAAGATGAGGTAGTTAGTGAAGAAAATGCCCCCATTGAAACCATTATTTCTAATAATCACAAGAAAAATGAATCTGAGCAGGATAATAACGCTGTTGAAAATATAGTAGAAGTAGTTGAAACAGGTGTTGTTCAAGACGAAGAGGTACGACAAGATGTGGTCACAACTTCGGCTAAAAATGTTGAAACTCCTCCTAGTGTAAAATGCCATAAGTTGGAATACTATCATGCCGTAGAGGCTAAAGTACAACGTGAAAGAGAGGATGCAGAAAGAGACCGTCAAAGAAATGAGTTGAAGGCGGAAGCTAATGAATATGTTCGAATTGCAGATCATGCCTACAACGACTATGCGGACAGCTTTAATGAGAGCAAAGGTATTGTTGCTTTGACAAATTACAAAAAGGCTTTGGACTTAAACAAAAAGCATGGTCTATTCTCCGTAAGCGAAAGAGAAAGAATTGAACAGAAAGAAAATATTTTGGAAAAAGAATTAAAATAAACATCATAATGATATGAAGCGATTAGTATTTACAATATGTAGTCTTGTTATTACATTTAGCGCCTTTGCACAAAAAAATACATACGAGACGATTAAAAATAAAGCAGTGGAGAATCTTCGCTCAGGGGATTTTGCTTCTGCTAAATCTCGTTTAAATCTAATGGAGCCAGACATTGATGATTCGAATAGAAACGAATATCAAAGTCTATTGAATCAGTTACAGGATTCTATTAACAATTCTTATAATAAGGCAAATGCCTTAAGAGAGAAAAAACAATACGAACTTGCAATCATCGAGTATCAGCGTCTTATCCAAAGGGACAAAGAGCCTCTAGTAAAGCCACTTTATGCTCATATAGGTTATTGCTATGAGGCACGCTCTGCTAGTAATGAGAATTTTAAGAAATTAGCAAGAGATAATTATCAATTGGGCATACAACATAATGAGAATTTCTCAGCTTTAAGAATGGCTTGGTATATACGAGAAAATAAAATCTCTGCAACTACTGATGAAATGATAGAATTGTATGAGAAGGCTCCAAATTACTATGCTGCCATGGATAGTTTAGGTGTTGAATATGGTGGATTGGGACGACTAAATGAATCTTACAAATGGTATAGGAAATCACAAAGAAATTTTAGCAAATATAATATGGCAGTGTTTCTACTGGATTCATCTACTTTCACACAATTAGCGGAAGAATATAGAACGGATGATCCTATCAAATTGTTAACTGAAGCCGCTGATGATGGATATGCTCCTGCTCAATATTATCTAGGACTACTATATTACTATGCCAAAGACGGTGAGATAGTTCAACGAGACAAAGCGAAAGGAATGGAATTAATGCAGAGAGCATCATCAAAGTATGCTCCAGCAAAAAAGATGGTTCGAAAGATAAATTATGGATACTAAATAATGATTACTCAATGTTATACCTAAATTGATTTTTGTATGAAACAGCAGCCACC
>CAYMOB010000022.1:0-42313 GCA_964391955.1 uncultured Muribaculaceae bacterium | reverse complement strand
TAAAGGTCAAGTTTAACAAAAGTTTAAGCTTATGAGTAAAAAATTACTAACTATCGCGCTGTGTCTGTTAGCCAGTATAGGTATGGCATTCGCCCAGACAATGAAAGTGTCGGGAACAGTAACGGATGCGGCCAACGGCGAGCCTGTCGTAGGCGCGGCCGTCCAGCTTAAGGGCAGCACAAGTACTTATTCTTTGACAGATGTCGCCGGAAAGTACACCATCTCGGTTCCGGCTGACGCCGTCCTTACAGTCAGCAGCCTTGGCTTTAACGCAACTGAAGTGCAGGTCAACGGCAGAGGCGTTGTAAACATCGAACTCACGCCTGAGGCTCAATTGCTGGACGATGTTTTGGTTGTAGCCTATGGCACGGCCAAGAAAGAGTCTTTCACCGGATCCGCAGGGACTGTCAAGAGTGAAAGCCTTCAGAAACGTACCGTTGCCAATGTGACCAAGGCTATAGAAGGTATGGTGGCCGGTATCACCACGACATCCGGTTCTGGACAGCCTGGAGAAGGCGCCAGCATCCAAATCCGCGGAACAGGTTCCATCAACGCTTCCTCCTCTCCTCTTTACGTTGTGGACGGAATCCCGTTTGACGGAAACCTCTCGGCGCTCAACCCTAACGACATTGAAAACCTGACAGTCCTCAAGGATGCCTCTGCCGCGGCTCTTTACGGAGCGCGCGCCGCCAACGGTGTCATAATGATCACGACAAAGCGTGGTTCGGAAGGCCATTCTGTGGTGAATTTCAAGGCCACGGTTGGTCTTCAGTCCCGTTCTATCAAGGAATATGACAATGTGAATCAGGAAGAGTTCGTCGAACTTTCCTGGGAGTCTCTCAGAAATGACTATATCATCAATGGAGGTTACTCTGTTGACCAGGCCAGGATTATGGCTTCGGCCGGATTGTCGGCCGCCCTTGGCGGAGAGTTCTACAATCCTTTCAAGAACTATACGTGGGCTGATGTTGTCGATCCTGCTACCGGCAAGGTGCGTTCAGATGCGGTTTCCGCCTGGGACGATGACTGGATGGATATTCTTACTGAGGACAAGGCGATTCGTCAGGAGTACCAGCTTGGAGTAAGCGGTGGCTCGAGCAAGACAAAGTATGCGTTCTCCCTCGGTTATCTTGATGACAAGGGTGTTCTCGTCACCACCAAGTTCAAGCGTTACTCAATCCGCGCCAACGTTGACCACAGCGTCAATGACTGGATGAAACTCGGTGCGAGCGCAAGCTACGCCTACACCACTCAGAACAGTTCTCAGTATTCTGACACTCAAAGCGGTAACGCTTGGTATACGGCTCAGTTCATGGCTCCTATCTATCCTGTCTATCTGAAAGATGACTCAGGCGCCAACCTGCTCGACGAATTCGGTAACAAGCAGTATGACTACGGAGAGAACGGCCGTCCTAAGGCAGCCAACTTCAACGCTGTCGGAGATCTCTATGACAACAGCTATGAGACCTTGAGGGATAATTCCAGCATCCGTGCCTATGCCATCCTCGGTGGTGACAGCGATGTTATGGGGATATTCAAAGGTCTGTCATTCTCTACCAATTTCGGTTCTGACATCACCAACAGGAACATTACTTCCTACTACAGCCCTTATCATGGAGACGGAAAGAGCACGGGCGGTTCCATTGACAAATATTCAACCCGCACGTTCTCTTATACATGGAACCAGATTCTTAAGTATGAGCGTAATTTTGGCGATTTCCACCTCCTGGGACAGCTCGGACACGAGTACTACAACTACCAGTATAAGTATCTGTCGGCTGATCGCACAGGTGTGTACCCTGGAATCAAGGAGCTTGCTCCGGCCGTTAATGTGACAGGCAACTACTCATATTCGGATGTTTACCGCATGGAGTCATTCTTCGGACGTCTTGCCGCTGACTTCGCCGACAAGTACTACATCGAGGCCACATGGCGTACAGACGGTTCTTCTCGTTTCTATAATGAGAACCGTTGGGGACAGTTCTGGTCTATCGGTGGATCATGGCGCGTCTCACAGGAGGCGTTTATGAAGAACGTACATTGGGTTGACAATCTCACGGCCCGCCTTTCTTACGGAGAGCTTGGAAATGACTCCATCGGATCGTATTACGCCTGGCAGTCTTTCTATGATCTGACTTACTCCAATGCGACCAATTCAGGTGCGCTTGTATCCTCACTTGCCAACCCTGATGTCTCTTGGGAGAAAAAGGGAACCTTGAACGCAGGTATCGAAGGTACGTTCTTCAATAAAGTCCTCAATCTTACCTTAGAGTATTATCATTCCAAGACAAGCGACATGCTCCTCTCTTTCCCTATGGCGACTTCAACCGGATTCAACGGCTACAACGCCAACGTGGGTTCTATGAGAAACAATGGATTCGAAGGTACTGTAAAGGTCAACTGGCTGAACACCGATTCATTCCGCGCAAGCTCGACGTTGATGACTTACCTGAACCGCAACAAGGTGCTTCACCTTACAGGAGAGTCCGACACAATCACTTCTGGTTCTTATGTGATTAAGGAAGGAATGCCGATCTATACTTACTATGTTCCGAAGGCCGCCGGAGTCGATCCTGCGAACGGACAGCTTCTTTACTATGCCTACGAGAAGGATGAAGATGGCAATATGGTTGACGGCAGCGAGTTCGTTACCAATGACAAAACCTTGGCAAACGCCAGCAGGTATTATCTTGGAAGCCGCGAGCCGAAGCTGCAAGGCTCATTCGGTTCTGACTTCCAGTGGAAATCATTGGATTTCAGCTTCCTAACCACGTTCTCTTTGGGCGGTAAGGTATATGACTCCCTCTATGCGTCATCAATGGAAATCACCTATAAGGGAGATACCTGGAACAGACATGCGCTTCGCCGTTGGCAGAATCCTGGTGATGTGACAGATGTTCCTGCCATCCTCTCCAATTCAAGCAGACTTTCAGCGGACAGGTGGCTCGTTGACGCTTCATACTTTGCCATCAAGTCGGTTCAGCTGGGCTATACCCTCCCTGCCAAATGGACGAAGAAGGCCGGTATCAAGTCCTTGAGAGTCTTCGCTGTCGGAGACAACATCGCCCTCTTCAGCAAGCTGCAGGGTCTTAACCCTCAGTACAACATCACCGGTGGTACCAACTGGTCATACACTCCGACCAGGACATTCTCTCTTGGTGTTGACATCAATTTCTAATGATAGGAGGAAATAAGAATTATGAAAAAGACATTATATATAATCGCGGCTCTTGTGGCTCTGTCATTCACATCCTGCAAGTCCGAGCTTCTGGACACCAACCCTACCGACAGTGTTTCCGGAGATACGATGTTCAGTACCACCGAAGGAGGCTATATGGCTCTTAACGGAATGATCCGCTTCTTCTGGCAGTGGGGTCAGACCACTACCGGCAATTATCATCAATGTTTCGGCCCTCAGTCCTACAACCTTGTGGCTGACCTTATGGGAGAGGACATGGTAATGGCTGCTGCCGGTTCCGGATGGTTCTGGTATGACTATCTTTATGATGTCAAGGATGCGTGGACCAGCACGAGTTGGCGTCCTTACGATATGTGGAATTACTACTACACACTGATTTCCAATGCGAATTACATCATCAACGCCAGAGAGCAGATGAGCGGAGCGGCCGCCGATGTGGAGTACATAATCGGTAACGCATACGCATTCCGCGCCTACGCGTATGCCTATTGCGCTATGATGTTCGCAAGGAGCTACATAGGACACGAAGACAAGCTTGCTATTCCTATCTATACAGAGCCTACGTATGCGGGTACTTCCGGCAAGCCGCGTTCAACCAACAGACAGGTGTTTGACCAGGCAATGTCCGACATCAACGAAGCCATCGCTCTTCTTGGGACCAAGTCTCAGCAGCATTGCTCGCATTTCGACCAGTATGTGGCTAATGGCCTGAAAGCCCGTATTGCCCTGTATATGGGTGATTATCAGACTGCTCACGATGCGGCTCTTATAGCTGTCAAAGGTGGAAGCTTTGTGTTCAACAAAGATTACCACTATAACGACGCATCTGACAAGAGTGTCCTCTGGGGAGCGGAGATTATTCAGTCCCAAGGTACGACCAACCCTCAGTTCCTGGCTCATATGGACATCCGTTTCGACGGTTATGGCAATACTGCGAGAAAGTGCGCTTCCGCTTGGCTATACGACAGAATCAAACCTAATGACCTGCGTTCCGCTTGGTGGAATTATGAGCTTCTCTATGACGGAAAGACCAAGGGATACCAGCAGTGGAAGTTCCAGTTTGCCGATCCGAGCAACACCTACACCGGAGCTGATCACATATTTATGCGAGTTCCTGAGATGCAGCTGATTGTCGCTGAGACCGCCTGCCGTCTTGGCAATGAGGCCGAGGCAAAAGCCGCTCTTAATGAGCTTATGAAGTCACGACAGGAAGACTATGACTGCAGCGCTAAGACCGGCACTGGACTTGGCAAGCTGACTACCGAGGAGACAGGCTCCCTCCTTGAGGAAATTATCCTCCAGCGTCGTATTGAGCTTTGGGGTGAGTTCGGACGTGTCTATGACATCAAACGTCTTCGTCAAGGCTTCAAGCGTACCGCCGAGATGGGACATCCTTCACTGGCACTTCTTAACAATATCCACACAGATGATCCGGAGACGTTTGACTGGGTTATGACATTCCCTGCAAAAGAAGTTGACGCCAATAAGTACATCCTTCAGAATCCGGTTGGAAGCTATCCTGGCGACAGCGGACTCGAAGGTGACGATCCTGCCCTTGCACCAAACGCGGAATAATTGACAAATTAAGATTATTGTAGTATGAAAAGAATTATAAAGACTTATTTCGGAATCGCTGTCAGTCTCATGTTCGCCGTGTCTTGTAACATGGACAACGAGGGTGTAATATATACTCCTGACGGGACTGATGCCGCCGTTACTTTTCTTAGCTCTGTGTCAAACAACACTGAGATAGAGGCAAAGGCGACCACTTACGATATCCTTGTGGCTCGCAGTAAGAGCAAAGAGGCTGTCACCGTCAAGATAAAGGGCGAGCTGCCAGAAGGAGTCAAGGCTCCTGAATCAATCACTTTCGCAGCCGGTCAGAGTGAGACTAACCTTAGTCTCGACATCTCAGCTATGGCTGTGGGCAAAACCTACAAAGGCAAAGTATCTTTCGCCGATGAGAATGAGTATAACAGCAAGATATCCATCAGTTCAGTAACGGTCACATTGGCCAAGGCCTACACCTGGTTGTCTATTGGCGAGGGCGAATTCTATGACGGTTTGGCTCTACAGCCGTCGAACGAGGATCTCGGCATCGTGAAAGTTGAAGTCTTGAAGGCTGATGGTTTCAATCGCTGGCGTATTATGAATCCGTATCCAAAGGCTAATGTCATCGCGGCCTGGGATGAATCCTCATATGTAGGCGGAGCAAACGAGTACATTGAGTTCTACACCCTTGACGAAGCTGCCGGAACCATCAAGTTTGACCAGAAGATTTATTGTGGCATTAACTATAATTCAATGGGCAAGGTTGTGTATATGTTCCCTTCTTCATACAATGCTGGTTATGCGAAAGAAGACGTGAAAAACACATTTATTGACGCTAATCACGTGCAGTTCTATGTTCCTATGGTGATTGAAGGTACCACGAGCTGGTTCGGCTTCGGCAGTCTGTATCTTGGAATGCCGGGATCAGGAGATCTTGAGACTTGGTTGCTCGCAGAGTAATCCTTAACAATACAGTTCTTATTATGGAGGACCGGGTTCCGGCCCTCCATTTTTCAATCAGTGGCTATTGACCATTATCAGATGTACGCTCAATGAACAGACATATTCTTATATTGACCCAAATGCTGTTGGTATTTTCGCAGTGTTCGGTTGACCGGGAACAGCCTTTCGCTGACGGAGATGGTACGTCTATTATTACAGAGGTGCCGTCTGACGCAGTTCCTGGCAGGGTACGTGTCAAGTTGTCTTCCGAGCCACTACAAGGCTCGGCGGCAGCTGAAGCTTTCCCTTACTTGTCAGGGCTTGGAGATTACACAATCGCCAGGACATTCTCTGATGCGGGAGTCTTCGAGCAACGGCACAGGGAGGAAGGACTGCATTTGTGGTATGACATTATCTTTGATAAAGATGTGCCACTTACAAGAGCCGGCGATGTGGCCGGTAAAATTGATGGAGTGGAGTGTGTGGAATACGTTTATGACGCAAAGCCGACAAATGCGTTCACATTTAATGATCCGCTTTTCTCCAAGCAATGGCATTACTACAATGAGGGAGATACCGGTGAATCCAGGAAAGGTAAGGTGGCGGGATGTGACATCAATCTTCTTCCGGCCTGGAAAGTAACGACCGGCAGGCCGGATGTGATAGTGGCCGTAAATGACTATTCCGCCAAATATGACCACGAGGACCTGATGAGTAATATGTGGGTGAATGAGGCCGAATTGAATGGCCTGCCAGGAGTTGATGATGACAACAATGGCTATGAGGATGACATCTACGGCTATAACTTTATGACCTACAACGGAACAAACCCTTACGGTAAGCTGATTCCCGGAGATCACGGGACTCACATCGCCGGGGTGATCGCGGCGGTCAACAATAACGGCATAGGTGTCTGTGGAATAGCCGGAGGCGACGGCTCTTCCGGAACGGGAGTGAGGATCATCAACACACAGGCTTCTGGAGGCAGTGCGTTTATCGGTGCATCAATCGTCTATGCCGCTGATATGGGTGCTGTCTTGATGAACTGTAGCTGGTCAATAGGGGGGTATTCAAAATCCATCTCCGACGCTATCGACTATTTCAACAAGTATGCAGGAATAGACAAGGACGGTAATCAGACAGGGCCTATGGCAGGCGGGCTGGCTATTTTTGCGGCCGGTAATGACGCTACCGACTCGTGCTATCCGGCGCAGCAGGACAACGTGTTCTCGGTTGCGGCCATTGGGGCCGATTTCATCAGATCGTACTATACGAATTATGGAACGTGGGTTGACATATCCGCTCCGGGCGGGGATGCCAACAAAGGATTCCAGATTTATTCTACAGTCATTAAAGGAGGAGAGAGCTATAATTCGGATTACGGGATGATGCAGGGTACGTCAATGGCCTGTCCTCACGTGACTGGAGTCGCCGCTTTGGTCGTGTCGAGATTCGGAGGGCCTGGCTTCACTCGTGACAGGCTTATTTCTATCCTCAAGAGAACCGCGAACAAGAGAATGTTTGAGTACAACACCGGATACGAGACCCGTCTTGGAGCCGGTATGGTTGATGCGGGCTCCGCGGTCACTTATGGGAATGCCACTCCGGCGAAAGTTACTGATTTACGTGGTAAAGCCGTCGCCAATCGCATTACCCTCGAGTGGTCTGTTCCCGGTAAGTCAGGGGACGAACCGCCATTCTGCTACTATCTGTACTATGCCAAGAACTCTCTTGCCACATTGGATTCGTCAAGCCTGCCGTCAGATGTGGTGGAGGTTAGAATACAGGCAGATGACAGTTCTATGGGTGCGACGATGTCATATACTCTTGACAATCTGGACTTCAGCTCGGACTATCATTTTAGAGTGTCTTCAGAAAGCGTCTTGGGTTCAATGTCTTCCTTGTCGGATGAGCTGGTGGTCAGTACGGTATATAATTCCAAACCGAGGATAGAGGCGAGGAACGGGACAGAGTGGACACTTAGGTCGCATGAGAAGGCGACGTTCGGGTTCATATTGTCGGATGAAGACGGCCAGCCGCTTACGTACTCCGTCACGGGCGATTTGAAAGGTCTCGGCCACTCAAGGACGGGCGATGTCGTAACTATGACGGTGGATGCCTTGCGGGCTGATGAAGGAGGAACATATAGTGGTGAAATCTCCGTAACCGATTCATACGATACATTTACCCTTCCGTTCTCCTATGTGGTTTTGGAGAATCATTCGCCGGAGGTGGACAGGCAGATTGAGAATGTTGTTCTGAACGGAAGAAACCAATTTCTGGAGATAAGACTTGGCGATTATTTCAAAGATGCTGACGGGGAACTTCTTTCCTACGAAGTTGGGATTTCGACGACAAGCATTGTGGTCAAATATGAAATCAACGATGGAGTGTTGAGGATTTCCGGTAATTCCTTTGGTACTGCCAAGATGAGTGTGACGGCCACGGACGCCCGCGGTAAGTATGCAAGTCAGGAATTCAGCATACTTGTCAGGGATGGCTCAAAATTGGTCGACATATATCCGAACCCTGTGAAAGACAAACTGAATGTCAGAGTGGGAGAGGAATCAAATGGGTTGAAGGTCAGGATTGTTTCATCTTCCGGAGCCGAAGTCTACAATGATTCATTCGAATCAGTCACACCGTTTAATCCGCTTTCAATCGATTTGTCGAAGGTTGATGCCGGGCAGTACACTGTTGTTGTCAATTGCGACGGGAAAGAGTACAAATCGTTTATAACCAAGATTTAAAGAGAAGAGTATGAAGAAGATTACATCGGTTTTCCTTGCCTTTGCCCTTTGCGCTTTGACTTCCTTCGCCCAGACGCTGCCGTCACTTCTGGTCGGCTCCGACGCGGCGTCTCAGGGGAGTGCCTCCACGGCGGTCGGAAAAACTTCGGGGGCATATCCGCTGGAAGGGAATGTCGCTTCGATGCCTCTGGCGGTGGAGGGGCTTTCCGCCGCCGCGTCGTTCGGCCTTTGGCAGCCCTCCTACGCCGGGGACAAGGCGCTCGGGGCCGGGGTGGCCGGCCGTCTCGGCGGCAGATTCGCCCTCGGGCTTCAGCTCAAGTCATTTCTCCAGCCGTCGTACGATGTGGCGACCGAGGGCGGCTCCGTCAAGGAGTCGTTCACCCCGGGGGAGACAAGCGTGGCTCTTGGGGCGGCGTATTCGGTGACAGGCTGGCTTTCGGTCGGGCTGACCGGCAGGATGGTCAGGTCTGTCCTCGCCGAGGAGGCCAAGGCTAATGTCTTCGGGGCGGATGTCGCGGTTTTCCTGAAGAAGGGCGCGTTCAGCGCCGGACTGTCCGCTAACAATCTCGGCGGGAAGGTCAACTATGGCGGGGAGGACTATGACCAGCCGTCGCTCGCCAAGGTGGGCGCGGCCTACAGGCTCGGCGATCCGGAATCCTCGTCGGTCACTCCGTCTGTCGAGGCGGATTTCTTGTTCAAGGGCGGCTTCATGGCCGGGGTCGGCGTGGAGTACTCATTCAAGGGTGTCCTTTTCGCCCGAGGCGGTTTCCACTACGGGGACAGTGAGAGGGCTGTCCCTACGTACGCTTCGCTTGGGCTCGGGGCGCGCGTCAAGGGCGTCAGCCTCGACCTCGCCTGGCTGACCGCAAGCGACGCGCTCGGGAATTCCCTGTCGGTGGGAGTCGGTTACCGCTTCTGAGGTCAGTCCCCGGGGCGGATCCAAGATTGTCCCGCGATGCCGGCGGGATGCCCTGCCGGAATCGCCTGTCCCAGGGACGATGCTGCAATCAGATTGCCGATTCGGAAAATTTGCCGATATTCGCGTTCTTGAATGCGCGGGCAAGTGCGGCATGGGGATATTCCTGTGCGAGAAGGCGGGGCCTTGTCATTGCAGGCGCCGCCTCCGGTGGCCGGAGCGCTCCTGTGCCTCCTTTAATATGTGACAACGAAATGAATCCATTGCTTACCGATTCCACGCTGCCGTATGGCGCGCCTCAGTTCGACAAGATTGAGGCAGGGCATTATCTTCCCGCTTTCGGGCAGGCCATAGCCGAGGCCAAGGCCGAGATTGACGCGATCATAGGCAACCCTGACCCTCCGACGTTCGCTAACACCATCGCGGCTCTGGAGGAGGCCGGAAGCCGTCTTGGCGATGTCGCCGGAGTCTTCTATAACCTGATGGAGGCCGACACGGACGACCGGATGCAGGAGATTGCCGAGGCTGTCTCCCCGATGATGACAGAATATTCAATGTACGTCTCGCTCAGCGAGCCGCTTTTCGCCCGTGTCAAGGCTGTCCACGGAAGCCCGGGGGGTCTTGAGCCTGATCAGGCAAGGCTTCTGGAAAAGACCTGGAAGTCGTTTGTCCGGGGTGGGGCGAATCTTTCCGCCGAGGACAAGGAAGTCTTCGGCAGGCTCAACGAGCGGCTCTCCCTTTTGACGCTGCGGTATGGCAGGAACCTGTTGGCCGCCACCAATGCTTTCACGCTGCACCTGACCGATGAGGATGACCTTGAGGGACTTCCGGATTTTGTGAAGGAGGCCGCTCTCGAGACCGCGAAGTCCAAGGAACTTGATGGATGGGCGTTCGACCTTTCCGCTCCGAGCTATGGTGCGTTTATGAAATACAGCTCCAGGCGGGATCTGCGCCGGAAGATGTGGATGGCCTATAACACAAGGGCTGCGGAAGGTGAGAACAGCAACATTGACCTCTGCCGCCAGATCGCTGAGATCCGTCTTCGGATTGCCGGAGTCCTCGGTTATGAAACCTATGCGGACTATGCGTTGGAGGAAAGGATGGCTAAGAATCCTCGGACTGTCAATGAGTTCATCCGTAAACTCCTCGATCCGTCTCTGCCTGCGGCGGAAGATGAGGCGCGGGAGCTTTATGAATATGCCTGCTCCAATGGTTTCAATGATTCGGCGATCCAGCCTTGGGACTTCAGCTTTTGGTCAGAGAAGCTCAAGGATGCCCGTTTCTCCATCAATGACGGGCAGCTGAAGCCTTACTTCCGTCTTGAGAGCTGCATAGACGCGGTTTTCTGTCTGGCCGGTAGGCTCTACGGGCTGACTTTCGAAGAACGCAAGGACATTCCTGTCTATCATCCTGACGTGAGGGTCTATGACGTAAAAGATGCGGACGGAGTCCACAAGGCCTTGTTCTACGCGGACTTCTTCCCTCGTCCCAGCAAGAGGGGAGGGGCTTGGATGACTGAGTTCCGCGGCCAAAGTATCGTGGCCGGTGTGGAGAAGCGCCCGTTCATCAGCCTCGTGACCAATTTTACGAAACCTGCCGCCGGGAAGCCTTCGCTTCTGACCCACGACGAGCTTACGACTCTGCTCCATGAGTTCGGCCACAGCCTGCACGGGATTCTGGCCGAGGGAAGATACGCGTCTCTCACCGGGACGAATGTTTCCCGCGATTTCGTGGAGCTTCCTTCGCAGATTATGGAGAACTGGGCTTTCGAGCCGGAGTTTCTGGACACTTTCGCCCGTCATTTCGAGACAGGGGAGGCCTTGCCTGGCGCTCTGGTCCGCAAGATTGTGGAGGCCAGGAACTACCACGCCGCCTATGCGCAGGTGCGGCAGCTTCAGTTCGCTATCCTGGATATGGCCTGGCACACGCTCAAGGCAGCGCCGGAACTAGGGACAATCGCTTTCGAGAAAGAGGCGCTGAAAGGCACGAATGTGGTTCCGCCGATTCCTCAGGCCTGCGTCTCGACTTCGTTCAGCCACATATTCTCGGGCGGTTACAGCGCCGGCTATTATTCCTACAAATGGTCAGAGGTGCTTGAGGCGGACGCTTTCAGCCTGTTCAAGGATAAGGGAATATTCAGCGCCGAGGTCGCCCGCTCGTTCCGTGACAACATCCTGTCCAAGGGATGCGTCGAGGACGAGGCCGTCCTCTATCGCCGTTTCCGCGGCCGCGACCCGCAGCCCGAGGCTCTTTTGGAAAAATCAGGAATAGCAAGGAAGTGAGCCGGGCTATCTAATACTCCGGCGTGAAATCACGCAGTGCGGTCATCAGGGTGTGTTCGAAGACCGCCTTTTCGTGGTCGGACAGGAAACCGACCTCGATCGGCACCTGGAAAAGCCGTACTTTCAGCTGGTCTGGAATCCTCCTGTAGTCCAGGATTCTCTGGCAGTCCTTCTCCGTAGTGGCCACCACGGCAGTCGGATGCTCTTTCACCGCACCCATTATCTTCTTGATGTCGAACTGGTTGTAGTTGTGGTGATCCATGAAGCAGAACCTCCTTACAATCCTGTGCCTGTCACTCAGGTACATCCTGAGCGGCGTGTCGTTGGCGATGCCTGAGAAGAGGACCAGCTTCTGCGAGTAAGCGTATCTCTGGTCACCTTCCTCGAAGATCGGCTGCATCGAATTGTACCAGGTGGTCGTGAACAGCAGAGTCTTTACCGAACCTTTCTTGTCTGTCCCCTTGCAGGTCTTCAGGTCATAGTCCTTGAGCCCGAACGACCGCGCCCACTCTGTTTTCCGCTCGTCCTCCAAGTAGGCGGGGCATTTCGAGACGATGATGATGTCCGCGTTGTGAAGTCTCTGCGGCAGGTCGCGCAGTCTTCCGAACGGCAGCAGCCTGTCCTTGTAGGTCGGACGGTTGTAATCGACGAGAACTATGTTGAAGTAAGCCCTTAAGGTTCTGTATTGGAAAGCGTCGTCCAGAACGATGAGGTCCGCGGGGGGAATGGTCACATCCGAGCATTTCCGCGCCCGTCTTTCACTCTTGAGCTTTTCCGGATGGCAGAGTATGTCGCATCCTTTGATTCTTTGCCTGTCCACCGCCACCGTGACGCCGGGGAACTTACGCTTGATCTGAAGGGGCTCGTCGCCATATTCCTTTACCTTGCCGTCTCTTGAGACAATCTGGAAGCCGCTGCTGTCGCGCTTGTGCCCTCTTGACAGAACCGCGATGTTGCGGAAGGCCCAGTCGTCGCTCTTCAACAATGTCCGTAGGATCATTTCGGTGTGAGGAGTCTTGCCGGTGCCTCCTGCCGTGATGTTACCGACACAGACAGTCGGTACCTCGCAGGTGCCGACTTTAAAGATGCCGTGGTCATAGCAAGCGTGCCTCAGCTTCAGCGTCAGATAATATGGTGCAAGAAGGATCTTGTCAAGCATAGGATGCAAAGATACAAAAAATCATACGCCGTAGACGCTATTTGCCTCTGAAATTTCGGTGTCGCCCCATTTTTCGGCGATATGGTCCAGAATCCCGAACACTTCCGCCGGGTCATTCTCGGTCACGAGCCGCATTCTGGTCTCCTTGAAGTCGGGCAGCCCTTTGAAATAGCATGAAAGGTGCCGCCGCATCTCATAGACTCCGGTAGGCACTCCTTTCAGATCCAGTGAAAGCCGGAGCTGGCGTTTGGCAAGCTCTACCCTATCGCAAACCCCGAGCGGCGGAAGCTCCTCTCCCGTCGTAAGGAAATGCTTGATTTCCTTGAATATCCAAGGATGTCCGAAGGAAGCCCGAGCGACCATAATCCCGTCCACTCCGTAGCGGTCGAACGCCTCTTTGGCCTTCTGCGGGGAGTTGATGTCACCGTTCCCTATTATGGGAATATGCATCCTCGGGTTCCTCTTGATTTCTCCTATGAGAGTCCAGTCAGCCTCCCCCTTGTACATCTGGCATCTTGTCCTGCCGTGGATTGTCAGGGCCTTGACGCCGGTGTCCTGAAGCCTTTCGGCCAGTTCCACGATGATCTTGCTGCTTTCGTCCCAGCCCAGGCGGGTCTTGACCGTGACAGGCTTTCCAACGGACTCTACAATCCGTTTCGTGATAGCCACCATCTTGTCGGGATATCTCATCATCCCGGATCCGGCTCCTCTTCCGGCTATCTTGCTGACAGGGCAGCCGAAGTTGATGTCTATCACGTCGCACCCGTGTCCGCCAACGATCTGGTCTGCCCTGTCGGCCATTTTCGCCGCCTCGACCATCGCGTCAGGGTCGCTGCCGTAGATCTGGATTCCGATCGGAGCCTCGCCGTCCGTGGTCTTGAGTTTGGCGTAGGCTTTCTTCGCATCCCGGATCAGACCTTCCGACGGGATGAACTCCGTATAGACCATATCCGCTCCTTGCTCCCTGCATATTCCTCTGAAGGAAGCGTCGGTCACGTCCTCCATCGGAGCGAGCAGCACAGGCCTTTCCCCGAGATCAATGTCGCCTATTGTCATAATGTCGTTATCGCTTGATTTTCTTTCCGCTTGGCATTTTACTTGCGGTAAATAATATATATGTCTGCAAAATTAGTATTTTTGCCGGATAAAAGTGTTCATCTTTTAATCAGTAGTGTGTTATTATGAAAGAAATAAAGACAATCGGTGTTTTGACATCCGGGGGTGACGCTCCGGGAATGAACGCGGCCATCAGGGCCGTGACGCGGTCCGCGATTTTCAACGGATGGAAGGTGATGGGAATCTGCCGCGGCTACGAAGGCCTTATCAACGGGAATATGAAGGAACTCACCACCGAGAGCGTCAGCAACACGATCCAGAGAGGAGGAACAATCCTGAAAACAGCTCGCAGCGAGGAGTTTATGACTCCGGAAGGACGGGCCAAGGCCTACGAGACCCTTGTGAGGTTCGGAATCGACGCGCTTATCGTCATCGGTGGCAACGGATCCCTTGCGGGAGCTCAGGTTTTCGCCCACGAGTATGACATCCCGATAATCGGTCTTCCGGGAACAATCGACAATGACCTTTACGGGACTGACTCCACAATCGGCTATGACACGGCATTGAACACGATCGTTGATTGTGTCGACAAGATCAGGGACACGGCCAATTCACACGACAGGATATTCTTTGTCGAGGTTATGGGCCGAGACGCCGGTTTCCTTGCCCAGAACTCCGCCATAGCCGCCGGAGCCGAGGCCGCCATCATCCCCGAGGACAAGACGGACATCGACCAGCTGGAGAAGTTCATAAGCCACGGATGCCGCAAAAGCAAGAACAGCTCCATTGTCATCGTCTCCGAAAGCCCGAAGGACGGCGGGGCGATGCACTATGCGGAAAGAGTGAGGCAGGAATATCCCGAATATGACGTGCGGGTCACCATTCTCGGCCATCTCCAGCGCGGCGGATGTCCGTCTGCATGCGACAGGATTCTGGCCAGCCGCCTCGGCTACGCAAGCATTGAGGCCCTTCAGGAAGGCCAGCGCAACGTTATGGTGGGAATATCCAACAACGAGATTGTCTATGTGCCTATCGGCAAGGCCATCAAGCTGGACAAGCCTATCGACAAGGAACTCATCAACGTCCTTGCCGTCCTTTCAATCTGATGCCGCCGGCTTCCGTCCGGACGGGCGGCGTCCGCTTCCCGGCTCTCCGGCCAGGCGGCCTAAGCGATTAAGTTTGAATATTTCAGGAAAAATGCCTATATTTGCGACCCCTATGTTGTGTAGGGATCGCAATTTTTTATGTTAAACCATTAAAGATCAAGACAGTGGACACACTTAGCTACAAAACGGTTTCCCTGAACAAGAACACCGTACAGAAAGAGTGGGTCGTCATCGATGCCACGGATCTGGCACTCGGACGTCTTGCCTCAAGGATTGCTCTTGTCCTCCGCGGCAAGAACAAGCCTGGATTCACCCCTCACGTTGACTGCGGTGACAATGTTATCGTCATCAACGCCGAGAAGGTCATCCTCAAAGGAAGCAAGATGACTGATCGTGTTTACGTACGCTACACCGGTTATCCGGGCGGACAGCGTTTCACGACTCCGAAGGAGATCCTCGCGAAGAGACCTGCTGAACTCGTAAGGAGAGCAGTGAAGGGTATGCTCCCTAAGACACGTCTTGGTGACAAGATCATCGGCAACCTGCACGTTTACGCAGGCCCTGAGCATCCTCACCAGGCACAGAACCCTAGAGAAATTAAGTTGAACGAAATCTAACAGAGCAAATGGAACAGAAAAACGCCCTTGGAAGACGTAAATCAGCCGTGGCTCGTGTTTATCTCGCAGCTGGACAAGGCAATGTCACGATCAACGGACGCAGTGTTGAGGAATACTTCAAGACTGACGCTCTCCGCTACATCGTGAACCAGCCTTTCGCCGTTACGAAGACAGAAGGTCAGTTTGACGTTAAGGTTAACGTTGTCGGTGGCGGCACTAAGGGCCAGGCCGAAGCGATCAGACTCGGAATATCCCGCGCTCTCAGCGATCTGGATAGAGAGGCTTACCGCTCCGCCCTCAAGGCCGAAGGCTTCCTCACACGTGACTCCCGCGAGGTCGAGAGAAAGAAACCTGGTCAGCCTGGCGCACGTGCCCGCTTCCAGTTCAGCAAGCGTTAGTCTTGCGCATATCTGAAGCGGCATAGGCTGGTTTATGAAAAAGCACAGTCCGGTGCTTCAAATCCGTCGGATTTCTCATTGGATGCGAATCCGGTGACAGCTACCGGGGATTGCCGTGACTGCGGAAAATCTCGGGGACTGGTCGGAAACCACTGCCCGGAGATTGAAGGAAAGAGCCTTCAGGCTGTCGGCAAAAGGTCTGGAGGAAAGTTTAAAACAAAAAACAGAATTTTAAAATGCCACGCACAAATTTCCAAGAACTTCTTGATGCAGGTGTACATTTCGGACATCTGGCCAGGAAATGGAACCCTAAGATGGCTCCATACATCTTTGACCAGAAGAACGGGATTCACATCATCGACCTGCACAAGACCATCGTCAAGATAGACGAGGCTGCTGACGCAATGAAAGAGCTTGCGCGTTCAGGCCGCAAGATTCTCTTCGTAGCCACCAAGAAACAGGCTAAGGAGATCGTTGCAGAAAAGGCTGCGGCAGTCAATATGCCATCGATAACCGAGCGCTGGGCCGGCGGTATGCTTACCAACTTCCCGACCATCCGCAAGGCTATCAAGAAGATGAACACCATCGACAAGATGAAGGAAGACGGAACTTTCGAGAAGCTCGCCAAGAGAGAGCGTCTGCAGATTGACCGTCAGAGAGAGAAGCTCGAGAAGAACCTTGGCTCAATCAAGGATATGAGCCGTCTCCCGTCCGCCCTCTTCGTAGTTGACATCCAGAAGGAGGCCAACGCCGTCAAGGAGGCCAACCGCCTCAACATTCCGGTATTCGCATTGGTTGACACTTGTTGCGATCCTACCCCGATTGATTATGTGATACCGGCCAACGACGATGCCACGAAGTCGATCGAGACCATCCTCAACGTCCTTTGCGGCGCTATTCAGGAGGGTCTCAGCGAGAGAAAGCTCGAGAAGGAGAAAGAGGCCAGTGAGGAGGCCGCCGAGGGCGAGGCTCTCGCGAATCCTACAGGCAAGAAGCTCCGCGCCCGCAAGAACGCGAAGCCTGTTGATGTAGAGGTTGAGGCTCCAAAGGCCGAGGAACCAAAGGCAGAATAATAAGGAGGACAAGTTATGGCAATAACTGCACAAGACGTAATGAAATTGCGCAAGATGACTTCCGCCGGAATGATGGATTGCAAGAATGCCCTTAACGAGGCTGACGGCGATTTCGAGAAGGCTGTTAACATCATCCGTGAGAAAGGAAAGCTTGTCGCTGCCAAACGCGCGGACCGCGAGACCTCTGAGGGTGCGGTTCTCGTTCGTATTCAGGGAACAAAGGGCATCATCGTGTGCCTCGGCTGCGAGACTGACTTTGTCTCCGCGACCCCTGACTTCAAGGCTCTCGCCGCTGAGATCGCCGATGCCGCCATCGCGTCGTTCCCTGCTGACATCGAGGCTCTGAAGGCAACCAAGTGCTCTAACGGTCACACCGTCGAGGAGGAGATTTCCGCACAGACGGGTAAGACCGGTGAGAAGCACGTTCTTGCCTACTATGCCCCGGTAGAGTCTCCTTTCATCGGTGACTACGTACACTTCAACGGTAAGCTTGGCGCTATCGTCGCCTTCAACAAGGAAGTTCCGGCTGATCTCGGCAAGGCTGTCGCCCAGCAGGTGACCGCCATGAACCCTGTCTCTGTCTCCGAGGCCGACTGCCCTAAGGAGATTGTTGAGAAGGAACGTGAGCTTGCTGTTCAGAAGACCAAGGACGAGATGGTACAGAAAGCCGTTGAGGCCGCTCTCAAGAAGGTGGGCATCAATCCAGCCCACGTTGACAGCGAGGATCACATCGAGTCCAACACCGCCAAGGGCTGGATTACTCCGGAGCAGGCCGCGCAGGCCCGCGAGATCATCAAGACCGTCTCTGCCGAGAAGGCCGCGTCTCTCCCTGAGCAGATGATCCAGAACATCGCCAACGGCCGTGTTCAGAAGTTCTTCAAGGAGCGTACTCTTGAGGATCAGGATTTCGTACAGTCAGATGAGAAGATCTCTGTTGCCGCTTACATCAAGTCCGTAGACAAGGATGCCAAGATTGTCGCTTTCAGAAGGTATTCCCTCAGCGACTAATCTTTCCGCTTCAATATAAAAGGCTGGCCATGACGGCCGGCCTTTTTTTTGTGCCGCGAGGTCGATGTGCCAGGGAGTCGGAGCGTCGCCTGTATAAAAGATGAACGGGGTTTGCTGTCGCAGCAGACCCCGTTCGCAATTCTAACCTAAAACTTAACCTATGAAAAAACTATTCATTGCAAAGGTATAGTTTTTTTATAAAACAAAAAAGGTGGAAATTATTTAATATGTCCTAAAGGATTGTTTTTATGTTCTAAAATGCGAAAAGTGCATCTTTGGACTATTGTGCTATTGATAATTTCCAAACTATTCTGTTTTTTCCGTCACCGTTTCGGTTTCCGGTGCGGAAGCCTCGTCAAGTGTTATTGTCTTGATGCGTACGTCCATCAAAGGCTTGTCCCTGTTGTCGGTGGCCACCTGGGCGATTCTGTCAATGATTTCAAGGCCGCTGACGGTTTCCCCGAAGACAGTGTAGGCCCCATCCAGCTGGGCGCAGTTGCCGGCGTCCTGCACGATGTAGAACTGTGAGCCGGAGGACTCTTTCATCGGATTGGCGACATCGCCTCTGCGTGCCGCGGCCAGAGCACCTTTCTTGTGCTTGTATTCCGTCACGAACTCGGCAGGGACTGTGTAGCCCGGACCGCCCTGACCGTATTTGGCGACAGCCGAGGCTGAGGTGTCCTTGGTGTATGGGTCGCCGCCTTGGATCATAAACCCGTTGATGACCCTGTGGAAGAGTAGGTCGTCGTAGTAGCCTGTCAGGGCGAGTTTGGCAAAGTTCTCGCGGTGTTTCGGAGTCTTGCTGTAAAGCTTTACCTTGATCGTGCCGAGATTCGTCACGATGTCAAATACCGGCTCTTCCGGTAGATTGGCTAAAATTTCCATTGCTGTTTTTTCTTTTTCAGCCTTTTCGGCTGCCGCTATCGAATCCAGGCGGGCCTGTTCCGCCGCGGCCTCCGCCTCGGCCGCGGCTTTCTTCGCACCGTTTCCGCAGCTGAAGGTCAGCGCTGCCGCCGCGGTGCAGACGAGTAAGGTGAATGCGTTCTTTCTCATATTCATTGATTGTTAAAACCTGCGGTAGTTGTAGCCGAGGATGTCGAAAATCCTGAAGGACTCCGCCTCCATCGCCGCTTTGTATCTCTCCGGATTCTTGTCCTCCGGCTTGCACCACTGGACCTCGCTGAGGGCTGTCATACGCGGAAGGAGCATATACTCAAGATGCTCCGGTGTCGGGATGTATTCTGTCCAGAGGTTCGCCTGAACGCCAAGGATGTGCTTCTGCTGCTCCGCGTCCAGTCCTTCCAGCGGCTCGTAGCTGTAGACTTTCTCCCAAGGCAGGTTGCCTCCGATGCCGAAAGGCTCCTTCTCCATATCCTCCGACTGGTAGTAGTCGAAGTAGCAGTAGGTGTTAGGTGTCATAATGACATCGAATCCCATGGCTGAGGCCTTGATTCCGCCTGCCGTGCCTCTCCAGGACATTACGGTCGCTCCCTTGGCGAGCTCGCCTTCGAGAACCTCGTCCCAGCCGATGATCTTGCGTCCGTGGTCGTTGAGGAACTTCTGCATGCGAGAGGTAACGTAGCTCTGAAGGAACTGCTCCGCGGTGTGGCGTCCGTCTCCCTTGATTCCAAGCTCCTTGATTCTTGCCTGGCAGTCAGGGCATTTCTCCCATTCTGACTTAGGGCACTCGTCGCCGCCGATATGGATGTACTCCGAAGGGAAGATGTCCATCAGTTCGGTGAACACGTCCTCAAGGAAAGTGAACATTTCTTCCTTGCCCGGACAGAGAACCTTTTCGGAGACTCCCCAGGTCGTCCATACCTCGTAAGGGCCGCCGGTGCAGCCAAGCTCGGGATAGCCTGCCAGAACCCCCATCATATGTCCGGGAAGGTCGATCTCCGGGATGACGATGATTCCGAGTTTGGCGGCGTAGGCGACGATGTCTTTCATCTGCTCCTGGGTGTAGTAGCCACCGTAGCGAATTCCGTCGTTGCTTCCCCAGTTCTTCTTTATCACCGTGCCGTTTCTGTAGGCTCCGACCTCCGTGAGTTTTGGATACTTCTTGATTTCGGCTCTCCAGCCCTGGTCGTCGGTGAGGTGCCAGTGGAAGCGGTTGAGCTTGTAGATGGCCATGATGTCAAGGTACTTCTTGACCTCATCGACGGAGAAGAAGTGTCTTGAGCAGTCAAGGTGCATTCCTCTGTAGCCGAAACGAGGCTTGTCCTGTATCTTCACGCAAGGGAAGATGAACTTCTCCGCAGGATTCGGCTCCTTGCTGAATATGTTGACGCTCGTCAGCTGCTTGAGTGTCTGCACGGCATAGAGGAACCCATTGTGTGAGGAAGCCCTTACGACACAGTTGATCTTGGTGATGTCGATGGAGTATTCCTCCTCGGCGAGCGAGCTGTCCTTGAGGAATATGAAGCCTTTCGCTTTGGCGGCGCTCTTCGCGAGGCCTACCGGGGTGGCGTAGGAGCAGATTCTTCCGCTGACAAGGGTGATTCTGTCAGCCAGCTCCTTGATGATCTCCTGAGTCCTGCCCTCGATTGACTGGTCGCAGTTGAAGTTTGCGCCGGCTCCTTTGAACGAGCCCTTTCCTACCTCTACACTCTGAGGGTAGGGGATAACGTTGATCACTGTCTCGGTCTTGTTGGCTGCCAGCGAACAAGGGATGGCAAGGATTGCCATAGCGATGACGCATAAGATTTTTTTCATTTTCAATTATCTTTTTTTAGTGGTTGTTGGCGTTTTTGCATTAAGTCTATAAATATACGAAATTCTTCCGTTTGTCAGTACAGCAACAGTCCCAGAATTCCTCCGGCCACTATGATTTTTATCGGCCCGACCTTGAATATCATAGAGGCTGCAAGCGCCGCCGCGAACAGCCCCCAGCTGATCCAGTCCGGGAAGTTCTCCTTGACAATGCTAAGCTGCGGGATGAATCCGTTCCAGTCCGCCCTGAGCATCAGGATCAGGGCCGCCGCCCCGATTAGTCCTACCACCGCTGGCCTGAGGCTGCTCAAAACGCTGGCGAAAACCTTGCTGTCCTTGAATCTGGTGTAGAAGCGGACGATGGCCAGCACAATTATGAAAGATGGCAGGATTACCGCGAAAGTAGCCGACAGAGAGCCGATTATCCCGATAAGATGGCCGGCTCCGGCCTGATGCAGGACTTCGTAACCGACGTAGGTGGCGCAGTTGACTCCGACCGGTCCGGGGGTCATTTGCGAGATGGCCACGATGTCCGTGAAGGCGCTCTCAGAGAGCCATCCGCGCGCGACCACAACCTGGGTCTGTATAAAGGACAGCATGGCGTATCCTCCACCGAACGTGAACGTTCCAATGATGAAGAACACCCAGAATAGTTGAAGGATCAGGATTGTCTCATTCATTGCCGGACTCTTTTTTGTTTCTGATTACCGAGATGCTTGCCGATGCGGCTATCAGGACGACCAGTATGTAGATTGGCGAAAAACTGAGGAAAGCCACCAGGAAGAGGGTGACGCCGGAGATGGCCCATTCCCACCAGTTCCTGTTGTTCTTCCTTGCCATGTCGATCATAGGCGCGGCGATAAGCGACACCACGACCGGACGTATCCCTTTGAATATTCTTTCCACGACCGGGTTATCCCTGAAATTTGTGAATATCATGGCGATCAGCAGGATGCTGATGAAGGATGGCAGCACGGAGCCGAGTGTGGCGGCCACGCTTCCACTCACACCGCGGAGCTTGTGTCCGGCGAAGATGGACATGTTCACGGCCAGCACTCCGGGAGCCGACTGCGCCATAGCTATGATGTCAGGCAGTTCTTCGTCCGACATCCAGCCTTTTTCGACCAGTTCGTCCCTGATAAGTGGAATCATCGCATAGCCGCCCCCTATGGTAAACGCTCCGATTTTTGCGAAAACCAGAAAAATCCGCCATAGCGAGACTTTCTCCGCTGTTTTGCATGATGGTTCTTCTGACATATTCATTGCTTTTGTCTTTTCCCGCTTTTATTGCCGTTCCCTCCGGCGGATCCGCAGGCTGTCCGCGCCCCTTCGCTCCCGCCCTCTGCCCCGCCGTGGCGTCCGGAAAGGAGGCAATTCTTTGTTATCTTACCGCAAAGTTAGATAAAATCCTCCGACAATGACCTCCTTCCTTTCAATAGACATAAAAAAGGGTGTTTTCTTGCAGTGTGAAAAGAAGCGAATCCTGATAAAATTATTATCTTTGAAAATATTATGGCAAATTGTTAGACATTTAAATCTTTGAGGCGATGGAAAAGTTTACTAAAGACAATTGGAAAGAAACGGACTTGAATGTTGACAGTCTGTGGATTATCAACGAACGTGCGAAAGGAGGCAAACGCGAGAATAACTATCATGGCAATTTTATTCCACAGATTCCAAATCAGCTTGTTCGGCGCTACACTGATAAAGGTGATACCGTGCTTGAATTGTTTTCCGGCAGTGGAACCACATTGTATGAATGCGAGATTCTTGGGAGGAATTACATCGGTTTTGACATAAATCGGGTTATGATTGAGCATATCTGTGATAAAATGAAGGACTGCACCACCATTGACTATACGATTTGCGATTGTGATGTGACGGATGCCGGGTCTTTCGATAAATCCATGAAAGAAGCCTGTGACTTACATAAGATTAGCGAAGCTGATTTTATGATTGCACATCCGCCGTACCTGGACATAATCAAATTTACCCAGGATGCGAGGGATCTTTCACAGATAGCTGATGTTGATCTTTTTATTGAGAAGTTTGTCTCGGCGATTGGCAACGGGCTGTCATATTTGTCAAAAGGGAAGTATTTCGCTATCGTAGGCGGTGACATTTATAGGAACAGTGAGGTGGTGCCTCTGGCGTTCTATATGATGAACGCGGTTAAAAAGGCCTTTAATGCCAAATTGAAAGGTACGATAATAAAGAATATTGAGGGGAACAGGGGGAAGATAGGCGCTCAGGACATTTGGAAATACCGTGCCCTTCAGAGCGACTATTACCTTTTCAAACATGAGTACATCTTTGTGTTTAAGAAGCTGGGATGATAAATATTTGGTAATATGACAACTCACGTGTTTATTGTTGACGATAACACTTTTCCGGTTCATCTTGAATATATGTTTGCGGGTACCGGAGCGGCAGACAAGGACGTTGATTTCAATGATAATCCACGTTCTTCGATGCATCATTCTTCGGAAGACGGACTCGTTGCGATGATGGCTGATTGCGGCCGGGTGCGGAAAGGTGACTTGATTGTTTTCTATCTTTTGGCCAATAGTTCCAGTGAGGGGAGGTTTTTTGGGGTGTTTCGCGCTGTCGGTGATGCGTTTGTTGACAGAAACGACGGTCAGCAGTACTTAAAGAACGAATTAAAGAAATCCCTGACATTCCGTGTACGCATCGAACCGTATGAAGTGTATTCCGAAGGAGTTACCGAATGGGAGGCTCTTGATGAGATAAAGAGCATCCAGAGTCCTTGCCAGATGCTTTGGAGTCTTATTTATAGGAAGTTGAAAGGGAACAGAGGCAACACAATGATCACAGTCTACGAGGCTGAAAGGCTGATAGATTTGATTAGAAGAAAGAATCGGCACGTTGCGATGCGCTCAAATTCCGGTTATACATATTCCGGAGGGAAAATTGTTGTCGGTGACTCGAAAGTCTATTCCGGCAGGACGGTAGGAATGAATATTTTACCGAGGCTTATCTGCAAGTATTCTGACGGGAAATCTCATGAGGCTCACCTTCAGATGTACATAGCACAGCAACTTGGTCGCAATTATAGTCTTGATGGCGCTCTTGGCATTCAGCCGGGGCAGATTGAGTGGATAGGAAATGAGGTTTCCTGCGGTGTTGGGATGCAGAGGATAGACATTATGGTCTCCAAAATAGAAAACGAGACCAGACGGGTTGTCATGCCGATAGAGCTTAAGGCTGTCCCCGCTTCATCTGATAATCTCAGGCAAGTCAATAGGTACATCGATTGGATTGAACAGTATTACATCCCGAATCGTATGAGCGTGATTCAGCCTGTTTTGCTGTGTAAATGTGCTACTCATTCTCAAAATGTAAGGGAGTGCATAAGCGCTTTTGATGCGGCTGCTGAGGGAAAGTGTCTGCCACTGATGTATGTCGAGTACTCTGTTGTGGCCGGAGAATTGACGTTCAAACAGACGAGGTATTAGATGAATTATATAGGTTCAAAATATTCGCTTCTCCCGTTTTTGGAGGCGACGGTCTGTCAAGTCGTAGGAGATGATTTGAGCGATAAGGTATTCTGTGATATTTTTGCCGGGACCGGAGTCGTCGGTAAGGCTTTCAAGCCGAATGTAAGGAAGGTGATTTCCAATGATTGTGAGTATTATAGCTATGTCCTTAACCGCAATTACATTGGGAATCATAAGGAAATACATAATAAAGAAGAATATATCGGTTGCTTGAACAGGCTTCCCGAAGTGGACGATGGCTTTATCTATTTGAATTATTGCTTGGGCGGCGGTAGCGGACGGCAATATTTTTCGGATGAGAACGGCAGAAAGATTGATGCGGTCAGGAGGTGTATTGAAGAATGGCGGGTTTCGGGAGAAATCTCTGACGATCTCTATTTCTTTCTGCTTTGCAGCCTGTTGGAGAGCGCAGACAGGTTGGCTAACACCGCATCTGTCTATGGGGCGTTTCTTAAGCATCTGAAAACGACAGCATCTAAGCCTCTTGTTATCAATCCTGCGTTGTACACGATTAATGATAACGCTCATGAGGTTTATTGTGAGGATGCCAATGAGTTGATTAAGGATATTCAAGGTGACATACTGTATCTTGACCCGCCGTACAATGCGAGGCAGTACGGGGCTAATTATCACCTGTTGAACACTATAGCAGAATACCATCCTTTCTCCCCAAAGGGGAAAACCGGCTTGAGGGAGTATTCCCGTTCATTGTATTGCGGAAGGAAGACCGTCAAGGAAGCGTTTGAAGGGTTGATACGTGACGCCCGGTTCAGGTATATAATATTGTCGTATAACAACGAGGGTCTAATGCCTTTTGATGAGATCAAAAGGATAATGTCCTTATATGGGCGTTATGATGTCGTGTCGCGGCAGTATCACAGATTCCGCGCCGATAAGGAACAGAATCGGAATCATCTTGCAAGCAGCACCATAGAGTACTTGCATATTCTTGAGAAATCTATGTGAGTATAAGAACCCTCTGCCCCGCCGTGGCGTCCGGAAAGGTTCACCTCTGGACCATCGCCGAGACGACATCCCTCGAAGTCCTGCCGTCCGCTCCGTGTGAGGAGGAATGGAACTCGCTGACCCCGGTCGCTTTTTCAAGCCGCTCGATGTTGCCCGGTCTCACTCCGGAGCCGGCGAGGATGATGATTCGGCCGTCAGCCTTGTCATTCAGTTCCTTCAGGGTCTCTTCTCCGTCATTCACGTTGTCCGCGTGTCCGGCTGTGAGCAGCCTGTCGCAGCCGAGCGGGATGATGTCCTCGAGAGCCTTGAACGGTTCCGCGCACTCGTCGAAAGCCCTGTGAAAAGTGACTTCAAGCTCCCCGGCCTCGGCGATCATCCGTCTGACCGCCGCGGTGTCGACGCTTCCGTCCTTTTTCAGCGCCCCGACCACGACTCCGTTCACCCCGAGTTCCCTGCACATCCTGACAGACTCGACCATCTCCTGAATCTCGGCCTCGCTATAGACAAAGTCCCCTCCGCGCGCCCTGACAAGCACGTTTACGGGAATATCCACACTTTTCAGAACCGATTCGATGTTGCCCCTGCCCGGAGTTACGCCTCCGCAAGGCAGATCCTCGCAAAGCTCCACTCTCCGCGCCCCGCCCGACTGGGCTTCGACGGCCTCTGCCGCATCGGTGCAGCAGCATTCCAGAAATCTTTTTTCTTCCATATCGCGAAGTTAGCAATCCTTGGATAATTACCTGCCGCGAAGCCTGAATTATTTCGGATTTGCGGAAAGCCTTCGAACGGGAGCGTTCCGGCTTCGGAAAGCAGGCTGCCCGGTGTGCTTCCCGGGTTTATTTTTTTTTTTTGATTTATGATTGTAAATATTCTGCATCGGCGACTAATAGATTGAAAGCGATTAGGGGGGGGTAAGAGTGTATCTTGTAATTTAAAATCGATTGAACTAACTGTTGTATAACTGTTTATGATTTAAAAATATTTTTGGATGATTCGGAAAAATAACATATCTTTCGCCAACAATGCATTGAATACCTTGTCGCTACGGTAAATGGCGTTCTTATTGCCTTACATTTTGTAAGTGATGGAATCCGCAACCCTTAAGCGAAGAATGAATTAACTGAACAAACAATTATGTTGTTTATCAAGAAGCTGTTTTGGTTTAGCAGCTAATGAGTCAAAGTCAAACTAAATTTTTAGGCTTATGAGTAAGAAGATGTATTCTTTGTTGCTGTGCCTTTGCTTGAGCATCTGCACAGCATTCGCACAGAACATCACCGTCAAAGGAACGGTGACTTCAGCGGAGGATGGACTCCCTGTTGTGGGGGCCTCTGTCTTTGTGCAAGGAACGACGAACGGTACGGTCACGGACATTTCCGGACAATACGCTCTTAAGGATGTTCCTTCAGGCTCTACCCTCATCTTCTCCTGCATCGGTATGCTGGATGTCAAGAAGACGGCAGACAGGGTCGTTGATGTAACCTTGTCTCCTGACAATGAGCTGCTTGATGAAGTGGTTGTCACCGCACAGGGACTTACCAGAAAGCAGAAGGCCATCGGCTATTCCGCACAGACTGTCACGTCAAAGGAACTGACCGCCGTCCATAGCGCCGAACTCGGCAACTCGCTTGCCGGCAAGGTGGCCGGAGCGCAGTTCTGGGGCGCGGGCGGATCGACTTTCAATGAGGGAAAGATAGTCCTTCGCGGCGCCACATCCTATAGCGACGCACAGGGAAGCGAGCCGATCTATGTCGTTGACGGAGCGATTGTGAGCAGAGAGTCCGTGAATATGGACGATGTCGAGAGTGTCAACATCCTCAAGGGCCCTTCCGCCACTGCCTTGTACGGTTCGCGCGGAGCCAACGGAGCGGTCGTGGTCACTACCAAGAAAGCCTCGGACGGACGCAGTGTGTTGGAATTCTCCAGCACGACCTCCGTTGAGACATATTATAACCATATGGATTTCAACGACCTTTATGGTGGAGGATCAAGTGCGGCAAGTGTCACGGCGGATGCCGCGGCCGCAGCGGATCCGTATTCCACAGACTGGACATCGGTCGCCAATCTTCTCGACAGGCTCGATGACGGCTCCTACATATTCGACTATGGCAGTGACGAGAACTGGGGGCCTCGCTACGACGGGAAGACGCTTGTCCGTTCCGGCCTTTCATGGGATCCTACTTCCGACAGGTACGGCAAGGCTGACACTTGGGAGGCCCGTCTGAATCTGCGGGACCTTACGCGCGCGGCTTGGACAAACAACACTAATGTCGCTTTCTCAAAGGCCGGGAACGGCTTCAGGACACGTGTCGCATTCAACAATGTGGAACGTCAGGGTATAATGTACAATTCAAAGGCGACACGCCGGTCGTTCAGCCTGACCTCGTCCTTCAAGCCGACGGAGTGGCTCAATGCCGATGTCAGTTATCGCTACCGTTACCGCAAGACGCGGAACGCCGCTACTGAAGGATATTCCGAAGCCGGTAATGTCGTCGGCGAATACACGCAGTGGGGACAGACCAACATCAATCTCAAGGAACTGAAGGATTACGAGAGGCCTGACGGCAGCTGGAGGACATGGAACATTGTCGGCCCGGACGATCTCTCGCCTAATTTCCACGACAATCCTTATGGTACATTGTACAACTTCAACTCTTTCTCCTACAACAACTACCATCTTGTTACCGCGGATGTCTACACTCTTCTCCCTCACAACGTACGCGTAGGAGTCAGGGTCAACAACAACATGATAGCCAATCGCTACGATGCGAAGTATGGCAACGGCTCGATTGTGTTCGATCCATATTTCCGCACCTATCATTCGCAAAGCAACGATTTCACGGCGCAGGCCTATGCTACCTGGAGCGAGCATTACATCGACAACCGCCTGTCAGTTGAGACGGCCCTGTTCGCCGAATCCAGAAAGTATGACTATTATTACCTCAACGGCAGCACCAACGGAGGCTTGTCGGTTCCCGGATTCTTCAACCTCGCCGCATCCGCCAGCACCTACACGGCTAACAACAGCGAGACGCACTACAAGACCAGATCTTTCTTCGGAACGGCGACAATCGGCTGGGACGACCTTGTTTATCTGGACGGATCCATCCGCTATGACATCGACTCCCGCCTTTCCAACGACAACAACGCTTTCCTCTACGGCGGCGGATCAGTGTCTTTTATGGCCAGCAAGCTCATTGACGCCTCCTGGCTCGATTTCTGGAAGATCAGAGGGTCTCTGGCCCAGGTCGGCTCAACCCTGGGCGCCTACAACATCTACCCGACCTACACCGTGGGAACCAAGGCGCACGGTCTCACGACAATGTATGAGCCGACAACCCAGGTGAATTCGTCGATCAAGCCGACAATTTCGACATCCTTCGAGGTCGGAACCGAGTTCAAACTCTTCGGCAACAGGCTTTTCGGTGACATCAACCTCTACCGCAAGGACACAAAGAACGACATCATCGAGGCCAATGTGCTGCCTCAGTCCGGCTATTCCTACAGAAGACTCAACGCCGGTATGGTGCGTAACCAGGGCATAGAGGTGACCTTGGGCGGAACTCCGGTAAGAACTCGTGATGTAGAGTGGAATCTCTCCGCCAACATATCCAAGAACAACAACAAGCTGGTGACCCTCGCTCCGGATCAGACCGAATACACCATCTATTGGGCGAGATTCTATGACGCCTGGTACCTGAAGGCCATCGAGGGAAAGCCTATCGGTGTGATAAGCACCGCGTCACGCTGGGTTACGAACGAGGATGGCAAGCCTGTTCTCCAGAAAGGCAGCAAGGCCTGGGGTGATGTCAGGCCGACATGGGAGAGAGGTGTAGAGAAAGAGGTTGGAGATGTACAGCCTGACCTGACAGGAGGATTCTCCACTTCGTTCAGGTACAAGAACCTTACTTTCAATGCGTCTCTTGACTTCCTTCTCGGAGGCAAGCTTGTCTCCTGGACGAATATGTGGGGAACGGGCTCCGGAGTCTTCGCATCTACGGCCAAGGTGAACAACCGCGGTGTCAACGAGCGCGAACCTGTCGCGGTAGGCGGCGGAGTGTATATGGAAGGTGTTGACAGCGAAGGTAATCCTCTGTCTGGCTACGTGGATGCCTACAACTACTATCACTACCTTGCCTACTACAACTGTGAAAACTGGGTTTACGACCGTACCTATGTCAAGCTCCGCGAGGTCTCCATCGGCTACGACCTCCCGGCCAGATTCCTCAAGAACCTTGGTATCGGCCTGAGCAAGGCCAACGTGGCGTTTGTGGCCACAAACCCTTGGCTCATCTATTCTGCCTGCCCTAATCTCGATCCTTCCGAGATCGCCGGCGTTGAATACAACTACCTTGAGGGCGGCCAGGCACTGTCCACCCGTTCTTTCGGAATCACTGTCAACCTTACGTTCTAAAGCATAGGAGATGAATATTATGAAAACCATCATAAACAAGTTATTGCTTACAGCCGCGGCCTTTGCCGTCACTTTGTCTTCCTGCGACAAGATCACCGATTTCGGAGATATCAACAAAAGCCCGAACAGCCCTTCCACGGCTTTCACGGAGTATCTGTTCAGCTATGCCTGCCAGTACGTACCGTACTTTGTCCTTGGATCGGCGACCAACGGCTATGACCCTTGGCAGCAGGAGTGGGCCGGTTACCTCTCAGAGTCCAAAAACAACCAGTATGGCCCTCTCGGAACGACCATACAGTACTCCGCCAGCACCATTTACCTCTATCCGCTGAAGAATCTGAATATGATCATCCAGATGAACGAGGATGAGGAACAGAAGGATTTGACAAATGTCAAGTCATTCGGCTCCAACGCGAACCAGATCGCCGCGGCCAAGACCTTGTCAGCCTACTATTATATGTCGCTTACGGACATCTACGGCCCGATTATCCTTTCGGAGGCGTTCAAGGGAAGCACGGAGGACAACTGGAAGCCGGCCTATGATTCACAGGAGTCTGTCTATGCCCGGCTTGACGAGTCCCTTACCGCCGCATACAAGCAGTTTGACGAGAGCGACAACCTCTCCTCGGCGGACATCCTCTATGGCGGAGACGTTTCCAAGTGGAAGAAATTCAACGCGTCCCTGAGAATGCTTCTGGCGATAAAGCTTTGTGACGTGGCTCCTTCCGTGGGCAAGGAAAGATTTGCCGCTGCCTACAACGACGGCGGTATGGAAAGCGAGTCCGACGGATTTTACTACAGCTATGACGACCTTACCTGGAACCGTCTGTACTACTGGTGCTCTCCGGACTATTCCGCGGCAGGTTTCAACGCTGTCCCGAATATGTTCATTGTCGAACAGATGAAGGCCTTCAAGGACAACAGGATGTTTGAATATTTCGACATCGAGGGCTACAAGGGAGTCCGTGACGAAGCCAAATTCCCGAGGGACAGCCACGATTCGTTCTACGGAGTTCCTTTCGGACTTATTGACAACAACGCCGTCGCAGCATTCAGTGGTGTCTGCTGCAGCGTCAGCTCCAAGATGCTCGCCTTGGACGCCACTTTCCCTGTGATTCCGACCGCCCGCGTTCTTCTCACCGAGGCCGAAGCGGCTTTCAGAGGCTGGATATCCGCTGATGCCAAGTCCTTGTACGAGAAAGGAATCAAGGCTTCCTTCGAACAGTGGGGAGCAAAGGGGGCCGATGAATATATCGCTTCGCCCGCGGTTGCCTACAACCCGTCCGAAGGTCTTGAGCAAATCGCCGTCCAGCGCTGGATAGCAAGCTATCTTTCCGACGGAGTCGAGGCTTGGTCTGACTGGAGAAGGCTTGACATCCCTTATATGCCGGTAGGCCCGGGAGCCGCGGTGATCGACAATTCTCATTATCCGTACCGTCTCGGATATTATTCGGACACTGACATCGCCTACAACAAGGACAATTATCTTCAGGCTGTCAAGCAACTTTCCGGCGGAGAGGACAACACGAGCAACCGTGTATGGTGGGATGTCGCTGACAACAGAACCGGAGTCCTGTCTGATTCCTGGTGTGTCCCCCCTACCTTGTAGCAAGGTTTAATAGGCCCTTTTGACAGCCCTCCGGACTTTCCGGCGTGCTGTCCCTTATGAAAATCCTCCCCGGGACGTATGGCGAGACCGACAAGTCATACGGCTCGGGGAGAGGTTGATTTAAAGGAGATTGCTTGTGATATGTCCGATAAAGCCTCCCGGAAGAACACGGGACGTACCAACAAATTGCTAATCCATGCCGTCATATACCAAGACTTGGCGATTGCGTAAATCTTGTAAAATGAATATTTTTGTAGCCTGATTCGGGGAGAAGCGTGTGATTGTACACCTTGGGGCGATAGAAGTGTTTTATTTTGCGGGTAATGACCGGCCTGCGGGAGAAGAGGCGAATGAGACTATCGGAATTAAAGACAGGGGAAGTCGGGGTCATAGCGAAAGTCAACGGCCACGGTGGTTTCCGGAAAAGGCTCATCGAGATGGGCTTCATCTCCGGGAAAAGGGTCGCCGTTGTTCTCAACGCCCCTTTGAAAGATCCCATTGAATATGAAATACTTGGCTACAAGGTCTCGCTCCGGCGCTCTGAGGCCGGACTGATCGATGTGATCGGCGAGGACGAAGCGAAGGCCTCCGTTGTCTCCAAGCAGGATCTCGCATCCATCTATGACGATGATTCCGACGAGTCGGCGGCTCTGAATCTTGAGATGGAACGCCTCGCTAAAGAAAGACATCACGTGATCCGCATGGCTCTGGTCGGCAATCCGAACTGCGGAAAGACATCGCTTTTCAACATCGCCTCCGGAAGCCATGAGCACGTCGGCAACTACAGCGGAGTGACCGTTGACGCGAAGGAAGGACATTTTGAATATAACGGCTACAAGTTTGCTCTTGTTGACCTGCCAGGGACCTATTCATTGTCGGCCTACAGCCCCGAGGAACTTTATGTCCGGAAGAATCTGGTCGAGAATGTCCCCGATGTGGTGGTCAATGTGGTGGATGCTTCCAACATCGAAAGAAACCTGTATCTGACCACTCAGGTCATCGATATGAACCTGCGTGTCGTGATGGCGTTGAACATGTACGACGAGCTTCGGGACAGGGGGGATACACTTGACATCAAGCAGTTGGGCTATCTTCTTGGAATGCCTGTCTGTCCGACCGTAAGCCGTGACGGTACAGGAATACCGGAACTTCTGGACACTGTCATCAAGATCTACGAGAAGCACGACGAGAGGTTCGCCCGTCACATCCACATCAACCACGGTCCGGAACTCGAGAAGAGCATCGACCGCATCAAATTTCTGATCCAGAAGAACCATGACATCCGCGGAAGGTACTCGACCCGCTATCTTGCCATCAAGTATCTGGAGAACGACAAACAGATAGAGGGTGTGGTCGGAACCCTGCGGAACTCCGCCGAGATTTCCGACGCCCGTGCCGAAGAGGCTGCCCGTATCGAGAATCTGCTTCAGACCAACTTGGAATCGGCTGTGGTCGATGCGAAATATTCCTTCATCCACGGCGCTCTTGCCGAGACTTACACCAGGCACGTCGATTCCCGGCCAAAGAAGACTGTCACAGACAGGATTGACGCTGTCGTCACCAATAAATGGGCCGCGTTCCCGATATTCATTTTCCTTCTTTTTCTCATCTTCCAGTCTACTTTCACCTTGGGCAACTACCCGATGAACTGGATAGACTGGCTGGTGGGGCGCTTCGGGAGTTTCGTCGCGGAGTGGATGAATGACGGATGGCTGAAGGATCTTCTGGTGGACGGTGTGATCGCCGGAGTGGGGAGTGTGTTGGTGTTTTTGCCTAACATATTGATTCTCTATTGTTTTCTTTCGATAATGGAGGACTCTGGCTATATGGCCCGCGCCGCGTTCATCGTTGACAAGCTGATGCACAGGATAGGACTCCACGGCAAGTCGTTCATCCCTATGGTGATGGGATTCGGCTGCAATGTGCCGGCCATAATGGCGACAAGGGCTATCGAGAGCCGCAAGAGCCGCCTCATAACTATCGCCATAATCCCGTTTATGTCCTGCGCCGGACGGCTTCCTATCTTCGTCCTGCTCGCCGGAGCCTTCTTCCCGCGATACTCCGCTCTCGCCCTTTTGGGAATATATTTCCTCGGAGTCCTGCTGGCGGTTCTGTCGGCTGTGATTCTCAGCCGCTTCATTAAGGAGGATGACCTTCCTTTCGTGATGGAGCTGCCGCCGTACCGTGTTCCTACGGGCAAGGCCATCTGGAGGCACACGTGGGAGAAAGGCAAGCAGTACATAGAGAAGATGGCCACCACGATTCTCGTCGGTTCGGTCGTCATCTGGTGCCTCGGCTATTTCCCTCGTTCCGGCAAAGGAGCGGAGTACCAGCAGGAGCATTCGTACATCGGCCAGCTCGGCAAGGCTGTCTCTCCGGCTCTCGAGCCGCTTGGCTTCAGCTGGAAGATGGACATCGGACTTCTGACTGGAGTTGTTGCCAAGGAGCTTGTAGTCAGCACTTTGGGTGTTATGTACGCCCCCGGCGAGACGAAAGCCTCCGAGGTGGCCGAATCCGCTGACACCGGCGCTCTGGCCGCTGACACGCAGCTTCAGGCCACTCTTGCCCGCTCCGTCCCTCTGCCGGCCGCCGTCGCCTATATGATATTCATTCTCCTGTATTTCCCTTGCATCGCTACATTCGCGGCGATCAGGAACGAGACCGGGAAATGGCGGTGGGCCATAGCGGTGTGCGTCTATACAATGATTGTGGCCTGGCTCGCCGCATTCGCCGGCTATCACATCACCGCCTTGCTGGTTTAGAAGCGGAGGTTGGGCAATAAACCTCTTGTTTTGAGATAAGTTGGTATTCGTCAAGCAATTGCCTGCTTGTTCAATGGGTTGAGATGAAACAATTCACTACCGATATGTCCGTCTCGGACATTATCGACATAGATTACAGCCTTCTTCAGGTTATCTCCAGAATGGGACTTGACCTGAAATATTCAGGACTGCCGGTGGCCGAGGCCTGCCTCCGGTGCGGCATAGATCCGGACACGTTCATACTTATCTGCAATGTCTATTCTTTTCCTGACCACGTGCCGTCGCAGGCCGAGCTGGCCGTAGGTGACATAAGCGACATCATCGGCTATCTGCACAACTCGCACCTCTATTATACAGGGCAGGCTCTCAAGGTTTTGGAAAATTCGTTCAACAGACTTGTGGCTTCGTTTGACGAGAGGCAGAAAAAGGTCGCGCTCAAATTCTTCACTGACTACAAGGACGAGCTGGACAAGCATTTCGCCTACGAGGAGGATGTGGTCTTCCCGTATGTGAAAGCGCTCAGGCGTGACGGAGTGAAGACTTCGGAGTATTCGATCGAGCAGTTCGAGGCCCACCACGAGAATGTCGAGGAAAAGCTGGAGGATATGAAAAGCATCGTGATGAGATATCTCCCGGACAACTGTCCAAACGAGCGGAGGATAATGGTTCTTTTTTCGATCTACCATCTGCAGGATGATCTCAGAAGGCACACTTATGTTGAAAACAATATTCTTGTCCCGATAGTGAGCGGGCTTGAGCGCAATGGAAAGTAAAAAGAGAGTCACTCTGATAATTCCGTCCGACATTGTTGCCAAAGGATTGGAAAGTGTCCTGACAGAGCAAGGTCTCTTCCTTGTCCAGGAAAATCTTGTGGATTTCTCCAGGGCGAGCGAGGCGCGCCTGAGGAGTCTCGATCCCGATGTCGTCATCGTGGACCCGGCTGTATTCGATTTCCGCAGCCGTAAGGAGAGCCGTGCGTTGATCGCCGATTCGTGTGACGCTTCGGTTCTGGCGATTGAGGGAGCCGCGGTGACGGACGACATCATCAGGCAATATGACGGATCGATTTCTCTGTATGACGACCCGGCCGGAATCATCCGGAAGATCCAGTCGGCTTTAGGTGCAAGGCAACCGGAAGCGGCAGGAGAAGGCAATGAGCTGTCCTCCAGAGAGAAAGAGATCCTGGTCTGTGTTGCCCAAGGGATGCTGAACAAGGAAATCGCCGACAAGTTCTGCCTTTCTATCTACACGGTCATAACCCACCGTAAGAACATTACCCGCAAGACCGGCATAAAGACCGTCGCCGGTCTCACCGTCTATGCGATTCTCAACAATCTGATAGACATAAACTCGGTTCAATAGGCCTTCCCTTTCACGCCCCGCCTCTGAGCGGGCTGAATCACCGTTCCCGGCACTGCTCCCGGTTGAGCGCGATTTCAGCGATGACCGGGTAGTGGTCCGAATAGACGGCATGCGGCACGGAGTGCGACACTGCGCTGAACTGCGACGGGTAAAGAATATAATCGATTCTGATGAACGGCCAGAGAAAGGAATATGTCGCCCCGAATCCTTTTCCGGCCTCCACGAACGAATCCTCCCGCCCTTTTTTGAGCCGGTTGTAAGTATAAGACATAGGGTTGTCATTGAAATCTCCGGCCACAATTGACTCAAGCGTACATTCCTCGATGTCCGATAACACCTTGTCAACCTGCTCCGGCCTTCTCTTTATGGATTTCTTCATTTTCTCCTCAGTCTCCCACATCAGATCCACTTCCTTGTCCGTCAGTGACTTCTTGAGCCTTGCCAAAGACACGTTGTAACTCTCGAAATGACAGTTATAGACCCTTAGGGTCGAGCCTTCCCCTATCTTGAGATCCGTGTAGATGGCAAGGTTGGAACTCTTGTCGAAAATCAGCTTGCCCTTGTTTGTGACAGGGAACTTGCTCAATGTCACATTTCCATAGCTGCCTTTGTCCGTCACGTACATAAAATACCCGACATTGTAGTCCGGGAAGCGTTTCTCGAAGAACCTCGCCACGTCATATTCGCCAGGGAGATTGACTTCCTGAAGGCAGACTATGTCCGCGTCGCATCGCTTGATGAAGCCGATGGCGGAATCGGCGCAGGCCTTGTCGCCGTCTTTCCCTTTGAATCCCTCGGCTCGCCCAAGTGCGAAATGTCCCACGTTGTAAGTCAGGATTCTGACGGTGTCTCCGTTCGCTTCCACCGCTCCGGAGGAAAACTGAAAATACCTTCCGATGAAAATCAAGGATGGCAGCAGAGCGAGCAAAGGAATCAAAAATGCGCTGGATTTCCTGCGGATGCTCATTATGAGGAACACTCCGTTAAGGACGGCTATCGGTACGAACAGAAGTCCGAACACTGTCATATACCACGCTTTGGCCGGATTCACGACCATAGAGGCGTAGCTTAGCAGGAGAAAGAACGCTGCAAGCAGCATCAGCATTCTGGCCAGAATGTTGCCGGATGAGCCGTTTCTTGATTTCCTCCCCATGATCAATCAGATTGTCATCTTTGCCAAAGTCTCCCGGATTTTCTCCAGTAAAGAAGCAGCAGGAAACCGAACAGCATTCCGCCGAGGTGGGCGAAATGCGCCACGCCGTCCACAGTGCCGGTGACCCCCGTAAACAGTTCGATGACGATGAAGAGTAATACGAACCACTTGGCTTTTAGTGAGATAGGCGGAAACAGCAGAGTCCAGGTGTCGTTCGGGAACAGCATCGCATAGCCAATCTGGATTCCATAGATCGCTCCGGAGGCTCCGACGGTCGGAGTGCGCAGAAGGTTTATCTGTCCGGCGGTAAGGATTCCGGGATCGGCTGACACCATCGCGCTCATCTGTAAATACTCCACACCTGTGTGGGTAAGGGCGGCTCCCAATCCGGCCACAAAGTAGAACACCAGATATTTCCTCGAGCCGATCGTCCTTTCCAAGGCCGAACCGAACATCCATAGGCAGAACATATTGAAGAACAGATGCCAGAATCCTCCGTGCATGAAGAGGTAAGTGACCGGCTGCCAGATGCGGAAAAACGGTGATTCGGGATAGAACATGGCGAATGTGCTGACCATAAACTGTTCGTTTATGCAGGTTGCGATGAACATCACGATGTTGATGAGTATGATGTTCCTTGTCACAGGAGGCATGCTGCTGAAGAATCCTCCGATGCCCGATTGCCCGTCGTTATAGCTGTAGTATGGCATAATAATTTAATATTCAGTGTATTCTAATGCTTAAAACAATTTCTCTATCCGTTCTGTCGCCGCTATGGCTATGATTCTTTTCCCGTTTGCGGTCAGTTCGGCGTTGCCGCTTGCGAGGAGAGTGTCAAGCAGATTCCTCGCCTCTGCGGGCGAGGTCAGCGGCGCGCTTCCTGACGCACCCAGAAGGGCGATTTTCTCGGCCATTTCCGATTCCATCACCCCCGGTAGGGAAGAACTGTCGTCGGAGAGAATCAGAAGCAGATCGGAGACCATTGTCTGAATCTTGCCTGCCTCGCAGGAATATCCTTCCGGAACTCCGTTGACCACAATCGTGTCAGCGCCGAATGGCGAGATGTCGAATCCGAGTTTCGCAAGCATTTCCGCCTTGTCGTCGAAGACCGTCCTGTTGGCGGCCCCGACTTCGACCTTGACCGGAAACATATTGGCTTGTGTGACGTGCCCGTTCTTGGTAAGGGCTGCCAATGCCCTGTCATAGAGTATCCTTTCCCTCGCTCTTCTGATGTTCACAATCATCAGTCCGTCCTTGACCGGCGAGACAATGTATTTCCCGTCAAGGATGATTGTCTGCGAGACCGGCAGGGTCTTCTCTTCGAAAAGCCTGCCATAATCCTCCCGGCGGTCAACGTATCTTCCGTATCCGCCGGCTGTTCCGGCATGACTGCCGCCGAAATTGCCTTCGTACCCGCGCGCGAGGCCTTCCGGAACACCTTTCTGTTCAGCCGTTTGCCCGGCCGGTGCGACCGTATCGAACGGATTATACCCGCTGTCTATCGCCACCTGCGGTATCGACTCCGGTTGATATTCAGAGAAATGCGCTCCGAGAACCGGCATATCGTTGGCCTCCGGGTTGCTGAAATCTATCCCGCCGGCGAAAGAATTCTTCCCCAAAGTTTCCTTTACCGAGGCGTAAACGACTTGGAATATGAATGAGTCATCCTCGAATTTCACTTCCGACTTTGTGGGACTGATGTTTACATCCACGCCGTGCGGATCGACATCAAGGTAGATGAAATACGAAGGAGTCACTCCGTCTGGAATCATACCCTCGTAAGCCTTCATCACCGCCTTGTGCAGGTACGGACTGCGGAAATATCTTCCGTTGACGAAGAAGAACTGGTTGCCAAGGGTCTTCCTCGAAGTGTCCGGCCTTCCCACGAAGCCTCTCAGACTTGCGACGGAAGTGTCGGCGCTGACATCGACCACGTCTCCGGCCACGGAAGCTCCCAATAAGTCCATAATTCTGAATTTGAGGGATTTGGCCGGTTTGAGCACGTAGATGTCCTTGCCGTTGTGGCTCAGCGAAAAACCTATTCCCGGTCTTGTAAGCGACACCTTGGTGAATTCCTCGACAATATGCTTGAGCTCCACGTTGTCCGATTTCAGGAACTTTCTTCTGGCCGGAATGTTATAGAAAAGGTTACGCACCGCTATGTTTGTCCCTTTTGGCGTCGCTGTCTCGGCGGTGGAATTGTGGACGGATGCGGCGAACTCCACCTGGCAGCCTACCTCGGCGCCTTCGGCTCGCGTCTTCAATGTCACTTCGGCGACAGCCGCGATCGAAGCCAGGGCCTCGCCTCTGAATCCGAATGTGGTGATGTCCTCCAGGTCCTCGGCTGTGGCTATCTTTGAGGTGGCGTGCCGTTCAAAGCACAGCACCGCGTCGTCAGGAGTCATACCTTTCCCGTTGTCGATCACTTGGATGAGTGTCCTTCCTGAGTCCTTGATAATCACCGATATTTGCTCGGCGCCCGCATCGACGGCGTTCTCCACAAGCTCCTTTACCACGGAAGCCGGCCTTTGGACGACCTCTCCCGCGGCGATCATATTCGCTATGTTTCCAGGCAGTATCCTGAGATCCATCTAAAGAAGGGAGTAGAATTTTGTGAAATATATCAGGATTATGGCGAGAAGTATCAGGCCTACAATCCCGATGATCTTCTGGGCGGCTGTCGTTCCGCTGTGCCTTCTGGCATAGTTTCCGTCGCGCAGCGAGCCTCTGATGTATGAACCCGGCTCGTACTCGCCTTTCTCCTTCTCTTTGTCAAAAGTTCCGTCAACCTTGCCGAACATCTGGCGGCGCTTCTCATCATCCTTGTCGTAATAGATCGGCTTATAGTTGAATCTTCTATGCTCCTGCTCTCCAGGAAAGGTGAAAAATCCCATATCGTCTCAATTGAATATATTACTGCGAATATACGAATAATTGGTTTAATCCGTGCATGCGGAAACCCATTTCTCGACCGCGCGCGTCTTCGATGGGATGCTCACGTCTACCTTTACGAGTCTCTTGGCCTTCCAGGCCGCCAGGCCATCGAACAATTCTTCCCGTCCTTCGAAGCGGCGATGGAAAGCCGAGGAGGTCAGAGACTTTCCGAACCGCCTGCGGCGGCACAGGAACACGTATTGGTACTTGCAGGCTATCCCGTGTACAAACGCGGTCTTGTCCACGTACAGGTGCCCTCCGACTCCAAAGATAACTCTTTTTGTTCAATTTCAATAAGCTGTCAGTGAGACATCTTCGGGGAAATCATCCCTTTCAGGTTGCTCCTGCGAAAAAGAATGGGTATCTTAGCGGCACGAAAACACACATCAGCGATGAAAGCGATAAAAGTTATGATTGCCACCGCCCTATGTGCGGCAGCGTGCTCTCCCGCCACGACAGAGCCGGAGGATTTTACTGAATATGTCAACGTCAGGATCGGTTCCGGAGGCCACGGCCACGTGTTTGTCGGGGCAAGCGTGCCGTTCGGCGCCGTACAGCTCGGCCCTACCAGCATCCCGCAGGCCTGGGACTGGTGTTCCGGCTACCACTCCAGCGACTCCACTGTGATCGGTTTTTCCCACACTCACCTGAGCGGAACGGGGATAGGTGATTTGTTTGACATCACGGTGATGCCGGTTGTCGGCGCCGTGAGATATTCGAGAGGCTCTGAGCCTGAAGACGCTTCGCCTGAGGCTGTCGCGGCGGCACAGGCCACCGGAATGTGGTCTTATGCGGACAGGACCAGGGAGGTCGCGGGGCCCGGCTACTACAGCGTCCCCCTTACCCGCTATGGAGTGACAGCCGAGATGACCGCCACGACCAGAGTCGGCTTCAGCCGGTACACCTTTCCGGCCTCGGACAGTTCGGCCGTTGTCTTTGATCTTGAGAACGGAGGCTGCTGGGACAGGGCTTATGACACCCGTGTCAATGCTGTCGATAGCTGTACCATAGAAGGTTACAGATTCTCCTCCGGCTGGGCGAGAAACCAGAAGATCTATTTCCGCGCGGAGTTCTCCAAGCCGTTCGACTCCATCGAGGAGATAACGGTCAGGGAATATCCCGCCGCTGACCGGAACTATTCAGTTAGCTACTGCCGTGTCGGTTTCCATACCTCGGAGGGGGAACAGGTGATGGTAAAGGTGGCGGTGTCTCCGGTCAGCGAGGACAAGGCTGCCTTGAATATGTCCGCCGAGCTCCCTGGCTGGGATTTCGAGTCAGCGGTCGAGTCCGCCCGCCTCGCCTGGAACTCCGAACTCTCCAAGGCAAAGGTGAGCACATCCAGCCCCGATGCTAAAACTATCTTTTACACAGCTCTTTATCACACGATGATAATGCCGTCTGTCTTCAGTGATGTGGATGCTCCGAGGACCGGGTACACCACTTTCTCCCTCTGGGACACCTACCGCGCTCAGATGCCGCTGATGACGATCCTGCATCCGGAAAGGGAAAATGATATGGTGGCCTCGATGCTTGATATATACCAAAGGCAGGGCCGTCTTCCGGTCTGGCATCTTGTCGGCAACGAGACTGACTGCATGGTCGGTAACCCGGGTGTGATCGCTGTCGCCGACGCAGTCGTGAAAGGTTTCGACGGATTTGACAAGGATCTGGCCTGGGAGGCGATGAAGACAACGATGATGGACACTGTCCGAGGTCTGGGACTACGTCAGCGTTACGGATATATCCCTTCCGACAAGATGGGTGAGTCCGTGGCGTACGATATGGAATATGCAATAGCGGACGCTGCTGTCGCTTCCGCCGCGGGGTATCTTGGAAAGCAGCAGGACCGCGATTATTTCCTTAATCGCAGTCACTCCTACCGTAACTATATGGATTCCGGTACATTGTTCGCCAGAGGCCGTCTTTCCGACGGATCGTGGAGGACACCGTTCAATCCGTACTCTTCCGAGCATAGGGCCAATGATTATTGCGAAGGCAACGCCTGGCAGTATTCCTGGCTTGCCCCGCATGACTATTCGGGACTTGTCGGGTTCTATGGCTCCAGAGATAATTTTGTCGCGAGACTTGATTCGCTTTTTGCCGCGGAGTCCAGAATAGACGGCGAGAACGCTTCGCCTGACATATCGGGCCTGATAGGACAGTACGCCCACGGTAATGAGCCGAGCCATCATACCATCTATTTCTACACGATGGCAGGCGAGCCGCACAAGACGGCCGACCTTGCCCGTCGCATCTATTCGGAGTTCTACAAGAATTCCGATGACGGTCTTTGCGGCAACGAGGATGCCGGGCAGATGTCGGCCTGGTACGTGCTTTCCTCTTTGGGATTCTATGAGGTCGAGCCGGCTTCCACAAGATACTGGTTCGGCGCCCCCGCTTTCGAGGAGGTGGCTCTTAAAGTCGCCGGAGGCACATTCCGGATAAAGGCCCGCGGCCTGGACGAAAAGAACCGCTACATCCGGAGCGTCACCTTGAATGGCCGTCAGCTTAATACGGGGTACATTGAATATTCCGACATCGTCAAAGGCGGCGAGCTTGTCTTTGAGATGTCTTCCGAGCCGTCTGTCTGGTATTAGAGGCTTGTTTCTATGAGTTTCCCTTCGGCGCTGGAATCACCTGGTTTTTCCGTCGGCAAGAGGTGAAAAGCCTCTTTTCCCCCTGTTTTTCGCAAGAAAATGAAAAAAAAGTCGAAAAAAGTTTGGAGGGAAAGAAAAAGTCGCTATCTTTGCAGCCCGTTTCGGAAGGAACGGCAATGATCTTTGACAATATTGAAAGATTAGTACAACAAAGTACCGAGAACGAAAA
>CAYMOB010000021.1:0-45266 GCA_964391955.1 uncultured Muribaculaceae bacterium | reverse complement strand
GGGAATCTCAAATGGGGGACATTACCTATTATATTTCTCTAATTATTAGAACCAATTAAATTCAAGATTATGAATCAGAAGACAATTAGAGAAATTTCGGACGCATGGCGAGAAGACAAGCGACCGTATGTAAAACAGTCAACAATGGCAGCTTATATGTTGATTCTCGAAAATCATATTTTGCCAAAGTTTGGTGAGAGTAACGAACTTCATGAACATGATGTACAAGGATTTGTACTTGAAAAGTTGGAAGGCGGATTGAGCGTAAAATCTGTTAAGGACATTTTGATTGTTCTGAAGATGGTTATGAAATTCGGAGTGAAAAACGAATGGATAAACTATTACGAATGGGATATTAAGTACCCAACAGACGTTGCTGGTAAAAAGGTGGAGGTCTTGTCCGTGGCAAATCATAAAAAGATTCTGAACTATATTCAGAGCTACTTTTCCTTTCCGGGACTTGGTATCTATATCAGCCTTAGTACCGGTCTGCGTATAGGGGAGATCTGTGCTTTGAAATGGAGCGACATCAATGTATATGACGGGATTCTAACCGTTAACCGGACGATAGAACGCATCTATATCATAGAAGGGGAGAGAAAACATACAGAGCTGGTCATCAACACGCCAAAGACAAAAAACTCTTGCCGTGAAATCCCGATAAACAAAGAATTGCTTACTATGTTAAAGCCTTTGAAAAAAGTAATTAATGACGATTATTATGTACTTACCAATGATGAGCGTCCGACAGAGCCACGCACATATCGCAACTACTATAAAAGGCTTATGGAGAAACTTGATATTCCCAAGCTGAAGTATCATGGACTCCGTCATAGCTTCGCGACTCGCTGTATAGAAGTCGGTTGTGATTACAAGACAGTCAGTGTTTTGCTTGGACATTCCAATATCTCGACAACTCTGGATCTCTATGTCCACCCGAATATGGAACAGAAAAAGCGCTGCATTGCAAAAGTATTCAAGTCACTCGGAAAATAAAGTCAAAAGCGCTTCGGCAGATTCCAGGCTATAGAAAACAGATTCATCCCGCCGCCTCGGCACTTTGGCAAGCCAGTGACGAGGTACGGCGGGATGAACAAAGGAAAGTAATCCTGAATTACTTGTTGACGAACATAACCGCCTCGGCGATCGAGTTCAGTTTGGTGTCAACGCTGTCGGCGCGGCTCGCAAGCACGCAAGGAACGGTCGTTCCCACAAGCATACCCGCCTGCCTGACGCCTGTGGCCAGCTTGGAGTTGGTCTTCCAGAACACATTAGCGGACTCGATGTTTGGGAACTCAAGACAGTCGGCGTCTCCGGCCACAGGGCTGGCAAGCTTCTTGATCTCGACGGACTCCTTGTCGATCGCGACATCGAGAGCCAGCGGCCCGTCGGCTATGCATCCCTTGATCTGACCACGGTCAGCCATCTTGGCAAGAGCCGCCGCCTCCATACAAGCCGGCATGGAATCGAGAACCTGCTCGGACGCGGCTATGAACGCAAGCTTAGGCTTGGCTATGCCGAACGACTTGGCCACACCTACCAGATAACCGGCGATCCTCATCTTCTGACGGAAGTCAGGAAGAGGAATCACGGCCATATCCGACAGGAAAAGAAGCTTGTGATAGTTAGGAGACTCGATGACACCAACGTGGCTAAGAACGCCCTTCGGAGGAAGAAGACCGGTCTCTTTGTTGAGAATGGCGCGAAGGAACTTGTCGGTTGAGCAAAGCCCTTTCATCAGCACGTCACCCTCACCGTCGTGAACAAGCTGCACGGCCTTTGCGACAGCCTTAAGCTCAACCGGCTCGTTGACAATGTCGAAAAGCCCGACGTTGATCTCATTGTTCCGGCAAGTCTCCTTGATGAGATCCTCGTCACCCACGAGAGTGACCTTGACAAATCCCATCTCGGAAGCCTTCGCACAGGCCTCGATAGTGTGTTCATCGACAGCCCAGGCGGCGACCATTCTTTTGCAGACGCCTTTGATTTTAAGTTCGGCGAATACGTCAGCGAATTTTGTAATCATAATATTCCTGAATTTAACATTCTATTCCTCAATACTTTGCACAAGATGCATAGTGTCGCGGGCGATGACGAGTTCCTCATCTGTGGTCACAAGGGCGACCTTTACCTTTGAGTCCGGGAGGGAAATCACGGAGTCAACTCCCCATGCCGTGTTGGCCTCGTAGTCGAATGAAAGTCCGAGGTAGGTGAAATTCTCGCATACCCTGCGGCGCAGACGGCTGTTGTGCTCACCGATTCCACCGGTGAAGAAGATGGCGTCAACTCCGTTCATCTCGGCCACATAGGCTCCGATATACTTGATCATCTGGAAGGTCAGCATCTTAAGGGCAAGCTTGGCCTTGCGGTCTCCGCCATTGGCAAGCTCATCCATCTCACGGGCGTCGGAAGTCTTCTGGGAGACACCGAGGAAACCGCTCTTCTTGTTCACGATGTCGTACATCTGGTCAGGGGTGAGATTCTCCTTCTTCATCATATAGAGAACAGCATTGGCGTCCACATCACCGCACCTGGTTCCCATCACCAATCCCTCAAGCGGAGTCAGACCCATAGAGGTATCGATGGACTTGCCGTTCACGATGGCCGTGATGGAGCTGCCGTTACCGATATGGCAGGTGATGATCCTGGAGTTGTTGATGTCAAGGCCGACCATCCCGGCGCCCTTTTTGGCGACAAACTGGTGGCTGGTGCCGTGCGCTCCGTAGCGACGTATGTGATACTTGTCATAATACTCGTAAGGAAGGCCGTACATATAGGCATAAGGCGGCATCGTCTGATGGAAAGCCGTGTCGAACGTCACTGCCTGCGGCACTGAAGGGAGTACCTCCTGACAAGCCCTGATTCCCAGGAGATGGGCAGGGTTGTGAAGGGGCGCGAAGTCGCGGCAGAAGTCAATCTTCTTGATGACATCTTCGTCCACAATGGCGCTGCCAGAGAAGAAATCGGCGCCCTGCACGATTCTGTGGCCGACCGCCTCGATGTCATCGAATGACTTGAGGACTCCGTGCTCGCTGTCGATGAGAGCGTCAAGGACAATCTGCATTCCGACCGTATGATCGGGAACGGGAAGGTCTTTCACGACCTTCTGCCTACCGGCCGGAGTGTGCTGGAGCCTGCCGCATTCAAGGCCTATCTTTTCGACTATTCCCTTGGCCAAAAGTTCATAGACGTCATCATTCTTCATATCAAGCAGCTGGTACTTGATCGAAGAACTTCCACAATTGATAACAAGAATAATCATTCCGTTTGAAGTTTATGTAATTATAAAGACAAAGATACGAAGAACTTGCGTAATTACGGAAAGATTGTCGGAAAATCGGACGGCCGGACATCCCAAAAACAGATTAAATCATTATCTTTGGCAAAGGATAATGTGATTGTCCCGTTCGGACCCGCACCGGATTGGTCCTCGTAATGAGAACTGTCCATCCCGGCCCGGCGTTCCGAACCGGACGGCCACAAACGACAATGGGCCGAGCTATGGCGGAGGAGAGAGATATCGTGGGGATCAGCGTCCCATTCGCGGCGGGCATCGCGGCGGGAGAATTCCTGTGCGCGCGTCTTGAAGCCCAGGTTAACCACATAGCCGCTCCCGTCCTTCTTGCCATCGCGGCAGGGCTTTTCCTTACGGCAGTCACCATTCGGCCGTCCCGCCTGTCCGGCCGCCGCCCCTGCACACTTCTTTTATTCCCGGTGATATTCCTCCTCACAGGCATATTCTGTTCCCTGAACCACAGCATCGTAAGCGGGATTCCCGAATATACGGACGCCCCGGCCGCCGGAATCGCCGAAAGGACGGTCAGACACCTCAAAACAGCGATTGACGACATCCCCTACCCTTCAGAGACAACAGCGCCTTTGGTAAAAGCCTTGCTGACCGGGGACAGGGGCGACCTTTCAAAAGAAATCACGGGAATATTCAGAGACAGCGGCTCCGCACACATCCTCGCCCTTTCAGGCCTGCACCTGGGAGTGCTTTACATCATTCTTGCACGGCTTGCCTCGCCGCTCGGCAACTCCCAACCAGCCAAAAGGTTGAGATATTCGCTAATCATCTCGTCCGCATTGTTCTATTCGGTAATGACAGGCGCCTCCCCATCAATCATCAGGGCGTTTCTGTTCATCACCATCAACGAGACCTGCAAGATTCTTGGCAGGAAAAGATCCCCTGTAAGGGTACTGCTCGGCGCGCTGACGATCCAGCTCGCCCTGAAGCCTGACGTCATCACATCCGTCGGCTTTCAGCTTTCCTACCTCGCGATGGCGGGGATATACCTCCTCTATCCGACCCTCGAACGGATATACCCGTCCCCCGGCGGCTCAAGGCCGTCCGGATTCAACCCTTTCCGCAAAATCTGGAACGCGGCGATGCTGTCCGTCTCCTGCCAGGTCTTCACCGGACCGCTGGCCTGGCACTATTTCCACACCTTTCCCAAATACTTCATACTCACGAATCTGGTGGCGCTGCCTCTGACAAGCGCGACAATGACCCTTTCAGTAGCCACTATCACGCTGTCTTTCTTCGGGATATGTCCGGAGCCGCTCGTGTTCCTGAATGATTACGTCATACAGTCTCTCGTGTACTGCCTCAAGATCATCGCCGGATTAGATGAACCTTGGTTGACCTGACGCCATAGACGCACACGACGATGAAGCAGATGAACGGAAGGATGAACGACGCGTTCACGGACGGAAGGAAACCAACAGTCCCTTTGTCGATGACCAAGGCCTGAAGCGGCGGAAGCACAGAGCCACCGAGAATGGCCATAATCAGACCTGCGGCCCCGAACTTGGCATCATCTCCAAGGCCGCCGAGCGCAATCCCGTAGATGGTCGGGAACATAAGCGACATAAAGCCGCTGACAGCCACAAGGCAGTACAGGCCTAACCTGTTCTGAATGAATATCACACCAGCCGTGGCGACCATTCCCCCGACGGCGAAGACCGTCAGCAGCCGGGACGGTTCAAGGTACTTCATCAGCCAGGTGCAGAGGAAACGGCAAGACACGAAAAGGATCATAGCCGCGATGTTGTATTTCTGAGACAACACCTCCGCCGCCTGTTCATCCATTCCTTCCGCCATAAACACCCTTGTACCGTACTGTATGATGAATGTCCAGCACATAATCTGCACCCCGACATAGAAGAACTGCGCGATGACTCCTTCCCGGTAGCGAGGTCTGTGGATCAGACGCTTGAGAACCGGAATGACATCCATTCCGCGCTCCTTGTCCGCATTGCCGGGCATCTTGGCGAAAAGGATAACCGCGAACATCGCTATGATGACAAGTCCCACAATCCAGTAAGGCCCTGTAAGAACGTCAAGGTCAGCCTGTTTCATTGCCTCGAAGCTCGCATCGTCCAAAAGCGCCCTTTCAGCCGTGCTTGCCGGATTCATCCTCGCCTGAATGAAGTTCATCGCGACATACATTCCCAACAGCGAGCCGATCGGATTGAAGCACTGGGCAAAGTTCAGACGGCGGGTCGACGTCTCCTCGGATCCCATACTAAGGATGTACGGATTGCAGCTGGTCTCAAGGAAAGACAGCCCGCAGGTCATGATGAAATAGGCGATGAGAAAGAATCCGTACAGGCCGACGGACTTTGCCGGCAGGAAAAGAAGCGCCCCTACGGCGTAAAGCCCTAGTCCCACCAGCACACCGGCCTTGTAGGAGAACTTCCGGATGAACATAGCGGCGGGAAGGGCCATACAGAAATAGCCTCCGTAGAACGCCACCTGAACCAAAGACCCCTGCGTCACACTCATCCTGAATATCTTGGAGAATGCCTTGACCATCGGATTCGTGATGTCATTGGCGAATCCCCAAAGGGCGAAACAGGTCGTTATGAGGATGAAAGGCAGGACGTAGCTTACCCCGCCTGCCTTAAGTATCGAGTCATTCCCCTTCATGGCCGAGGATTACTTGTAGATAGGCCCGAAGTTGGCGCACGCACGGAAATCCGCCCCCTCCTTGTCCATCCCGAAAGCGTTCCAGGCGGCAGGGCGGAAAATCTTGGAGTCATCCACATTGTGCATACACACCGGAATGCGCAGCATCGAAGCCAAAGTGATGAGATCCGCTCCTATGTGGCCGTAGGAAATCGCACCATGGTTCGCTCCCCAGTTGTTCATAACGCTGTAAACATCCTTGAAGGCATCCCTCTTCGGGTCAAGCCTCGGAGTGAACCAAGTCGTAGGCCACGTAGGGTCGGTACGCTTGTCAAGGACATCGTGAATCTCAGGGTCTATGTCAACGACCCAGCCTTCGGCGAGCTGGAGGACAGGGCCGAGACCGTCAACAATGTTGATTCTCGCCATAGTGGCCGGGAAATCCCCCTTTGAGACGAAATGGATGCTGAATCCGCCACCGCGGAAATAGTCCCTGTCCGCAGGCATCCACCGCGAATGCTCAAGGCAACGCCTCACATCCTCGTCGGTCATCTCCCAGAACGGTTTCATCACCGGTCCGCCCTCCGCATCCAAGCTCTGGCCGCATCCGTCCATTGTCGTGGCTCCGGAATTTATGAGATGGATGACGCCCGGAGCGGCCCTGCCGGTAAGTTCCTTGCCCGTCACCCTCCTGACAGCCTCCGGACTCCAATAGGTTCTCACATCGGAGAAAATCTGAGGACGGTTTGTCAGCAAGTGACCCATCAGCATAGCCGTGCCGTTGAGCGAATCGTTCTCGGTGGCAAGAATGGAAGGCGCCCTGCGTCCGTTCCAGTCGAAGCTGGTGTTGAGTATGGTCTCTGTGAAGTCTCCGTTAGGCATCCAGTCCGTCCACTGACGCTGACCTTGAAAACCTCCGGCGATCGCATTGTGCCCAAGAGCCTCTTCCTTGAATCCCATCCCGCGGAGCTTAGGGTTGCCGTGCATCAGATCCATCACGATGATGGTCATCTTGACCACGAACTCCCAGTCCTTGTCCTTCTGCCCGCGGGTCTTACGCTTTTCCTCAGGATTCTTGTCCCAACCTTCGTTAGGCATACAGTATTCCTTGACCCAGGCCATTGCCTTGTCGAATTCATCCTTGTCGTATATTCCAAGATCCATACGCCTTAAAATCTCGACCTCGTCGACACTTTCGTTCCTCATTCCCAGATATTTCTGGAAGAAGCCGGAGTCCACAATCGAGCCGGCTATGCCCATGGTCACGCTTCCAATGGAAAGATAGGACTCCCCTCTCATCTCCGCCACGGCAACGGCTCCGCGCGCGAAACGAAGAATCTTCTCGGCCACATCGCCGGGAATCGAATTGTCATCGAGATCCTGGACATCGTGTCCGTATATTCCGAAAGCAGGAAGACCCTTCTGGGCGTGCGCGGCGAGCACCGCCGCAAGATAAACGGCTCCGGGACGCTCGGTCCCGTTGAATCCCCAGACAGCCTTTGGCCAGTAAGGGTTCATGTCCATCGTCTCGGATCCATAGCACCAGCAGGAGGTCACGGTGATTGTTCCTCCTACTCCCTCACGCTCGAACTTCTCCGCACAGGCGGCGCTCTCAGCCACTCGACCGATTGTCCCGTCCGCGATGACACACTCCACCGGAGCGCCGTCAGTATATCTCAGATTGGAGGAGATAAGCGCGGCGACATTCGCCGCAAGAGCCATTGTCTTTTCCTCAAGACTTTCACGGACACCGCCCTGACGGCCATCTATGGTCGGACGGATCCCTATTTTAGGGTGCTTCATAATATTGGTTGTTTTAATGTTATGTAGTCAGCGTCCGGTCTCTGCCTGAAACCGGATGAGGTAAATTTACGAATATTATCTGAAAATCGAATGCAGAAACCGGATAAACTCGCGGTTGCACGCCTTCAGCAGGGACAGTGCTCTTTCTGACACAGGAGAACCCGGATTCTTCCAGACCGGAGGCGTTGGCTCTCTGTAGGTTCTGGCGAGGATTCCCGGTGCGGCGACACGTGCTATGCCCGCCTTGGCGACCACCCCTCCGCAGCCATAATCGAACAATGTGGGACGGAATATGTCCGACGGGTTCTCCAGATGTCTCACGACATATTCAGGAACCAAAGTCAGGGACATATCGTAAAAATGGCAAGGGATTGGAATGACCGGATCGGGTTCAAGAAGCCGTCCGTGGCGGGATCTGCCGCCGGACAACAGATTGCCGGACAAATCCGAGACAGTCCCCGCGATTACGGCCTTGTGACGCAGAAAGGACGAATTCTCGAAAAAAGACGCGAACGCCCCCTCCTCCAGCCTAAGATCCGAATCCATCCACAGATAGAAATCGAAACCGGTCCCTGCGGCCTTGTCCCAGACCTTACGGTAGCCAGACGGACCCCCATCATTCAGAAAAGTGCTGAACGAATATTCCCCCGTAGCCTCCATTGCCTCTGTCTGCCTTTGGCACTCCTCAAGACAAACGGACAGGGCATCCTTTCCGTCATCGGCAAGAGTTATGATAAGGGCGACGGTCATATTCCTTACGAATCCAGCTTAAGAACGGCCATAAACGCACTCTGAGGCACCTGCACAGTGCCTATCTGACGCATTCTCTTCTTTCCTTCCTTCTGTTTCTCAAGGAGTTTTCTCTTACGGGACACATCTCCGCCATAGCACTTGGCCGTCACGTCCTTACGAACCTGTCGCACGGTCTCGCGGGCAATGATCTTGGCGCCTATGGCCGCCTGCACGGCGATATCGAACTGCTGCCTCGGAATCAGTTCCTTAAGCTTCAGACAGATCTTGCGCCCGAAATCATAGGCGTGATCCTCGTGGATCAATGTCGAAAGAGCGTCCGCCGGATCGCCGTTCAGTAGGATGTCCAGCTTGACAAGCCTTGCCGGACGGAACTCCGTGATGTGGTAATCAAAAGAAGCGTAACCCTTGGACACGGACTTCAGCTTGTCGTAGAAATCGAAGACGATTTCGGACAAAGGCATATCATAAGTAAGCTCGACCCTGTCTGAAGTGATGTAATGCTCTCCGACCAGAGTCCCCCTCTTATCCATACACAGCTTCATTATAGCCCCGTAGAAATCGGTCTTGGAGATTATCTGGGCGCGGATGAACGGCTCCTCAATGTGGTCAATGAGGGTCGGGGCCGGAAGTCCGGACGGATTATGAACGTCAAGAACCTCACCCTGAGTGGTATAGACCTTATAGGAAACGTTAGGGACAGTCGTGATGACATCCATATTGAACTCCCTGAAAAGACGTTCCTGTACAATCTCAAGATGCAGCAGGCCAAGGAAACCGCATCGGAAACCGAATCCCAGCGCCAGCGAGGACTCCGGCTCATACACAAACGACGCGTCGTTGAGCTGGAATTTCTCCAGAGTCGCGCGAAGTTCCTCGAACTTGTCGGCCTGCACCGGGTACATTCCGGCGAACACCATAGGCTTGACCTCCTCGAAACCGGCGATGGCGGAGTCGCAAGGTCTGGCCGAATGGGTTATCGTGTCCCCCACCTTGACCTCGACCGCCCTTTTTATCCCGGAGATTATGTAGCCTACGTCTCCGGTGGACACACGGCCTGACGGGTAAAGCTTCATCTTCAGCACTCCGACCTCCTCCGCGTCATATTCCTGACCCGTGGCGACGAACTTGACCTTGTCGCCGGTACTTATAGACCCGTTCAGAACCTTGAAATAGGCGATGATCCCGCGGAAAGGATTGAACACCGAGTCGAATATCAACGCCTGCAACGGTGCGTCCGGATCCCCGGCGGGAGCCGGAATCCTTTCAACAATGGCGTCCAGAAGCGGAGGGATCCCCTCACCTGTGCGTGCCGAGACTTTGAATATGTCCTCGGGAGAACAGCCCAGCAGGTCGACGATCTGATCGGCCACCAGCTCCGGCTGAGCCGAATCCATATCAATCTTGTTCATCACCGGGATTATCTCAAGACCATGGTCCACGGCCAGATAAAGATTGGAGATCGTCTGTGCCTGTATGCCTTGTGACGCATCCACAACCAGAAGCGCCCCTTCGCAGGAGGCTATCGAGCGAGACACCTCATAGGAGAAATCCACGTGGCCCGGAGTGTCGATAAGGTTCAGGACATACTTCTCCCCCTTGTATGCGTATTCCATCTGGATGGCGTGGCTCTTGATGGTGATGCCCTTCTCTTTCTCAAGATCCATATTATCCAGAACCTGAGCCTCCATATCCCTGGAAGTCAGGGTTTTGGTCAGTTCTATCAGCCTATCGGCAAGGGTGCTCTTCCCGTGGTCGATGTGAGCGATTATGCAGAAATTACGTATATGCTTCATATTCTTCGCGGACCGTTTACGGCATTGTTTTCGTATAATTGCAAAAATAAGCAATTTGTCGTACATTTGAAAGATTCAACGAAATCAGACAAGAATGACTGATGAAGAGATAATCACGTTGTTCCGGAGCGGGCAGGAAGAAAAGGCGTTCAAAGAGATAGTCGCGGCCTACAGCGAGCGGCTCTATTGGCACGTCCGGCGCTTCGTCTGCTCGCACGAGGACACGGACGATCTTCTTCAGGAAATATTCATCAAGGTGTGGTCGGGGCTTTCCACGTTCAGACAGGACTCCAGACTGTTCACGTGGCTCTACAGGATTGCCACCAACGAGACCTTGAACTGGCTCAACAAACAGAGAGTCAGAGCCGCGCTGAAGTTCGAGAGTCTTGACTCCTCGCTTTCCGAGAGAATCGACGAGGACTCCTATTTCAACGGCGACGAAGCCCAGAGACTGCTTTTCAAGGCCGTCGCCAGACTTCCTAAAAAACAGAAATCAGTGTTTTATATGCGGTATTTCGATGATATGCCCTACGAGGACATCTCCGAGATCCTCGGGACATCCGTAGGGGCGCTTAAGGCTTCATACCACTTCGCGGTCGAGAAGATAAAGGCCTCGCTCGGAGCGGAACACGGAAATATTTTCAAATAATTCAATCAGGATTATCAGAAGCTGTTCAAATTTCTTCATCTGATACTCTGAGAGAATAAAACCAGGCGGCCCCGACGGACTTTCGAGAAAGACAGCGGCGCCGTCTGACGAGAAGGCCGGAAGGAAATGACGAAGACAAAACTCAAAGAACTTTTAAAGAAATTTCAGACAGATTCTTAAACTTTCAGGTTATCGCTCTGTCAAAGAAACGTGATGCAAGAGAAAAGCAACATATTCAATAACAAGAGGAAGGAGGCGTTCGAGGTCCCAGACGGGTACTTCGAGTGTCTGAAGATGCGCCTGGGCGGCATCCCCGCACAGAAGATGGTGGCCGGACCGGCGCATCGGATAAAGCCTTACCTTGCTCTGGCCGCCTGCTTCGTCTCGCTGCTTGTCGTAGGAAACGCCGTACTCAGGAACACGACCTCCGGAAACGAAGAGGAGCTATACGACAAGTACTACTATATCAGTATGCTTCAGCCGGAAGAATACCTGCATCAGGACACCGTAAGTCACGATACAATCTCCGAAGAGGATGTGATCAACTACCTCATCGATTCCGGCGCCACATCAGAAATGATTGAATATATCGGACTTATAGCTCAAAAATAGGATTTGTTATGAAGAGGATATTATTGATACTCTCAATTCTGGCCGTCGCCGTATCAGGCGTCGGGGCGCAGAACAAAGAGAAAAGGGATTGGAACGACAGGTGGAAGGCCGAGAAAATCGCATTCCTCACCGACGCGATGGATCTGACCAGTGCGGAGGCCGAGAAGTTCTGGCCGGTGTACAACAGATGTGACAACGAGAAGAGAGACGCGTTCAAAGCTATGGTAAACGCCTACAACGCTCTTGACGATGCGATAAACTCCGGAAAAGGATCCGACGAAATCGATTCATTGCTCAACAGATACATCGACGCGCAGAACTACAGTAAGGACATAGAGAAAAAATACATCATCGAGTACCGCAAGATACTCTCGAGCAAGAAAGTCGCAAAGCTGTACATCGCGGAAGAATCATTCCGACGCCAGCAGATTCACAGACTTCACCGGAACGAGAACAAGTAAGGATAAAATATAACAACAGATTATTTAATATTTTTTTTGGTCAATTGGTTAATAGTTAGTTTGGTTACAGACAATAATCTGTTACAAGGGAGGCATGCTGTGAAGTACGCCTCCCTTTTTCGTCCAACAGTGTCAGCCGCTCTTCCGTCACCGAATCCACGCAATGCGCCCTGCGCTTGAACTGGACAATAAGGCGTGACACAGGCTTACGTTCCACAGTCTTGATTCTCAAAATCTTCCATGGAGCGAATCCGCACATCCTCGCATAGCGCAACAAGGCTTTCTCCTGATCCGACGGCAGAATCATCGAGACACGGCCAAATTCACTGAGGGCTTCGGAGGCATATTCAAGGATATCACGATAGGAAAGAGGTTCGGCTCCGTCGAAAGTTTCAGTGCCGCCTGTGTGACGGGCCGAATTGCGCCTTGGATCAGGCGCCTGAAGCGAGTTGTCGTAATACGGTGGATTAGAGACAATCAGGTCGAAAGTCTCGCCCCGCGCGGAGTTCCTGAACGCGAGTAGCCCCACATTTTCCGCCTCCAGAACCCCGTTCCACGGTGACATCCGGAAATTCCAGGCCGCCTCTTCCGCAGAGGGGGCGTCTATGTCAATTCCCCGGACACGCCAGTCCCTTTCCGGCCGCCGCCCGTCCAGACGCTGCGCAACCATCAACGCCACGGCGCCCGTACCCGTACCCACGTCAAGGACACTGTGATCTTCCGGAAAGACATCCGTCACCGCGCCAAGAAGCACACCGTCAGTGTTGACTTTCATAGCGGAGCGCTCGTTGCGCACATCGAACCGCTTGAAATGGAAAACGCTCATATCCACGAATATATTCCCAAAGAAAAAAAGAATCCTGTCCGGAAGTCATCCCGCCGGATCACTTGGCCTTGTCCTGTTCATCCACGAACTGGCCGTCGCGCATAAAGAGAGACCTGTCGCACATCGCGGCGAGTTCAGGGTCGTGTGTCACGATCACCACTGTCTGACCGTAGCGGCTCCTCAAATCGAAGAACAGATTGTGAATCTCAGCCTTTGTCTTCGAATCCAGATTGCCGGACGGCTCGTCGGCGAAAAGAATGGCCGGTTCGTTGACCAAGGCCCTGGCTATCGCCACTCTCTGCTGCTCTCCGCCGGAAAGTTCGGAAGGCTTGTGTTCCATTCTGTCCCCAAGTCCCATATCCTGAAGGAGTTTCGTGGCCGCCGACTTCGCGTCCCTTTCGGAACGGCCTGCGATAAACGCCGGAATCATCACATTCTCGATGGCATTGAACTCAGGAAGAAGATGATGGAACTGGAACACAAAGCCGATTCTCCTGTTTCTGAAAGCCGACAGGTCATTCCCGTTCAGCCGAAGTACATCCGTCCCGTCAATCTCAAGCGAGCCGACATCCGGGGTCGACAACGTGCCCAGAATCTGGAGAAGTGTGGACTTCCCGGCTCCGGAAGCGCCCATAATCGCCACAACTTCCGACATATTCACCTGAAAATCAATACCACGGAGGACTTTCAAGCCCCCGAATGATTTCTCGATACCCTCTGCCTTTATGATCATAAAGCAAACTTCCTGCAAGTAGGCAATTACCTGCCATGATACTTAGTCAAACTTTCCAGCGGGACTGCCACCACTGATTCCAAGCCCCCGGAAGGGAGATCGGAATACCATCTTTCAAAGATACAACAAACAAATGAATATACGTTTATGCCGGTTGGCAAAAAACCGGTTCGGTAAAACCGGTTCCCGTCAAGCCAGTCCACAACGCCGGCCGATTCCTCAGTGGCTGCCTCCCCAGAAGACAGGCGACAGCGCCCGCATGAGACCAACGGACGAACGGAAAGGCAGTCCGAAGACATCAGGAATGCGGCCGGAACCGCTTGGCATACTGCGAAGGAGTCTGCCCGGCAAACTTCTTGAAAGTGCGCGAGAAGCTTGATGGCTCCTCAAAGCCGCATTGGAACGCAACCTCGGCAAGAGGCACAGACGGGTCATTCTCAAGTAATTCCTTAGCCTTGCGGATACGTATACGCATAATATACCGGATAGGTGTGTCCCCTGTCAGCGCCCCTATCCTTCTCTGCAACTGACGAGGACTCACACACATCCCGTCCGCCAGACCGGAGACAGTCAGGCAACGGTCTTCAAGAAGACGTCCGGCCAGCTCGGCACTCTTTTCAAGAAAGAGACGGTCAGCATCGTTCTCTACGGCACTCTTCTCTTCACCGCTCCCGACCGCCGCGGCATACTTCCGCTGAAGAATCCGCCTCTGCTCCATAAGCTTTCTCACCCTGACCTCAAGTTCGGCAGGGTTGAAAGGCTTGACAAGGTAAGCGTCGGCTCCGGCCTCCAATCCCTTGAGACGATCCTCTTCACTGCTCTTGGCTGTCACCATTATGACCGGAATATGGCTCAGGAGTATGTCTTCCCTTATCTCCCGGCATAATTCGAAGCCGTCCATTCCCGGCATCATCACATCGGTGACAATCAAATCCGGAACCACCTCCCTTGACTTCCGCAAAGCCTCGGCTCCGTCAGACGCAAAGAGAACATTGAGCTTGTCTTTCAAGCTGGAGGCCAGATAACCAGCCACATCCGGGGAATCTTCGGCCACGACCGCGACAGGCAGTTCGGAAGACGCGCATACATCTGACGGATAGTCGCTTTCCGGCACGGAATCGTCAATGACGACATCGTCCATTTCAAGTAATGCCTCGGTTTTCCCAACCTCAAAACCGCAGCTCAGCGGAAACGTCAGAGAGAAAACAGTTCCTTTACCCACTTCGCTTTCCACTTCTATCGAGCCTCCCATAGCCTCCGTACACAGTTTCACGAGCGACAGACCGATTCCGGTGCCTATCCGGCGGCTTTCGGTAGGAGCCTGATAGAACGCCTCGAAGAGATGTTTCTTCTGCTCTTCGGTCATTCCGCAACCGGAATCCGACACTTCGAGCCTGACGACACGGCCCACGCTTCCCGCGCGGACAAGAACAGTTCCGCCTTCCGGAGAAAACTTGACAGCATTGGACAGGAGATTATAGAGAATCTTCTGCATATAGTCCGTCACCATATCCATTGGCAGTCCCTCTTCCGGAAGATCACTGGCTACGGAGACCGTACGTTTTGAGGCCACGACACTGATGCTGTCAACGGCTATCCTTATCAATTCGGCAAGGTCGGCATTGGCCCAGTCAGGAGAAGCGCCCACACTCGAGCTCAATTTGGCGGTGTCAAGAAGCTGGTTCACAAGAATAAGCAACGACTTCCCCTGCCTCTGGATAACTTCGGCCTGATGGTGAATGTCCTCCACGTCTCCCTCACCGCATTCCTTTATCCGCTGCGCCCCCAACTGGATGACGGTCAGATGCGTCCGGAATTCATGCGTGATGTTGGTAAAGAACCGGTCTTTCATCTCAGCCTGCTCGGCTTCAAGCAGATGCATCTTGACCCTGAGCTTTCTCACATGATTGAGAATGACAGCCAAGGCGATCATAACGGTGATGATCACAATGAATATCGCCGTCACCAAAGTATGCCGGGATCTCTGCTCGGCATTGGCGACCCTTAGTTTCTCATTGTTGTATTTGGCGTCGTATTCACTCAGCTTCTTCTGCATCTCGTTGTTGTAAAGGGAGTCCTTCAAGTCGCACAAACGTCTCAGATGCAGCATCGCCCTCCGGGGATCGCTCTCACGCAACGCCTGATAGAGTCCCTCCTGCGCATTGCTCTCATTATAGATGTCTCCCTGCTCACGGAAAAAAAACAGAGCCTCATCGAAATATCTGGCGGCAGCGGCGTTGTCACCCATTTTCAGAGACAGATTACCGAGTTCGTCATACGCTATTGAAAGAGACTGCCTGTTGCCTGTCTTTTTCAATATGGGAACAGCGCGGGTAAGCGCGTCAAGCGCCTCTGCGGAGCGTCCGAGTGGTATCATCGCCGAAGCCATCTGGCAAAGTCTCACGGCCGCCTTCCCCTCGTTCCCCCTTGCCATATCAATTCTATAAGCCGTGGCGGCATATTCAAGAGCCGTGGAATTGTGTCCCATACTGTGGTATATTTCCGAGGCCAGACCATGCTGGATGGCCATCCGCGCGGAATCACCCGCGGAAGTGCTGTTCTCGATCGCCTCAAGGGCATAGGGCAAGGCCTTGGAGGCTTGTTTGGAAGCAAGGTAGATCGCCGCGATATTACCCAAATCCGAACTGATATAACTCTTGTTGCCTCCACCGCGGTCTATTTCAAGGACTTTCCTCGCATAGTCGATGGCGGAGCCGTAATCGCCCCCGCGTGTGTAGATGACGGAAAGGCGGCTGTAGATATTGCACAGCATTTCAGAGTCCCCCAGCTTTTCCGCCGGCGGCAATGCTCTCAAGGCATAGGCAAGGCTATTCTTGTACTCGCCTTTGTCAAATACATACTCCCCGGCCCAGAACCAGACATTCGCAAGCAACGAGTCTGACGGCGTACGCTCCGAAAAACGTATGGTATGGTCCAACAGTCCCTCCTCTCCAAAGAACGCCATCAAGCGGTTCGCCGCCTCTACCATATCAGCGCCCTCGTCCTTGTCAAGCCTCTCGAGTATGTCTGTCACTTCCAGCTCCGAAGGAACGGCAGAAACACGCTGTTGCAAAAGCGACAACGTGACAGTCAAGAGGATATACGCAAGTTTCTTCATACCTAATGTCGTTTTTTGCATAATCGATGTCCGATTATGACAACTCCGCGGCCGGCATTTTTCTTAGCTTTGCAACCGGAGTTCCGAACAAAAATACAATTTTTAAGAATATCCTTTGACAAAAAGAACATAATTAACGTTAAGATTTTTTCCGATTATGGCTTATCAGGAAACCACTAAAAACAGTTATGGCAAACGCCTGAAGAATTCTTTCAGCGGAATACTTTCAGGCATCATCCTTTTCTTTGCCGCCACGGCCTTGCTTTGGTGGAACGAGGGGCGCGCGGTAAAGACCACAAAGATGCTGAACGACGCCCAGGGCAACTACACCGAAATGGCGGACATCAATGTGGTTGACCCGCAATACGACGGCAAACTCGTCCATGCGGTGGGTCTCGCCACGACCAACGACACTCTCATCGACCCGCTCTTCGGAATCAAGGACCTTGCAATCTCCCTTGACAGAAAGGTAGAGTATTACCAGTGGCAGGAACACAGCCAGCAGCAGAAAAAAGACAAACTTGGCGGCGGAGAGGAAATCGTCACCACATATACCTATGAAAAGAACTGGGTGTCCTCGCCGATTTCTTCGGATTCATTCCGTGATCCTGAGTACAAGGACAAGAATTTCGTGCTTATGGACATATCCGGCGACCGTCAGCGCGCAGAGAATGTCTCTTTCGGAGCCTATATGCTCAACAAGAGCCAGATCGCTTCTCTGCCGGCTGATGAGTTGCTGACACCTGTCATCCCGGAAGAGACCGTAAGGCAGCTGGACCGCGAGGCCAGACTCGGCTTCAGGCATCACGCGTCCCCTGACGACCCTTATGTCCGCAACGGATACAAGGGCTCCCGGCTTGCCGCCGACATCATCGACAATGCGGCGAACCAGGCGGCCGACACCCTCAGGAACACCATCAACGAGCATTCCGGCACCCATCTGGCGTACAAGGCTGAATTCATCCACACCAGCGGAAACGTTATCTACATCGGCCTAACTCCGAACGTCCCAAGAATCGGAGACATCAGGGTCACTTTCACCAAAACGACACCTAAGGAAGTGTCCATTCTCGCCGCAGTGGCAGGGAATTCCTTCACAAACTACACCTCCAAGAACGGCAAGACATTCTCCGCCGTCACCGTCGGGGCCAAAACCGCCGACGAGATGTTCGAGACCGAGCATCAGGGCAACAAGATGTGGACCTGGATCCTCAGAATCGCAGGACTGCTGCTTGTCATCGCCGGACTTAAGGGAGTATTCAATTTCCTCGAGACCATTATGAAAGTGGTGCCGTTCCTGTCCGGAATCCTTGGATTCGGAATCAGCACGGTTTGCTCCGTGGTAGGATTTGTATGGTCTCTGATTGTTGTCGCCCTTGCCTGGATCTACTACAGGCCGGTTCTCGGAACCGCCCTGTTGGTTGTGGCCGGCGCTGTGGTTTTCTTCTTCTCCAAAAAAGGAAAGGAACTGATCGCCCAGCATATTCCTGGCGCCGCAAAACCTGACAAGTCGGAACAATAATCTATATGAGACGATTCCTTTCACTTGCGCTTTCACTTGCGCTGGCAGCCACAATCCTGCCGGCGGCAAGCGCTTGTTCACAGGAAGAAGACGACAAGAGCTTTTTCCCGGTTCCCGACGCAGGACACAGGACATACAACGACCACGACGGGCATATAATCTATATGGCCTACATCGGCAGGTTCGCATCTTACGCAGACCTCACCGGGAGTCCGTTCTACAACCTCCTGTTACAGAATTTCCCGGAGCTTGCGGGAATCAAAGGCTACGCGGTCAGCACGACCGACGGGGAAGAGGATGTATGGATGGTCGTCCCGACAAAAGAAGGGATTTTCGCAAGTATAACGGAATATAACAAGGAGATGGAATCCGGAGCAGTGGATGACGAGACCGGCAGGGTGTATTATCTCGCCGAAGACAATATGACGCCTATCCTTTTGCACACGTCCATGGAGAGTCCAGGCAGCGTTATGATTTCCGTTTCCGATTCCGAATCAGAGAGCATGTGCTTTCTGCCGCAGTATACGGAACCGCGCAATGAACTTCTGTGCCTCGATGCGGACCGCAATGGAGACGATTACTGGCCGACCGTGCCTTCAAGGCTTGCCGCATTCGCCAACGGAGGGTTCTGGAGACATGAAGACGGGTCACTCTCAATCCGTTTCTTTCTCAACAACAGATTCGTCTTCAAGACAGGAAACGGCGAGACCAGATGGGGGACCTGCTTCCCTTACATCTCCGGAGGTCGGCTTGTCCTGGCGGTCAAGACCGAGGACGGGCGCCGGGCTGTCTGGACCTTCGACCAGGAAGACCTTGACAGTGCGATCCTTCGCCAGACCAAAGGCGATGTTCTTCCGAAATCAGGTGAGGACATAATCCTGAAAGCCGGAAGATCAGAATCATAACACACGGACAGTTCAATATAAATTGTTTATAATGAAATTGATGGCAATCATAGCTTCATTGACAGCCGCGGGCGCTCTTATGGCAGGGACACTTGGAAACTGCCTGTTCAAGGCGGTCGACGGGCCTGGAATGGAAAGGGACGAAGCGGACTATGTCCCGGATGTCCGAAGCGTCAAATACTGGTATATGAACGGAGCGGTCTACAAAGCCGGGCATCTGGACGAGGGAAAGGCAATCCGAATGTCAGGAGGCCCTGCCGGGAGCATTGACAGCGAATCATTTACACTAAGGCTTGAAAACACAGCGGATCCATTTTTCTATGACGTGGAAGAAAGCAAGACGGCCTCTTCGCTTCCCGGAAAGAAGGTTATGCCGATTGTGTCCAACCGCATGACCTATCTTAAGTTCCTTGATGACGAGTATGAGACGACCGGAGTCATGGCTCCGATGCTTGAGGGTATAACCTTGGAAGATATGATTTTACTCGATCTTTCCTCAATCGTGGAGGGACAATTCAAGGATGACAGCGGGAATTCCGCCCTCATCTCCGATAATTTGTTCCAGCTTCCCGGCGAAGAATGCGCGGAAATGAGCTTCGGCATCGTTGACGGAAGCCCTGTCAATGTGATTGTGTCCAACGGCAAGAGCTGGATATTCACAGTCACGGCGGAAGGGGTTCTCGTTTTGAAAGAAGCCCGGCGCGACGGTACAGCCGGCGCTTACTCTCCGGCAAACGGAGGAAAGGTCATCCGGCTCACAAGGCTGAACGGCACAGCCGGGAGATGGCCGATAACCGAGATGACCTATATCCAACATTCCATGTTGAAATATTTTGACAGTTCGGCGTTGTCGTATATGCGGAACGAGATTCTGGCCCGCCACGGGTTCACTTTCTCCGAGCCTGACCTGAAGTCATACTTCGAATCCCAGAATTGGTATTATCACGATGAGGACATCGATAACGACCACATTCATCTGACGGAAATCGAAGTGTCGAATATCTCAATTATCAAGTATGTGGAAAAAAACAGATAAACCAAAAGCAAAAACTATTCAAAGATAACTGTTCAGTCATCGGGAGCCGGTATAGCGGCTCCTTTTTCATTTTTCAGCGCGGGATATTCTTTTGCCGCCGTGACTGCACCGGCCGGTTTAATATGGACTATTACCAATTATCGGAAGCTGTTCCGAATAATTTAAAACGGCTTCCTATGGTTTCTCTTACAAAATCCTTAAATTTGTGGTACAAATATAAAACTACATTTATATGAAAGCATTGAATCTACACGCTATCGGAGACCTTCGCTACGAAGAGGTCCCTGTTCCGGTGAGGAAAGATGACGAAGTTCTTCTGAAAGTACACGCTTGCGGTATCTGCGGAAGTGACATCCCGAGGATTTTCAAGAAAGGCACATATCATTTCCCGACCATTCCGGGACACGAATTCTCCGGGGAAATCGTCGATGCTGAGGACAAATCCCTCATCGGCAAGAGAGCGGCCGTATTCCCGCTGATTCCATGCGGACACTGCGCCTCCGACGAAATCGGAGACTATTGCCACTGCGAGAATTACGACTACTACGGCTCTCGCCGCGACGGGGCTTATGCGGAGTATCTTGCCGTAAAGACCTGGAATCTGATATTCTTTGACGAGTCTCTCTCTTACGAGGAGGCCGCGGTATGCGAGCCGGCCGCCGTAGCCCTCCACACCATCAACCGCGCCGAAGTCAAGATAGGCGACAAAGTGGCCATTTTCGGAGCCGGCCCTATCGGAGTTATGCTTGCGATGTGGGCGCGCCTTTCAGGAGCGAGCAAAGTTATGCTCTGTGACATCGACCAGACGAAAGTGGATTTCGCCAAGGGTCTCGGATTCGACGCCGTAAACTCCAGAGAGAACGATCCTGTGGAATGGGTCAACTCTCTTACTGACGGCAGGGGAGCCGATGTCTGCATCGAGGCCGCCGGTGTGTCCTCAACCATCGAGCAGTCTCTAAAAGCCGCCAAGGCGAAAGGCCGCATCGTATTTATGGGCAATCCTGCCGGGGACGTGAACCTTACACAGAACGGTTATTGGGCCATTCTCCGTAAGGAGCTTGAAATCAAGGGAACGTGGAACTCTTGCTACAATGGAGAGCAGAACGACTGGAAAGTCGCCCTTAAGGCCATCGAGACCCATCAAATCGATGTCCGCCCTCTCATCACCCACAGATTCCGCCTTGACGAGGCCGAGAAGGCCTTCAGCACGATGATGAACCATACCGAGTTCTTCAGCAAAGTTATGTTTGTCAATGACTAAGAGGCTTTTGCCAAGAGCTTAGGAATACGAGAAGAGATGAGGTAGTGGCTAAGAATGAGACATTTTTAGCCACTACCTTTTTTAGGGCCGCTTAAATTTCCATATCTGATACTTTGAGAGAATGAATTCAGGCGGTCTTGACGGATTTCCGAGGAAGACAGCGGTTGTTGTCTGACGGGAAAGCCTGAAGAAAATGGCGAATTTAAAACTCAAAGAAATTTTAGACAGCTTCTTAATGGCCATTTTACGCAAACATACTGATTATGACACCAATACAAAATAATTTCATAAAAACGCCGGAATAGGAACCAATAATATTTTTCGCTTACGGCAAATGTTTTTCAAAAAAGTTTTGCACATTTCAAAAAAAATGCATAACTTTGCAATCCTTTCCAATGAGAACGTATGATTTACGATTGTCAGGAAAGGCCTTCGGGCGAACCCGAAGGAATGTTATCGGGGTGTGGCGCAGTTGGCTAGCGCATCTGGTTTGGGACCAGAGGGTCCAGTGTTCGAGTCACTGTACCCCGACAAAATATAGAGGGTGACTAAAAATAACATTTTAGTCACCCTCTATTATTCTCCCCCCGGTCGCCAAAGCCGAATTCCATTTCTTTGACCGGCGACCGGCAGGACTTTCCTATCACTGGTCAACGGCCACCACCGCCGTAGCCTCCGCCGGAGAAACCTCCTCCGCCACCCCAGGAGGACATACCGCCTCCTCCGCTCCAGGAAGAACCAGAATTACCGGAAGAAGCCTCGTAGGTAGTCATCGCAGTATTGAAATTGCGGGATGTCATATTAATCATATTCCAGATCATCATCGATGTGGCCAGGTCATCAAGCATCTCCGCCGAGGAGGACAAGGTGAAATATTCAGGGCAAACCTTGCGGTAATCCTTTATCAGCTGGTCGGCTATGCCGTAGAGAGCGGCGAACACAAGATAGTCACTCCACAGCCTTACCTCAACGACGCCTCTGTCCTTTATCAATGTGAATTCCTTGAGATACTTTCTGAGGCCGAAGACCTGACGGGTCTCCTCAGGCTGGATCGTCCAGAAAGTCTCCCCTTCCGGCAAAGCTCTTTTCGTCCATTCGCACAGAGCCATTCCGTTCGAGTTCGCCCAGCGTCTAAGCTCGTTCTTCTGAAGGACTCCATCCTCGCCGGCAGCCTCACTGATGAAGGAGTACAGCTCATATTCAAGAGCCTTGTCAGATGAATCGTCCACTTCCGCCCCGTCAAATTCCAGCGGCTTTATCCTCATCACAGGCTTGGACTTGCCCGGCTGAGGGACGACTTCGAACGCGCCACGGTAGAAAAGTCTCGTGATGTAGGCTGCAATCAGACGCTCTCTCTCCTTAAGCCGTTCTCCCGAAAAGCATAGAAGGACGCCGGCGGACTCTTTAAGATTTCCTTTAAGAGGGATGTCCCTGAACCAAGGCACATCCTTCATACGCCCGCCCAGAAGTTCCTTCTTGCGCCTTACCGTCCCGGCGACGGACTTAGCGGCCCCATAGATAGCCAGAAGAGCTCCCAGACCGGCCAGCAGGGCGTACCAGATGTCATTCTTGCCTTCTTCAGCGGGCTTCCGGTAGTCGCTGCCCTTCATCGCCTTCTCACGGACCTCATCAAATGTCCCGTTCACCGTCAGGGAAGGATGGAACAAGCCTTTCCGGAATCCTACCATAGCGATCAGAGCGCTTTCCCTGACAAAAGGCCGGGACGAACGGGCGACAACGGCTCCGTCCTTGACGTGAATATCCCCGCGGAAGCCGAACGCCCAGACCTTGGTATCATCGGCAGTGAATTCCTGTCCGTCCCTGCGGATTGTCAATGTGACCGACCGCGGAGACGAGCCAAGACCACGGGCAACGAACATGTGGTTGAAACCGTCCATATCCTCATACCCTTTGACCAGTCCCGTAAGAAGGTAGCTGACAGTGTAAGTGTGCGGGCCGGAACTCCCGACACCCCAGCAAATCTCATAACCGTCAGGCTTGGTCACGAGTCCGCACCGGCCTGCCTTGCGGGAACGGCTTCGGTTTACATTCCACTCACCCTCGTTGAGATATTCAGCGCCTGTCTCATCCCTGACCTGAAGGTCGCGGATGGTCATCCGTTCCATATTGCCGGCGACAAGATACCACTCCGAGATGTCATCGGAGATGTCTATCTGCCAGGTCTCGGTCACGGAAGCCGAGCCGTCATCCCGCAGCATAACGTTGATTTTCAAAGAATCAACATCGCTGCCCGCACAAAACGGAACAGCGATGAGCGAAAGAACGACGGCCAGGGTAAAAACCTGGAACCTTTTCATCTCCTTACTTGTTGAATATGTCCGAGACAGAAGGGGCGCCCGCTACCGACGGATCCTCAGGAAGAAGCTCGCGTGTCGTGAAATGAAGCATCGAGGCCACCATCGATGACGGCCACTGTCGCACCATCACATTCATCTTGGTCACACAGTCGTTATAGACCATCCTGCTCAGACGAACCTTTTCCTCATAGTCCTTGATCTCTCCCATTGTCTTGACAAACACAGTGTCGGCCGCCAACTGCGGGTAATGTTCCGCCACGACGTTAAGCCGTCCCAAGACAGACCTCAGAGAAGCCTCGCTTTCAGCCAGCTCGGCCGGGCTGGAAATCCTCGCCGAACGTTTGGAGACCACATCCACAATGGTGTCGTGTTCGTGCTTGGTGTACTGTTTGGTCATCTCCACCAGATTGGTCACGGCGTCCCACCTGGATTTCATCTGCACATTAATCTGGCCGAAAGCGTTTTTCATCTTTTCCTCCAGGCTGACAAAGCCACGCTGGGTAAAGAAGATGTAGAGGAATACTACCGCCAGAACGGCGATCAACACCAAAACTGTTACTGACATTGTACTTACAAATCTAATAGGTTAATATGAAGGATTAAAACAGACCCTCTAACCGACCACCCAGACAAGGACATGGTTGTCGAAGGTCATATATTCAAGCTCAAACTCCTCCTCATAGCCGTCCTTGTGGATGAAGGTGGCGTCAAGCTCCCCCTCACCCTTCGGGCGGAAGCGCTCCACCTCGATCTGCTCGGCGAAGTTCACCCTATAGGCCGACAATCTTTTGAATATGGCTTCTTTGGCACACCAGTAGATAGCCAGCTGCTCATTCCTCTTGTCCTCCTCAAGGTCATCCACCTCGTCCTCGGAAAGAGCTTTGCGCTCAACGGCCGAAAAGTCGCGGGACAAGGATTCGATGTCGATGCCCACATCCTCGTTGTCATTGAGAATTACCGCGACATATTTATCGGTGTGTGTGATACTTATGTTCGTGACGCTGTTTTCTATGTAAGGCTTGCCGTTGTCGTGGTGGCTCAGATAGATCTTCTCCCCGAACAATTCACACAGGAGAGCCCTTACGGCCAGTCTCTGCTTGCGCAGCGACTCATTGCTGATGAACGAGATCTCTTCCATTTCGTCAGACGGCACGGAGGCCAGCTCCCTAAGCCTGTCTTCTGTCTCAGTTATCTGCCAGACCCCTATCAATGATCTGGATTCTTCCAATTCCTTTTTTAAATATAGTGCCATAATTCAATAGTTCACAAAACAACACGACAAAACGCCCGACACCTTGCGGAGCGGGTCACCTAACGACTGACCTAAGAAAAAGATGCTCGGCAGCGGATCGTCCGATCGGGGATCCGCCTTTGATTTGCCGTCTGTCAGAGTAGAACTGGGAGGTTCCATATAATACGTTAAACTTTGTCTGTGCAAATATAATGATTTTTTAATTCAGAACGAAAATACAATGCTTTTTGTTATCTTTGCGACACTTTTGACAACATAGGATTTATTATAACTTTTTTCAATTATGGGATTTTTGACAAATGACAAGCTGGTCATCGTCGGCGCGGCCGGTATGATCGGATCAAACATGGCCCAGACAGCCATGATGCTCAAGCTTACTCCAAACCTTTGCCTTTACGATGTCTATGAGCCGGGACTCAAAGGCGTTGTGGCCGAGATGAACCATTGCGCTTTCGAAGGCGCCAACATCACTTGGACAACCGATCCGGCGGTAGCGTTCAAGGATGCCAAGTACATCATCTCCTCTGGCGGCGCCCCTCGCAAGGAGGGAATGACCCGCGAGGATCTTCTCAAAGGCAACTGCCAGATCGCCGAGGACTTCGGAAAGAACGTGAAGCAGTACTGCCCTGACGTAAAGCACGTTGTCATCATCTTCAACCCAGCCGACCTTACCGGTCTCGTGGTGTTCCTCCACTCGGGTCTCAAGCCTTCTCAGGTCACCACCCTCGCGGCTCTTGACTCGACACGTCTCCAGACAGAGCTTGCGGCCGAGTTCGGCGTCCCTCAGTACAAGGTCACCGGCGCGCACACCTACGGCGGACACGGCGAGGCTATGGCGGTCTTCGCCTCCAAGGTCAAGATCGACGGCAAGCCTCTCTCTGAGATGAACCTTTCAGCTGAGAGATTCGAGTCCATCAAGCAGGCTACCATCCAGGGTGGCTCCAACATCATCAAGCTCCGCGGCCGCAGCTCGTTCCAGAGTCCTGCATACAACGCTGTCAAGATGATCGAGGCCGCGATGGGAGGCGAGGAGTTCACCTGGCCTGCCGGCACCTACGTCAACAACGAGAAATACCAGAACGTGATGATGGCGATGCCTACTGTCATAAACAAGGACGGTGTCAGCTTCTCCAACCCAGAGGGCACAGAGGAGGAGATGGCCGCCCTTCAGGCTTCATACGAGCACCTCTGCAAGATGCGCGACGAAATCATCACTCTCGGAATCATCCCTGAGATCAAGGACTGGAAGAAAGCCAACGAGAACCTTTAACAGGCTTATTGGAAGCTGTTTATAATTGTTTCCCGTAATCATTCACGCGGAATTTTCCGCCACAGCTTCCAAGAGGAGGTTTGCAGGTGGTAAACGACCGGTTGGGAAGAAGGATATGTCCGGAAAGACGGCATAGATGACGGGAGGGATAGTTTAGACAGATTCATAATCGACAGGATACGGGTCCGGAGTCTCGGATCCGTATTTTTTGTTTCGGGGTATTAGTACTATTTTTGCAGTGTAAAGCCCGACGATTTTAGGAATATGAATGGCAAGAGGCTAATAGCAGTGGTTATGGCTGGGATGCTCGCGGCGTCCGGCCTGGGATATTCACAGAATATACCCGGAGGCAAAACGGCTGACAGCGAGTTGATTGACGCAGTCGCCGAACTTGACGGCAAGAAGTATCAGGAGGCAAAAAAACATCTTGAGAGAATCACCGGGACATCTCCGGACAACGACGCGGCGTTCTACTACCTTGGGATGTGCCACCTCTATCTGAACGAGACCGACGAGGCGAAGGCGGCCTTCAGGAAGGCCGCCACGATCGACCCCTCCAACTTCTGGTACAAGGAAAGGCTCGCCAGGACGTATTCGCTGACCGGCGAGGATGACCTCACGATAGAAACCTACGAGGAGCTGCTGAAGGATTTCCAGAAGAAGAACGACATCTACTTCACCTTGGTCAACCTCTATCTCAAGCAGAGCCAATACGACAAGGCCCTTGCCGCAATGGACCAGATCGAAAACGTGTTCGGCAAAAGCGAGAGCGTCACAGCCACAAGATATGACATACTGCTGCGTCAGAACAAGCCTGCCGAGGCCCTGAAAGCCCTTACCGACTACAACAAGGAGTTCTCTTCCCCATACGTCCTGACCAAGCTCGGCGACCATTCCATCGCCGAATACAAGGACACCGCCGCCCTGGCCTACTATCAGGAGGCGCAGGATCTCCAAAACGGGTACATTCCAGCCCTGCTCGGAGAATCGGAAGTTTACCGCGTCCGGCGGAATTTCCCGGAATATTTCAGGACGGTGAACAGGTTCGTGGCGGACGAGGACACAGATGTCCAGACAAAGGCCCAGTACCTTGATATGCTGGCAAGACGTTCCGACTCCAGATTCCTCAAGAATCTCCAGCCTCAGATAGACACTCTCTTCGACAATCTCTTGCTGCATCATCCGTCTGACAGCTCCGCTCTCGCGGCAGCCGGGTTATACTGGCACTCGACAGAAAGGCCGTCAAAGGCCAAAGCCCTGATGCGCAGGAATATGATTCTGCATCCTGAAAGCCCTTACATCGCCGGCCAGTACATCCAGATGCTCGCCTACCATAAAGACTGGGAGGAGATGGAAATCACCTGCGACAGCGCATTGGCGAGGTTTCCGGAGGAGACAGTCTTCCTGGACATGAAAAACGTTGTCTGCTACAACAAAAAAGACTGGCAGGGAATCATCGACAACAACCGGAAGATCATAGAGATAGCCAAGGAAGACACTTCCCTGACAGTCCCGGCTCTTTCTTCCATAGGGGATATGTACCACGAGCTTGGAGACGAAAAGGAAGCCTTCAAGGTCTATTCCACCGTCCTGAAGATAAATCCGGACTATGCTCCCGCGCTTAACAACTACGCCTACTTTCTCGCGCTCAAAGGCAGCAGATTGAAGAAAGCCTGCGCGATGAGCAAGAAGACCGTGGATAAGGAACCTGACAATCCTACCTATCTGGACACCTACGGCTGGATCCTCCACCTTCTGGGAAGAGACCAGGAGGCCAAGACCTGCTTCAAGCACGCCATGCTCTACGGGGCCAAGGAAAGCGCCACCTGCCTTGAGCATTATGCGGAAGTTCTTGACGCTCTCGGAGAGACAGATCTGGCGAAAGTCTACAGGACCCAGGCCAAAAACAAAGAAGCGGAGGGGAAGGAATAATGGGGAGACGCGCCGGAATATTCATTATGCTTGTCTTTGCCGCATTGACGTGGCGTATTCCGGCGTATTCACAGGACATCGGTTCCCAGGAGGCACGCAAGGCGCGTCTGCAGAAAGAAATCGAAATCCTTGACGCCCAATTGAGAAGCAATGCGGCCAAAAGCACCGACGCTCTCAGCCGTCTCACCCTCATAAGCGGGAAAGTGGAATCAAGGAGGAGACTTATCGCTGAAAGCGACAGGGAAATTTCCGAATATTCCGACTCAATCCGCGTCAAGGAAAAGAAAATCAAAGCCGTGCAGGCAAGGCTCGACACTTTGTCCGCCCACTATTCAAGACTCGTGCGGGGAGCCTATGTGAACCGGAACGCAAAGATCTGGTATATGTACATTCTGGCGAGCGACAACATCGGCCAGGCGTTCAGACGCTTCGGCTATTTCAGGGATCTCGCGCGTCAGATGAACTCACAGGCCTCAAAGATCATAGACACACGGAAAGAGCTTGAGAAGGAAAAAGAGACACTTTCGTCATTGAAGGGGAAAGCAGAGGCGATAAAGGCGGCCAGAGTCGCGGAAATGGACAAGTTGAAGGCCGAAGAAATTGATTCTCAAAAACTTGTCAACCAGTTAAAAAGAGACAAGAGAAAATATCAGCAGGAGCTGTCACGAAAACAGAGGGAGGTCGACGCGCTCAACCGTGAGATAGCAAGGCTCATCCGTGAGGCCACCGAGGGCAAGAACGGAGACAAATCCGGCAAGGGAAGCTCCAAGACGGCAAAACGCCAGCCTATCGACTACACCCTCGACAAGAAATTCGAGTCGAACAAGGGTAAGCTCCCGTGGCCGGCAGAAGGGGCTGTCGTGGATCATTTCGGGCAGCGCTACCATCCGGTCTACACAAACCTCAAGCTACCGTTCAACAACGGTATCTCAATCGCCCTGCCTGCCGGGACGGAAGTCAAAGCCGTGTTCGACGGAGTCGTGAAACAGATTGTGGTGATGCCTGGCTACAACAAGTGTGTCCTCGTCCAGCACGGCAACTACTTCTCATTCTACTGCAAGCTGGGAACTGTCAACGTCAAGGACGGAGACCAGATCAAGACCGGGCAGGCCATCGGAACGGTTGACACAATAGGAGGCGATACCCAGCTGCATTTCCAAATCTGGTCCGGCCGCAATCCTCAGAATCCGGAAACGTGGCTGAGGCCGTAATTCAAGAATATGAGACACGAGATAACCATACAAGATCTGCGGGACATCGACAGAGCCGCAGGCGAGTTCCTTTCACAGACGGAAGGACACAGGATTCTGGCGTTCTACGCTCCTATGGGAGCCGGAAAGACGACTTTCACAACCGCGGTCTGCCGTAGGCTCGGAGTCCGCGAGGATGCGGTCAGCTCACCGACTTTCGCGATTGTCAACGAGTACCGCACCGGTAACGGAGAGCCAATGTATCATTTTGATTTCTATCGTATCGGCAACACAGCGGAAGCTCTTGACATCGGATTCTACGACTACATCGACAGCGGTTGCCTGTGTGTTATGGAATGGCCGGAGAACATCGAGGAGATTCTTCCCGAAGACACGCTCCGAATCCACATCACCGTCAATCCGGACGAGTCCAGAACCGTTTCCTGGGAGGATTAGTTTCCCTCGCCATGTCTGCCGGAACACTTTCTGTCAGACATTGTCAAGGTTCAGGCGGTCAAGGAAACGGTATCCGGCGGCCTCTCGGAGAAACTCCGGCCTGATTTCTTTTGAAAGTTCCAGATCGGCGATTGTCCTGGCCACTTTCAGGATTCTCGAATATGCCCGCGCGGACAACTCCAGCCGACCTATCAGCTGTTCCATCACAGCCTTGCACCCATCATCCAAGACGCAATATTCCTCCAGTTGCCGGTTGTTCATCTCGGAATTGGTGAATATCCCGACACCGTCGAAACGCTTTTTCTGGATTTCCCTCGACCGGAGAACCCTTCCGGCCACCACTTCACTGGACTCTCCTTTCCTGCGTCCGACGAGCTTTGCCGCATCCACAGGATGAAGCCAAAGCTGGATGTCAATGCGATCCATAACCGGCCCGGACAGTTTGGAAAGATAATTAAGCCTTTGACCCGGCGTGCACCGGCACCTGTCCCCTTCTCCGTAATAACCGCAAGGACAAGGATTCGAGGCCGCCACCAGCATAAACGACGCCGGATACTCCTGTTTGGAGCGCAGCCTTGAGATCGTCACCTTGCGATCCTCCATCGGCCCTCGCAAAGCCTCCAGAACCGATTTCGGCATCTGGCCATATTCATCGAGAAAGAGAATCCCGTTCTGCGCCAGCGTGACCTCTCCCGGGCGGATGTCGCCCCCGGCCCCACCGCCGATAATCGCCGGCAACGACGCGCTGTAGTGAGGCGCCCGGAAAGGCCTTGTCCTTATCAGCCCTATCCGGGAGTCCTTCATCCCTGCCACAGAGTATATTTTGCTGGTCACGACAGCCTCTTCCGTAGTCATCGGCGGCAGAATCCCCGACATAGCTTTCGCAAGAGAACTTTTGCCGCTTCCCGGCGGCCCGACCATAATCAGATTATGTCCTCCCGCCGCCGCGATTTCCACTCCCCTTTTCGCTCCTTCCTGACCAATGATTTCCGAAAAGTCCATAGACTCTCTGCGTTCCTCCGCCCCGGCTCGGCGAGAGCCCCTGACCATACTCTTGTAAATCCTTGTGTTCCAAACTAAAAGATCACTGCAATCTTCCCGTTCCTCAAGAATGCGCAGGACATCGGCCAAAGTCTCCACCCCGAACACGGACATCTCACCGCACTCTGTGGCCTCCAAAGCCGAGCGAAGCGGAAGAATGCATCCGGTTATTCCAAGAGCCGCGGCAAGGTCGGCGAACGGAAGCGCCCCTTGGACTTCCCTGACAGAACCGTCAAGTCCCAGTTCCCCCATAATCAAGTACCTGTCCAACCCCGGTAAAAGTCTCTGCTCCGACGCAGCTATGATACCGACGGCAATCGGAAGATCGTAGCCGCTTCCGTTCTTCCGCATGTCCGCAGGAGCAAGGTTGATCACTATTTTCTTTCCCGGAATCCTGAACCCGAGCGACTGGAGAGCTGTTACAGTCCGCAGAAGACTCTCCTTGACCGCCACGTCAGCCAAGCCTACCAGATGGATTCCTATTCCATGTGTTATGTCCACCTCCACGGTGACGGGGACAGCGTCGATGCCGACGCATTTCGCCCCAAGAATGTCAATCAACATAGTTTGAGTTTACTTTAAGTGATTTCCGAAAACATTGTAAAGGAGTTTCCAAGAACCGCGGCAAATATGCGTCTTAAAAACGTCAATTTTCAAAAGAAACAGAAAAATCGTCTGAAGAAACGGAAATATTCATTTCTTTTGGAAGCCTTTTGCACTATTTGGACAACATCTTAGACGCTGTATAAATTTCCTTAATCAGAAACTTTGAGGGAATAAATTCACGCGGCCCCGACGGATTTTCGAGAAAGGCAGGATGATGTCTGACGGGAAAGCAAAAAATGACGAATATGAAGCTCAAGGAAATTTTAAGCATATTCTTTGCCCGAGGGAATATTAAATTATTGTGACAGCTGCGGTTTTAGCCTCATTTTTGAGTATATTTGAGAGATTTCTGACAATGGATTGGATATGGAAAAGAATGAGATAACTTTGTTCTGCGTCAACGACGGAAAGAACCACAGGATCGAAAAGGGACAGTCGCTCAAGGAACTGGCCGAGAAGTGCTGCGGATTCGTGACGGACAAAAAGACCGGCAGGAAGTTCGATGTGCTGGCCGCTCTTGTGGACAATAAGCTGAAGGAACTGAGCTTCAAGCCTGTCAACCTGCATCAGGTGGAGTTCATCGGCTACAACCACCCGGAGGGAAGAAGAAGCTATGTACGCTCCCTGTGCTTCACGCTTCAGAATGCGGTCAGGGAACTCTTCCCGGACAAGGTGCTGGTAATCGACCACTCGCTTCCAAGCGGACTGTACTGCGAGATATGCGAGACCGGCAAGACGGAGGACGGAAGAAGCAAGGTTTATTTCACCACCGACGAGGAGATCGACGCGATACGTGAGAAAATGAAGGAGTTGGTGGCGAGGGATCTGCCGTTCACGAAGGTCAAGATGTTCTCGGAAGAGGCGGAAAAGCTATTCATCTCCAATAACCAGCCGCAGAAGGCCGAGCTTCAGAAAAGCCTCGGGACATTCAGCTGCAGCGTCTATTATCTGGACGGCAGGGCCGACACGTTCCATGGGCCTCTGATTCCATCCACAGGCTATCTCAAAGTATTCGACATCAGCGGAGTAGGCAACGGATTCTGCCTTCAGTCCCCGACAATGACCGATTTCGACAAGGTGATGCCGATGAAACGGCAAGGGAAAATCGCCGCCGCGCTCAAGGAGTATTCCGACTGGTGTTCCATCATAAACATCGGAAGTTTCGGCACGCTGAACAAGGCGGTGAAAGACGGCAAGGCTGTCAGCATCATCAATCTTGCCGAATCGCTTCACGAAAGGAACTATGCGAGAATAGCCGACAGCATCTACGCCGAAAGAGGGGTTAAGCGGATCGTGATGATAGCCGGACCGTCATCGAGCGGGAAGACATCATCTTCCCTGCGGATCGCATTGCAATGCAAGGTGCTGGGGCTCAAGCCGAAAGTCATTGAGCTTGACAACTATTTCGTGGACAGGGATCTCACGCCTAAAGATGAGGACGGGAACTATGACTTCGAGTCGCTCCACGCTATGGATCTGGAACTCCTTAACAGGCAGTTGAACGAACTGATTGAAGGCAAGGAGGTCGAGATACCGCGATTTGATTTCAAGACCGGCAGCAGGGTCTTTGAAGGCAACAGGCTCAGGCTGGACGAGAAGGACATTCTAATTATGGAAGGAATCCACGCCCTGAACCCGGAGATGACCTCGGCGGTGGACAACTCAAGGATATTCAGAGTCTATGTCTCAGCGCTCACTTCCCTCAACATCGACGAGAACAACAACATGTCCACATCCGACAACCGTCTGCTCCGCAGGATGGTGCGTGACAACCGGGTCAGGGGCATCACTCCGGAAGAGACCATAATGAGGTGGAACAGCGTGCGCCGCGGGGAAACCAGAAACATATTCCCGTTCCAGGAGAACGCCGACGCTCTGTTCAATTCCGCCCTTATCTTTGAGCTTCCGATGCTGAAATACTACGCCGAGCCTCTTCTGCGCAGGATCTCACCTAATTCTCCCGCATATTCAGAAGCTGTGCGGCTTCTTAAGTTTCTGGATTACATAGTGGCTATCCAGCCATCTGAAATAGCTGCCATACCGCCGACCTCCATCATGAGGGAGTTCATTGGCGGACAGACTCTGACAAGAGACTGATTATCAAAAGGAAAAGAAACCCACTGAATGCCTTTGTCCGCAAAAAGGCGAACCAAGGCATTTAGAAGCTGTTTAAATTTCTTTATCTGAAACTTTTAGGGAATGAATTCAGGCGGTTCCGACGGACTTTCTAGAAAGACAGCGGTGCTGTCTGACGAGAAAGCCGGAAGAAAATGACAAATTTAAGACTCAAAGAAATTTTAAACAGCTTCTTGGTTGCGTTCATCTCTATATCACTTCCAGATCGGAGACCGGCATCCATCCCTGACGGCCATCGGCGAGTGAGATGTTCCTCCATTCACCGATCCGGTCCAGAATCATGACCTTCGTGCCTTCGTGGATAACAAACAGGTCTGTTGAGGAGCCGCTGGACGGGGAACTTTTCACCGACGAGACCGGAGACATCACAATGGCGGAATCAGTCTTAACGCTGTCAGATTTCTGCCATAGAGAGAATCCCAACGCACCGGAAGAAAGAAGCAGCGAAACTATTCCGCAATAGAATCCCGCGCGCCTTTTGCCAATAGACGAGCCAAGAAGGAACAGCAACGCCAAGGCCAGCGCAGCGGCGAACAGGACAAGGAATATGACCGCCCAGGCATCCGAGCCAATCAGGTAGCAGACCTTTCTCGCCAGGCTTTTAAGGATGAACTCCGGCACAGGCTCGATCTTGTCCTGCGCAAAACCACTTGCGAACTCCAGATTATAGCGAGCGTCCGCATAGGAAGGGTCAAGTCTCAACGCTCTCTCGTAGTTGAGAATGGCTCTCGGATAGCCACCCAGTTTGAACCAGGCGTTTCCAAGGTTATAGTACAGAACGGCAGATTTCCCGCCGCTCTCTTCTATATCACCCCAAGCTGAGGCCGCATCGGAGAACCGGCCCTCAGAATATGCCTGGACTCCGGCTTTCCACAAAGAATCCAGATCGCTGGCCTGAGAATTGAACGAGAAGCCCATGGAAAGAGCCAACACAATGACCGTAACCACCTTGCGTGCCGAATGTCCGCCTTGCCTGAGGCTTGAGTCTATGGACGATATCACCTTGAGGCCATCTTCGTAATGCGACCTCATCGCCTCGTTGCCTCCGTCCGGAGAATAGCGGGCGAACTCACAGGCGTCCAGAAGATCGGTAAACTCCTTTGTCCGCTCCTCTCCTACACCGTTCCCGACAAGAGCCGAAACTATGTTATCCTTGCTTATCTCGGACATATCCATATCCAACTTATCTGATACAAAACCAATAAGAGCCTTATGAAGTTCCTCATAGAAAGCCGTGTAGAGATTCTTGTCGAGGTACTCGCCAGCCTGTTTAAGACGCTTCTGCGCCATTTTCGCCGCACGCCTGTTCTTGGTGCCGGCGATGTCGGCACGCATAGCGGCAACCTTCCTGAAGGTGAGGTACACCGCAACGAAGCACAACGTCAGCAAAGTGAGCAAAACCCAGAAAACGGCGGAACCGACAAAGAATGAGCCTGAGCCGGAAAGATCCGGCTTGCCGGTGAATATGAACCTGATGTCATCCGCCAGGCTCTTCACGTCCTTCCTCTCGACCCCGGCGACTATCGGGGACACAGAAGAAGAAGCGGAATCCCCGCCTTTCCCCTTAGCTACATTTATCCGTATAGGCTCGGTCCGCAGGGTCACATACTTGCCGGCGTTGACATCATAATAGGAATATTCCACAGGTTCTATCGTAAAATCCCCGTGGCTTCTCGGAATGAACGGATACTCGAAAGACTTGCTGCCCGACATTCCGCCCTTGCTTTTGTCCGTGTTCTCGGTGGTCTTGGTGTCATACACCTCGAAATCAGGCGGGAAGCTGACCTTCGGCTCTTCCAGAAGGGTCACGTTCCCGCGTCCGGAAACCGTGAGGACCAACGATGCGGCATCGTGTGTCTTGAGGCTGTCTGCCGTGAGACGGGCGGAAATCGAGAAATCGCCCACTCCGCCACCGAAAGACGCGGGCTGGTCTGACGGAAGAGGGTTGACCTTGACCCTTAGCGCCGGGGTCACCACCCTCTTGCGGACCGTACGGTAGTCATCCTCAAAGAATCTGTCGAAAATGCTGCCTGACGACGAGGCGCTGTTCCTGATGTTGACAAGGCAGACGAGTTCAGCCGGTTCTATGGTGATGGTACCCGACTGCTGCGGAATCAAGACATAGGTTCTGAGGAGCGCGGTGTTGTAGATCTTGTCATCAAGAGACTCGCGCTTGAACTCGATATTGGACGGAACATAGGTCTCCTGACTCCAGAATCCGTTGAAAGTAGGGAACTTGGCATTTTCAAATCCAACCACGTTCGCCCTCTGGTAAATCTTTAGGGACGCGGTTATAGGCTCTCCTATGACAACTTCCGAACGGCTCAATGACAACTTCAGGAAAAGATCGCCGGACGGAATGTCTCCGGTAGCGGACGAGCCGGAGCCTCCTGATTGTCTGCCAGGATCATCATCGCCTGACGACTGTCTCGAAGCCTGGGACGCTCCGTCGCCCACCACCTGTATCGAGACAGGAGAAGAGGAAATCCTATCGCCGGAGAGCTTGGCGGTTGCCACAGGGAGCTGGAACGACCCTGTTGATTTCGGAATAAGTATGTAGGTAAAGGTTGTCTGATGGGAAGACGTCCTCTTTCCATTAATTATGCTCCAACTGGAGCTGGTTCCCTTTTGCGGTCCCCATACCAACTGGAAATCATCACCTTCAGACCATTGGAAATCCGACGGACTCTTCTCTCCTTCAATTATGAAAGTAACATTGAACTGCTCGTTCACAGCGACCACATCCGGAACCTCAACCCTTATGGCATTCTGGGCGGACACTCGAAAAATGGCTATGAGCAAAAAAGCCGCAATGTACAACAATCTCTTCATATTCACACTATTACCAATTCTTTTCCTTCTGACGGGATTTAAGCAGAGCCGCCTTCTCCTTATTGACCTTGTCCTGAGTCTCTTTCTCTCGGGCCTGGACGGCCTTCAGCATCTGCTGAGCCTGTTGAGGAGAGATTCCCGACTCTCCCTGCCCCTCACCCTGACGAGGGTCCGGCTGACTTTCCTGATTCTGATTCCCCTGATTGCCATCCTTATCCTTGTCATCGCCGTTCTTGTCATCGTTCCGGTCCTGATCGTTCTCCCCTTGGTTATCCTGATTGTCCTGATTCTGGTTGTTGTCCTGACTCCGGTTGTCATCCCCTCCTCCTCCGCCTTCGTTCTTAAGCATTTCCTTGGCGTAGGCATAGTTCTCCTTAGCGTCCAGATCACCAGGGTTCAGAAGCAAAGACCGCTTGTAGGCATCCACCGCGGCCTGCCAATCCTTTTTCCCGACAGCGACATTGCCAAGATTGTAGTAGTAGTCGGAAGCGTTCCGCGAGGCAGGGGCCACTTCTTTAAGCCTTTCCAAAGGCTTGCCGGCCTCGTCAAAATTGTCCTGCCGGTAAAGCGCGGCGGCAAGATTGTAATTGGCGGCAAAAGACAACGAATCCTTCGCCTGAGCCTTGCGGTACTCTATCTCGGCATTCCGCCAGCTGCCTTTCCTGAACTGACGGTTGCCGGCCCTGACCTCCCTACGGTCAGTCTGAGCCAATGCCGACACACAGCAAAGCACAGACAGAAAGGCCGTCACGGAATATCTCAATATCGTCTTCATCTCTTTTATTCAAACAAATGCCTGCGAGAGCGCCTTTCACCGATAAGCATCTCCAAAGCGAAGAACACCAAGGCGATGCCGAGAAAGTACATAAACTGCTCGTCATATTCCTCAAAGACCACGGAATTATATTCCTCATCCTCCATCTTCCGGATGTCGTTGATGATAGGGGTTAGTCCGAACTCGTCGTTGACGGCATGGACATAGGCACCTCCTCCGGCGGAAGCCACTTCCTTGAGGGTCTCCTCATCCAGATGTGTCACGACTATGTTGCCGTCTTTGTCTTTCAACAGTCCTCCGTCCATCGGAATCGGCTGTCCGTCAACGGATCCCACTCCAATGGTATAGACCTTTATCCCGGCCTCGGCGGCCTGTCTGGCCGCCGCCACAGCGTCATCCTCGTGATTTTCCCCGTCGGTGATCACAATGATTGCCCTGCTATGCTCGCTCTGTGAGCTGAAGCCCCGGATGGCGGTGTTGACAGCATCGCCTATGGCGGTTCCCTGAATAGGGATGGATTCCGTCGATATAGAGTTCAGGAACATCTTGGCGCTCACATAATCCGAAGTGATAGGAAGCTGGACGAACGCTGTCCCCGCGAACACTATCAACCCGATTCTGTCGTCCTGCAGCTTGTCGGTGATTCTGGAAATGGCCAGTTTGGCCCTCTCAAGGCGGTTTGGGGAATAATCCTCGGCCAGCATCGAATTGGACACGTCAAGCACGACCATAATCTCAGCTCCCCTGGTCTTGTGTTCCCTAAGCTTCGCCCCTATCTGCGGCCTGGAAAGACCTACCACAAAAAAGAAGAACGCCAAAGCGGCGAGTACGGTCCTCACCCACAGTTTGCTCCGTGACCATGAAGGCATCAGTCCGTTCACAAGCGCCTCGTCACCGAACCGGCGGAGACGGCGGCGTCTGTTCCACAGCCACAAACCCATTCCGACGAAAAAAAACGGAATGAGAAGCAGAAGCAAAAGATAATGCGGAGCGGCGAATATTATCATGGCAACCTCCTCATCAACAATTTAATCACAAACTCCAACAACAGACATATCAAGGCGGCGAGGGCATAGGATCCGAACAATTCCTTATAGACAGGGAAGCTGTCGATTGTCGTGCGAGCCTTCTCCATCTTGTTGATGTCCGAATATATTTCCGCAAGTTTCGTGTTGTCTGTAGCCCTGAAATAGCGGCCACCGGTCATCGAAGCGATGCTTGAAAGCAATTTCTCGTCAAGTTCCACCTTGAGGTTCTCTATTCGTACTCCCCACGGAGTCATCACCGGATAAGGGGCCTCTCCGTTGGCTCCGACACCTATAGTGTAAACCCTTATCCCATAAGTCTTGGCAATTTCCGCGGCTGTCTCCGGAGAAATCTCTCCGCAATTGTTCACTCCGTCAGTCAACAGGATCACGACTCGGCTTTTCGCATCGGAATCCTTGATTCTCGCGACAGCGGTGGCCAGTCCGTTGCCTATGGCGGTCCCGTCCTCTATCAGGTCGGTCGATATTTCCTTCATCAGGTTGATCAGAGTGGCTCTGTCAGTAGTCAACGGGCATTGCGTGTAGCTTTCTCCGGCGAACACCACGATTCCCATTCTGTCCGACGGTCTCTGGGCGATGAACTCGATGGCTATATCTTTGGCGGCGCTGATTCTGTCAGGGGTAAAGTCCCTCGCAAGCATACTTGTCGAGACATCCATCGCAAGCACGATGTCGATTCCCTCCGTGTCGATTTTCTCAATCTTTGTGGAAGAACGCGGACGGGCTATGGCGACTACCATCAGAGCGAGGGCGGCAATCCTCAGGAAATAAGGGATATGTCTGACCGCTCCAAGGACGGAACCGCCTCCGGCCTTCCAAGGTATTGCGCTCGAGACGCGCAGATGAGGCCTGCGATCCCTCAACTCGACATAAATATATCGCAGAACCAGCAGAGCCGGAAGCAGAAGAAGCCAGAGCAGTTTCGGATATTCAAAGAACATTACGCCTTACCTCCTTCCGTTTTTGCCGGAGATTTGGATTCCGACACCCTACGGGCGGCTTCCTCTTCGGCCAATTGTGACTGATAAGTAACTGTGACGAAGCGCACCGCTGTCGGGAGAGCGGCCGAGTTCTCTTCATCCGAAGCGGAAGCTTTGGCGAACTTGACGAAGTCAGCGGTCTCAAACAGAGCCTTCATCTCATCGTAAAGGTCAGCTGGGACACCAGAAGACTTCAGGTCCTTGAATATCTCTGCCGTCGTCATCTCCAAGGCATCGATTCCGTAGCGCGCGTCGATATATTCCCTCAACGCATCCGTGATGCCGGAATAATAGGCCTTCTGCTTTTCCGGAGCCCAGTATCTGCCGTCGCGGTACTTCTCCAATTTGCGCAGAGCGACAAGATAAGGAGGGTCGCTGTGGGAAGCGTCACCGCGGCGTCCGCGTCTGGCGACAATGAATTTCCAGACAAAAAAGACGATGAGGGCAAGCAATATGGCTCCGATGACGTAAGGCACAAGCTCCGACGCCTTCAACGGATAGCGTATCTGTCCTTTTATGTCGTGAATCTGGTAAGTGGCGGTGTCAACCGGCATAGTGAGGATGTCCAAGGTCCTTGAATCGAACACCAGAGTGTCAACCCTATCCACCCCCGAAGCCCTGGCCAAAGAAAGCGGCACAAGCTCATAACATCCTTCGTCAAAAGAGGTTATAACCATCGAGACATCTATGTCATAGGACTTGGGTTCATTCTTCCCGCCATAGGTTCTGACTGTGTCCATCCTGAACGAGGACACAATCTCCACACTGTCCATAAAGCCTTTGGAAAAGTCAGGCAGCGCGAACCTTGTCCCCTCCGCGACATCCTTCAGATGGAATCCATAGCGGAACTGGTCTCCGATCAAAGCCGTGTCCCGTTTCTGAAGCGGCTCAAGGAAAGATTCCTCCGAGCGTATCAGCATCCCCTTACCCTCCGGAGCGGACTGCCCGGAAACGACGGCCGGAATCATTCCCGCCACCAAGGCCAGCACTCCTGAAACAAATCTCTTCATCTCTATCTTCTCCCGAAAAAAGTCATCAGACCCTTCACATAGTCTTGATTAGTGGCGATGTCAACAGAGTCAATCTGATAGCGGTTGAACAGCTTCTTCTCGCCATCCTCTACCGATCGGAACCATCTTGAGTATTCCGTCCTGACCTTCCTGCTGGAAGTGTTGACCCAGGCAGACTCACCTGTCTCGGAATCCTTGACATGAACCAGTCCCACATCCGGAATCGTCCTCTCGCGCGGGTCATGAACCTTGATTACAGAGATGTCGTGCCTGTTTCTGGCCACCTTCAGGGCATCCTCATAACGGGGTGAGCCGTCAGCGTCGGCATCCAGCATATCTGAAAGCACGAATGCGGTACACTTCTTCTTCATCGCGTTCGTCAGATACCTCAACGCCTGCCCGACATCGGTCCCGTTGGATTCGGGCTTAAGCTCGATGATTTCCCTGATGATGTGAAGAAGATGGCCGCGTCCTTTCTTTGGCGGTATGAACTCCTCCACCCGGTCACTGAAGAAAAGCGCCCCGACCTTGTCGTTGTTGATTATGGCCGAAAAGCTCAGCACCGCGGCTATCTCCGCTATCAAATCCCGTTTTGTCCTCTCGCTTGTACCGAAAAGCCCTGAACGGCTGATGTCTATAAGCAAAACGACGGTCATCTCCCTCTCCTCCTCGAAGACCTTCACATAAGGAGAGCGCAGGCGGGCGGTCACATTCCAGTCCATCGAACGCACATCGTCCCCGTACTGGTACTCGCGCACCTCGCTGAAAGCCATTCCGCGCCCTTTGAAGGCACTGTGGTACTCTCCGGCGAAAATCTGGTGCGACAAAGCCCTTGTGCGGATCTCTATCTTGCGGACCTTTCGAAGAAGCTCATTGGCTGAGGTATTCGTAGCCATCGTGCAAATGTCTGAATATAAACCAAACAATCCGTTACGGAACCTGGACGGCGTTGACTACCTCGGCGATAATCCGCTCGGTCGTGACATTTTCCGCCTCCGCCTCGTAGGTAAGCCCGATTCTGTGGCGGAGCACTTCATTGCAGACAGCCCTGACATCCTCAGGAATCACATAGCCTCTCCTCTTGATGAAAGCATAGGCTTTAGACGCCATAGAGAGAGAGATGCTGGCGCGGGGCGACGCGCCGAACGAAATAAGATCCTTGATTTTTCCAAGACCGTATTCCTCCGGAGTACGTGTGGCATAGACTATGTCGACAATGTACCGTTCGATCTTCTCGTCCATATAGACATCCCTCACCACGCCTCTGGCACGCACTATGTCTTCCGGCTTGATCACCGGATTGACCGTAGGGAACTCGCCGGAATTGTTCATCCTGATAATCTGCCTCTCCTCATCCTTCTTAGGATAGCTGACGACCACCTTCAGCATAAAACGGTCTACCTGAGCCTCCGGAAGCGGGTATGTCCCCTCCTGCTCTATTGGGTTCTGGGTAGCCATGACAAGGAACGGCTCAGGAAGCCTGAAAGTCTGGTCTCCGATTGTCACCTGACGCTCCTGCATCGCTTCAAGAAGCGCCGACTGTACCTTGGCCGGGCTACGGTTGATCTCATCAGCCAGCACGAAATTGGCGAAAACCGGCCCTTTGTGAACCTCGAACGACTCATCCTTCTGCGAGTAGATCATCGTGCCGACCAAATCGGCGGGAAGGAGATCCGGAGTGAACTGGATACGGCTGAACCGGGCATCAATCGCCTTGGACAAAGTACTAATGGCCAAGGTCTTAGCCAATCCCGGCACACCTTCAAGAAGGATGTGGCCATTGGCGAGAAGTCCGATTAGGAGATTCTCGACAAGGTGCTTCTGTCCGATGATGACCTTTCCCATCTCAAGGGACAGCATATCCACAAAGGCGCTTTCCTTCTGGATCCTGTCATTCAGTTCCTTGATGTTTACACTTTCCATATTATACTGTTTTTTTACTATTTTTGCAACCTTACAACTATTTAAAATGCGCTACAGGATCAACCTTTCCTACGATGGCTCGTCTTTCTGCGGCTGGCAGATTCAAAACGATGCGACAACCGTTCAGGAGTGTCTTCAGAATGCTCTTTCGACCCTCTTGAAGGAGGACATCGCCGTCACTGGCGCCGGGAGAACCGACTCGAAAGTGAATGCCGTCAACTACGTGGCACACTTCGAGACATCATCCCCGGGCATTGACGCAGGTGCGGTTGGCTACAAAATAAATGCCATTTTACCGGCCGGAATCAAGGTTCATTCAATCATTCCATGTGATCCGGAATTCCACGCCAGATTCGACGCCACGCAACGCGAGTACAAGTACTTCCTGCACCGGCGCAGAGATCCTTTCGTCCGGGAATATTCCTACCTGTACACCTTTCCGCTCGATGTCGAGAAAATGAACCGGGCGGCGGCAAGGCTTCTCGGCAAACACGATTTCAGCTGCTTCGAGAAAGTCGGCGGCGGCAACAAGACATCCATCTGCACCGTCACTCTTGCACGATGGGAGACCTACACTCCTGACCACGTCCGGATTATGGGCTATCCGGCCGAAGATGGCGACTATCTTGTCTTCACTATCCGGGCGGACCGTTTTTTAAGGAATATGGTGCGCGCCGTGGTAGGCTCTCTCCTTGAAGTCGGACGCGGCAAGCGGGACGAGTCCTGGTTCGGCACCCTGACACAAGGAGGCTCACGCTGCTCCGCAGGCGAATCCGTCCCCGGCAACGCCCTTTTCCTTACCAAAGTGGAATATTGAAGAGAGGCAACGCGAAGCGGAGGTACTTCCCTGCGCCAAGCCCAATAACCGCTCCGGGCCTGACGTCCCCTTTCCAAGAGTAATAGAAGCTGTTTTCCCGACGCGTACCTGGCCAACCTCGAGGACGGAGAGGGGAATAAAAACACTTCCTCAAAAGCCAGAAAAGCCAAAGTATGGGTTGGGCGTCCGGCACGCTACAGGCCAATGGCCCCGATGTCTCTCCAAACCGGAGTTGAAATCTCGGAAAAAATGCGTAAATTTGCAATTTGTATGGCGTGAAATATGCAGTTGGCACGCCCGGCATTTAGAAACAATAAAAAACGTACGTGATAATTATGTTGTTCCAAGTATTGCAGGCCGCAGGCCTGGATTCAGCGGCGGCCGCGATGGCCGATGACGCGGCACAGGCAGCCACAACTATGACAGGACTCGCCCCACAGCGGGTCGAGGAGTCTTTCTCTCTCATTGAAATGGCCGCCAAAGGAGGATGGCTTATGATTGTGCTGGCTGTTCTTTCAGTCATAGCCATCTACATATTCGGAAAGAAATGGTGGATGATTCATAAGGCAAGTCAGGTTGACAGGAACTTTATGCGCGACATCCGCGACTATATTCACGAGGGGAAGGTTAAATCAGCGCTTTCTCTTTGCCAGAAGTTCGACTCTCCGGTGGCCCGCCTCGTGGAGAAAGGAATCGAGCGCATCGGCAGGCCTCTGGCGGACATCCAGACTTCTGTCGAGAATATGGGCAACGTCGAAATCGCAAGGCTTGAGAAGGATCTTCCGATGCTCGCCACCATAGCCGGCGGTGCGCCTATGATCGGATTCCTCGGAACAGTACTCGGTATGGTGCAGGCCTTCTTCAATATGGCCAACGCAGGCAACAACATCGACATCACGCTGCTGTCAAGCGGCATCTACACGGCGATGATCACGACAGTAGGCGGACTGATTGTCGGCATTCTCGCCAATTTCGGCTACAACTTTCTGGTCACACAGATATCCAACCTTATGTTTATGATGGAGAATGCGACCATAGACTTTATGGATCTTCTGCACGAACCGGCAGGCAACGAGGAGGAGAGGTAGTCGATGGCATTAAAGAGAACCACAAAGGTCTTGTCGGACACGACAATGTCCTCTATGACCGACTTGGTGTTCCTGCTGCTGATCTTCTTTCTGATCACCTCGACACTGGTCAATCCGAACGCGTTGAAGCTCCTGCTTCCGAAGAGCACAGGACAGGTTTCCGCCAAGCCGACCGTCACGGTCTCAATCAAGGACTGGGGCGAAGACCGTTATACCTACCACCTGAACGGTGACGAGACCCCCGTCCAGTACTCCGACTTGGAGGACAGTCTTGTCGAGCTTCTTCAGACAGAAGAGGAACCCACGTTCTCAATCTACTCTGACGAGAGCGTGCCGATCAAAGAGGTCGTGTCACTGATGAACATCGCCAAGCGCAACCACTACAAAGTGATACTCGCAACACAGCCTGAATGATGAAGCCGTTTCTTCGTGACAGACAGAAAGACGCCAAGGTCTCCACTGTGACAGGGATTGTTCTCACGGTCTCGGTTCATGTGCTGGCCTGCCTTTTCTGTGCGTTCACGGGAATAAAGTACATCTACCCGCCGCCTCAGGAGCAGACCTTCCTGATTGACTTCACAGAGGAAGAGTCCCGACCGATAAGACGGCAGAACAGCGGACGGCAGCCTCAGGCGGAAGAAATCGACAGGACAAAGCCGATCGAGCTGACACAGAGGAGCGATTCTCCACACAGGTCAGAGAAATCCAACAAGACCGCCGAGGCCAGGCCGGACGATTTCGGAGACGTTGAGACTCCGGTTCAGAAAGAGGAAATCAACAAGAACGCCCTCTTCCCGGGTATGAGCAGGAAAGATTCTTCCAACGCTCCGCACAGTGCGACAGACCCGAAGAACGAGTTCAAGGCCGGACATCCAAAGGGCAACACCGCAAGCGGCAAGACCGAAGGTGAGCCGAACGCCAGGCTGAAGGGCAGGAACACGCTTGGGGCGATTCCGAAGCCGGCATATTCGGAGCAAGACGAAGGCACTGTAGTGGTGGACATCTGGGTGGACAACTATGGGAACGTGACCAAGGCGGTTCCCGGAGGAAAAGGGACAAACGTGAGCAATTCCAGGCTTTGGGCCGCGGCGAGAGCCGCCGCTTTGAAGACGCACTTCAACCAAAGCTCCGACGCCCCCGCGTTGCAACAAGGAACCATCACTTATAAATTCAAATTAAAATAGAGACACTTATATATTCATTTAAATTAT
>CAYMOB010000020.1:0-46154 GCA_964391955.1 uncultured Muribaculaceae bacterium | reverse complement strand
AGCTTTGTCATTCGTGGATATTAAGGAACTGACCACAGATGACATAGTGGGCTACTGTTTCAAAAAGTGTGTCTGAGTAGATAAGGAAAAAAGTCTACGGAATTCTTTAGATTTGTAAAAAGCAAAACTAAAATATTGACAACAATGAACATCATCAGTTTTGAAGAGAAAACCTTTGAGGGAATTGCTGCCAAGTTTGAGTACTTCGTGCAGCGAGTGGACAATCTTTGTCGCCGACACGGTGAGAAGAAAATTGACAAGTGGATGGACAACCACGATGTATGCCGAAAGTTGCGTATCAGTCCGAGGACATTGCAGACGCTTCGTGATAATGGAACGCTTGCATTCAGCAAGATTGGAAACAAGACCTACTATCGTCCCGAAGATGTTGAACGCATTATCAAGATTGTAGAGGATAGACGCAAGGAAGCCAAATGGCGAGGTAGAACCATTTAACCAAGTGAATTGACTGAACTAACAACAAATAATATTAAAAGCGTATGAGCAATGAAATCAGAGAAAAAGACCACGAGTGGGTAAAGATGTTCCACTTAAACATCGACAGACTATTGGTGTCGATTGAGAAACTATTTGAGAGCCGCCAGCCGGGTGCGTTCAATGACGAACTGCTGACCGACAAGGAAGTCGCGCACATTTTGAAAGTAAGCCGAAGGACTTTGCAGGATTATCATAACAACGGCATCCTGTCCTACATTCAGGTAGGCGGTAAAATCCTCTACTGTACCTCCGATGTACAGCGGACAATAATGAGCGGATTCAAGGAGGCATATAGGTTACGGGATAGTGGATAATCGTTCCTTTGCCACAGGCGGTTGCTTTTAATTGATTATTCTATACCATAGGTTTAGTTTAGACAAATAAAAGCAACCGTTTTTATTATGGATATTAAGAAAAGCACTACCTTTGTAGTTGAATTTAATCGGTTATTATAAACTATGAGTTTAGAATATCAAAGCAAATTAAACCAATTGCTTGTATTAGGCAAGAAAAACGGACTCTTTTTCTCTGATTGGTTAAGAAAGAATGGTTATTCAGATCAGTTGATAAGAAAGTATCGGCAATCCGGGTGGCTTGCGACTTTGGATAAAGGGGTTATGTATCGTACCGGAGATTCATTATCTTCATTCGCTGCTTTGTCTTGTTACAATGAGCAGTTAAACAAAAATGTGAGAGTGGCTGCACATTCAGCATTGGAACTTTTCGGATTTAATCATTATGTCCCGATGGGAAAGCCTCTGCTTATGGTGGCCTATCATAATTCTAATATACCTAAATGGATGACAAGCGATTCTTTTGATAAGAATTTCAAACCATTTAGCACCAAAATGATTGATGTCCCACAAACCAGTACCATACAGATAGAAGGTGTTGATGTTTTGGTCTCTTCTCCAGAACAAGCTTTTATGGAATGCTTGCTTTTAGCTCCAGAACAATATAATTATATGGACTTATACTATATAATGGAACAATTAACCTCATTGCGTGCCGATGTGGTGCAAACACTGCTTGAAAATATAAACAATCAGCGAGTTAAAAGAGTGTTCCTATATATGGCTGAAAAAGCGGGGCATTATTGGTTCGATATGCTGAATATAGATAAGATAAATCTCGGTACATCCAAACAGCAATTAGTAGAGAATGGGATATATATAAAGAAGTACAGAATAACAATACCTAAAGAGTTGAACGAATATGAATGATATATACAAAAAACAAGTAGCCCTTTTGATACGCATTATGCCGTCGGTGTATCGTATCAAAGATTTTGCGGTTCACGGAGGAACAGCCATCAATCTGTTTCATAAGAATATGCCTCGTTACTCTGTGGATATTGACTTGACCTACATTCCAATACAGGAAAGAGAAGAGAGTTTGAAAACCATTAACGAACATCTAAGAACCCTTAAAGCCAATATAGAGAAGTCTGTACCAGGCATTAAAATCGTTCCGAAGTATGATGTTTGGAAATTGCAATGTACACTCAACGGAGCAACTGTTAAGATTGAGGTAAATGGCACGAAGAGAGGCATAATCGGAGTGACTGAAGATAAGATGTTGTGTGCTAAGGCTCAACAAGAGTTCAGTATGGCATGTAAGGCTCGTACCGTGTCATATTCACAATTACATGGCGGTAAGATAACAGCAGCATTGAGTCGCCAGCATCCACGAGACTTGTTTGATTGCAAGTATATGAAAATATCATCTTTCGGTGATGTAAAAGATGGTTTTATGCTATGTTTGCTTGGTAGCGACAAGCCCATTATTGAATCTTTGCAACCCAATAGCATTGACCAAACGGATGCTTTGGAGAATCAATTTAAGGGTATGTCCGATGTCGAGTTCACTTATACTGACTATGAAGAAGCAAGAGTAAATCTTATTGCACAAGTCAATGCAGCATTAACAGAGGCAGATAAAGACTTTATTTTGTCATTTGAAGAAGGAACGCCCAATTGGGACAAGTGCTGTGCAGGGGATTTGAGTAACTACCCATCAGTTAAGTGGAAGTTGCAGAACATCATCAAACTAAAAGAGACCAACCCTCAAAAGCACCAACAAGGCATAGAGCGATTGAAGCAATTCTTTGGAGGGACAACCAAGAATTAACATTGTTTTTCTGGAGGGAGTGCAGTTTACCGTCTGCCACATTATGATTATTCCTAAAAAACGCCCCTCCATGTATAGAAACGGAAACAGCGTACAAATCGGGCTGTCAATTATAGAGCCTGTTTGTACGCTGTTCTTTTTGAAGTTTATTATTTTCCATCGGTCGATTGTTTCCGTTGCCGTTGCCGTCTGCATTGTTGAGTACAGGGCTTGAAAGGTGAAAGGTTTTCGGGCTGAATACTCTCCGCAGGAGGAAGATTCCGCCCGAAACGGCTTGCCGCCTGACCTTTCAACTTTCAAATACGGTCTGTACTGCCTTTGCAGACGAGCTTAGGATACTGTCGAGTGATGGAACCGGAATACTAATTGAAAATTGAGCCACCTTTTATCCATATCCTCAAACAACTTGTTTTGGGTAACACGGGCGTAAATTTGTGTTGTCTGAATGTTGGTATGCCCCAACATTCTGCTGATGGTTTCAATAGGAACACCTTCACCCAAAGTAATCAAGCTTGCGAATGAGTGTCTTCCGGCATGATAGACAATATCCGATTTGATTCCTGCCATGACACGAAGCATTTTCATATTGCACCGCAATGTACTGTAATGCTGGAATGGCAACAGTGTCTCACGACTATCATCCTTATATTTATCCAACAGTGAAGTGCTTCGGGCAGAAGTTTAACTCGGGCAAGATACTCATTCTTCTTTCTTCTGTATTTTAACCATACATTGAGCTAGGCACACATTCGCAGTATTAGCCTTGAACTATGGAATGCCGATAGAGAGTGTGAGTAAGATTCTCGGACATACGAATATTACCACAACGCAGATTTACGTTAAAGTAACCAATACCAAACTTGAACACGATATATCTACGTTTGAGAGTAGAGTATGTGAAAGATTTGCAATCTAATATGTATAGGTATGGAACGAGCAATAATAACAATCAGCGAAAGCGGCAATGTAAATATTCCAAGCGGTAATGTTTGGATGTCCGAAGTGGAGTTAATGGAGTTGTTCGGGGTAATAGCGCCGATACTCCGAGCCACCATCAAAGCAATAATAAGCGTGGAACACTCTGCCCTGTAATCACTCAACGATGCGACACGATTACTCCTGCAAGTTGGGCAACCTTCTACAACCATGAAGTGGTCATCGCTCTTGCATTTAGGTTGAGCACCTATGAGGCAAGCAGGATAAGGCAAAAGGTATTGGAATGTCTAACTCAACGAAAGAAGGACGGATTCAACTTATTCTTCGCATTAAAGAGTGGTGGAAACGACAACCATTACCATAAAGAATAAGATAATTAGCAATGAGCTTGCAATAATCATCATAAAATGATTATAACGGTAATTGCATTACAGGCCGGCTCCGTTTTGCCGAATAGAATAGCGCCAAATTACCGAATAATTTTAAGCCATATTACCGAAAAATATTATTCCAAATTGCCGAACACAAGATTATTTGATTACCTTTGTATGTAAATACTTTAATTTATGGATGGTTACAGACATAGAATAATGGATAGCCTGCTTGAAAAGAAATTGCAGGCGAAGGGAGCCGTACTGATAGAAGGCCCCAAATGGTGTGGAAAGACCACAACAGCAGAGGAGGTTGCAGCCAGTAAAATATTGTTGGCTCGAACTGATGTAAAGAACAACTTCAAAAGTCTTTTGGAAATAGATACAGATGCAGCATTGTCAGGGGACACACCAATGCTTATTGATGAATGGCAAACTGTGCCCAAGTTGTGGGATGCTGTAAGATATACTGTTGATCACCGTCGTGAAATGGGGCAGTTCATTCTAACAGGCTCTGCAGTTCCCGACAAGGAGGCTGAAGAGGAAAGAGAACATTCCGGAGCAGGACGCTTTGCCTGGTTGACTATGCGACCTATGACCTTGTTTGAATCTGGAGAGTCAAACGGAAAGGTAAGTCTTGGCAATCTGTTTACTGCTCCAGAGAGAATACTGGAAAAGAATGAACTTAAATTGCAAGATATTGCTTTCTTGATTTGTCGTGGTGGTTGGCCTATGGCTGTTGGATTACCCGAAGAAGCTGCACTAGAGCAAGCATTCGATTACTACGATGCAGTAACCAAGGAAGATATAACCAAAGTCGATGGTGTCAAAAGAGCATCGGAACGAGTGCAACGCTTGATGAGAGCATATGCCCGACATCAAGGAACACAAGCATCAATCGCCACATTAAAAGAGGATTTGAAAAATAATGATACCGCCACACTTGATGATGATACTATAAGTTCTTACCTCGAAGCTTTAAGAAAGATATTTGTGGTAGAAGACATGCCTGCTTGGAATCCGAATCTTCGTTCAAAGACAGCAATCCGTACAGCAGATACACGCTATTTTGTTGATCCATCTATTGCTACTGCTGCATTAGGTTTAGGTCCTGCCGATTTAATGAATGACTTGAAGACAATGGGATTCTTCTTTGAGGCAATGTGTGTAAGAGACTTGCGTGTATTTGCAGAAGCATTAAATGGCAAAGTATATCATTATCGGGATAAAAGCGGTTTGGAATGCGATGCAGTAGTACATCTCCGCAACGGACAGTATGGACTTATTGAAGTCAAACTTGGAGGCGAGACCTTGATAAACGAAGGTGTAGAGACACTGACTTCTTTAGCCAAGCAGATTGACACTACACGCATGAAAGCACCTGCCTTTAAGATGATATTAACGGCAACCGGCGAACATGCATATCGTCGCCCTGAAGACGGAATTTACATTGTTCCAATAGGATGTTTGAAGCAATAGATTTGAGGCAATAGAAGATGTAAAGGATAAAAAACTTTGACATGGTAATCAATTCAGTTCTTTAACAACATCGATTTGAAATGTGAGCTGCCCCTTTATTCTTGGACTGGTTCAACAATATTTCATTCCCATCGGCTCAATGGGGACTGCGTCCCAGCCGCCGGGTCTAGCCCCGCGAAGTTTTTCATAGTTTGTCATGCTGCGCCAACGCGCATCATGTGTTCTCTATACTCTTTCGGACTCCGGCCTCCAAGACCTATCTGGATCCTCTTCTCGTTGTAGTACTTTATGTACTGCTCAATCTTGTCTATCAGTTCCTGCACGGTCTTGAACTGGCACAGGCCGCCGATCTCGGTCTTGAGGTTACCGAAGAAGCATTCGATGACGCAGTTGTCATAGCAGTTCCCCTTGTTCGACATGCTCCGCTCGATCCTGTTCTTCTTGGCGAATTTGATATAGACCTTGGCTTTGTACAACTTGCCCTGATCCGAGTGGAGCAAGATGCCTTCCATGCTTTTTCCTGCGGCCTTGAAGCCGTCCTTCAGTTTGTCCATCATTCCCATTACCATATCAGAGTTCGGAGCTGTCGCTATCTGATGGCAGGGTATCCCCCTATCAAAGAAGTCAAGAACAGGTGAAAGATATACCTTCGCGCCCAAAAGATGTAACTCAGTGACGTCTGTGGTCATCTTCTTCATCGGCTCGTCGCTGCTGAACTCCCTGTTCAATGTGTTCGGGACAATAGCATATGCATCCTCGTTATAGCGCCTGTACTTCTTTGGCCGATACTTGCACCTGAGCCCCTCCCCCTTCATTATCTTCGCGACAGTCTTCTTGTCTACTTTCGTCCCCTGCCTCTCAAGTTCCAGGGTTATCTTGCGGTGTCCATAGTAGTCAAAACTCTCATGGAAGATATTGAAGATGTTGCGTCTCAGTCTCAGTTCGTCCTCGGACATCTCCAGGTGTGCCAGGCGATAGAAGTATGTACTCTTCTTCATGCCGGACGCCGGAAGCATGATTCGGAGACCATATCCCGGTACTAGGTCACGCGCGGCCATGACTTCTGCGGTCCATGCTTTGCGGCATATTCCAGTTCCATCTGAATCTCGATCTCCTCTTTTTATTTTAAAAGATAATCGCATTCTGCCCGAAGCAGAAGATTGGCGTCCTCAAGTTCCTTGACCTTGGTCTCCAGCTCATTCCGGCCGGCTTTCCTATCATTGTCTTTTCTCATCTTGACAGTGGACTTTATGGAAACATTCGGGTAACACTCTTCCAACAAACCCATCTCCGCCGCGAGTATCCGTTGGCGAAGAGTTCGACGGGACACGCCCAGACTTTCCCTCCTCGAAGATAACTCATTCCCGCCACATGACCTCACCGCATGCGCCATCATTTCCTTCTGAGACGTGGATGACGTTGCCAAAAAGCCCGTCACCGCTTTTATGTCAGCTTTTGTTCCGGCCCTGATTCCCCTGACTTTCCCAAGACCAAACCCATCGTGTCGGCAATGACTTGCTGCCTGATTCCGGATTCGATGGCTCGGATAACCTTGATTTTTGTTTGTGTGCTTACCGCACTCTTCAATTCCTGCATAATCCTCTCGGGTTATGTCCAAGTTTTTCGGGACACCTCAAACGGTCGCCATCTCGTCACCCAATTTCCATGCAACCCGAATAACCGTTTAATTCTAAGATAGTTGCAAATCCTGCGATTTTTTATTGAAAAAAACCGAATTTGCAGTTGTCGGGAACGGGGATATGCGCCTGGGTGCGTTCTGCGGCGAATTGGTGTCTCCAATTCGGATACGATGGCGGGAATCATCGGCAGTGCGATTTTTGGTTTCATGGACGGTCTCTTCCCGCATGGACGGAATACGTCGGCGGAAAATGGACGACGCGGAGGAGGAGCGGAAGACGGCATAAATGACGAGGGAACATATTATCATACAGATTCTTGGCAGAGCCGCGCCAGAGGGGTGTGAAACTATCCGTTGAAATGTAAAATGAATTTAGTACTTTTGTGGACAAGAAGAAGAACTAAACGATGAACAAGGAAAGAAGCTCCGACAAACTCGCAAGATACATTATCTGGGCGGCCGCGGCGACCCTGACAGCGGCATTCTGCTGGTACTTCAGGAGCGTGCTTGTCTATATAATATTGGCGGCGGTCGTATCGCTTATGGGCAGGCCGGTGATGAAAGGTCTGAAGCACCTAAGGATAAAGGGTAAAAGCGCCCCGGACTGGTTGCTGGCGATTGTCTCGCTCGCACTGATTCTCATAATCTTCCTTGGGATAGTCACCCAGATTGTCCCGGTTGTCTCAGGCATAGTCTCAAACATTTCCGGCAACCTTCAGTCGGCCTCGCTCAAGGCTTCGGAAATCACCGTCTGGTTCGACAGGGTCAATGTCTGGCTCATCGACAGAATCCCTTCCCTCGGACGCGGTTTCAAAATTCAGGAAGCGATGTTCGACTGGATAAAGAACGCCTTCGACATCAGTTCACTCACCTCTATGGTCGGATCTGTCGCGTCAGCGCTCGGCTCTTTCGGCATAGGGCTCTTCTCCGTGATGTTCATCGGGTTTTTCTTCGTCAAAGACGAGACCCTCTTCCGCAGGATTATCGGAGCCATTGTGCCGGACAAGGTTGAAAGCACGGCCATAAGCGCCATAGGAGACATCGAACATCTTCTGAGCCGCTACTTCGTCGGCCTTCTTACCGAAATCCTCGGTGTCGCCCTGCTCAACTTCATAGGTCTCTGGATAATAGCAAGAATCGGGTTCTATCCCGCCGTCGGCATAGCGTTCATGACCGGACTGTTGAACGTCATCCCTTACGTAGGGCCATGGATCGGAGGGGCGATCGGGACGATGCTCGGAGTAGTGCTGAAGTACAGCAGCGCGGCCGCGGCGGGAGTCTATCCGGATTTCGCCGTGGTCATACTCACTCTGATCGCTATCTTCGTCTGCACACAGCTGGTGGACAACTTCCTCTTCCAGCCGCTGATATACTCGACCAGCATCAAGTCCAGCCCTCTGGAAATCTTCATCGTGCTGCTGATGGCCGGCCACTTGGGAGGAATCATAGGAATGCTCGTGGCGATTCCGGCGTACACCGTGGTAAGAGTCATCGCGGCCAGCTTCTTCTCAGATGTCAAACCTATCCGCAGGCTGATTTCCGCCACGGATGACAAGAAACAATCATAATGCGAATGAACGGATTCATAAAGAAACTGACGGCAATCGCCGCCATATTCACCGGCATACTGACGACCGGAAGCGCCAAAGTTCAGGAAACATATTCACCGACAAACACTTATCAATTCGCCGTCAAGGACGGCAACCAACTTTTCCTTGATGAATATGCAGCATCCACCGGAAGCGAGACAAGCCTGAAAGGCAATGCCAAACCGTCAATCATCTTTGTCTTCGGCGGCGGATTCAAAGGAGGAGAGCGGAGCCACAAGGATTATCTGCCGTGGTTCAAGATGCTCAATGACGAGGGCTACACAGTGCTGACAATAGACTACAGACTTGGAATGAAAGGTGTGAAGACAAAGGGAGGAATCGGCTCTGTCAAACAGTTCTACAACTCGGTAAGAATAGCGTGCGAGGATCTGTTCAGCGCCACCAGGTACATCATCGACAATGCGGAAACGCTGAAGGTAAACCCCGACAATCTGGTGATCTGCGGCTCGTCGGCCGGAGCGATGACCGTGCTTGAGGCGGAATGGATGTTATGCAACGGCAAGGCCACGGAGGCTTTGCCGGAAGGTTTCCGCTTCGCCGGTGTGATGTCCTTCTCCGGAGCCATTCTCTCCCGCGAGGGAATGCCGAAGTACGCCACGGCTCCGGCTCCTACAGCCTTTTTTCACGGGACTGAGGACAAGGTCGTGAACTACGGCAACTTACAAGTCTTCAACTGGGTGTTTGCCGGGACTGACAAACTGGTAAAGATCTTCCGGAAAAACGGTTACACCTACAACGCTTTCCGATATCTGGGACACAGGCATGAGATCGCCGACTCAATGGTCGAGACCTTCCCGGACCAGATCCGCTTCTTGGAGACCGACATAACCAGAAAGGTCGCCAGAATTGTGGACTCCACAATCGACGACCCGGAGGCTCCGGTTCCGAGCGGCTCTGCGAACCGCAAGGAGATGTACGGAGAATAGTATTCAAACACAGCCATTTGGCTTCACCCTCAATGGACGGATGCCAGTGACATCGGGATGAAGGATTACCTGTCAGGGACTCCTTCATAGGAAACAGGGTATTCCCCGAATTTCAGCTTCATTGAAATCCGAGACTTGTCAAGAGTTCCGGAAAGGGATGTCACGGTGTAATTCGGGAACGGAACCACACCTCCGGAAAGAGGGATGATGCCGTCTCCGGAAAATTCGACACGGCCATCTTTCTCGACATAGGCCACGCCCGGCACAGTCACATCCAGAGTGACCGGCATCTGAGGGACGAACTTGACACCTTCAAACTCGATATCCAACTTTCCGGACTTTGTGTCAAGGATCACATCGACTTCGATATTCTCCGAGACATTTTCTGTCCCGGCCGCAGTGACGATCATCTTGCCGGAATATTCATACTCACCTGAAGCCATAGGCTCATCACCTGTCCCGTTCTCCTTGGAGCAGGACACCGGCAGCAGCAAGGCCGCCGCCATCAAAAAAAACACGAACTTTTTCATATCACCTTATAAATTGATTGATAATCCAACTGACACTCTGCGCGGCTTTCCCGTCTGAAAAAAGGAATTGCCGACGGATTTGAAATAGAAGACGGAATACTCAGTGTCCGACAGGTTCTGGCCTCTAAGCCAAAGCTCCGCCTTCGGGAACGCTACCCGCAAGTCGGCCCCCATCAATGAATATGGAGCCTGTTTTAAGTCTCCCGCCTCATTCCACACAATGCTTCCTGTCCTGATGTAATCTGCCCCAATGGTAACAGAGCGAAGCAAACGGCCATCCGTCAAGAACTTATATCCGCACCTGAAGTACACCGAGGATCCAGGAGAGTACGGGATGCGATTGCCTGACCAGTCATTGCGGCCGTCATTGTACTCAACGAAACGCGCGTCCATAGCACTTGCCGCCAAGGCCACGGACAATCCCCTCCAACTCCAGAATGCCTCGGCCTCGGCACCGACGCTGCGGGATTTCCCCGCATTGGCCATCATCCGTCCGGTTCCGTTATTATACGGGAACACCGTCATCTGCTGGTTACGGCAATCGATGCGGTACGACGTGACCGTGGCTTGAAGAATATGCCCCCCCGAGCGCAGGCCAAGCGTTCCGCCAGTCTCATAGTCAAGACACATCTCCGGCCTGTATGTCGTTCCCGCCGCCGTCGAATATTCCTGACCGTCAAGATGCACCCCGATCTTGTCCATCATTCCGGTCATCATCTTGTTCTGGAGAATGTCCGAGAAAATCTGAGTGTTGAATCCGCCGGAACGATAGCCTTTAGACACCGAGGCCGAGAACGAAAGGCTGATTCCGGCAGCCCGCATCCGCCGGGAAGAGGCATCATAGGACAGGGAGGCCTTAGGCTGGAGTCTGGCATACCTTACAGACTCCCTACCCTTGTATTCAGTGCTGAAGGGGATGTAGTCAGACATTGCGGGAGACAGTATGAAATTGATGTCAGAGCCTGAATCATAGTCCATTCCGCTTGTCTCGAAGTCAAGCCTCAGGCCGGCGGCGAATGCCCAGCGCCCGGATCTGAAATAGGATTCGTGATAGGCGGCGACATTCCCGAGGAGTATGTTGAAATCACTGGTTATCGGGAATTCGTCCTCAAGAAAAGCCAGTTTCCCGAATTCCAGAGGGATGCCGGCATTGGCGTTGTCCAGAATCAGGGACTTGATTCCGTCCGGAAGGAAACGCACAGGCGCGCTCATCCTGTTCAGCTTTGCCATCGCGAACACCCCCGTCTGACTGTTCCACCAGTCGGGATGCTTCCGAGGTCTAAGGATAAATTCCTGTGTCAAAGCGCCTTGCCTTTGGGTCTGATTCAAGGTGAACATCGAAGACGGAGTGAAGTCCTGATCCATATCCATCGAATCAAAAAGAATCTGCAGGCTTGTGACGGAACTTAGATTCCAATTTCCTAATCCGGTTTTGACACGGAGACCTTCCATCAAGACGAAACGCCTGTAACCGCTTTTGTCGTTGTAGTCCACAGGAAGAAGTCCGGAGCCGCCATCCGTCGGGACACCTCCCCTCCCGCTTCGGGTATCATCCTCCGGAATCCACCGCCGGTAAGGATACCCGGACTGATCTGTGTAGGAGATCGTAAGTGTGTTGTCCACAGTCGCATTGCGAACCCTTCCGGAATATTTCAGACGTGCTGAAAAAGAGTCGGACAGACCGCAGGGAGAGCCGTCATGTTCATTAACAAAGAATCCGTCCGTGTGGTTATACGATGTGGCGAAGCCTACCTTCCCCTTATAAGCCGAGGCTTTCGCCGACAGGCTTGCGGCGCTGCCATATTCAACACTAAACCTTGCGCCTTGGAAAACGTCCGGGGACAGGGTCTCCACTGAAAGGACACCGAGCATCGAGTTTCTGCCATAAAGCGTCCCTTGCGGACCGTGGAGAAAATCCACCCGCCTGACATCAAGGAACGAGAAGTCGTAGCAGTTCTTGTCCAAGACCGGCACGTCGTCGATGTAGAGTCCGATGACCGGATTGTCCATTCTGGAACCCAACCCTCTGACATAGATGGTGGAAGTCATCGACGTGCCGTAATCAGGAATATTCAGTCCTGGCACCACGTAAGACAGTTCTTTCGGGGAAGATATGCCTCTGTCCTCTATCCTCCTCATTGCCAATGAGGTAACAGACGAAACTCCAGGGATGAAGTTCTCTCTTTTCACGGATGACGTCACCACAGAACCCGAGAGCGTGTCCCTGACATGAGGTGCGGACGGCAGCGGATGTACGGCCATCATCAGATATGTCGTAAGAGCGATAACCATAAGTGACGCGAAATTACACTCGCCGCCGCCTTTACGACTTATGAATATGCGACCTCGACTTGGACTTTTTATACACTACAACATTCTTCGGAAATCCGTAGGAGACATCCCGACAGCCTTGCGGAAGAAACGGGAGAAATAGGCAGGATCCTCAAAACCGAGCCTGTAGGCTACCTCAGAAACAGGAACGGACAGGTCATGAAGGAGATTCCGGGCCAGCGAAAGCCTTGCGCTCTCAATCCATTCACCGGCGCTGCGTCCGGTCTCTGCTTTGACCGCGCGGTTCAGATGGCTCGGCGTAACCCCTAACTCGGCGGCATAGCCGGAGACACCGCCAAAAGTGCGGGATGTGTCGAAGACTTTTGCGAGATATGCGGAACTTAGTCTTGACGAAGCGGTTATGTCACCGTGCGGCACAGCGTTATCAAATTGGCATAGAAGCACTTCAAGAAGTCCCTGAACAGTCCGGAAATCTTCGGCAAACCGTGTCAGACGAATCATCAGCTCATCAAAAAAGACCTTGTCTTCCATCGGCACGGTCATCACACTCGCGGTTTTGAGCCGAAGGATCCTATGCGCCGAATTTCGCAGCAGCTCGGCAGAAAACGCACCCATATACCCGACGGAATCCTTGAAGTACCTTACCGAATACGCGGCCTGAGGCGGAATCAACGCACAATCCTGCCCTCTCAACAGGTACGGGAAGCCATCCACATCCGCTAGCACCTCACCCTGAATAAGGTAGATGAATGACCAGTCCTCTCTGACCATCCCCTGCATCGGCCGAGCCGTTATATGTCCCGCCGCATTCAGCGGCCTTATCACGAATTGTCGTCCCACCTTTCTTATCGCAGACTTAGGAGTCGTTTGAATTTCTTTATCTGAAACTTTGAGGGAATAAATTCAGGCGGTTTCGACGGATTCTCGAGGAAGACAGCGGTGATGTCAGACGGGAAAGCCGGAAAAAAATGACGAATTTGACACTCAAAGAACTTTTTAAAGAAAAATAACAGCTTCTTTCTCCGCAAAGATAGCTTAAACTCCTCTCATTTCAGTCATTCCATCTCAAATAATCTTTATCGGAAAACGCTTTTGCAGAATATTCAGAATAAGAAATATGTCAAGGCAAGGTCACTCCAAGCATAATAACCGCATTCAGAAACAGTTGACTAAAAACACGCATGTCTTCCTATAAATTTGTTTGCTTATTAGTTTGAAAAAGTGTATTTTGTATTATATTGAGCCAGCTTTTTCAAGTGCAAGATTACTTGTTTTGGCCATATTCCATTGATTATGAGGGATGCTTAAAAACCATAAGCGATGACAGACTTTGCAGCGATAGATTTCGAGACAGCTAACGAGAAGCCTTCGAGCGTGTGTTCCGTGGGCGTTGTGATTGTACGGAACGGAGAAATCGCGGACACGTTCTATAGCCTTATTCATCCAGAGCCGGAATACTACCAGTGGTTCTGCCGGAAGGTTCACGGCCTGGGTCCCGAGGATACGGAAAACGCACCTGTGTTTCCTTACGTATGGGAGAAGATTGCGCCGATGCTGGAAGGCCTGCCGCTTGTGGCGCACAATGCCCGCTTTGACGAAGGCTGCCTGAAAGCAGCGCACCGGGTATATCAGATGGACTATCCTGATTATGAGTTTTTTGACACTCTGGCAGTTTCCCGCCGCCATTACGGATGCTCTCTTCCGAACCATCAGCTCCAGACCGTGGCCGCCGCCTGCGGATATGACCTCGCAAACCACCATCACGCCCTCGCCGACGCCGAGGCCTGCGCTCATATCGCCATACGGTTATTATAGCTTCGATACTCTTCCTACGGACAAAATTGGTCCGAAGCCTGAGCCGCAGGAGATATCGGCATTTTGCGGCTCATAGATGCCCCTACGGAGGCCGGGACAATGGCAGGAACGGGAGGAGTTGATTATAAACAGTTGAAAATGAATGGACAAATAAGAAAAGTCGAAACGAGGGATGCGGGACGCATCGCCGAGATATACAATGAATATGTCTTGCGGACGACGGTCACGTTCGAGACGGAGGCGGTCGGGACGGAGGCAATGGCAGGCCGCGTCAGCAAGATAGCTTCCACATTCCCGTTCTTTGTCCTTGAATATGACGGCGTTGTCCTGGGATATTGCCTTGCCCACCCGTGGAAGGAGAGGGCGGCGTTTTCAAGGACACTTGAGACAACCGTGTATCTGGATTCCAAGTCTTGCGGGATGGGATTCGGACGAGTCCTTATGGAAAGGCTCATAGAGGAATGCAGGGCGCTCGGTTTTCATTCACTTATAGCCTGTGTCACAGCCGATAACGACCGGAGTGTCCGTTTCCATCAAGAGCTTGGCTTCCGGCAGGTCTCCCACTTCAGCGAGGTAGGCTTCAAATTCGGCCGCTGGCTTGACGTCATCGACCTTGAATTGGTCTTGTGACCGGCGGCGCAGCGGGATGAACATGAAGTTCAAAGAGTCTGACTACCGAGGCGGCGAAGATCACGTCGGTAGCGGGCATAGAAGAAGATTCCCGCAAGAGTAAGACCGATAGGAAAGCCCATCCATATTCCCTGAATACCGAATCCGGCCTTGAAACCCAGCAGGTAGGCGCAAGGAATGGCAATCAGGTAGTAGCTGACAAACGCCGCATACATAATCGGTTTCACATCCTGAATGCCACGGAGCACGTTGGCGAAACAAATCTGAAGCCCGTCTCCGAACTGATAGGCGAACAGCAGGAAGAAGAGGGAGACCGCCATTTCTGTCACCTCAGGAGAGTCGCTGAACACCCCGGCGGCCTGATAGCGGAAGCTGTACAGAAGAACCGAAAGCGTGGCCGAGATGGCAAGCGTCATCAGATAGCCTTTGCGGGCATATTCACGGACAGCTCCGATGTCCTTTCTGCCAAAGGAGTTGCTGACCAGTATGGACACAGCGAAAGAGAGTCCCTGCATCATCAGGAAGAAAAGTTGTGAAATCGTGATTACCACCTGATGGGCAGCGAGTTGCAGGACACCCAACCATCCAGCCATAACAGCGGCGAAAGTGAATGTGGATGTCTCCAACGCCGTCTGGATGCCGACAGGATAGCCCATCTTGACTACTCCCCGCATCTCATCCCTCGAGACAACGGCTTCCTTGATGGAGAGGGCATATTCCTTCATACTTTTTGACTTGAATATGAACACGATGAACACGATAAGTATCAGGAATCTGGAGACGAGCGTGCTGATGCCTGCGCCGGTAAGACCCATCTCCGGGAAGCCGAGCTTGCCGTAGATCAGCACCCAGTTACCGAGAATGTTGAGCAGATTGCCGAACATGAGCAAGGTCATAGAAATCATAGGCCTGCATATTCCGTCGGTCAACTGTTTGAGGACGTTGAATCCGAGAGCGAACAGGGTGGAAAAACCGACGATTATGAAGTATGGCCGGATATAGGGCATCAGTTCCGGTTCCTGTCCGAAATGATCGAGACCAAGATACAAGCCCGCCAGAAGAACCAGACTGACAGCACCGATGATTCCGTTGACAATCAAGCCGTTCTTGACCGTTTTACCGATTCCCTTGACATTACCTGTCCCGTTGTGCGCCCCAATCATCGGAGTCATTCCGGTTGCGAATCCCAACTCGGTCATTATGAAGAGGTTCAAAATATTATTGACAAACGACGAGGCGGCCAGTTCATCGACACTATGCCACCCGATCATAATGTTGTCGGCGAACGCCAAAATGATGACGCAAGCCTGACCGAGCATAATCGGCAGCCCGATCCGCAGTATTTCCTTGATCTTCTTCATTGTCCTCTCACTCAGTTTATGGCCAAAGAGCGGCGAAGTTACTGACAATGTTCCGGATTAGCAAGTCACGGCACAGGGAAACGGGCTAAGGAGCGCGCATAATGCAGTAGATTCAAAATCAAACCTTTTCCGCCCATCCTGAACGGAAAGGCGGAAACCGGAGAAGGATTAATAGTCAAGTACCGGGGCTACAGGGAGGCGGTACTGGCGGCAACGGCCGCCGCCGCCCGGGCAAAGTCCTCGCCGGAAGAAGCGTAAAGAACTCCGCGGGAAGAGTTGATGAGAAGTCCACCTTTGGAGTTTGCTCCGTTTGCGATCACCTCCCCGGCACTTCCTCCCTGAGCGCCCACCCCTGGGACAAGGAAGAAATTATCCGGGCAGAAGCTCCTGATTTCCTTCAACTTGTCAGCTTTGGTGGCACCGACCACAAACATCATATTCTCCGGGGTGGAGATTTCCATCATCTTCTCCATAACCACTTGGTAGAGAGGCTTGCCGTTTTTCTCCGCGGTCTGGAAGTCAGCCGAAGACGGATTGGAGGACAGAGCCACCACTATGGCGTAGCGTCCTGGATATTCAAGAAAAGGAGTGACCGTCTCGCTGCCCATGTATGGCGAAAGCGTGACGGCGTCGAAGTCAAAAGTCTCGAACAGGCTCCTTGCGTACATTTTGGCCGTGTTGCCGATGTCGCCCCTCTTCGCATCGGCGATTATAAACTGCTCCGGGTAATTGGAACGTATGTAATCGACCGTCTTGTCAAGGATGGAGATGCCACCGGCTCCGAGGCATTCATAAAAAGCCAGATTAGGCTTGTATGCCACACAATGCGGCGCTGTCGCGTCGATTATGCGTTTATTGAATTCCAGCACGGCCTCTCCGGCGGTCATGCCTGATTTCACACATTCTGGAATCTTGGCGAAATCCGTGTCGAGTCCGACGCAGAGCATCGACCCTTTTTTCTTTATCTGTGAATATAATTCTGAAGTTGTCATTACTCTTTATGTTGTCTGATTCACGCACCTCGACAGACCTGGCGACCGGGCCAAGAGGTCTTCGGACCATTTCGCAGATTGACCGGCCGACCCGCCGGAATGCTGCCGCAAAAACCATCAAAGCACAATCTCCGGGCAAGCCGAAGCACTATTCAAAATATTCATAAAACTTGGCGATGGATTCCATTCCGGCGAAGAACTGCCTCAGGAGGTAACTCTCGTTCGGAGAATGAATTGTGTCCCGTTCAAGACCAAAGCCCATCAGAAGGGGATCCACGCCGAGAATCTTCTGCATATCGGCCAGCACAGCAATGCTTCCGCCGCCGCGGCTCGGGACAGGCTTGACACCATAGACCTCCTCCATAGCCCTGGAAGCGGCCTGAAAGGCAGGTGATGAGATCGGAATAAGGAAGCCCTCACCTCCTTCACACGGCTTGACTTCTATACGGCAATATTTCGGAGCGATCCTTTCGAGATGCTTTTTGAACAGCCTGGTGATCTTGGCGCTCTGCTGATTCGGCACAAGACGCATTGAAATCTTGGCGTGGGCGACGGACGGCAGGACAGTCTTGGCTCCTTCTCCAGTGTAGCCGCCCCATATTCCACACACATCCAGACAAGGCCTGATACCGATTCTTTCCAGAGGAGTGTAACCTTTCTCTCCCCGCAAAGCCTTGACTCCTACAGACTCCTCGAACTCCTTCAGATCGAACGGAGCCCTCGCAAGCTGTGCCCTGTCCTTCCGGGAAAGTTCGACGACATCATCGTAGAACCCTGGGATAGTCACACGCCCGTCCTTGTCTATCAGGCCGGAAATCAAATCACAAAGAGTCTGTATCGGATTTGCGACCGCTCCGCCGTAATGGCCGGAATGCAGATCCTTGTCCGGGCCGGTCAGAGTCACCTCAAGGTAGGCCAGGCCTCTCATTCCGCAATTGATGGACGGAACCTTGTCGGAAATCATCGTCGTGTCGGAAACAAGGACCACATCGGCCCCAAGCCATTTTTTGTGTTCCTTGACCCAGACCGGAAGTGACGGGCTGCCGATTTCCTCCTCTCCCTCGAAGATGAACTTCACGTTATGGCGAAGCCTGCCTGTGCGGAGAAGGAATTCAAAAGCCTTGATGTGCATAAACAGTTGTCCCTTATCGTCATTGGCGCCTCGCGCGTAGATTGCCTCCTGACCGGTCGGGTCCCGCTTGATGACAGGCTCGAAAGGATCGGTGTGCCACTTCTCCAAAGGTTCCGGAGGCTGGACATCATAGTGGCCATAGACCATCACGGTCTTCCACTCAGGATTCAGAGTCTTTTTCCCGAACACAACCGGATTGCCCTTGCTCGGACAGACCCCGGCCTCATCCGCACCGGCCTCCAACAGCAGCTCCTTCAGCCTTTCAGCGCAACGCTGCATATCCTTCTTGTGATCCTGCCTCGCGCTGATTGACGGAATCCGCAGGAGAGAGAACAGTTCCTCGAAGAACCGCTCCCTGTTTTCTTGAATATATTCCTTCATCGCTTTGCGTATATTTGTGTCTCACAAAAATAGCCAAAAGCAACGGCAAATTCAAGAGCGGAACACAAGACCCGCCGAAGAAGCTCCAGTCCATCATCCCGACAAGCAATGCCGCCCCCCTAATTCCGGATCGGTGATTTATGGAATCATTTCACTAGTGTCCGGAGAAATATTCTCCGACAAGGTTTTAATCATTAAACATCAATAATATACAAGCCCAAGAAAATTCCCGATTAGAACTTTGGTAAATTTGCGATAGCCATCAAGAGGCTATCCGAAAGCCATGGACAAAGGGAAAACAGTCTTCGCTCAGATTATGTCTCTCATTAACAAATACGAGTTCGAGAAGTGTGTCGACCGCTACAAGGGAGACCGACACTCCATCAAGTTCAGTCGCCGTGACCAGTTCTCAGTGATGAGTTTTGCCCTGTTCACCGACAGGGCTGGTATGAGAGATATTGAGACTACACTTGACCTCTGCGGAGACCTCTACCGTTCGGGAATCAAGGCAATGCCCCGTCCAACGCTTGCGGAGGCCGACTAGACCACCGGCCTTACCGGTTATTACTCTACCAGAAAGTATCCAGACGCATTGAGACTTGTTGTGTATGAGAACTTCGCAGAGCGCCGTATACACGCAAATCAGGATGGCCGTTTGTGACTATCTCTTGCTTGTCATTACGAAGAAACGGTATGCGTTGGCTCCAAGTCTTCGTTCCATCTCCAACTCAATCGGACAAATCCTCTTTCAGAGGGCAGATGTCAGTGAACTTTATAATCCGGCCGACAGACCATGTCAGTGTTCCGGAGGCGAGTTCTGTCGAGCGACTTACTTTATGGTAAAATTTGTCCGGACAGCAGCGAGTTTCATTCTTTTGTTTTTGGTGTCATTTTGACTATCATTTTGGGTGTCATTCTGGATTTTCTATCCACCATTTCTGTCCACCATCATCATAATTTAGTGTATCTTTTCATTATTTTGGAGTCCACGTCGCGGGCATATGCATCTTAAAAAAAAGGATAAAGTGAAAACACAAGCTAGATTTTGCTGACAAAATGCAAAATAGTCCTCCACTGTATTTCAAGACAGAGCAGAAATTGTTGTTGCAGCCACATTCATTTATGACACGTTGCTTCACTCTGTCCGACTTGTTTGCCGGCAAGATGCATGCTCTTGTATATCGTGCATGGAAAAACAGAGTTAAGGGACCCGACTGGTATGACTTTGAGTGGTATGTCCGCCATAATGTACCCCTTGATTTTACACATTTTGCTGAAAGATGCAGGCAGTTCAACAACGCAGATATTACTCCAGAGCTATTCAAGGAGAAGCTGAAGGAGCGCCTATCTACCGCAGACGTCAAGCAGGTAAAAGAGGATGTACTTCCTTTTGTGCGCAATCCGAAGGAGTTGGACATTTGGTCGAATGACTATTTCGTTCAGTTGGCGGATATGGTAAGAATTCCAGAACTAGAAGCTGTTTAAATTTAATTGAAAAATTTCGCTATATAGTCATGTAATAAATTTAAAATCAGTGGGTTAATTGAAATATTTCTCATAACTTCAAGGTTGTCAATAAATTATGGTTATGAGTCAATATTCAACCAACCTTACTGATAAACAGTGGCAGATTACTAAAATATCGTGGGTCCGCAACAGAGAAAGAGAAAATACCAACTCCGGGAGATCCTGAACGCGATCATGCACATTGTGAAGACAGGCCGCCAATGGCGGATGCTCCCCAAGGACTTCCCGCCCCACAACACCGTGTTCTACTACTTCAGAAAGCGGAAGCGGGAGGGTGTGTTCGAGGAGCTTGCGGACACCCTCCATGTCATCGTCCGCAGGCAGGCGGGACGGGAGGACACGCCAGGCGTGGGAATCATAGGCTCCAGAAGCATAAGGTCCTCCCATCACGTCGCATCCGACCGTGGCATCGACGGCTACAAGAAGGTCAAGGGGCGCAAGGAACACATTGTGGTTGACACGCTTGGCCTCCCGACGGGCGTTGTCGTCCATGAGGCGAACATCACACGACAGCGTGGACGCGCATACCGTCATCGACGCCATGCGCGGATGCTTCCCGCACCTGAAATGATACTCGCCGACGGCGGATACAAGGGACAGAGGCTCGTTGACACCGTCCGCCGGAGACTGGGCGCGGAGTTCACCGTCGCACTCAGGCCTGACGGGTCGGCCAAGAAGTTCAACGTCCTGCCGCTCCGATGGATCGATGAGCGCTCGCTCTCGTGGCTCGAGAGCTTCCGAAGAATCGCTATGGACTATGAGCTCTACTCCGACACCGGAGAGGCGATGGTGAAATCACGAGATTCCACTGTCCGAAGAACCATCAAAGCACTGTCAGGACACTCACTAATATATGAGTCCACATCTTCAAGCAGATGCCTGTCACCCTTGCCGCAACACTTCCATTATAATCTCACATCGTAAATCCACTCCACAAAATAATCCTTCAATATGGCCGGCCATATTGAAGGAGCGATAACTCACGACTGTGCTTGATAGTTCCAATCCTTAGGATAATCCAAAACGACTTCCTTGCCAGCCCGGACTTGTACCACTTTAAAGCCCGGACCTTCACCAGATGATGACACAACATAATTGCCGGCATTGAGAGAAAATGTGACACTCATCTCTTTATCAGTAAGTTCAGCTCTTTCCAATTCCCTGTTACCATAAGCACCTTGCAGCCAATTAGTATCGTATGGATAAACAGAGACAATAACAGTTTCTGTATGACGGCCAACCTTAACGGTGAGAGTTCCTTCCAAGGTAAACGAATCTTTACTACAGCCATCCAAGGTGAACAACAATACAAGCATCGACGATAATGATGCTACTTTTCAAAACTTATTCTTTAATAACTCTCTAAGCATAAGGCATTTTTTTACACGCATAATTAAACATAAAACAAGAAAGCCATACAATAATCAACCTTACAGACATCCCTTGGCCAAAGAACGGTAATTACCAATATATCGTTTAAACACAAAGAATTTAGCATCAGCCTGAAGATTGATTTCTCACACAACTGATAATCTGGAAGAAAACCAGCCTTTCGTAGCGTCACAGCCAAGTATTAATTATGGGCATTCGGGCGACTGTAAGAAAGAAATCCTCCTTTCGGATGGCGGAAACCAAGGGAAAGGAGGAATTATGCGATAACTAAGAAAAAGGATTGCTCCGTCAGATGGAGTTCTCCAGCCTGGACTTGGCGTAGTCAAGGGTGACAGTGACCGTCTTCTTTCGCGAGGAGGGGGCATCGTACATCGCGTCATCAAAAATACGCTCACAGATCGAGCGGAGACCCCTGGCGCCAAGCTTGTTCTTTATGGCGGTGTCAACAATCAGATTCTTAACATCTTCCTCAATCTTCAATGTCATACCGTCTATCTCGAACAGTTTCGCATACTGCTTGAGAATGGCGTTCTTCGGCTCGGTCAGAATCCTAAGCAAGGCATCACGATCAAGAGCGTCAAGATAGGTGATGACAGGCAGACGGCCGATAATCTCCGGGATGAGACCGTAAGCTCTCAGGTCCTGAGCGTCAACATATCTAAGAAGATTGTTCTTGTCCACAACCTGCCTTTGCGAAGCACCGAAACCAATCACCTGAGTGTTGAGACGCTGGGCGATACGGCGTTCGATGCCCTCGAAGGCACCTCCGCAGATGAACAGTATGTTCTGAGTGTTGACATGGATGAATTCCTGTTCAGGATGCTTGCGTCCTCCCTTAGGCGGAACGTTTATCACATTGCCCTCCAAGAGTTTAAGCATCGCCTGCTGGACTCCCTCACCGGATACGTCACGGGTGATGGAAGGATTGTCGCTCTTGCGGGCTATCTTGTCGATCTCATCGATGAACACTATTCCCCTCTCGGCCTTGGCCACATCAAAGTCAGCCTCCTGAAGAAGCCTCGTAAGGATGCTCTCGACATCCTCTCCCACATAACCGGCTTCGGTAAGAACGGTAGCGTCCACGATGGTGAAAGGGACATCCAATAGCTTCGCTATTGTCTTGGCCAGCAATGTTTTGCCAGTACCGGTAGGTCCCACCAACAGAATATTTGACTTTTCCAGCTCGACCCCGTCGTCCGGTTGGTCGACGAGATTGTGATTGATTCTCTTGTAGTGGTTGTAAACGGCCACGGCAAGCATCTTCTTTGCGCGATCCTGACCTATGACATATTCATCGAGGAACTCTTTGATTTCAACAGGTTTCTTCAAAGTCTCGACCCGTCCCAACGGCTTGCCGGCCTTGGATGCCCCCTGTATAGCGTCCTTGAGATAGCCGTGCGCAAGCTCGACACAGTCGCTGCAAATGAAACCGTCCAATCCCTGAAGCAGAAACGGAACCTCACGCTCCGGCCTGCCGCAGAACATACAATGCCGTGTTGTACCTGTGTTCTTTTTCTGAGGCATTACCTGGATTTCTTTGTAAGAATCTCATCGACCATTCCATAGTCCAAAGCCTCGCGGGAAGTCATCCAGAAGTCCCTGTCCGCATCGGCGAACACCTTTTCATAAGGCTGTCCGGAATGTTCGGAGATGATGTCATAAAGTTCCTTGCGGGTCTTTTCAATCTCCTTCGCCGCGATCATTATGTCCGAAGCCTGTCCCTGCGCCCCTCCGAGGGGCTGATGAATCAGGACTCTGGAATGAGGCAGACAGGAGCGTTTCCCTTTCTCTCCCGCACAAAGCAGGACAGAACCCATAGAGGCTGCCATTCCGGTGCAAATCGTGGCCACATCAGGCTCAACGAGCTGCATCGTGTCGTAAATGGCCAGACCGGAAGTGACCTGACCTCCCGGAGTGTTGATGTAAAGGGATATGTCAACTGTCGGGTCAGTGGAGGCAAGGAAAAGCAGCTGGGCCTGGATGATGTTGGCGACATCATCGTCAATCGGAACACCAAGGAATATGATCCTGTCCATCATCAGACGGCTGAATACGTCCATCGAAGCGACGTTCAGTTTCCTCTCCTCGATTATGGTAGGATTGATGTAGGCGTCCGTGGCCTTCTGATAGCGGTCAAGGGTCATGGAGCCAAGTCCAAGACCCTTGGTCGCATATTTCAGAAACTCCTTGTCCATAATTACTTAAGCTCGCGGAATTTCTCTTCGGAGATTTTCTTGTCCTGAAGAGTGATCTTCTCCCTGACGGCTGCGATAACCTTCTCGTTCTCGACGTTCTCGCTGATGTTGCGCAACTGTCTCTCATCCTTCAGCATCTGGGCGGCGGCATCGGTAAGGAGTTCCTCCGGAACATTTCCCATTCCATACATAGCGTACTGGTAGGCGGCATAAGCCTTGGCGGCCTCAAGCATATCCTTGTCCTCGACCTTAAGCTGGAACTTCTTCATCAGATAACCCCTGACAAGCTGCCAGCGGAAGTCAGCGAGGAATCCGTTGAATTCCTTCTCGATTTCCTCCTTGGAGAACTTCTCCTTGTTGTTCTCATAGAGCCATCTCTTGAGGAAAGCCTCAGGGACATTGACAGCGGCCTTGTCAACCAGATAGTTGCGAAGATCCTGGGAAAGTCTGTAGTCCGCCTCCTGCTTGTAGTTGGCCTCAAGTCTCCCGGCGATTCTCGCGTCAAACTCCTCAGGAGTCTTCACGGCATCCTTGCCGAAGGCCTTGTCATAAGTGTCCTGGCACTCCGTGGCAGGAACAAACGTCTTGACATTGACAACGGTGACATTCCAGACAGGGTCAAGAGCGGCAAGCTCCTCTTTCTTGATCTTGAGCATTGAGGACCTGTCGGTCTCGTTGGTGAACGCCTCGTTGACATTGACATCAAAGCCGGCGCCCACCTTGGCTCCGAGGAAGTTGCCCTTCGCCTCACCCTCAACCTTATTGACAGCCACATAGACTCCCTCTACGGTTCTTTCGCCCTGCTTGAAGTCAACGACAAGGTAATCATCCTCACCGGCGGCCTCACCCTCTTCAAGCTGGCCATACTGCCTGAGGATGCTGTCCTTCATAGAGGCCTTGGCCTTGTCGGTCACTTCAATATTATAATAAGGGAGTTTGTCATCGCCTGTAACGTCGATGTCAATCTCCGGGGAAAGGCCGATATCGAACTTGAACTCGAAATCGTTGCCGTCCTTCCACTCCTGCTCTTTCTGTGACTCACTGGCGATAGGCTCGCCGAGGATGTGCAGGTTATTGTCCTTGATGAACTTGTCGAGCTGCTCGGAAATCACACTGTTGATTGCCTCGTAGAGAGCCTGCTCTCCATAGATTCTCTTCACGAGCGAGACAGGAGCCAGTCCCTTGCGGAATCCTTTGAAATCAGCATTCCTTCGGTAAGCGGAGAGTCTCTTCTTCTCCTGCTCGGCGTAGTCCTCCGCCTTCAAGGCGAGGGTCAGTTCGATGTTTAAATCATCGATTTGATTCTTAATTACTTCCATAATTCTGTCAACTTTATTCTTATTATTAATTATTCTTTCTTTGCGGGTAAACGACCCGTTCGTGATAAATTTGTGAGAGATATGACTTCAGCGTCGCCTTGACAGTGTTAAGATCCTTTATCGAAATGTCGGCCTCGTCAAATTGCCCCATCTTCATCTTGGATGCCACGATGTTCTCCACAAAAGAGGAAAAGGTCGCGGCGGAATTATCCTTCAGAGTCCTTGAGGCGGCCTCCAAAGAATCGCAGATCATCAGGATAATCTGTTCCTTGGTCTGAGGCTTGCGTCCCGGATAGAAGAAATCCCCGACATCGTTCGGGTCACCGCCCTCATTGAGATACTTGTTGTAGAAATACGATGTGTTGGATGTTCCGTGATGCGTCAGGATAAAATCTCCGATAACATCCGGAAGCCTGTTTTCAGCCGCAAGCTCAAGCCCGTCCGTGACGTGTCTGATGATGGCCTTGGCACTCTCGCCCGGAGAAAGGTTCTCGTGATAATGCACTCCTCCCGGAGACATACTCTCGTTCTCAATGAAGCACAAAGGATTCATCATCTTCCCGATGTCGTGGTACAATGCGCCCGCCCTTACCAGCAGGACATTGGCGTCTATGGCCCTCGCGGCGGCGTCGCACAGGTTCATAACCTGAAGCGAATGCTGGAACGTACCCGGGGCCTTATGTTCCAACTCCCTGAGCAGCTTGTTGTTCGTGTCGCAGAGTTCGCGGAGTCTGGAGCTTGAGACCAGATTGAACATCCTCTCCAAAAGATAGATGAGAGGATAACCGGCCACAATCAGCATTGACCCGATGAACATATAAAGCACGGCAAGATATGGATCATCATTGACCATATCGACCAGACGGAAACCGAAATAAGTCACAATCTGGCTGAGGAAGACGATCCCGGCCATTATGAATTGCTGCCAACCCTGATTGAAGAACCTGAAAGTGAAGACCGCCACGATACTTGCGAGAAGGAACATCACGAAAAGCACTATTCCGTTATCAGCGAATATCAGAAGAGGCAGAAACGACACACAGCAAATCGGGAATATGACCTTGTTCTTGAAGAAGGCCTCCAGATAAAGGGCCGTAAGCGTGAACGGAGCCATATAGAGGAACTTCGGAGCGAACTTGTTGATCGTAAGCGCCAAAAGCGTGGATATGAGAAAAATGAAAATCAGATACCAGAATTTCCGATAGTCCAGGAACAGCCGTCTGTTCAAGAAATAGATCATCAGGAAGAACAGCAGGACAAGCGCGAAGGCAAGTAACGCATTGCCGAGCCAGAACATGACCCGCGGTCCGCCATACCCCATACTGTTCTCGTATTCGACCTTGTAGGAATCAAGCATCTGAGCGATTTCAGCCGTGACAATCTCACCTTCGGAGACAATCAGCTGTCCGGCGCTCACGAAACCTTGGGTCGTGGAAATCTGGTTCGATGACTCCGAATGCACCAGCTCGGTGGTCTTGGAATCATATTCAAGATTGGGAGTGACAAAATCATAGACACCCAAAACCCGAAGGACAGAATCAACATTGACCTGCTGGAACCTTGACGAGACAACCGAAAGCAGACGGTTCCTCGCCTCCGACTCCTTGAACACCTCTCCTGCCGGTTTTTTCACGGCACGCTTCTCCTTCTGGACATAAAGGACCGCGGAAGAAGGATCCGCGTCACTGTCCAGCCTTACACCCTCGTCAGGCACGACACCGTTCGAGAAAATGTCATTCATGGCTGACACGACCGAAGATCGGAGATAGGAATACACTCCCATGTCAATCCCCTCGGCCGCCTTGATACAGTTGTCGACAATATCCTGACGGAATCTGTAATAAGGGATGACCGCCGACTTTACCTTGCTCCTCTCCTCTCTGATCTGTTCTTCAGTCTTCAGGATGGGAAAATCAAACTGCGCAAGGAGCGTCTCGTGGGACCAAGGAGAGCCTTTCCTGTAGTCATAGCTGAATTTCGCCGTCCTCGGGAACATCAACGTGAGGATTGCGAAAAGCAAGGCCAAGGGGGCGAGGACCTTGTGGTTTATGGACACGCGCGGCAGTCTCATATTCTTTACGATCAACTATTTGAACGGACTTCCCGCCTCCTTGGCGATGAAGCTGTAGGTAAGTTTGTCCGTAAGCCTTGGGAACAGTCTGTGGGCGAGCACGGTTGCCTTGCCGAGTCCTGTCAGGATCACCTGCGACTTTCGTTTCGCAAGTCCTTTGGCAAGATATTCGGCGCACTTCTCGGCGCTCATAAGCTTGTCCTCGGTCAAAGGAGTCTCTCCCTGAGGGCTGCCGTCGGCTGTCAAAGCCGCCTTGCGGACATTCGAATCCGTGTAGCCGGGAGCGAAGACAAGCACATTCAGCCCGTCCTTGAGATGCTCGATACGGATGGTGTCAAGGAATCCCCTGACCGCATACTTGGAGGCCGAATATCCGGTCCGGGCAGGAAGAGCCGAGAACCCGGCGATAGAGATCACGCCCACTACCTGCCCCTTGCTCTGAAGAAGATAAGGCAGGGCGAATTTCGTGCACTGAACGGTCCCCCAGAAATTGACATCCATCAAAGAGCGGATAACGCCAAGCTCCAGATCCTTGAACATCGCCCTCATAGAGATGCCTGCATTGTTGACAAGGATGTCTATGCGGCCGAATCTCTCGACTGTCCGATCAATCAGATTACGGCAGTCATCCTCAACCGTCACGTCTGTCTTGACGCACAGCACCTTTTCCGGATCCGGATTTACGGACGGGGCAAGTGCCTCCAACTTGTCCAGCGACCTCGCCGCCATGACGACCTTAGCTCCGTAAGAGCCGAAGAGACGGGCGGAAGCCAACCCTATTCCAGAGCTGGCTCCCGTGATTATGACAACCTTATCCCCAAAATATCCAGAACGCATACAAATCTCTATCCGACAGTTGATTACATAATAGTCTTAGCTGCGACGTCATCTCCGTCGTATGCTCCGGCGTCAAGTTTCTGCTTGATCTCCTTGAAAGCGTTTAGCGTGTACTCGACATCTTCCATTGTGTGCGCCGCCGTACATACGATTCTGAATATGATCATTCCCTTAGGTATGACAGGATAGATGACCATAGAGCAGAAAATGCGGTAGTTCTCTCGGAGATCCATAGCGATCTTGGTGGCTTGCGCGATACCGCCGCCGTCAATATGGATAGGAATAACGCAGGCCTGCGCCTCGCCTATGTCAAAGCCGAGTTTCTTGAAACCTTCCTGAAGGGTGTGGGTCACGTCCCAGCACTTCTTGCGAAGCTCGTCGCCCTCCGGTGACATAATGATTTCGAGACGCTTGATGTTTCCGTAAACGAGTGGCATCGGCTGGGACTTCGCATACATCTGCGAGCGCATATTCAGACGCAGATAGTTGATGATCTTGCGTGGTCCGGCGATGAAACCGCCGATTGAGGCCATGGACTTCGCGAACGCTCCGATGTAGAGGTCGATGCCATCCATACAGTGAAGTTCCTCGGATGTGCCACGTCCGTGCTCGCCGAGAAGGCCGAATCCGTGCGCGTCGTCAATGAATATGCGGAAGCTGTATTTCTTCTTCAGCTCGACAATCTGGTCAAGTATTCCCATCGCGCCTGTCATTCCGAAGACACCCTCGGTGATGAGCAGGACTCCGCCGCCGCTCTCCTCGGCTTCCTTGCATGCTCTCGCAAGAACCTTCTCGCAATCGACGATGTTGTTGTGACGGTACTTGTACTTGCTTCCGATGTGGAGACGGATACCGTCAAGGAGACAGGCGTGTGACTCGGCGTCATAGACAATCACATCGTGGCGGGCCGTAAGACAGTCTATAGCGGAAACGATTCCCTGATAGCCGAAGTTGAAAAGGAAGGCGTCCTCTTTCTTCTCGAAATCAGCGAACATCCTCTCAAGCTTCTCATGAAGTGCGGTGTGGCCGGAAAGCATACGGCTTCCCATAGGATATGCCAGTCCCCATTTGGCGGCTCCTTCCGCGTCAGCCTTGCGCACCTCCGGATGGTTGGCAAGCCCAAGGTAGTTGTTGAGGCTCCAGTTAAGGACCTCCTTTCCGTTGAACATCATGTGAGGGCCAAGCTCTCCCTCAAGTTTCGGGTACATATAATAGCCGAAGGCCTGGTCGTAATACTGTCCGATAGGACCGCCTGAGTCCCTTTCGATTCTGTCAAAAATGTCAAGCATCTGTATTGTGATTTTATTATTAACTAAGCGTCAATGTTGGCATAATGCGCGTTCTCCTCTATGAACTGCCTTCTTGGAGGGACATCGTCACCCATAAGCATAGAGAATGTCCTCTCGGCCTCGGCGGCGTTGTCGATGGTGATCTTGCGAAGACGTCTCCGGGACGGATCCATTGTCGTGTCCCAAAGCTGCTGGTCGCTCATCTCTCCGAGACCTTTGTACCGCTGGACAGTGATTCCCTTGTCAGAACCCTTGCCGAGACGGGCCGTGGCCTCGAACCTCTGCTCATCGGTCCAGCAATATACCTCCTCCTTGCCTTTCTTGACAAGATAGAGCGGAGGCGTGGCGAGATAGACATAGCCGTTCTTGATAAGGTCGAACATATAGCGGAAGAAGAATGTCAGGATAAGACACGCGATGTGGCTTCCATCGACATCGGCATCGGTCATAATGATTACCTTATGGTAGCGGAGCTTGCTCAGATCCATTCTCTTCTCCCCGTTCTCGTCCTCCTGGGCAACGGTGACTCCAAGGGCCGTGTAGATGTTCCTCACCTCAACGCTGTCGAACGCGCGGTCACCCGCGGCCTTCTCCACATTCAGAATCTTTCCCCTCAGCGGAAGAATGGCCTGCGTCCTTCTGTCACGCCCCTGTTTCGCGGTTCCGCCGGCGGAGTCTCCCTCGACAAGGAAAAGCTCGCATATCTCAGGATTCCTCTCGGAGCAGTCAGCGAGTTTGCCGGGCATTCCGGCGCCGGTCATAGCGGTCTTTCTCTGCACCATCTCGCGGGCCTTGCGGGCCGCGCTGCGGGCAGTGGCCGCAAGCACGATCTTCTCGATGATCAGCTTGCCCTCTTTCGGATGCTCCTCAAGATACTGGTCCATAGCGGCCGAGGTGGCCTGTGACACGGCCGAGGTGGCCTCCGGGTTGCCGAGTTTGGTCTTTGTCTGTCCCTCGAACTGAGGCTCGGCGACCTTCACGGAAACAACCGCGGTCAGACCCTCGCGGAAATCCTCCGGAGCCAAATCCCCCTTGAACTTGGCCAGAAGGTTGTTCTTCTCGGCATAGTTCTTAAGCGAACGGGAAAGTCCCATCTTAAAGCCCTGCAGGTGTGTTCCGCCCTCAATGGTGTTGATGTTGTTGACGTAGGAATATATCTTCTCGGAGAATCCGTTGTTGTACGACAGGGCGATGTCGATAGGAATCACTTTGTCGCTCTGGACGCTGACCGCCTCAGGGATAAGCTGGACGGCTCCGGCGTCAAGATAGTCAATGAACTCTTTCAGTCCCTCCTTCGAGTAGAACACGTCAGCCCTGCAGCGCCGCCTGCCGGTCGGTTTCGAGTTGCCGTTCTCATCGGTGACATATTCATCGACCAGCTCCCTCTCGTCGGTTATGGAGATCCTGATACCTTTGTTCAGGTAGGCAAGCTCACGCATTCTGGCGGCGAGGGTGTCATATTTGTAAACATTTGTCTGGGTGAATATAGTCGGATCCGGATGGAAGGTGATTATGGTTCCGGTGTCATCGCAGTCGCCGACAATCTCGACAGGCCCGAGAGGCTTGCCTTCCGAATACTTCTGGACGAAGATGTGTCCCTCGCGGTGGATCTCGGCGACGAGGCTGTCAGAGAGGGCGTTCACACAGGAGACTCCGACACCGTGAAGTCCGCCGGACACCTTATAGCTGTCCTTGTTGAACTTACCACCGGCGTGGAGGACAGTCATCACGACCTCGAGGGCGGAACGATGCTCCTTGGGATGCATTCCGGTAGGGATGCCTCGTCCGTTGTCGGTCACCCTAATCGAGTTGTCAGGAAGGATGGTGACACTGATTTCGTTGCAGTATCCGGCCATAGCCTCGTCGATACCGTTGTCAACAACCTCATAGACCAGATGATGGAGTCCCCTCTCCGCGATGTCGCCTATGTACATCGAAGGCCTTTTCCTAACCGCCTCAAGTCCTTCCAGCACCTGGATGCTGCTTGCGGAATACTGTTCTTCCGCCTTCTTCATCTCTTCGTTCTCAATCATATTCTGTTGTCTGTCTTTATCAGTTGCATATGGTCTGTCCATAAAACAGACAAAGATAATCAAAATTAAGGGCAATGTGAAATTTTTTCCACATCGCCCTTGCGTAATCAATGCCTCGCGACCTGCCGGCCTTGACTGAGAAGCCGTTAAAAATTATGCTCTGTAATCAACAAGGCCGGTTTACGGCCATTTCCCGAAGCACCTAAAGACTCAAAGTCAGACCCGCCGTAACCCAAGGTCCCTTTTCCGCATAGAAAGGCGTCCTGCGCACAGTCTGGAAAAGCAGGTTGCCGGACTCCATCCACAACTCAAGCTTTCTGTTGAAGCGATAGCCGCAGTCAAGCCCCAAATCGACATATCCAGGAATCCTCACATTCAAAATCTCGTCCGTGACTCGGGAAGCACACTTCCCCTCCCGCCATGACGAGGCCTCCACAGCGAGGCCGGCGTGAAGGCGGGAGCTGATGTCATACCTTGCCCTCAGCTCCCCGCTATATGCCGGAAGCCCGAATCCGAGACTCTGCCTCTCCTTGCCGGAAAAGGTGACACTTCTGAAACGGAGGTCGGCGTCAATTGCCACACGACCCGGCTTAATTCCGAGCAAAGCATTGGCATAGAGAAGATTGACATCCGAATATGCCACCACAGGCACAAGTTTGTCGTCAGTGGTGAAAAGTCCGGACTCCATCAGGGCGTTTCCATAGACACCCACCCCTCCGTTGACATCGAAGCGGAAAACGGAATTGACATTCCCCCTCACTCCGATTCTGGCGTTCAGCATCTCGACGGTATTGTCAGTCAAAGGAATCATAGATTCCGAGTCACGGGACACAAGGAACGAAGGATTCATATGGCGGCACTCCGAAATCAGTGAAGAATATGTGACGAGACGGTTTCCTCCTGTCGCATCGGCATAAAGTTCCACACTCTTTCCCGCCGCGAACGAGACATGCGCCTCAGGATAGACAATCTGACCGTTGCCGCCGCTCATCTTTCCGAAAGAGAGTGTGTCGGATGCATCACCGCGGAACATCAGCTCAAATCTTACACCGAGGTTCAGATTCCAACGTCCTGATTTAAGCCTATAGCTTGGAATCAATGCGATGCGACCGATGTTACCGTCGTAGAACCTGGCGTATGAGGCAGTTTCGCACTCGAATCCTATCAGAAGACTGTTGCCGCCGCCGAACACAGGCCCCGCAAGACCGTCAAGGACGAAAGCGGATTCGTTCTGTCCTCCAACCGCCACTTTGTCCGGGAACACCGGCGCGGTGTAATCCGGCCGGTCATTGGCAATACGGCCTTTAAGCCCTACGTCATAAAGGAAGTATTTCTCGGAAGCGGTGTTCGAGCGGATTCTTGCATTGAAGTCAAACGCATTATAGGAACGTGACATTACCGTATCCTTGGCCGACACGCCATAGTAGCCCACTCCGAAAGAGAGAATGGCCTTGTCCCAGCCGCAGCGTCCGTCAAAACCGGCAGAAGTCAATGCGTCACGGCCTCCGAACCCTTTCCCGGTTTTGTCAAGACGGTAAAACCCGCCGGCATCTACCGGCTTGAATCCGTGATAGTCACCAAAATACGAACGATGACTGGCATAGACACTCATCTGGAACGGCCCGCTCTGCTCCGGGCTGAACACGAACTCCAGACGAGGATGGAGAGTGTAGCCGGCCCCGGCCTTGAGGTACAGTTTGCGTCCCCTCCAGGCATCTTTCTCCGGCCTCATATTCAGCATATATGGCTTGAAGCTGTAGGCTCCCTGATAAGGTTTGTCGAAAACCTCATAGTCAAAGTCCAGGTCAAACCTGAGCAATGAGTCTGGCACGTTCATCTTCATATATGGCTTTTGCACCTCCGGGGCGTTGCCTTGATAAACGTTGGTGACCTCGACCGTCGGATTGAAATTCTGTCCGAACGATACCGCGGAGGCTAAAAGCGCAGCTGCGGCAACCAGATATATCCTTTTCATAATCATTAGCGTTACATCAGGGTTTTAAGTTTCTCAAGACGCATCCTTACATTGTCAAGCACGTCATCCGAGGCTCCGTCGGCAGGCTTGTAGCCGTTCAGGACACTCTCGAACGTGGCCTTGGCCTGATGGAAATTGTCCTGCTCCGCGAATGAATCTCCCAAGACTATGAACGCCTTGGCAAGCCAGTAGTTCTGACCGCCTGCTTTCTCCGCGAAAGCATAGACCCTCTTCTCCACAATGTCATATTTTCCTTGGTCGCAGGCATCCTGAATGACCATATATGCAGCCTCCGCCCCCTCGGCGGTAGCCGGTTCGGCGCTGAGCCTTGTGAATATCTCAAAGGCGGCGTCGCGCTCATTCACAGACAGCAAGGACCTGGCCTCGATATAGTCAGCCTCACGGACTTCCGCAGACGTGCTTTTCCCATCGGCCCTTACCTTGGCGGAGCAAGACCTCGCGGACTCCCACTCTCCCGCCTTGTATGCAGAACGCATCATCCCGACGCGGGCGGTGTGCTTGTTGTTCTCGATTCCGGCCTCCTGAAGCAATGACGAATAGCCTCCGAAAGCATCCTTGTAGCGCTGCAACTCGTAGGAGAGCCTGGAGAAATTCAGTATGGCGGCCTCGCTGAAAGAGCCTTCACCTCCTTTCTCTATCGACTTTCTGTACCAATCGCAGGCCTGTTCCTTCTTGCCGATGTTCCTATAGCATTCCGCCACGTAGAATTCAGCCTCCGGAACCTTCCGGCCTGACGGATAGCGCTCAAGATAAGCCTGCAGGGAAGCCAGCGCCTTGCTGTAGTTCTCGGTCAGGAAGACCTGCTCGGCAGCATTGAAGTACATCTCCTCCTTCTCGCCGTCGGACTTCTCCTTGATGACTCCGGCCTTGTCCGCGAAATCCAGATACTCATCCACCCGTCCCTGCGACTGGTAGATGGACTCCAGGGCAAGAAGGGCGTCACGGGAATATTCTGTTCCCGGCATCTCGGAAATGACCCGCTTGTAGTAGCCGATGGCCTGGTCGTACTCGGACATATTCCTTGAAATCATGCCCAGCTCAATCAAAGAACGGGCGGTGATGGTCTTGTCCGCGGCGGTCGATCCAAGTTTGTTGAAGACAGACACCGCGTCGTCATTCCTGCCTACGGCGACATAGGCCCTGCCAAGCTCGAACATCGCGTCAGAGTAATAATCCGCTGACGTGTCGGAGTTCAACACCCTGGAGAGAGCGACTACCTTGCCGTCCATATTCCCGAGAAGCCCGTAGGCGATTCCGGCACGGTAATCAGGATAGAGACTGCCCTTGAAAGGGAAGCGTCCCAAGGCTTTCTCGTAGCCGGCTGCCGCCGCCTTGTAATCCTTGCGTATGAAATCACAGTCGGCCCGCCTCACCGCGGCGTCCTCACCCTCGGCCGGCTCCCGTCCCTGCAGATACTCATCGAACCATTTGGCCGCGGACTCATAGTCGCCGAGGCGGAAGTAGCAATAGGCCATATCGTAAGGGATCAGCCGTCCTTCCGGCTTGCCCTCAAGGGCGGAGATGTTGTACAGATCCTTCAACGTCTCAAGAGCCTTGTCAAACTGCTCGCCGCGGTAATATGACTCGGCGAGCCAATATCTTGAAAGCTGGCTGAACGTCGAGCGCCTGTCCGCATAGAACGACGATGCCCTAAGATAAGGGACGGCATCCCTCCATGCCCCGGTCCCGATGAGTTGTTCGGCACGGAGATAGTTGGCTTTCATGTAATTGGCCTTCTGGTCATCGTCCAACAAGTCTATGTTGGAATATGCCTCCACAGCGCCCGAGTAGTCACGGTTGTACAGCGAGGCAAGCGCCATATAGCTGTAGATACTGTCTCCTTTCTTCTTGTCCGAATACTCCGAGAGGTAGTCATTGAAGACCGACGGATTATGATTAAGGTCAAAGGACAGCTTGGCATAGTTGAAATGCGCGTCCTCCTTGATGTCGGGATTGAACGAAAGACCGGACGCGGCCCTGAAAGCGTCAAGGGCGGCGACCTTGTTGCCAGTACGGATGTGGCTGTAGGCCAGATTGTAATTAGCTATCTGTCCGATAGAATCAGTCCTGTTCCTCATCAGGGAATAATTCTCGATGGCCCCTTTGTAGTCACCGGTGGCATAGAGAAGCGAACCGGCATAGAAATAATCATTGCGGTCCATATCCCTGTCGCCGCTCCCTGCCAGATTGTAATATTCCTTAGCCTTGTCTGTGTCCCCCTTGGCGAGATATGACTCCGAGATTATTCTGGCCAGATGCCTCTGACGCTCCTTCGGGGCATTCTCGAAAATCCTTATACCGTTCTTAAGGACATAGGAGAAGTCTTTTTTCATAAAGCGGCACTCAACCATATAGGAATCGGAAAGTTCCGTGAAGCGCGGGTCGGCAGCCGCCTTTTCAAACCAGCGGAACGCCTCGTCAAAATTCTTAAGGGAATAGTTGATGTAGCCCAATGAGTATCTCGACGGAGCCGTGTAGTCCGACTGCACCCTCTTCTCGCCTTTCTCAAACAAGTCCTTCGCCTTGCCGAGATCTCCTTCCTCAAAGTATGAATATGCCTGTTTGAACGCAAATTCGGCCACAAGGCCGGACGGGAGGCTCTTCTCCCGCACCTTGCCGAACTCAGCGGACGCGGACTTGTAGTCCTGCCTGTCGAAGAGGTTCAAGGCCTTGTAGAAATGAATCTGCGGCACAAGTGACGAATAAGGATGGGAGGCGACATATTCATCCGCAAGAACCTCGTTCCCGGCCTCCTGCAGCCTGACGGAGCAAAGAGCCTCGTAGCCACCTGCGGCCACATCTCCTGTCTCCGCATAGATTTCACCGAACAGGGTTCCGGCTCTCTCGAACATTCCGTTATCGTAAAGCTCCGCGGCGAGACGGTAGCGGTCTGGTTTGACATCCCGAGCGGGCGCGGCCGTCCATACTCCAAGTGACAGCGCCGCGAGAAGAGCGGCGGCAAGTTTGCTTTTCATATAGTTTCCAATCATTTTTCAGTCGCAAAAATATCTACAAATTTACTCAAATATACCCGAAAATTAAAGTATATTTGCGTTACTATGGAAGTTAACGCGCAATCAGCATCAAAAAGCGAGCCGCTGGTCTCTTTCCGGAACGCGGACATCGTCAACGGTGAAAACACCGTGATTTACGGGCTTGAAATGGATATATTTCCCGGAGACTTCGCCTACATCGTCGGAAAGGTCGGCACGGGCAAGACATCCATCATCCGTACAATGATCAGCGAGAATCCTCTTGGCAATGGGTTCGGCTCGGTCTGCGGTTTCAGGCTGAACGGCCTGAAGGACAAGGATATCCCTTACCTGAGACGAAAGATAGGCGTGGTGTTCCAGGACTTCCAGCTGCTTATGGACAGAACTGTCGAGAGCAATCTTGAGTTCGTGCTGAAAGCCACCGGATGGAAAGACAGGAACGAGATGGACAAACGCATCGGCGAGGTGCTTCACGATGTCGGTATGGAGAACAAGGCGCACAAGATGCCGCACCAGCTTTCCGGAGGCGAGCAGCAGCGTGTCGCCATCGCCCGCTCCCTGTTGAACAAGCCGGGACTGATCATAGCCGACGAGCCTACAGGCAATCTGGACAACGAGACCGCGGACGGTATTCTCCGGCTTCTGAGCGGAATCAACAAAGATGAAGGGACGGCCATAGTGATGGTCACGCACAACAGGAACATATTCGAGAAATACCACGGCAGGGTCTTTGTCTGCAAGGACGAAAGGTGCGTGGAGAACACCGACGACGAAGTGATTGACCTGGCGCTTAGCATCTGATCCGCCCATGCTGAAGAAAGACCGATACAGACACATCCTCTCATGGTTTCAGGAGAACCGCCCGGAACCGGAGACCGAACTTCACTACGAATCCCCTTTCCAACTGCTTGTGGCAGTCATTCTCAGCGCCCAATGTACTGACAGAAGGGTGAATATGGTCACACCCGGACTGTTTCGTAAATTCCCCGCGGCGGCTGATCTTGCCGCCGCCTCTCCCGACGATGTCCTTACCATGATAAAAAGCGTTTCCTACCCCAACAGCAAGGCCAGGCACCTGACGGGAATGGCTCGAAAGTTGATTGACGAATATGCCGGTGAGGTCCCGTCCGATATCGACAGGTTGATGTCCCTTCCGGGAGTCGGGAGGAAGACGGCCAACGTACTGGCCTCGATCATCTATGACAAACCGGTGATAGCGGTTGACACTCACGTTTTCCGCGTCTCCCACAGGCTGGGGCTTTCCGACGGCAAGACAGTGGAGAAGGTGGAGGAAGAGCTGGAAAGGCACATCCCGTCAGACCTCAGGGCAAGGGCGCACCATTGGCTGATCCTGCACGGACGGTACACCTGCACCTCAAGAAACCCGAAATGTGGGGAATGCCCTTTGCGGGACTGGTGCAGAGACTATGAACAAAAAAACAGAACAATTATATGATACAGTTTTCACCGGAGAATATTCTCCTCATAAGCTCATTGCTGATTTTCACCGCGATTCTCATCAGCCGGGCCGGGTACAGGTTCGGAATCCCAGTCCTCCTCCTGTTCATCGTGGTGGGAATGGCATTCGGGGTCGACGGTCTCGGGCTTGCGTTTGACAATTTCAAGATCGCCCAGTTCATAGGAACCATAGCCCTGTGTGTCATCCTGTACTGCGGAGGACTCGAGACCAGATTCGACTCGATTAAGCCAGTTCTTAAGGAAGGAATAGTGCTATCGACCGCAGGAGTGTTCCTGACAGCCCTGTTCACAGGCGCATTCATCTACCTTCTGACAAGGGTCGGCCACCTTTCCGAGGGGATGTCCATAGTGATGTGCTTTCTGCTCGCCGCCGTCATGTCCTCCACAGACTCGGCTTCAGTCTTCAACATCCTGAGGAACGCCAATATGAAACTGAAGGAGAACCTGCAGCCGGTGCTTGAGCTTGAGTCGGGTTCCAACGACCCTATGGCATACGTGATCACAATCGTGCTTATCCAATGCGCCCAACAGCTGTTCGAGCCGGCCTCGGGAATCAACATAGATTACACGAGGATGGTCGGGAACGCCGTTGTCACCTTCCTTATGCAGCTTGGAATCGGAGCGGTAGCGGGAGTGGGTCTGGGCAAGGCGTTCTCCTGGTTTTTGGGCAAGATAAAGCTTAACGGTGTCTCACTTCACGCCATCCTTGTCATCAGCATAGGATTCTTCATCTACTCCATCACCGGGCTTGTACACGGCAACGGATTTCTTGCCATCTATCTCGCCGGAGTGATTATCGGTAACCAGAAAATGGTCTACAAGAAAGAGATATTCCGCTTCAGCGACACTGTAACCTGGCTGATGCAGATGGGGATGTTCCTCACTCTCGGGCTGCTTGTCAATCCGAAGGAGATGCTGAAAGTGGCTCCGGTAGCTCTGCTTATCGGAATATTCCTGACTTTCATAGGCCGTCCTCTGGCAGTGTTCATCTCGCTTCTGCCGTTCAGGAAACTTACGTTCAGAGCCCGTGTGTTCATCTCCTGGGTCGGTCTGAAAGGAGCCACGCCTATCATCTTCGCCATATTCACGGTCGTAGCCGGCATTCCGGGTTCGGAGCAGATCTTCAACATCGTCTTTTTCATCACGATGCTATCCATGCTGGTACAGGGTATGAGCATCCCGGCGGTCGCCCGCAAGCTGAATCTGGCGCTGCCTCAGGACAAGACTCCGGAAACGTTCGGGATCGAGATTCCGGAAGAGGCCGGCAAGCTGATGGACCACAAGCTGACAGAATCCGATCTCGCCGCGGGAAACACTCTCAAGGAGGTTGTCCTGCCGGAAGGCACGCGCGTGGTGATGATAAAAAGAGACGGGGAACTGATCGTTCCCGACGGTTCGGTAAAGCTCAAGATCGGAGACAAGCTGCTGATGATTATGGGCAACCAATTTGACGAATCAGAATAATGATGTAAATTTGCAGCCGTTTCGGACGGACACCGGGCCGGCAGACCTGATAACCGCAACCGGAAAGCCGGTCTGGAACGGACTGAAAAGATAACTGGAACAAACCAAAATATTATTCATAGTTTATGAAAAGAATTGTACTTATCCGTCACGGCGAAAGCCAGTGGAACAAGGAAAACAGGTTCACAGGATGGACCAATGTCGACCTCAGCGAGAAGGGGGTTCAGGAAGCCCTCGACGCAGGCAAGGCTCTGAAAGAGGCCGGAATCACATTCGAAGTGGCCTATACCTCCTATCTTAAGAGAGCGATCAAGACCCTTAACAACGTCCTTGACTCGATGGATCTCGACTGGATCCCTGTGAAGAAGACCTGGAGACTCAACGAGAAGCACTACGGAATGCTGCAGGGGCTGAACAAGGCCGAGACCGCACAGAAATATGGCGACGAGCAGGTACTCATCTGGCGCCGCAGCTTCGATGTCGCTCCACACGACCTTCCGGAGGACGACCCTAACAGTGCCACCAAGGATCCCCGCTACGCCCTTGTACCGGATCAGTATATCCCTCGCACCGAGGCTCTAAAGAACTGCATCGAGCGTGTGATGCCTTACTGGGAGTGCGAGATCTTCCCTGCCCTCAAGGAACACGACAACATCGTGGTAGTCGCTCACGGCAACAGCCTCCGCGGCGTGGTAAAGCATCTTAAGGGGATTTCCGATGCGGACATCGTAAGCCTGAACATCCCTACGGCCACCCCTTACGTGTTCGAGTTCGATGACGACCTCAATCTTGTGAAGGACTACTACCTTGCTGATCCTGAGGAACTCAAGAGAAAGCAGGAGGCCGTGGCCAAACAAGGCAAGGCGAAATAAGTTTCGCCTCGCCAAGGCCGAAACAGACTTGTCCCGCGACACTCCCGCCCAGCATTACAGGGAAACATTTTAAGATGCTCCCTATAGATATTACCGGTATTACCGGACGGATGTAACCGAAATGTAACACGGTTGCAACCGTCCGGTAACATTTTATTATGATTTTTGCACCGTGATAAAATGTTGCCGCCTCGACAGGTCGCGCGGACTCGGAATGACCACGGAGCACACCTGCCGGGCAAAATAAAAAAAGAATTATGAATGAGATTTACCTTGTGATTGTGGTGTTCCTGTTCGTGCTGGCGGTTTTCGACCTGATGGTCGGGGTCAGCAACGACGCCGTCAACTTCCTTAATTCGGCGATAGGGGCCAAAGTGGCCAAATTCAAGACAATCATCATCGTAGCCGCGGTCGGAGTGTTCCTTGGAGCCACAATGAGCAACGGAATGATGGAGATAGCGAGACACGGAATATTCCACCCGTCGATGTTCACACTCAAGGAACTGATGTTCATCTTCCTTGCCGTGATGGTTTCAGACGTTGTCCTGCTGGACATATTCAACAACCTCGGACTTCCGACATCCACGACCGTCTCGCTTGTGTTTGAATTGCTCGGAGGCACAATGGCATTTGTCCTTCTTAAGCTTGCTACCGACACCACAGGCCTCACCGTAGGCGACCTGATGAACACTGAAAAGGCTCTCGCCGTTATTATGGCAATCTTCGTATCGGTAGCGATAGCCTTCTTCTTCGGAATCGTTCTGCAGTACATCTCGCGACTGGTCTTCACATTCACCTACAAGAACAACCTCAAATGGAAGATCGGAATCTTCGGCGGAATCGCCACGACAGCGATTTTCTACTTTATGCTGTTCAAAGGCGTGGAGAATATGTCATTCATAACACCGGAAATCAAAGAATATATCCAGAGCCATACCCTGTCGTTCCTTGGGATATGCTTCGTCTGCTCCACCATCGTGATGCAGATTCTGCACTTCCTGAAGGTCAACGTGTTCAAGGTTCTGGTGCTGATGGGTACATTCTCCCTCGCGATGGCATTCGCCGGCAACGACCTTGTCAACTTCATCGGAGTGCCGCTGGCGGGATTCTCGTCATACACAGACTTTGCCTCCAGCGGAGCGACCGACCCGTCAACCTTTATGATGTCTTCGCTTGAGGGACCAGCCAAGAGTCCGCTCATATTCCTTTTCGCGGCCGGTGCTGTCATGGTCATCGCTCTCGCCACCTCGAAAAAAGCCCACAATGTGATACGCACCTCGGTTGACCTCTCCCGTCAGAGCGAGGGAGACGAGATGTTCGGCTCATCAAAATTCGCCAGAGTCCTGGTAAGGTTCTCGAACAACACGGCGAATTTCTTCAAGGACGTGGTACCAGACAACGTAAAGGCTTGGTGTGAGAAGAGATTCAACGTTGAAGACGCAAAACTTCCAGAAGGAGCGGCGTTCGATGAGGTCAGGGCAACTGTCAATCTGGTTGTCGCCGGTCTTCTAATCGCTTTGGGTACATCACTCAAACTCCCGCTGTCAACCACTTACGTCACGTTTATGGTGGCGATGGGCTCATCTCTGGCCGACCGGGCGTGGGGACGTGAAAGCGCAGTCTATAGAGTCACAGGTGTCGTTTCGGTCATAGGCGGCTGGTTCGTCACCGCAGGCGCGGCATTCATCCTCTGCTTCCTCGTGGCTATGCTGATGCATCTCGGCGGTTTCGTGGCGGCGTGCGCGATGATGATTCTCGCAATATTCCTGCTCATCCGCAGCAACATCCGCTACAAGAAAAAGGCCGACGAGGAAAAGGGCGACACCGTCTTCAACCAGATGATGCTCAGCACCGACAAGGACGAGATCCAGAAACTCCTGAGCAGACACATCTCGGAAAGCCAGTCCGATTTCCTTGAATATGTCAACACGACCTTCCGCCAGATCACCGACGGTTTCATCAAGGAGGATCTCGGAATGCTTCACAAGGCCGAGGGCACGATGAGACGCAAAAGGGACGAGCTGAAGAACAGCAGAAGGAAAGAAATGGTAGGATTCCGCAGGATTGACCCGGAGATAGCGATGGAGAAGAACACCTGGTTCCACCTTGGAAGAAACTCCTGCGAAGAAATGCTCTACTGCCTAAGACGTATCGCAGACCCTTGCGAGGAACACGTCGACAATAATTTCGCACCGCTTGGCAATGAACAGGTCAAGGAATTCATTCCATTGAGGGACACAGTCCTGTTCCTGTTGAGAAGAACCGAAAAGATTCTCCGGACAGGTTCCTACGATGAGGTCGAGGAGGTCCGCCGCGAGGGCGAGGAACTGAAGGATTGCCTTGAGAAGGCCAGAGAGGACCAGATGAAGAGGATGCAATCCTCCAAGGAGAACATCGCCGTGGCCTACCTCTACCTGAACCTCCTTCAGGAAACCCGCGAGCTCGCCAGCTCCCTCCGCCACCTCCTCCGCGCCTCGAAAGGCTTTCATGAGTAACGTGCCGTGGCAGATAACCATCTAATTATCAACAACAAAAGCTTAGTCCTGGTCTTGACATCAAGGCCAGGACTAAGCTTATTATATTCATTATTAACAAGTTAAGCGCCACGTCATTTGTCTTGTCTGATATGAAGAAACTTCATTGCGTGGGATTGTCTTACCCCACAATGGCTGACCAACTCGCCGAGATACTCCGTCAACATATTCAAAGGAAGACGAAAAACATCTCCAATGCTCCTGTAACGGCCATCCTTAGCCAAATAGCTTGCCATTTTTCCGTAAGCCTGTCCTGAATACGGGTCGAACGGCTCACTGAAGTCACACTCACTTCCCGTGTTACTGGCGAAAGCCGTAAGCATCTCTTCATAGCTTCCATAGTAGCTTATGGCACTCTCGAAATCCACGACTGAGTATTCACAGACAATCAAGTCCACCAACTGACGCTTCTCTGAAGCCGAAAGGTCGCCAAACAAACCGTCAAGTACCTCATAAGTAAGAGGCTGCCCGGAGGATCGCAGAAACCTCACTCTCTCAGCCGCCCTACGCATTCTTCTCGATGACGATGAAAGAACAATCTTTTCCGAAAAAGGATGGGCGGATTTTGAATACGCCAAGAAATTCCACCGCCATTCCTCAGCCCTATGGCAGATATGATCCTCTACAGGGTTGTTGTAGACATAAGCCAAAGCCGAGCGAATCGCCTTGTCACCATTTTTGAAAGAAACCCCAAACTTATCAAAAAGCGCCCCGGACACCCCATACCGGCGATTGTACGATTTGCTGAAATACGACATCAGTTCCCTGACAAACCGTCTTATCAGCCTCAGGTCGCAGGTGTCAAGCAAGACATGGACGTGATTGTGCATGAGGCAAAGTCCTAAAAGCCTCACTTCGCAACGTTTGGCGATCATATATGACAACGTGAGAAAGAACAATGAGTCCTTGACATTATAAAAAACGACAAAGCCAGAAATGGCTCTTTGGAATATGTGCGCCGCAGAGTTGAGCTGACGGCTCCTTCGCCTCGATCCTTCCATAGTCTAAATTGGTCTTCGGATAGCGTTTCGGCTCATTAAAAAAAGGAATCTTCCCCTCCCCTCACAGCAAGCCTGACACGCACATCACGTTATACTTTTGTCCACAATATAGTAAATAGACATCATCTTCGCAAACAGGACGGTCTGAAACAACATCCGTGGCAGATAAGTGTCTAATTATCAATAATAAATGACTTGTCCTGACAGCGAATTCCCGACCAGGAGAAAACTTAGCATATTCATTATCAATAAGTTAAACGCCACGAACTATCTTGTCTTGGGGAGGGTGAAGATGAACTCCAGGCCTCCTGCGGCTCCGAGGCGGACAGAGATCTTGCCTTGATGGAGAAGGACCGCGTTCTTGACGATGGCAAGGCCGAGGCCGGTGCCGCCCATCTTGCGGGAGCGCCCCTTATCGATGCGGTAAAACCTCTCGAAAAGATGAGGAATATGCTCGGAGGCGACTCCGGGGCCGTTGTCGGAGAAACTGAGAGTGTAGGTTTCAGGATCCTCGGCAAGCATCTGGACGGTGATGGTCACGCCCTCTCCTCCGTAGGCTATCGAATTGTCAGTCAGATTCCTGAAAATCGAGTACAGCAGCGATGGGTTGCCTCTCACCACTGCGTCCGGATCCACCAAGGCTCGGAACGTCACGTGATTTCTCTCCATCTGCATCGAGGTGTCACGCCGGATGGAGCTGAGGAGATCCGGAATGCTGACATCCTCGAACCCATAGCCTTGCGGAGCGTCATCCAGTTTGTTAAGAGTTGAGATATCAGACAACAGACTTGACAGGCGACGGCTCTGCGCGTAGCACCTCTGGATGAACTGGTCTTTGGTCTCTTCATCAATGTCAGGATTGGAGACAATGGTCTCAAGGTAGCCCTGGATGCTGCTCACAGGGGTTTTCAGCTCATGGGCGACGTTCTGGGTCAGCTGCCTCTTCAGACGGGTCTTGTCCTCCTCACTGTCCCTAAGACGGTCGTACATACTCATCTTACCCTGCTCAATGGACTCTTTGAGACGCACGAAGCGCCCTCGCATCGTCACCAGCGCAAGGATAAGGAAAACAATGACTATGGAAAGAACGACTGTCATCTCTCATCGAAATAATAGCCGAAACCGTGGCGCGAGACTATCCTGTCGCCATATTCACCGACCTTCTTGCGCAGGCGGGTGATGTTGACATCCACTGTCCTGTCGGTGACAATCACGTCGTCAGGCCAGACGATGGAAAGGATGTCCTCCCGAGGGAAGACCTTCCCCTTGTTGGTGAAGAGAAGCTTGAATATCTCATATTCAATCCTGGTCAAAGATACCGGTGCGCCGTCAACAGTCACCGTCTTCTTCTCGTCGTCAATGAATACTCCCGATTCGCCTTTCGCCGATGTCCTTCGCAGGACGGCCTTGACACGGGAGATTACCTCCCTGATGGAGAAAGGCTTGGAGATGTAGTCATCCGCACCGAGATCCAGACCCTCGACCGCATCATCCTCAGTGTCCCTCGCAGTTATGAAAATCACAGGAACGGACTCGGTGGCGGGATCAGCCTTGAGCCTGCGGGTCATCTCAAACCCGGACATCCCTCCCATCATCACATCGAGAAGGATCAGGTCGAACGAGGAGATGTCCTGAGTCAAGGCATCCTCGGCGGAATTGACTGTCACGACATCGAACCCCTCCTTAGAAAGGTTGAACTTGAGAATCGCACAGATGTCTTCTTCATCATCGACAACAAGAATTCGGGCACTCATAAAAAATCAGAATATTCATCACTAAGATAACCACAATTTTCTTAAATTGGGCAAACAAGATAATTAATATGCCGAAGGATTATTCAATATAATAATACAACTATTTCTACAAGAAGACTATGAAGCTGTTTAAAAATTTCTTTGAGTTTTGAATTCGTCATTTTCTTCCGGCTTTCTCGTCAGACAGCACCGCTGTCGTCCTCGAAAGTCCGTTGAAACCGCCAAATTAATTCCCTAAAGTTTCAGATAAAAAAGGGAACTATATAGGAGTTGACTACGTTTTCTTTTGTAACGCCCAAACATAATAGAATACGATTTTCATTGGTTAATTTATGGTCTGAGAATGTTATGGATTGCTAACGGTGCCAATCCTGACAATGTTAGTCAACTTCTATACAGTTCCCTAAAGAAATTTAAACCGCTTCCATAAGTGGGTTTGACAACCACAAATATTAAAGGCTTTGAGGGATCTCTACGGACAATAAGAGTGATCTCTGACAAGTAGGTGAATGCTACAGACCGTAAGAATCCGCTGGCTTTTGCCTCCGTCCGGTTGCTTCGACAGGCTCTTCCCTCCGCCTGCGCCCCCGGCAGGATAGGCGTCCCGGCCGCCCCTCCCCGCCCGCCGGGACGCAAAAAAAGAGGCCCCGGTGTCTCTCGGACACCGGGACCCCCC
>CAYMOB010000019.1:0-47989 GCA_964391955.1 uncultured Muribaculaceae bacterium | reverse complement strand
GCCGGATAATATTTTGCCGAATGCCGATTAGTGAATATATTCGCGTCTGATTATGGCGTCAGGACAGAAGGACATACTCCTTGGGATGATCCGAAAGGGACTTCCCATGACTTTGGGACAGCAGATCCGGCTTACGATTATGCTGAGCCTTCCTGCCATCGCAGCCCAGATTTCGTCCGTTCTGATGCAGTACATCGACGCCGGGATGGTCGGGCAGCTCGGTGCGAACCAATCGGCTTCTATCGGACTGGTATCCACTACCGTCTGGATAATGGGAGGATTCACCTCAGGAGCCTGCTCCGGTTTTTCCGTCCAGGTCGCCCATCTTTGCGGCGCGCAGGATTTCAAGGCAGCGAGAGCCGTGATGCGCCAAGGCCTGTTCACAGTGTTCCTCATCGGGCTTCTTCTTGCTGCGATAGGAATAGCAATCAGCGGGCCTCTCCCCCACTGGCTCGGCGGAACGGAGGAAATAACGGGGGACGCTTCCGGCTACTTCCTGATATATTCGGCGTTCATCCCGATAGGAGCCGTCGGATGGGCGGCGAACGCGATGCTTCAAGCCAGCGGGAACATGAAGATTCCGAGCCTGATGTACACCGGGATGTGCGTTCTGGACGTGGTGTTCAACTACATATTCATTTATATGTGCGAAATGGGAGTCGCCGGGGCTGCCTTAGGTACAGGAGCGGCGCAACTCGTGACTTCCGCATTCGTGGTATGGTACGTGCTCATGCGTTCCAAAGACCTGAATATCAAAGGAGAACACGGCACTTTCGTACCACAGGGAAAGACCGTCCGCAACGCCTGGGGCATTACGGCCCCGATGTGGCTTCAGAACATAATAATGAGAGGCTCGCACGTAATGAGCACCATCATCGTCGCTCCTTTGGGACCTATCTCAATCGCCGCCAACTCGCTGGCGATAATCGCCGAAAGCTTCTGCTATATGCCCGGTTACGGAATCGAGGAGGCGGCCACGACTCTTGTCGGCCAAAGCCTCGGCGCGAAAAGGCGGGATGTGGCCAAACGGTTGTCACAGATCACATTGTTTATGGCCGCCGGGATAATGACCGTGCTTGGAGCGCTGATGTTCATTTTCGCGACAGAGCTTATGACATTGCTCAGTTCCGATCCCGACGTGATCGCCCTTGGAGCCAAGGTGCTGAAAATCGAGGCTTTCGCCGAGACGCTGTACGCTTTCTCAATCGCCGGCTACGGATCCTGCGTAGGCGGTGGTGACACTCTCGTGCCAAGTGTGATAAATTTCGGAAGTATGTGGGTGATACGCATTGGGCTGGCATTGATTTTGACACCTCGCCTCGGGCTGGTCGGCTACTGGATAGCGATGTGCATCGAACTGAATGTCCGTGGACTGCTGTTCTACTGGAGGCTGCGCGGCGAGAAATGGATGAAATTAAAGATTACTTAATATGGAAAAGATCATCAATCAGGAATTCGGCGGGGAAAGACCTCTTTACCGCAAGCGCGGCCTGTATCTCGAGAATGTGAAGATACACGCCGGAGAATCAGCCTTGAAGGAGACCGGAAACATCACGGCGGTACATTGCCAGTTCGAGGGCAAATATCCGTTCTGGGAATGTGACGGATTCGTCATCAAGGACAGTCTGCTGACGGTAGGGGCGCGTTCAGGGCTTTGGTACTCAAGGAACTGCGAAATCAGCGATACCATCATCGACGCTCCGAAGACATTCAGAAGGATGGATGGAATCAAGCTGAAAAACGTTCAGATTCCCGGCGGCACGGAGACATTCTGGGACTGCCGGAACATCGACATCGAGGACTGTGTGATAGACAGGGCGGACTATGTGTTTATGCACTGCGAGAATGTCAGGCTGACAAACGTCAAGCTGAACGGCAACTACAGCTTCCAATACGCCAGGAACGTGGAGATCAGGGGATGCGTGCTGAACTCCAAGGATTCTTTCTGGGAGGCGGAGAACGTCACGGTGGTCGACTCGGTCATAAACGGGGAATATCTCGCCTGGTATTCAAAGAACCTCCGTCTGGTACGGTGTCACATTTCCGAGACCCAGCCCCTCTGCTACTGCGACGACCTCGTCCTCGAGGACTGCACCATGGGCGCCGACGCCGATCTGGCTTTTGAATATTCATCCGTCAGGGCCACCGTCAAGGGTCACGTCCCTTCAATCAAGAACCCTCGCACAGGCTTCATCCGCTACGGTTCCGTCGGCGAGATCATCCTCGACCAGAACATCAAGGCTCCGGGCGACTGCACATTGGAGGAACTGTAAGCCCCACACCACAGCCAGCTTTCTCCAAACTGTTCCGCAAGACTTCCCAATCGTTGAATCGGACAGTGGACGATCGGGATTAAAATGGTAGTATGCGGAAAGCCGTCCGCCCCCTCACAAAGCACTGATAATCAAAAATGTTTTGTACTTTCGTCCTCGTTTTCACCATAAAACGGGCAAAAGTACAAAACATTGCCTGCTCGGCCACTCTTTTCAGGAAGCCATAGCATAACCATCCGTTCAGAGCATCTTCTTCACTGACATAGATTCAAGAAGTGCTTTTACCCATAGTCCTCTTGTAGAAAAGAGCATCGTCACGCCTGTTTTCCCCGTTCGCCAGAACTTTGACAGGCACAGACCGACGGGACTATTCCATGACCGATCGTCACCAGGTTCAGCCTCCGATGGCATCTGAATATATTAATACACCTCAATTTCCCTCATCCCAAAAATTGTCGGGAACGCCAACCGTCGGTATAAACACACTGAAGCCACTCCTCCGTCCCCGATTCCTGTCTTCACACCCGAATCGGCCACACAAAACTGTCACAGGACGCACTGTAGCCCACACTGCCGTTCCCGATTTACATAATAATAACCTGTTGAATAAGATTGCCTGGTTATGTCAGCTGTCACCGCTATGGCGATTTATCAGGCAAGCCCGTTAAATGCCTCAGTTTATATTCCTGCGATTCACAAAAGGCTGTCAAGGAGGCAGCCGGGGGAACTAAGCCTTGGCAACAATGGGCTGTCGCACAATGAGCGGGATTGAATAAATGAGAAGATAGGAAAGGCACTCGCTTTCTTTTATTTCCGAACATGTACCTTTCCACATAAGCCCCCAAATGTCAATTATACATAAAAGGGACTCGCTAATGTTATAGCAAGTCCCTTTTATGTGGTGTCGGGAAGAATCGAACTGCCGACACATGGATTTTCAGTCCATTGCTCTACCATCTGAGCTACGACACCATTTCCTTTCGGGATTGCAAAGATAGACATTTTTCTTTTGTCTGCAAATTTTTTCGACAAGAAATTGAAGATTTCTTCGCCGAGTGGATGTTTTTGGCTAAATTCGCCGCTATGACAGGCAGGGTATTCATACAGGTCATCCTTCCGCTCCGGCTGGAGTGGGAGCCGTTCTATTATGTGGGCGAAGACGGTGCCGGCAGAAGCCTCGAGCGAAGACCGCCTCTGGGGACAGGAGAGATGAAACTGGCTGAAAGCGCTGAGCCGGAAGAGAATATGACAAAGACCCGAAGCCGGAGACAGTGGCCGGAAGGACAGGATACAAGCCCGGAAGGCCATGTGTGGAGTCCAGAGATAGCGGTAGGCGACAGACTCAGAGTAGACTTCGGAGGGAAGGAATATGTCGGAGTGGTAAGCGCTGTGGACGCCGGTGAGCGGGCCGAGGCGATGGGGATTATAGACAGAATAAAGCCGATTGCCGGGATGACGGACGGGCTTCCACCTGTTTCGTCAGAGGAAATCACTCTGTGGAGAAAGATAGCCGAATACTATCTGTGCACCGTCGGCGAGGTGTATAAGGCCGCATACCCTGCGCAGAAAGTTACGGAAGAGGCCGTTCAGGCGCGGCGAGAGGCGGCTCTGGCTGATAAAGAGGAAAAGAAGCGGATTAAGTTAGAGGAAAAGAGGCGCAGGCTTAAAGGGAGGATAGAGAAGAAAGAGGAGATGGCTCTCAAGGCCAGAAAGGCCGAAACTCGTGAGAGGTATCTTGCGGAGAAAAAGGAGTTGGAGATTGAGTTGATGGAACTGACCGGCGGAAAGACCGACGCTCCAAGCGGCACTCACGCCGAGGGAAACAGCAGGTACTCCGCCGGGAACGACACTTGTACCAGTGACAACTGCAAGCGCCCCGCCGGGAACGGCACGTTCACGGAAGAAATCAACAAGCACCGCGCCGAAGACATCACGAGCGTAGAGACAAGCGGCACGCACACCGGGGAAAGTGCGGCGGAGGCTACGGTTTACGGCCCGGCCAGGCAAGCATACGGCTTCAAGGCAGGGAACGAGATTGTTCTGTCAGCGGCACAGGAGGAGGCATATTCAAGGATTAAGGAGGTGTTCAGGCTTGGGAAGCCGGCGCTGCTACGGGGGGTGACGGGGTCAGGGAAGACTGAAATCTACCTGAAGCTGGCTCGGGAGACGCTGGCAAAAGGCCGGAGCGTGCTTTATCTCGTTCCTGAAATCGCCTTGAGCAGACAGTTGGAGGAAAGAATCAGCGGGATTTTCCCGGATGAGCTGCTGGTTTTCCATTCAGGCGAGACTTTGTCCAGAAAACGGGAAGCGGCGTCAATCCTGAGGCGAGAGGAATCCGTGCTTCCCGCGAACGGAAGCCCTGTCAAAGGATTTGGCCGGAACCACGGACATATCGTCCTCGGGACCAGAAGTGCCATATTCCTGCCACACAGAAATTTAGGGTTGGTCATAGTCGACGAGGAACACGACACGTCCTATAAGCAGGATTCCCCGGCTCCGAGATACAACGGACGCGAGACAGCGATAATGATGGCAAGGATTTTCGGCGCCGATGTGATCCTCGGCTCAGCCACACCGTCCCTTGAGTCTCTCTACAATTGCAGCGTCGGGCGCTACGGGCTTGTGACTTTGGACAAACGCTTTTACGAAGCCGGGGATTCGGACATCGAGATAGTCGACACCATAGCCGAACGACGCAAGAACGGGATGGTCGGCAACTTTTCCAGAAAACTGATAGACCACATCAACAGATGTCTCGGAAGACACAGGCAGGTGCTGATCCTCAGGGAAAGGAGGTCATATTCACCGGCGGTGCAATGCCAGGGCTGCGGCGATATTCCGAAATGCCGGCGCTGCAACGTCAGCCTGAGCCTGCACCGGCGTTCCGACGGAAGCGAGAAGCTTGTCTGCCACTACTGCGGAAGGGGCTATGAATATACCGGAAAGTGCCACTCGTGCGGAGGCTCCCTGAAGCCTCTGGGAACCGGTACGCAAAAGATTGAGGAAGAGGCGTCCGCCCTGTTTCCAGGCGCGCGTATCGCCAGGCTGGACAGCGACACGGCACAGAGCCGGAGGCTGGAGAAAGACATCATCAGGAAGTTCTCAAAAGGAGAGACCGACATTCTTATCGGGACAAGAATGGTCGCCAAGGGCTTCGATTTCAGCGGCTTGTCTCTCGTCGCCGTGCTTCAGGCCGACTCGATACTCGGCCAGGAGGACTACCGGGCCGACGAGAGGGGGCTCCAGCTTCTGGAACAATTCCGCGGACGGTGCGGCCGGCGAGAGGAGAAAGGTCTTTTCGTCATCCAGACCTCACAGCCGGATCATCCTGTCTATCAAAGCATAGACGGAAAGCTGGACGGGAACGGAACAGTAGAGAGGTTCCTCTCGGAAAGAAAGCTTTTCGGCTATCCTCCATATTCACGTGTCGTCGGGATCATCGTAAAGGACTACAGCCAGCCGAGGGCGGATCTTCTCAGCCGAGAGCTTGCGGATGCTGTCAGGACAGCGCTTGGCGTCAAATCAGTTTTTGCGCCGGGTGTCCAGTCCGGGCCTTCTGTCATCGGGCCGTACTCCCCTGCCATCGACAAGGTTTCCGGCCAGAACATCCGGCAAATCAGAGTCCTGCTGCCGAAAGACAGGTACCTCGGCAAAAACAAGGAGACTCTCGCGGCCGCGGTGGCACGCTTTGAAAAAGAGAAGAAATATTCAGGACACATAGCCCTGGATGTCGACCCGGCGTAGATCCGGAGCGACTGAACTGTGTTCCGGCGGTTCCATCTGACAGAAGATGCGGGAAAAGACCGAAAGTAATTCCCATCGACAGGCTTGTAATCTGTTTAAGAACATGTCCTCTCGTCATAAAGTGCGTCTTGCCGTCCGTTATCTTCCTTGTCATCGGTCATTCACCTCCGGCAGAATCCCTCTTCGCCGGAAGGAACCGTTCCGAAAGCCATTGGCATAACTCCGGAACACCGATGGTCAAAGGCCATCTTCGCCGGAAGAAACCGCACTGAAAACAATTGAACGACTGATTTTGGGAATCGGTTTCAAACAGCGTCTGATTCAAATCGGCGTCTAAATTCCAACAGCCTCTCATATATTCCGGATTTTTTAAGTAACTTTGAAATTTGAATATGTCAGACATACAGGATATGGGAAAAGTCATAGCAATAGCCAATCAGAAAGGCGGAGTGGGCAAGACCACGACCGCCATCAACCTTGCCGCTTCGCTTGCGGTGCTTGAAAAGAAGGTTCTCATCATTGATGCGGATCCGCAGGCAAACACGACTTCAGGGCTGAACTTCTCGCCGGACAATGACGAGAAAAGGACCGTCTACGAGGTGATGATCGGCACGATTGACATCAGGGACGCCTTGATTCAGACGGAGATTCCCGACCTTCAGATGATTCCGTCCCACATAAACCTTGTCGGAGCTGAAATCGAGATGATCGACACTGAGGACAGGGAGACGATACTTAAGAGGAGGCTGGCGCCTATCCGGGACAACTACGACTACATCATCATCGACTGTTCCCCGTCCCTTGGACTGATCACAATCAACGCCCTCTCGGCGTCGGACTCGGTGATGATTCCGGTACAGCCGGAGTTTTTCGCCCTGGAGGGGCTTGGAAAACTGCTCCAGACAATCCGGCTGGTCCAGAGCGGAGTGAATCCGTCGCTTACCATAGAAGGCTTCGTCGTGACGATGTTCGACGGCAGGACAAAGGTTCACGCACAGGTCGTTAACGAACTCAAGGAACATTTTCAGGATATGGTGTTCAACACGGTAATTCAGAGAAGTATACGCCTTAGCGAAGCGCCGTCTCACGGAAAGCCGATTATCCTTTATGACGTGGTCAGCAACGGGACAACCAACTATATGAACCTCGCCAAGGAAGTGCTTGAGAAGAACGAGAAGTGAATATGGATTAAGGGTAACGTTACAAGCCGCGGATCGGCAGTTCTTTTCCGGAGCGGTACGGATTTACCGCCTTAGATTGCCGACGGGCGAGAGATAAAGGAACAATGAGCAACAACAAGCAGGAAAGCAGGCTGGGCAAAGGACTCAGCGCCCTTTTGGGGGACATTCAGACAGGCGGGCCGGAAAGGAAACCGGTCGGTTACATAAACAAGGAGATTGCAGGAGCGAAGTCCGGGCAGGACTACGGTGACGTGCTGCGGATCCCGGTGGATTTGATAGAGCCGAATCCTTACCAGCCTCGTATGGCCTTCGACAACGAGGCCCTGGAGGAACTTGCGGATTCGATCAGGACATTCGGACTTATCCAGCCGATCTCCGTAAGGAAGCTCAAGAACGGACGCTACCAGATCATCAGCGGCGAGCGCCGTTTCAAGGCTTGCAGACGGGCGGGGATGGACATCATCCCGGCATATATCCGCGCGGCCGACGACCAGGGAATGCTGGAGATGGCCATAGTGGAGAACATCCAAAGGCAGGATCTCGACCCGATAGAGGTCGCGATGAGTTACCAGAGACTGATGGACGAGTGCAACCTCACACAGGAGATGATGGCGCGGCGCGTCGGAAAGAAACGCGCGTCGGTGGCTAATTACCTCAGGCTGCTCAAGCTTCCGACACAAGTGCAGCACGACTTGAAGACAGGGCTTCTGAGCATCGGCCACGCCAAAGTGATTCTCGGAGTGGAAGACCCTCATATCCAAGAGCTTTTGTGCGACCTCGTGATAAAGGAAGAGCTTTCGGTACGTCAGCTCGAGGATAAGGTCCGCAAGCTCTCCAAGAGCGAAGACGGCAAGGCCTCGCCGAAGCAGCCGGATCTTCCTGACGAGTATTACAGGGTACTCGAGCACATCGGCAAGTTTTTTGATAACAGCATCAGCCTGAAACGCTCGGCCTCCGGCAAAGGGACTATGACAATCAAGTTCAACTCTGACGAGGAAGTGAGCAGATTCCTCAAGGCGCTTGAGGATTCGAACATCTGACAAATGACAATGAAGGATCTGATTCTCAGGATATGTCTGGCCCTTGTCTGCCTGACGGCCTTTTCCACCGCTGCGGAGGCGCAGTTCAGGGAAGAGGCGTTCAGCCAGACCTACAATGACCCCAGCGACACCACCGCGGCAAGAGACTCCATCGACAAGATGTGGTCTTTCCGGGAATTTTTCAGAGGAGTGTCGCACAAGGACACTACCTTGAGAATCGGGACGATGTTCGCCGGCTCCACCGTGTTCATCGGTTCCGGGCAGATCTACAACAGGCAGTATTGGAAACTTCCGATAATCTACGGAGGACTCGGAACGACAATAGGTCTTGGAATCCACTACAACAGCAAGTACAGGCATTCAAAGAAAGGCTATGACATAGCGATGTCACTTGATCCGGATATGGAGTTCGAGCTGGACACGCGGTCCAAGGATATGGCCACCTATATGTTCGCCAGCGCCGGCCTGATCTACTGGGCGACCCTGATGGACGGTGTGTACAACTACAAGCGTGACGTCAAGAACCAGCCGGGAAAGGCCACTATATATTCAATCCTCCTGCCGGGACTCGGACAGGCGTACAACGGTGAGTTCTGGAAGATTCCGGTCTACTGGGGGATGATGATAGGCTCCTATCATTTCTATGCCCTCAACAGCAAGAACTACAAGCGGTTCAAGCGAATCCACAACGAAGCCACCGATCCGGAAAGCGGCTACAGCGGCAACTACACGGCGGAAAGGGCGCTGTACTTCAGGAACGTATACAGGCGCTACAGGGACTATTCGGTGGTGGCCCTGGTGGGAAGCTACCTCATCCAGGTGATCGACGCCAACGTGTTCGCCTACATGCAGGACTTTGAGATGAGCGATGACCTGACACTGAAAGTCACCCCGACCGTCATTTCGCCTCACAATGAATATATTCCTCCGTACAGTGAATATGCCGTCGCTTCCCCGAATCCGGGCAGGCTTCCGGCCGTGTCTTTCGGAAGCGGGGCGTTCGGAGACAACGCCATCGGAATCAAAGTAGGTCTGAGATTTTAACAAGAATGCATCAAGGATGAGAATAACCACACACGCCACGCTGTCCGCCATCGCGGTCATATTTTTTCTGTTTCAGGCGGACTCCTATGCACAGGTGTCCAAAAAAAGGCTGAAGGAAGAGAACCAGGAACTCCGGCAGCAGATTGATTCTTTGCGCAAGGCCGTTGACAGGCTGCGGAAGGAGAGTTTGCTGAAAGACAGCATAGCGAGTGAGATGATAGATGTCTACGAAGAGAACCGGACCGCAGCCGGTATAAATCCAGAGGACTACACGCAGGAAGTGACAGACAGTCTGTTGAGTATCTGGTATTTGCATCGTCAGATAAGAAAAAGCGAGGAAGGAGACGGCTATGACATGGATTCGGTGAGGTTCACATCCGACGTCCCGGATGATGTGATGAAATCCCGGCTGGAGAAGATGAATTCATTCATCACGCTTCCCTACAACGACAGGGTACGCAACTATATGGTGTTGTATTCAGAGAAGATGCCGACCAAGATGGGGACGATCCTCGGGCTTTGCAAGTACTACATGCCGATATTCGAAGAGACTTTCAGCAAGTACAACCTTCCTGACGAGCTTAAGTATATGGCCATCATCGAGTCGGCCCTGAACCCGGTCGCGGTGTCCAGGGCGGGTGCCAAGGGGATGTGGCAGTTCATGTTCAGGACAGCGAAGATCTACGGTCTGGAAATAAACTCCTACGTTGACGAGCGACTCGATCCGTTCAAATCGGCGGACGCGGCCGCGCGCTACCTGACCGACTCATACAACGTCTTCGGCGACTGGAACCTTGCCATCTCATCCTACAACTGCGGTTCGGGCAACATCAACAAGGCAATCCGAAGAAACGGAGGCAGGCGTGACTTCTGGTCTGTCTATGACTATCTTCCGCGCGAGACAAGAGGCTACGTCCCGGCGTTCGTCGGGGCTATGTACGCCATCCACTACAGCAAGGAGTACGGACTCGCTCCGGCCGAAATGCGGATGCCGGTCCAGTTAGACACATTCGAGATTCGTAAAAACCTACACTTCAAGCAAATAAGCGAACTGGTCGGAATCCCGGTCGATGAGCTGAGGAATCTTAACCCACAGTACATCAAAGACATCATACCAGGAGGAAGCAAGACCTACATACTCAGGATTCCTTACAACTACACCAGCGAATTCATCGCCCACGAGGACTCAATCTACACCTACAAGGCTTCCGAGTACCTTAACCCTCAAACACTTGTGGACACTGGACAAGCCAACGGAACGTATTCTGGCGGGACAGTGACATACAAGGTCAAGAAAGGTGACACACTCGGAAAGATAGCGGCAAGATACCACGTGACAGTGGACCAGCTGAAGAAGTGGAACCATCTCAGGACGACGAACCTCAGCATCGGGCAGAAAATCCGCATCTACAAGGGAGGTTCCTCACCAACCGCATCCTCATCTCAGTCCGCATCCTCCAACGAGTTGAATTACACCACCTACAGCGTGAAATCCGGGGATTCGCTCTATACAATCGCAAAGCGCTATCCTGGTATGACAGCCGAGAAGATCATGAAGTTCAACGGCATAGGGAGTAACATCAAGCCGGGGATGAAGCTGAGGATCCCGCAATAAACGATCATAAGGTCACTACGGCCTGTACCTTCACTTCCGAGACCGGAGGCTTCGGAGTTTCCATGAATGAATAACCCACATAAGAGGCTCTGAAATACAGTCTCAAGGCCTTGTATGTTCTTTTGCTGAGGCGCGACTTGAAACCGGCGAAAGCGGACAGGCTCCATCCTCGTCCGTAATATGCCGGAACGGTGAAATTTCCCGGAGCGTCCCGCTCATAGGAGTAAATACGGTCATCCCAATTATCCACAATGAATACTGTCCCTCGCAGCCAGACACTGTACCCGTCTGTCTTTCGTCCTCCGTCAAAATAGGCCAGACCCGCCAAAGAGCGGCACAAAAGACCTTCGGCTCTTGTCCTGATCCGCCACGATGGTTTGTCGGAAGCTCCGTAACGGGCAGATATGCCTGCACTTGACCAGTCCATATCCAGTCTGGCTCCGGTACGGTATTTCAGAACCGGCTCATATGGCCGAGCTCGCTCTGTGATCCTGACGGTGGCGACAAGCCTGTCTGTCATCTGAAGAGGGACTGTCAGATTGAGCCTGGCCTGTCTGAATGAGCGTTCCGAGCACCGGGCCGCAAGATCCAAAGAGATAAAGGCGCCAGACCTTTCAACCCCAAAAGCAAGGCCGTATTCATCAGAAGTCTTTGTCCAGCTTCGTATTCCTCCGGTTTGTTCAGAGCCGAATCCTGAGGAATAGCAATGTGCGGCGGAGGACAGTTTCCATCCATCCCCAACCGCCGCCACACAGCCCAGAACCACCCCGGGACACTTTTCGGAAAAATCCCATGCCGCCTCTCCGAAGAAATCCACTCCTCTCCATGAATAGCGGAAATCGGCTGACACCTTGCCTCCGGAAAGCTCTGCCCTGGCATTCATCGGCGAGGTCAGACCGTAACCAGTCAGGGAGAATTGCCCGTTTCTTGAATGCCGGGTGATGTTCGCGCCGGCCATAAGCGAAATCTCCGCCACTTTCCCGCTCTCACACCACCGGCGCAGCCCAGGAAAAGAGACAAAAGCGGTCAGAACAGTCCTCCCGGCGACGAAATCCGCCGCCACTCCCCTGTGGCTTCCGATTCCGGACCACGACCTGGATGGAGACAGCCCGGTGGGCCGCCTGTGAAACGATGAGGAGACGGTCAAGCCGGACAACGACATTCCGCTCCACAGCACAAGCCCTTGGCCGAACCGGGTGTTGAAGTCCCCTATCATCACCTTTCCCAGCCGCCTTCTGCCGTATAGCGTCATATTGACAGACCACGAAGATGGCGGGAAACGATCTTTGTCCGAGTACTTCGTTCCGGCTGATGAAGAAAACTCAAAGGCCTCACCATAGCCAATCCGGTATCCGGCACCGTAGTTGAAAGCATCTCCTTTGACCGCGACTCGTGTCAAGGCTTCTTGCGAAATGCGGATGGAATCCGTGGCCACCGCTCCCGGAAGATTGGCGGAAACAAATGACACAAAGGGTTTTAGAGCATCGGCATAATCCTTTCCGAAACCATCTATAAGAGCAAGCTCCGAAACAGACAGGACATCTCCGTTCCGAGACCGGTAGTCCAGCAGGCTCGCGACCTGATACTGGCTCATAAGCCCGCTTGAGGCGATCCGGCCTCCGGAGGCAAGGTTGATTTCCAAAGGGCGGGAGAGGTAGGCGGAGAATCTCTGAACTTCCCGCTCATCAAGCTCCTCTTCGGAATCCGCGCCGCAAAGAAAGAGAATCGCCCTCATCCTGTCGTCATACCGGACACCCGCCGCCACACAGACAGGGAGGGACAGCAAGGCACATAGTGCCACAATGAAGTTCTTCACATCAAAACGCATCTCAAAAAAATTCAGGTTCAGGTCCGCAAGGTAAGAGAAAGAAACATAAAAAAAGAAAAGAATAAAGAAACGTATCGAAGATTTTTCTGTTTTTTAAGGAATAATGCCTAATTTTGTTTTTTACTATAAACAACGTACCACAATGAGCAACGTCAGACTATATGACAAGTCTTTCAAACCGTTCATTCCAAACGAGCGGCTTGAGAAAGCCATCGACAACGTAGCCTCGAGAATCAACAAAGACTTCGACGGGTGCACAGACTGTCCCGTACTGCTATGTGTACTTAACGGCTCGCTTATGTTCACATCCGAGTTGATGAAAAGACTCACTTTCAACTGCGAGCTGATCTGCATAAAACTGTCTTCCTACAGCGGCACCAGGACAACCGGTGAAGTACGCGAAGTGATGGGACTGACAAGGAGCATAGAGGGCAAGCGGGTCATCGTCGTGGAAGACATCGTTGACAGCGGCAACACCATTGTGGAGCTAAAGAGGATTCTTGAAGGGAAAGGAGCCGCCGAAACAAAGTTCTGCACCATGCTGCTCAAGCCCACATCCTACACCAAGGATGTAAAGCTGGACTATGTGGCGATGGAGATTCCGGATGACTTCATAGTCGGATTCGGATTAGACTACAACGAGATAGGCAGAAACCTGAAAGACATTTATGTATTAGACACTGATATGAAGTATTTTATTCTATTCGGCCCTCCGGGCGCCGGCAAAGGCACCCAGGCCTCCGCAATGGTTGAGAAGTACAATCTTTGCCACATTTCCACCGGCGAGCTTTTACGCGGCGAAATCGCCAAAGGCACGGAACTCGGACTCAAGGCCAAAGCGCTGATCGATGCCGGAGAGTTGGTTCCGGACGAGGTTGTGGAAGGTATGATCGAGAACAAGTTCAAGACTGTTACCGGAGTCTCCGGCTTCCTTCTCGACGGATTCCCTCGCACGATCGCCCAGGCCGAAGCTCTTGACAAGATGCTCGAGAAAAACGGTGAGGCCGTCACCTCCATCGTCTCGATTATGATTCCTGACGGGACAATTATGGAGCGCATCAAGCACAGGGCCGCCATCGAAGGACGCGCGGACGATGCCAAGGACGAGACAATCAACAACCGCATCAAGACATACCACGAGAAGACCGAACCGCTTATCGAATTCTACAAGAAGGCCGGCAAGTACGAGGAAATCGACGGAATCGGAACCATAGACGAAGTAAGGGAACGAATCTTCTCAATGATGGACAAGGCATAGCCGCCGTCTGAATACGACAGCCGCCGCATAAAGGAAGGGGCTGATTTAGAAGCTGTTTTGGGTTATTTGGAAAGTTTGCCGAAGTGAGTGTCTCTTTTACTTCGCCTCCATATTTCCGAATAATTCAAAACAGTTCTTATTTCATTAACGCTCACTTGACCTCAAGCAGATCAGACCAATCGGTCGAATAGAGACGGGAGGTGAACTCCCGGCGGATACCGTCAGAGTAATGACCCGGGCGCTGAGTGGCAAGACGCAGAAGATTCCGGCCGGAGGTGTTGACTTGATCCATCAGCCTGGAGATACGGTCATCACGCTCGCGGCTCTCTCTGTCAAAATCGAAAAGAGTCGCCTGAACGGCGTCCGAATCCACGATGTCGTAAACCACGACACCGGCTTTTTTATATTCAAAGCCATCGCGGAACACCATCCGCAAAGCCTTCAACGCGGCGGCGACAACCTCAGGCGTGCTGCTCGCCGGGACTTCGAGCCTCACACTGGCGTCCGGAAAATACTGCGGCAGGTCATACCGGAAGCGGTTGGTCTGGATGAAAACAGCCACTGAATACGCCGCGGTGCCGTCCGAGCGGAGTTTCTCGGCACATTTTCCGGCAAAATCAGAGACTCTGAGCGTCATCTCATCCAAATCGGTCACCGTCTTGTCAAACGATCTGGATGTACAGATGCTCTTGCGCTTGTTCCCTCGCTCATCCTCGACCATCCTCTTTCCCTGAAGCTCTCCCCAAGTCCTGACCCCACCTATTCCCATCATCCCCTGCACCCATCCCGCCGGCCTGCCGACGAAGTCCAAAGCCGTACGGACTCCGGCGGCCTCGAGTTTCGGAGCGCCGCGGCGACCAATTCCCCATACTTCATTTATCGGTGTCAAAGCCAAGGCCTTGCGGATTTTCTCATCGGAATCTATGATGCAGACTCCCCTGTAGCCTTTATATTTCTTCGCAAAATGATTGGCTACCTTCGCAAGAGTCTTCGTGTGCGCGACACCTATGCTTACCGGGATGCCGGTCCATCGGCGGATGCGTGTGACAAGTTCCGAACATATTGCCGGAAGACGCTCCGGCGGGACACCGTCCATGTCCATATAAGCCTCGTCGATCGAATAGACCTCCAGACGCGGGGCGGACCCGGCCAGAATCGACATCACGCGCGAGGAAAGGTCGCCGTATAGCGTATAATTGGACGAACGGACCACAAGCTTACCCTGCTCCACAAGATAACGCACCTTGAAGAACGGAGTCCCCATCTTGATGCCCATAGCCTTGCTCTCGTTGCTTCTCGCCACCACACAACCGTCATTATTGGACAGGACAACAACCGGGCGGCCTTCCAGTTCCGGCTGGAAAGCCCTCTCGCAGGAGACAAAGAAATTATTGCAGTCAACTAACGCGTACACACCTTCTTGATGACATAGGTAACAACTCCCCAGACAGTAAAGTCATTGGACTCGGTCACTTCTATCGGGGGATACTTCTCGTTCGCCGGGAGCAGCCACATCTTCCTATGATTAAGCATATCATAGGACACACCCGGTCTGGCGGCCTTGACCGCCTTTCCGTGCGAAGGGTCGGTAAAAGAGATGAACTTAAGGGCGAACTCACCGTCGATGAAGCATACAGCCATATCCCCCTCGCCCGGCTCTATCGACTTGTCTACAACAAGCACGTCACCTTCATCCACATCGGCGTCAATCATCGAATCACCGACCACGCGCGCGAAAAAAGTCGCTGCCGGATGCCTGACCAGCTCCTTGTTCAGATCTATGAACGAATTGATGTAGTCCTGAGCCGGAGACGGAAAGCCGGCGTGCACGCCACTCTCCATCATCGGAGCCAAAGTCTCTTTCTTTTCCTCTTCCATCGTCAATTCCTGAATATGCTCCCGCAGATTAACGAAACCATGTCCCGCAACCTAAAACCAGTCTCAGAGCACCGGGACAACGCGCTCCCGAGACGTTTTTCCAAAGACCGCGCGCCGCTTCCCGGCACAGGCACGTCTTTGCTCCACCCAAATCACGAAATACAAATATAGTGATTCTTCCGGAAGAGACACACCATCGCCAGCCCGCCAGACCGAACATTTTCCACAGCCGGACAAACCCGATAAATATTTTACGAATTTTTAGAAATAATTATTGTTTTTCATAAATTAATTAATATATTTGCAAAAGAAGCAAAGCCGGTGGTATTTCCGGATACAATTAACAACAAAACTTATAGAATATGATTACCTGGTGGACATCACTCAGCACGGCAATGCAGGTGCTTTGGGCAGTAACGCTTTCCGCTACTCTTATTTTCGTCATCCAGACGGTTATGACATTCCTTGGGTTCGGAGGCCATGACGCAGACTTCGATCTGGACACATCGGACGGAGCCTTCGAGTCCGATCCTTCCATGAATCTTCTCACATTCAGGAACTTCATTAACTTTTGTCTCGGTTTCGGATGGACCGCTGTCCTGTTGAGGGAGAAGATTGAATCCGGTGCCTTGCTTATCTTCGTCTCAGCCATTGTGGGCGTGTTGCTCGTCGCCATCGTGATGTGGATATTCAAATGGCTTAGCGGGATGCAGCAGACCGGCAACATCGACATACGCAAGTCGGCTGTCGGATGCGAGGGCAGAGTCTATCTCACTATTCCGGGCGACCGCAAGGGCGAAGGAAAGATACAGATCACCATCAACAACGCCATCAGGGAATATGACGCCGTCACCGACGGAGAGACAATCCCGAACGGCAGAGCGATCAAAGTCACCGAAGTCATCAACGACAGCACCTTGCTTGTGGAGGAGCTTACCTCCACCATAATCTGACGACCAAGATGGTCTGGGACGCAGGCCACAATATTCATAAACACCATTAATTATAATAGAATATGGAACTCTCTCTTATCCTAATCCTCGTCGCCGTGATATTCGTGACATTCTCGGCGATCCTCAAGCGCTACCGCCGCTGTCCTTCGGACAAGGTGATGGTAATCTACGGCAAGACCGGTAAAAACAAGAGCGGATCTATTTCATCCGCGCGGTGCATCCACGGAGGCGCCGCCTTCATCTGGCCTGTGTTCCAGGACTATGCGTTCCTTGACCTGAAGCCGATTTCAATCGAGTGCAACCTTACCAACGCACTTTCCAAGCAGAACATCCGTGTAGATGTACCTTGCCGCTTCACTGTGGGAATCTCCACAGAGGCGGACAGCATGACAAACGCAGCGGAAAGGCTTCTCGGACTCTCCATCGACAACATCCAGAACATCGCCACAGACATTCTCTTCGGACAGCTCCGTCTGGTCATCGCGACTATGGACATCGAGGAGATCAACTCTGACCGCGACAAGTTCCTCGTGGCCGTAAGCCAGAACGTCGAGGCCGAGCTTCGCAAGATAGGTCTTAAGCTCATCAACGTGAACGTCACCGACATTCGTGACGAATCAGGCTACATCGAGGCGCTTGGAAAGGAGGCCGCGGCAAAGGCCATCAACGACGCCAAGAAGAGCGTGGCCGAACAGAACCGTTACGGAGAGATCGGTAAGGCCGAGGCCGACAGGGACAAGGACATCAGAATCGCCGAGACTCTGAGGGACACCCGCATCAAGACAGCGGCGGCGAACGCCCTTGCAGTCCAGGGTGAGAACACCTCAAGGATTGACATCGCCAATTCCGACGCGTTGAGACGCGAGAAAGAGGCCGAGGCCGCGCGCATAGCTGTGGCAGCAGAGAAGGTACAGGCCGCCAAGGCACTCCAGGAAGCCTACCAGAGCGAGCGCGACGCAGAGCTTGCCCGCGCCGAAAGAGAGAAAGCGACCCAGCAGGCCAACATTGTCGTACCGGCCCAGGTCGACAAGGAAAAACTCATCATCGAAGCTGAGGCCGAGGCTGAGAAGATGCGCCGTATGGCTCAGGGCGAGGCAGACGCGATCTTCGCGAAGATGGACGCAAAGGCACGCGGTACATTGGAGATCCTGTCAAAACAGGCCGACGGTTTCAACGAACTGGTCAAGGCTGCCGCCGGAGACCCTCAAAAGGCCGTGCTTATGCTTATAGCCGACAGGCTTCCTGAACTTGTCAAGACTCAGGTCGAGGCTGTCAAAGGCATAAAGATCGACAAGGTCACTGTCTGGGACGGCAACGGCTCAGGCAAGGACGGCAAGACATCGACCGCCAACTTCATCTCCGGTCTGATGGGTTCCGTACCTCCGCTTCAGGATCTGTTCAACATGGCCGGAATGAATCTTCCCGACTATCTGAAAGGCAAGGAGGTTAAGCCGGAAGAGCAGTCTCAGGTAGAAACAGTTGAAGAATAATCGTTATGCCGATAGTAGTAAATGTCGATGTGATGCTGGCCAGGCGGAAGATGACTTCCGCCGAGCTGGCGGAAAAGATCGGTCTTTCGGCGGTAAACCTGTCGATTCTTAAGACGGGCAAGGCCAAGGGTGTCCGGTTCAGCACACTCGACGCGCTCTGCAAGGCATTGGACTGTCAGCCGGGAGATTTGCTCGAGTATTGTGAGGTAAACCCTGAATAGATGGATTACAACAGTCATCCATAGAAGCCGTTAAATTTCTTTATCTGAAACTTTGAGGGAATGAATTCTGGCGGTTTCGACGGATTTTCGAGGAAGGCAGCGGTGCTGTCTGACGGGAAGGCCGGAAGAAGATGACGAATTTAAAATTTAAACAGCTTCTAAAAGGGGGCGAATAAAAACGGTGTTTTTATTCGCCTCTCTTTGTCTATTTTCCCCACCCTCTGCGTGACAACTCCGCAGGTACACGGGGGAAGGGTTTCGGGGAACCGTTTCGGCCGCCGCGCGACGAAATCCGGCATTTTTAGTCACCCTCATCATCTTTTCATTATATTTGCATATTCAAAACATATTCTCATAAGGCAACCATTAAAGAGTATAAATATGAAAAAATCGATTCTTCTGATTGCCGTGACGGCGGCGGTCTTTTGCGTCGGGGCGGACGCTTCGGCACAGAGGAAAATCAAGAAAAGCCAGCTGGTTCTGGATGGTTCGGCGGTCAATGTCAATCCACTCGCAAGGACATCGCCGGTCGAGGCGAAACTGAAGTCTCTGACCAAGCCGGGCATCGAATATGCTCCGACAAAGACAGTCTATCTCTACCCTGAGGGACAAGGCTCGAACCAAGGGATTGTCGAGGACGGAGTGGCCGTAACGCAGGGCCCGCTGGTGTCCAACGGCCTTGAAGGGCCGGAAAAGGCAGGCAAATGGGGGTCCATCTCAAACATCACCGACAGCGCCAGGATTGAGCTTTATTTTCCGGAAAAGCCCAATGGCCAGATGGTCATAACCTGTCCGGGAGGAGGCTACCTCAACGTGTCTTCCTGGAACGAAGGGACTTACGTGGCCAAATGGCTGAACGACAGAGGCATCGCATGCGCCGTGCTGAAGTACCGCCTGCCGAACGGCCACAATGAGGTTCCGCTTCAGGACGCGCACAACGCATTCCGCTATTGCAGACATCATTCAGAAGAATGGGGAATCAGGCAGGTCGGCGTGATGGGATTCTCCGCCGGAGGACACCTCGCAAGCACGGCGGCGACAATGTACACCGACTCAACGACAAGACCGGATTTCTCCGTCCTTATCTACCCCGTCATCCTCATGGACGAGGAGGCGACGAACCACGGAACAGTCAACAACCTGCTCGGCCACGCGAAGGACTGGGCGGAGAGAGAGAGCGTGACATTTGCGCAGTGGTACGACGGACAATCTGAATATGAGGGGCTTAAAAAGAGATATACCACCTACAGGAATGTCACTCCGACAACCCCGCCTACCTTCATAGGTGTCAGTGCCTACGACCGCACCGTGCCGGTGACCAGTTCCGTGAAGTACTATCAGGCGCTTGTCAGGAACAATGTCCCGACAGAGCTTCACATCTACCCGAAGGGTGGACACGGTTGGGGATTCACCGACCTGAGCCTTGGACTTGACCCGAAGATTTACAAGGACAACCTCGGTTCGTGCCGTCCTGAGTTCTCGGCGGCCCTTGAAAGATGGCTTGGCCAACAGCTCGAGACAGTGGACGGAAAGAAGGAAGCGCAGGACATCACTCCTGTGCAATTCACACATAAGCCGGATAAAGTCGTCCACCTGTACCCTGAGGGCCAGAATGTAGACAAGGGCATAGAGGGTGTGACACTCGGGCCTGGAGAATCGAACGGATGCACAAAGCCGGAAGAACTGACCACGGATTTGAATCTCAAGTACACCGGTGACAGTGCGAGGTTCGAGCTTTATCTTGCCAAGAACCCTAACGGAAAGATGGTCATCATCTGTCCCGGCGGAGCCTACTGGTTCACCGCCTACGTCCACGAAGGGCAGTACGTCGCCGAATGGCTTAACAGTCAGGGAATCAGTGCGGCTGTCGTGAAATACAGACTCCCTTACGGCCATTGGAATGTGCCTCTGTACGACGTGCAGAACGTCTTCCGCTACTGCCGTCATCATTCGGACGAGTGGGGAGTCAAGCAAATCGGAGTGATGGGGTTCTCTGCCGGAGGACACCTTGCAGCGACAGCTTCAACGCAGTACGTCGATGCGGTCACAAGGCCGGACTTCTCGATTCTCGTATATCCTGTCATCTCCTCGGAACCCGGCGTCGGCCACGAAGGCAGCTTCAACAATCTGATCGGGACGGAAAAGGGTTGGTACGACAGGAAAGGAAAGGATTTCGAGACCTGGGACTCGGGCAAGAGGAAATTCGAGAGCCTTAAGGAGAGATATTCATTGGACAAGCAGGTCAGCGCGGACACGCCAAAGACTTTCATTATATTCAGCACCAACGACAAAGGCGTTCCGCCGGAGAACGAGGTACGCTATTTCAACGCGCTTGTCGAGAACGGAGTGCCTTGCGAGATGCATGCATTTCCAGGCGGAGGGCACGGATATGGATTCCGAAATGTAAAGTATGGCAATGATCCTATACGTGAATACAGGGCCGATTTCCTTGGTTCGATGGCAAGATTCCTTCAGGAACTGTAGTCCCGGCCAGCGGATTCGCGGCGATGCGGCGGAAGGGTTTTCGGAAAAACCTTCCAAAGCCACTCGGGAGTCTGCCATGAAGTGACCTGGCGAACATAAAGAGGGGTTTGCTAAAAGTTCTTTAGCAAACCCCTCTTTATTTACAACCTTGGCGAATCGCCAGGCGAAATCCACAGAACTACTCTGCCTCGGAAGTCTCGCCAGGCATCATCACTACCTCGGCGAAATTACCCGAGTTACAGAATCTTGCGGCAGCCTCGCGGATGTCTTCCTTGGTCATAGCATTCACAGCCGCCTCCCATTCCTTGTCGTTGTCGTAGCCGCTACGGAAATAACGCAATACGTTGGAGAGCCAATACGAGTTGTTAATCCTGCTCTCAGGGACATTCTTCTTGAAATTCTCGATTGTCCTTGTGAACTGCTCGTCAGTAGGGCCTTCCTCGGCCAGTTTGCGCAAACCATCCACGGCCAGAGACCTCAATTTCTCAGCAAGAGCCGGCTTGCAGTTGAAATAAACCTGAAGAATATACCTTCCGTTCGGTTCCTTGCGAGCGTCCGTTGCGGTGGAAGCCCCGTAGGTGCCGCCCTCGTCCTCGCGGAGTGTCTCGGTGTAGATCTGGTCAAGGATGTAGCTGACAGCGCTGGCTAAAGTCCTGTCCTTGACAGAGAACGGCCGGTAATCGCTGTAAACCTGAAGCACTGTCGCCAGAGGAGTCTCCATCTTCTGGTCAAACACGTCCACCACCTTGCCTTTGACAAGCCGCGGCTGCACATCGGCCCATTTGGCGGCTTTCTTTCCCTTAGGAAGCGAGCCGACATATTTCTCTACCAATGGCTTGAGGGTTTCTGTGTTGACATCGCCCACAATCACCATCACAGCCCCGGCCGCGTCAGCGAAGAGTCTGCGGTAGTTCTTCTCTATGGCCTGAAGGCTGGCCTTGCCAAGCTTCTCCATTGAAATCACCTCGTTCCTTGGATCGTCATTGTAGAGTACCTTGCTGAACCTCTTCTGGAAAGCGAAGTTAGGAGTGTTCTCAAGGTTCGGAAGCACAGCCTTCATCTGAGCCGCGGCATTGTCGAACTCTTCCTGGTCGAAACGAGGCTCCACATAATTAAGATAAAGGAGCTGGAAGGCAGTCTCAAGATCCTTGACCGAAGAATTGCCGGAAATTCCGTTGTACAGCTCGTCGATGTACGGAGAGACACTCACCATCTTTCCGGAAAGCATCTTGGAAAGCTCCGTTCCCTTGAACTTCGACAATCCCTGCGAACGCTGGAAAACACTGAATATGTTATCGTCGAAAGAAGGGAGATCCTCCGTGGAAATCAGGCTCTGGCCACCGTTTTTGTAGATTGAGAAGAGAATCTGATCCTTTTTATGGTCGGTCGGCAGGACAACGACCTTCACGCCATTCGACAGAACCCACTCGGTAGAGCCATAAATGCCCTTGGCGGTCTTCTTGACTTTACCGCCTTTCAAGGTTGAAGGATCCATCAAAGGCTCGTTGGCGGTTTCCTCGGCCGGAGCCTCAATCTCGGACTTCTTCACCTCGTCGATTACCTGAAGAAGCTGCTCGGCAGTAGGTGTGGCTATCCCTTCCTTCTCCGGGCCGTTGTAGAGCACGACAAGGCTGTTCTCCCCGGCGAAAGTCTGCGCAAGAACCTGATTGATCACCTGTGCGTTCAGCTGGGTGAAGATGTTCTTCACAAGCTCAAGCCTGACTGACGGGACCATATAGGAATAATTCCCGAAGAAATGGTTTAACAACGGATTGACAAACTCACTGTTCTTGCGGCTCTCGGCTCCGTTGGCGGCTTTCTCATACACGGCTATGATGTTGTCCTTAGCCCTTGAGACTTCGCCTTCGGTCAGACCGTGCCTCTTCATCCTCTCCAGTTCCGTGACAAACGCTTTGAAACCGCCGAGGATGTTGTCCTCCTTCAGTCCCACATTGGCGTCCGAACCTTCTATAGCCTCACAGAGTTTTCCGAAACCGTAGCTTCCGTACAGATACGGAGCGTCCGCCTTGGAGGTAATCTCGTTGAAACGCTCACCCATAACAGAGTGGACGACACTCTCGACCAGATCGACCATCAGACCGGCCGCCGTGGAGTTAAGGGCCTCGTCCCGGGCCTCGCTTTCCCAGATCAGCTCGACGGACGAAGATGTGGTCTCGGGATCGGTGATGACAGCGACACGCGGCTCATTGAACTCCTTGAACTGAATCTTTTCTTTGGCCTTAGGGTTGACCGGCGCCGGGATGTCGGCGAATATGGTCTTGATCTTGGTCTCGACAGCATCGACATTGATGTCACCGACCACGATGACAGCCTGAAGGTCAGGACGGTACCAGGTACGGTAGAAGTTGACGAGGCTTTCCGGCTTGAAAGACTCAAGGTTCTCCTTGCTTCCTATCAAGGTGCAGGTAGCGTACTTGGTGTCACCGTAAAGGTACGGAAGCGACCTTTCGAAAGTTCTCCAGGAAGCGTTCCTGCGGCTACGCCTTTCCTCAATGATCACCGGACGATCCTTGTCGATCTCGACCGGATCGTTGGTGACGAAATGGGAATAGTCGTGCAGAACCAGAAGGCAGGAATCTACCACGGACTCCCTGACAAGAGGGATGTTGTTGAGCATATAAGTGGTCTGGTCAATGCCGGTGGCGGCGTTGACATTTCCACCGAAAGACGCTCCTATGCTCTGAAGCCAGTCCAGTAATGCCTTGTCCGGGAAGTTCTTGGTCCCGTTGAAGCACATATGCTCCAGAAAGTGTGCGAGACCGTCCTGGTCAGGTGTCTCCTGTATGGCGCCCACATTGGTGGCAAGATAGAACTCAGCCCTGCCCGCCGGTTTGTTATTATGCCTGATGTAATACGTCAGACCGTTCTCAAGCTTGCCTACCTTGACTTCAGGGTCATTGGGCAGCTGCTGCATCTGAGCCTGCGCCGAGAATACCGAAGCAATCAACGCAAACGCAGGGATCAAAATAAGAAATCTTTTCATAACTAACTTATCATTAAGACTTTATTCTTATTCAACATATTCAAGGATGTCTCCGGGCTGGCAATTCAGCACCTTGCAGATTGCGTTCAAGGTCGAAAAACGCACCGCCTTCGCCTTTCCGGTCTTGAGAATGGAAAGGTTGGCAGGAGTGATTCCTATTCTTTCCGCAAGCGTGTTCGATGTCATCTTGCGCTTTGCGAGCATCACGTCAACATTAACTATTATCGGCATAACTGATATGGTTGCGATGTCGCAAACTTACACTAAAATTCTCGTTTTTCCAAATTTTATTCTTGTTTTTCGATAAATAATTATTGAATTTACCCGAATCGATAAAGTAACAGAATTAAAGTGTTATATTTGTGCCGGTAAATCGTACAATATGTTCGAGGATTTCAGATTAAAGGTCTTTATGACATTGGCGGAGAAAGGCAGCTTCACGATCGCCGCCAAGGCTCTTGGCATCTCCCAACCAGCTGTCAGCCAAAACATCGCGGAACTGGAGAAATCCACCGGAGCTGAACTGTTCACAAGAGCCAGAGGCTCTGTCACACTCACTCCGGAAGGCAATGTGTTCATGGAATATGCCCGTAGAATCCTCTACTGGTACTCTTCAGCGGAGAAGATGTTCGGTCCCGAGGGGCAACTGACAAACAAAAGACGCATAAGAATAGCCTCCGACCGGATCATCGCTGACTACATCCTGCCGGGAATCCTCTCCAAGCTACTGGCATTCAGCGACTCTGTCTCTTTTGACATAAATGGTGTGGATTCGGCTGAAGAAGCCGACCTTGTGATCAGCGGCAAGCCCCACACTACCGAACCGCGCCTCGACGAAGGCAAGGACTTCGCCGTAGAGATTCCGGCAGTCGCGGTAAGCTCCAATCCGTCATATTCAGAATTCAGGTCGTTTCAGGATCTGCCTTGCAACGTCAGGCTGGCCGTTCCGGAAGCATATTCAAGGATTCTGGGGCCGGACACCCTCGCCATGACGGCGGTCTTCTCCGCCTCTGCCGGACCAATAGTCAGTCTCGCCGCCCAAAATCCTGACATCGTGGCCATTGTACCTCTTCCCGCCGCTCCTTCCAACCTACACCGGCTCAGCATTCCACTCCCCGGTCTCGCCACCGATTTCTACCTTCGCCCGTCCGCATCCTTCGCCACATCACCGGTCTTCTCAACCATCAGACGCCTCTTTGCCGAGATGGGATAACAATTCAGCGGAGACAGGCGGAACAGCCGGACAAAAAACCTATTCCCTGATTTTGCGCGTTACCAAAATCAGGGAATAGGTTTTCTGTCCGGCCCGTCAGAGCCGAAGCCTGTGGACTGATTACTCAGCAGGCTTGATGGCGCCCATAGGGCAGGCGTCCGCGCAAGTGCCGCAGTCGATGCACGCGTTTGGATCGATGGTGTAAACGTCACCCTCGTGGATAGCACCCTGAGGGCACTCGCCTGCGCAAGTTCCGCAAGCTACGCAATCAGTTTCTGAAATCTTGTAAGCCATAATTCAAAAAAAGTATTAATAGTCATCAAAACATTTCGTCCCGGAAGCCCGGAAACATTATGCAAATATATATCTTAAATTCACAATATCAAACCCCAGACCACAAAAACGACAAGAGCGATTCCGACTTTTATCGCCTTGGCCTTCACGAACGATGACTTGCTGTCGGCAAGAAGCGGAAGCGAGGCGTGGCCGTCCTGAACAATGGAATTGGCCAGAAGGACCGGGAACGGGATGACACCGCCTGCGAACAACGTCACGAAGACAAGATGCGGGCCCGACTCCGGAATCAGTCCGACTGCGATGGCAAGCAGTATCATAAGGGCGGTGTTGTCGCTCACCCAAGCGGAGATGTCAATGAAATTGAACAAGACACCAATGACCAGAAGCACGCCGAAAGTCCAACCAAAAATGCTCGGAAGATGCTTGCGCACAATGTGTTCCCAAAGATGTTCCTCGACGAAATGGTCGGAGGCGAAAAGCAGGGCGCCGATCACGACAAGGCTCATCGCTCCGAAAAGCCAGAAAACCCACTCCTCATCAAAGACTGCAAATCCCTCGGCCTCACCCCCTTCCTCCAAAAGACCGAGAAGAAGGGCGGCGATGAATATGACGACTCCGGCGAACATCAGCACTCTGAGCTTACCGAAATGTCTTCCCTCCTTGTGGTGGTGTCCGCCGCCATGCTCGCATCCGTCACCGTGCAGCTCAAAGGAGTCCTCCAGCCTTGTCGGCAGAGGCCTGCCCTTGGCGTAGAGCCTGTCTATCAGCAATCCGGCAGCGACAGCGAGGGCAAAAAGAATGAGGAACAGCGCGGCCGCCTTTCCAGGAAACATAGCCATCATCATAAACGACTCGTCACCCGCCGTCGCGATCATCATAGCCACCAACGCTCCGAAGCTCAACATCCTGTGCGTGTAGAGCGAGACTACGGCGAAGCCTCCGACACAACCGGGGACAGAGCCGAGAAGAGCCGACACGATGACCCGGGCGACGCCCGATTTCTTAAGAGTCCTGAATATCCTGCCGTTCGACTCAACGTTGAATGACTCGATGATCATCATCATCACGACCACCAGTCCCGAGACCAGCACGGTTCCGCGCAAGGCGTCAATTATAACAGATACAAACATATTCTTAAGCAGTCACCCAACCGGTGAGATAAAGGTTGATGATGGGGCGCAGCGGTGAATTCGTGGTCAACGTCAGGACGACAAGGCACTCCCCGGCCGGGAATCCTTGGGTGTCGAACGTCACCTTCAAGTCGCCTCTTCCTCCGGCGGGTACATCCGCGAACGGCTGTGCCTTCACGCGCAGGCTCTCGGAATCCACTTTGTAGACATGAAAAGGGGACTTTCCCTTGTTGGCGAAGCTGAAAACACAGTCCACCTTCTCGCCGGCCTTCACCTTGCCGAAAGAGTACGTGCTTTCATCGGCCACAGGATTTGCCCCCGCTCCCCGCTCCTTGTCGGTAAGTCCGGAGAAGTTCTCCTTGGTGAAAGTGAATATTCCTATCCGGCTCTTTCCGGCCCCGAGCTCCGGATTAGGGTCAGCGACAACGGCCTCTGTCCCGGCGGCCTGCGGCTCCCCTTCCGGAGACGGCTTTACCACGGCCCTGTAGGAGCGTCCGTCAACAACCGGCGTGGCATAGTAGTAATTCTTTCCCCAATGCCGCCTGTCGGCGGTCACAGTGTAGGAGACCTTGGCGGTCGAACCGGCGGGGACAGGATTCGGCGACACCTTGAGAGACAGGCCCTCGCTCACGTTGGAAAAACCGAGCTTCAACGGCTTGCCTCCAAGATTAGCCACAAGGACATTTCCGCTTTTCTGCTGTCCCTGGGAAAGGTTGCCGCCTTTGATGTCCACTTTCTTGAAACCCAGATTGCCGAAACGTATCGTGTAAATCTCCTCAAGGGTGAACTCTTTGTCGTGACTGACTCCGCGGAGGCGGAGGATGACCGGCCTCTTCACACCGGAGAAGTAAACCGTAAGCGATTTGTCGAACGGATAGCCCTTTTCATCGTTCTTGAAAGTGGCCTTGATTGTTCCTGCCTGTCCCGGCTCTATCGGTCTTCTTGTCCATTCGACCGACGTGCATCCGCAGGATGTCGCCACATTGTATATCAGCAGAGACTTGCCGCTTACATTTGTAGCCGTGAAAGTGGCGGTCACCGGCCCGTCGGACACCATGATGTCTCCGAAATCGTGTACTGTCTTGTCCATGCGCACGATTCCTTCGAACGTGTTGTCCTTTCCGGAGCCTTGGGCGAGAAGGTTTCCCCCGCCGCAAAAAAACAGGCCGGACACCGCAAGCAAAAGGGTCAATCTATTGAATATGTTCATATCGTTCCTGTTAAGAAGCTGATTGAAAAGCTGTTAAAATTTCTTTATCTGGAACTTTGAGGAAATAAATCATGGCGCTTTCGACGGATTTTCGAGGAAGACAGCGGTGCTGTCTGACGGGAAAGCCGGAAGAAAATGACGAATTTAAGACTCAAAGAACTTTTTTAAGAAATTTCAAACAGCTTCTGAATACAGTCTGGCTGCAAATACCTTTCCACAGGCAAAGTTACCACAATAAAGATAGTTTTTCAAATCACAGGGGAAATTTGTAATTTTGTACGATTATGCGATTAGACTAAATGGCGAACGTACAACAGAACAACGACTACACAGACGACAACATAAAGACCCTGGAAGGGGTTGAGCACATCCGCCGCCGTCCGGGAATGTACATCGGAAGACTGGGTAACGGCTCCAATCCAGGAGACGGAATCTACGTGCTTCTTAAGGAGATTGTGGACAACTGCATCGACGAGTTCTCGGCGGGATTCGGACGGCAGGTGATTATAAACATCGAAGGCAAACAGGTGACGGTCAGGGACTTCGGACGAGGAATCCCGCTTAACTCCGTTGTCAAGGCCACAAGCCAGCTGAACACGGGAGGAAAGTTCGACGACAAGGCCTTCAAGAAATCGGTCGGCCTGAACGGAGTGGGTACAAAGGCCGTGAACGCACTGTCGGAGAAGTACTATGTCGAGTCGTTCCGGGACGGCGAAAGCTCCTGGGCGATGTACGAGCGCGGCCGTCTTGTGGACAGCGGAAGGAAGGATAATGTCCACGAGAAGAACGGTACACTCGTGGTCTTCACACCGGACAGCGCCATGTTCGGCGGCTTCGAGTTCAATACGGACTACGTGGAGACTATGGTCAAGAACTATTCATACCTGAAGAAAGGCCTTGCCCTTGTCCTGAACGGAGTCACCTACAAATCCGACAACGGCCTTCTGGATCTTGTGAACGACACTCTCTCCGAGACCCCGCTCTACGCGCCTGTCCATCTTGTGGGCGAGGACGTGGAGGTCGTGCTGACGCACGGCAATTCCTACGGTGAGAACATCTCCTCGTTCGTCAACGGCCAGAACACCCGTGACGGCGGCACGCATCTGGCAGCTTTCCGGGAGGCTATCGCAAAGACCCTCAAGGAGTTCTACAAGAAGAACTACGCTCCTGAGGATTGCCGCCAAGGAATCATCGGAGCCATAAGCATCCAGATTCAGGAGCCGAACTTCGAGGGACAGACCAAGACAAAGCTCGGTTCCACGTACATGTGGGAGAAGGAGAAGACCGACGGGAACGGAAAGAAAGTACAGAACCCGGACGGTTCGATTGAGATTGACCGAGGCCCGACCATCAGATCATACATCAACGACTTCGTGGCCAAGAATCTGGACAACTACCTGAGAATCAACAAGGATCTTGTACCCATCATCGAAAACAAGATCAAGGAGTCACAGGCCGAGCGCGAGGAAATCTCCGGAATCCAGAAAAAGACAAGGGAAAGGAACAGGAAAGCCAACGTCTACAACCGCAAGCTGCGCGACTGCCGCTACCACTTCGGAGACAGGCTTCCCAAGGACAAGCAGGGGCTTGCGGAACAGACAAGCATATTCATCACCGAGGGTGATTCCGCGAGCGGAACCATCACCAAGGTGCGGAACGCCAACTGCCAGGCCGTTTTCAGCCTGCGCGGAAAGCCTATCAACTGCTACAAGGAAAGCCGCAAGAAGGTGGCCGAGAACGAGGAGCTGAGCTTGCTGATTTCCGCCCTCGGTGTGGAGGACGACCTTGACAACCTGCGCTACAACAACATCATAGTCGCCACCGACGCCGATGACGACGGGATGCACATCAGGATGCTTGTCCTGACCTTCTTCATGAAATATTACCCGGATCTCATCAGGCGGGGACACGTGCATATTCTTCAGACCCCTCTTTTCCGCGTGGCGAACAAGAAAGAGAGGCGCTACTGCTATTCTCCGGAGGAGAAGGACGCGGCTGTCAAGGAACTGAAGACCGCCGTTCAGATCACACGCTTCAAAGGTCTCGGAGAGATTTCATCGGACGAGTTCGTGGATTTCATCGGAGAGAATATGCGGTTGGACCTCGTGAAGCTCTCCGACGAGGAGTCAATAGCCGACATAATGGAGTTCTATATGGGGGACAACACCATAGACCGCCAGAACTTCATAAGGGCGAACCTCAAGTCAGAGGAAGAGCTTGAGGATGTAAACATCTAATATTCAAAGATTATGTCACACTGGGCAAAATTTTGTGGCTGGTTGCTGAGGAAGATGGGCTGGAAGACCGTAGGAGGCCCCGCCCCGGAGAGCAAGTGCATCATACTTGGTGTGCCGCACACTTCGGTCTGGGACTTTGTAATCTCCTACCTGTTCTACACCCAGTTCGACGCGACGGCCCACGTTATGATCAAGAAGGAGTTTTTCTTCTGGCCGGTCGGAGTGTTCCTCCGCAAGGTAGGATGCATCCCTGTCGACAGGAGAAGCGCCGCGGCGATGGTGAAAAGCCTCATCGGAGAGATGGAGAAAGTTGACAGGTTCCATCTTGCCATCGCACCGGAGGGAACCAGAAAGCCGGTCGGAAAATGGAAGACCGGCTACCATCTGATAGCCAAAGAGGTAGGATGCCCGGTCTATCTCGGCTACTTTGACTGGGGGACCAAGCGAGTCGGCGTCGGGGAGAGAATCGAACTGACCGGAGACGCAAGGGCCGACACCGACAGAATCCAGACAATCTACGAGAATATGCGCCTAAAGGGCAAGTACCCGGAGGACTACATCACACATTGACACCTACATTATTACATTTCAATAAATCATCATGCCGATTTTCACTCAAAGCAGGGAGAACTACATAACAACCCTGGCCAAGCTATTTGAATATGCCACCGCCAAATTCGCCAGGCTGCCGCTCTCGCGGTTTGTGGAAGGCGGACAGGAATACACCTACGAGAGTTTCAAGCACAAATGTCTGGAACTGTCCCATCGGTTCAACCGTTTCGGGATAAGCGCCAGGGACAAGGTGGCCATCCTTTCCGCGAATATGCCTAACTGGACAGTCGCGATGTTCTCGTGCGTCCCTTTCGGCAGGGTTACAGTCCCGATTCTTCCGGACTCATCCGAAAGTGAGGTGACCAACATCATCAACCACTCGGGATGCAAGGCCATTTTTGTGTCCAAAAGGCTGTTGAAAAAGCTCAGCAAGGAGGTCATCGACAAACTGACTCTTGTCATAGACATCGAGACCTTCGACTTCATCAAGAAAGATGACAAGGCCTTCACCTGCGAGGGTCACGGAGTCGATCCCCAGGCCGACGACCTTGCCTCGATCATCTACACTTCGGGGACTTCAGGGAAAGCCAAGGGCGTGATGCTCAGCCACAGAAACTTCTGCCAGAACATCATCGCCGCCTACCACGCCCAGAAGACCGGAAGGAAAGACCGCTGGCTCTCCATCCTGCCTATGTCGCACACCTACGAGATGGCTTTCAGCGTACTTTACCCGCTGTATGTCGGGGGAAGCGTCTATTATATCCAGAAGCCGCCTACTCCGAGCATCCTGATGCAGGCTATGAAAAAAGTCCGTCCTACGATAATGTGCTCTGTGCCTCTCATCATCGAGAAGGTCTACAAGAGCAGCGTTGTGCCGACCATCGAGAAAAGCCGAGTGCTCTCGTGGATGAAGAATCACACGCCGGGCATCCTGTACTGGCTCATAGGCAAGAAACTTTACAATTCGTTCGGCGGGAAACTGAGGTTTTTCGGAATCGGAGGCTCGAAACTGGACCCGGTAGTGGAGGATTTCCTTAAAAAGGCGGGGTTCCCGTATGCCATCGGCTACGGTCTGACAGAGACCGCTCCGCTGATAACCAACGCCTGCGTGGGAAAGACAGTGGTCGGCTCAATCGGAGTGCCGGCCTACAATGTGGAGGTAAGACTCCAGAACGTCAATCCTGAGACCGGAGAGGGTGAGATAGTGGCCAAAGGTGACAACGTGATGCTCGGCTACTACCGGGATCCGGAAAGAACCCGCTCCGTGCTGACCGACGACGGCTGGTTCCGGACACACGACCTCGCCAGCCAGGACTCCAAGGGCCGCTACTACATCAAGGGAAGGCTTGGAAATATGATTGTCGGCCCTTCCGGAGAGAACATCTACCCGGAGGAGATCGAGCAGGTCATAAACACTTTCGACGGAGTGAACGAGTCTCTTGTAGTCGAAAGGAACGGCAAGCTTGTCGCCCTCGTCAAGTTCGATGACAATGTGCTGGACTGGAACCAGGAACGCGAGGACAAGTTCTTCGAGAATCTTCAGTCCATGAAGCAGTCAGTCCTTGAATATGTCAACAAACACGTCAGCAAGCAGTCCAAGATCGGTGAGGTCGAGGCTATGAAGGAGGAGTTCGAGAAGACCGCCACCCACAAGATCCGCCGCTTCAAGTACAAAGACGGGGCACAGGAGCAAAGCGACGGGTCTACAGACACTTCCTCCTCCGACGGGAAAAACGGCTCCTCGCCGCGGAAATAGTCCTGTCTCGCCGTCAATAGCCCTAAACGGATGTCCGGTTTTTCCGGCCGACGCCGACAACGTTCCGAAAAGGAATTGAATATGGATAACAAAGTCACCAACAGAAACCAGGGTTCCTGGTCGTCAAGAGCGGTTATCAGAATAGCCGCCGGTGTAGCCGTCGGCATATTCCTGAGCGCTTGCGGCAGGCCATCATACGAGGCGGGACTTCTGAAACTGGACAACTCCATCGCCGAAGCCCAGCAATATGTCCGTACCCGGGAGGATTACATCAAGGTCGCCGAGCTTGAGATACAGTCGGCCACGTCGGACGAACAGCTTTACGGCATCTACGACAAGATATTCGCCCTGACATACGACTACCAGTTCGACAAGGCCCTCGCTGCCCTTGAGAAACGGGAGCTATATGCCTCCTCGAAGGACGAGATCATCGAGACCGGTCTGCTCAAGGCGATGCTGTACTGCTCGTCGGGCTATTTCCTGGAATGCTCTGACCTTCTGTCGTCGATAGACTCCACCACATTCACAAGCGATGACCAACTCTACCTTTACTACCACATCAGGTATCGGTTCTGCAAGGATTTCCGGGAATACATCCGGCCCGGCAAGGGGGACGAACTCGAAAAGAAGGCGGGATGGTATCGTGGACAGCTCATAGAGCACCTTCCGGAAAGAAACCATATCAGGGGTATGCTGCTTATCCAGGAACTTATCGAAAAGAAGAATTTTTCCGGAGCGGAGGAGGTCGGGGTCGCCCTTCTCGGACAGATTTCTCCTGAGAGCCACGATTACGCCATCGCATCATATTATATGGGAGACCTCTATACAGCGATGGGGGACGAGGGAAAAGCGGTCCATTACTACACCGAGTCGGCGATCTGCGACGTGCGTAACGCCACTATGGACAACGCCTCTCTGCAATGCATAGCGATAGCTCTCTTCGACAGCGACATCAACCGGTCGTTCCGATACACTCAGAAAGCGCTCGACGACGCCCTCTTCTACAATTCGAGGCTAAGGCCTATGCAGATCGCCCGGAGGCTGCCGGAAATCGAGAGCCGCTACGAGAGTCTCACAAATCACGACCTCCGCATAAGGACAGTCCTGCTCATAATCCTGTCCATACTTGCCGCAGGTCTTTCCGTGCTGTTTGTCCAGCGTCAGTCCTATCAGCGCAAGCTACGCTACACGATCTCGCAGCTTACAGAGGCGAACGCGGCCAAGGAAGAGTTCCTCGCCCTTTTCCTTGCGATGAGTTCGTCATATCTTGACAAACTGAAGCATTTTCTCGGACGCTCACAGATGGAAAGCGAGCTTAGGGACTTTTACACGGCTTTCGACTCGGCTTTCATAAAACTGTACCCGACATTCGTCGAAGACTTCAACGCTTTGCTCGTTCCATCCGCGCGGATAGTCCTCAAAAAGGGAGAGACACTCAACACACAGCTCAGAATCTATGCGTTGATGAGACTCGGAATCGACCAGCCGGCCCAGATAGCCAGACTTCTCAGGTACTCCCCCACTACCATCTACAACTACAGGAGCCAGACCAAATCGGATGCCCTGAACGGCAAGGAAGACTTCGAAAATATGGTCCTGAAGATAGGCTCATGAGTCTCTCGCCGACTATAATACGACTTTGAAGACCTACTTTTTACACTTACTTAGTCACTTGATTATCAAAGATTAAAATCATTTAATATCTACTTTTTGCTTCCAACGTCCAGCCAACAGGTCGGGGGCTTGCGGTTATTTTATATTTTTGTAAATGCTGACGTTTAAAACGTAAAATACCGGCAACACAAACTACATTATAATAACTGCACAATGAAACACCTGATCCATCGCATCGCAATCACTGTTGCGATTCTATGTCTGAGTTGCGCAAGCGCGTTCGCTCAGCAAGTGAAAGGTACAGTCACGGATCCTGCCGGGCAGCCCGTTCTCGGCGCATCCGTGGTAATCGAGGGAACCGGCATCGGGACAGTCGCCAACCTTGACGGTACGTTCGCCCTTGAGGCGGTACCTTCTGACGCCGTCCTCACAGTATCCTCCATCGGTTACAAGACTGTCAAAGTCCCTGTCGCTGGGAGAGGCCACATCGACATCGTTTTGGAAGAAGACTCTGAAATGCTCGATGATGTGGTTGTCATCGGCTACGGCGTTCAGAAAAAAAGCGTCGTGACCGCCGCGATTTCTTCAATCACTTCAGATGACCTTAAGAAAACCGCAGCCACCCGCGTGGACAACCTTCTCCAAGGTATGACCTCCGGTGTGACAGTAACGTCCACATCCGGCGCTCCGGACGCGGGTTCACAGATCCGTATCCGAGGTATCGGCACAATCAACAATTCTGAACCTCTATACATAGTGGACGGAATGCCGGTCGGAGGCATCGACTACATCAACCCTAACGACATCGAGCGTATCGAAATCCTCAAGGACGCGGCTTCCGGAGCCGTCTACGGCGCTCGCGCGGCCAACGGTGTCATCCTCGTGACCACACGCCAGGGATCAAAAGGCAAGACCACTGTCAATTATGATTTCTCATACGGTTGGCAGAATCCTTGGCGTAAACCTCAGGTACTCAATGCTACTGAGTATGCAATCATGATGAACGAAGGAATGATCAACAATGGCCAGGCTCCTCGCTATGATGATCCATATTCATTCGGTAAAGGAACAGACTGGGTAAGTGCCATCTTCAATGACAATGCTCCGGTGATGAAACACGACATCAACATCAACGGAGGTAACGACAGAATCCAGTATTCAACTTCTGCAGGATATCTGACTCGTGAGGGTACTATCGGTGGTAACTTCGACCGTGCCAACTACGAGAGGTTCACTGTAAGACAGAGTCTTAACGCAACTCTCTTTGACAATACTGCAGACCGCAGTTTCCTCAACAAGGCGACTGTTCAGACAAGCGCGTCGTACGCAAGAATCAACTCCAAAGGTATTGCTACCAATACTGAGTATGGTTCACCTCTCGGTTCGGCTATCGGAATGTCCCCTATCGAGACAATTTTTGCAGATGCCGCTACCGAAGAAAGCTACAAGGCTCTTTACCCTGCCGGATACAACTACATTATGCGCGATGCATCCGGTCGCCCCTATACCATTGTCGATGGTACTATATACAATGAGCAGAACAACCCTCTCGCCATGCTCGAGCAGCCTGGAGAGCAGTACTACACAGATAAGATCGTTGCCAACGGCGACATCGAACTCCAATTGTTCGACGGCCTCAAATTCCGCTCTACAGTCGGTATCGACCTCGCCTTCTGGGGAAGCCACGGCCATAGCGAGCCTTATTTCCTTTCTTCTAAGAACTACAGCTACGAGACAAGTTCTGACACGATTTCTTACGACAAGAACGGAAACGAAGTTGTCACCACCAAGACCAACTATGCCACAAGTGCTTGGCAATCGATGAACCGCGCACTCACATGGCAGGTAGAGAATACTCTCTCATACAACAAGAGCTTCGGTGAGCACAGCATTTCAGCCCTTCTCGGACAGTCTGCACTCTCTTCAAGCTCATCCAACGTCGGCGCATCTGCCAATGGTCTTATGTATCCATACGATCCTAACAAGATCTCTGTAAACAACACTGTTGGTCAGACTATCAATGGCGACCGCAACGGTTGGGGATCATGGAACTCTATCCCTTACAGACTCGCTTCATACTTCGCACGTGTATCCTACAACTACGCAGAGCGTTACATGGCAGAAGTCACAGTACGTCGTGATGCGTCAAGCCGCTTCGGAGACAACAACAAATGGGGTACATTCCCTTCATTCTCACTCGGTTGGAACATCAAGAACGAGCCTTGGATGCAGAATGTAAACGCTGTCTCCGCTCTCAAACTCCGTGCATCTTATGGTGTCAATGGTAATGACGCTATCGGTGATTTCACTTATGCAGTATACATGAATTCTGGCAATAACTATGTATTCGGTTCAGGAGCAAATGGTTCTGAGGTCATCAACATTGGTGCTAAGCCTTCAGGACTTGCAAACCCTAACGTAAGTTGGGAGGAATCAAGACAGACTGACATCGGTATCGATGCTGCCTTCTTCAACAGCCGTCTCACAGCTACTGTAGACTACTACAACAAGAAGACCGCAGGAATGCTTCTCTCTATGCCGGTTCCTGGCTATGCAGGAGACTCCTCTCCTATGGGCAACCTCGGCGACATGGTCAATAGAGGTATTGAATTTGAAATCGGTTGGAGAAACACTGTAGGTGACTTCAGTTACAATATTTCAGCTAACGCAACTTACAACAATAACAAACTTACATACCTTGGTGATGATGCAACCGCACTCTATGGTTCCAACCATAAGATCGGCCAGCTTACACGTGGTGAAGTAGGAATGCCATTCCCTTATTTCTATGGATATAAGACAGCTGGCGTATTCCAGACAGCTGAAGAAGTAGCTTCTTATGTCAATGCTGACGGCAATCTTATCCAGCCTAACGCTACTCCAGGAGACTTCAGATTCGAGGATGTAAATGGTGACGGTCAGATCACAGATGCAGACCGTACTTACATCGGTAAAGGTATTCCTGACTGGACATTCGGTATCAACCTCGGATTCCAGTGGAAAGGTATCGATTTCAGCATGCTTCTTCAGGGCCAGTTAGGCGCTCAGGCATTCAATGTAACACGTCGTACCGACCTTTATTACATCAACCTTCCTAAAACCATCCTCAATCGTTGGACTGGAGCAGGCTCTACCGACTCCGCACCTAAATTCGAGTTCACATCAGCGAACGAAAACTACCGTGTATCAGACTATTGGGTAGAGAATGCATCATTCTTGCGCGCCCGCAACGTTCAGCTCGGTTATACACTCCCTCAGAATCTTACCAGAAAGATTTTCATCCAGCGTCTCAGAATTTACGCACAGGCTGAAAACCTCTTCACTCTTACTTCATACTCAGGTTGCGATCCTGAAGTAACAGGAGGTAACGGATTCGGCACAGAACTCGGTATCGACCGTGGTGTTTACCCACAGAACCGTACATTCTCTATCGGTGTCAACCTCACTCTCTAATCAACAGGATGATATTATGAAAAAGATTATAATTGCAATAAGCAGCACTCTTGCTCTGCTTCTGATGTCTTCTTGTACCAAGGATTTCGTCACGGTAAAGCACAATTCATCAGAGCCTCAGTCTGAGTACTATAGAAATGAATCTCGTATGTATGAAGCTCTTGTAGCAGCATACGATCCCCTCAAATGGTATGACTACTTCTATCAGTATACCGACTTCCAAATGATAGCTGACCTTATGAGCGACGACATTTTGTGCGGTGGCTCAAACGATGGTGACCAGCCAAGTCTTGTAAAGATCCATTACTATACACAGACTCCTACAGAGATTGTGGATGTACCTTGGACCACTTCATATTCAGGCATCAACCGTTGCTGCCATGTACTTGAAAATGTAGACGGTGTACCGGGAATGTCTGAACAGACAAAAGCCCTCTATAAGGCTGAAGCTACTGTATTGAAGGCATTCTACTATACGATTCTCTGGAAATTCTGGGGAAACATCCCTTACTATGATGAGAATCTTACCAGTCCTTATACCGCCGCTCAGCTTCCTGCAGATGAAGTTTACGAAAAGATTGCGACACGCCTTGAAGAAGCTATCGCTATGGACGTACTTCCTATGAAGCAAACGCCGGAGAACTACGGACGAGTAACCAAGGCCATGGCTTATATGCTCTACGCTGAAGTTGTAATGTATCAGAATGACCAAGCACGTTATCCTCAGGCACTTGCTTACATGGAAGAAATTATCAATTCCAACCAGTATGCTCTCGTAGAAGACTTTGGCAGTATCTGGGATGAGACAGGCGAATGGGGCAACGAATCCATCTGGGAAATCAACTACATCTCAGAAGGCGGTGTTCGTGACTGGGGTTCTCCTATCGCAACAGGTGGTAACGTATACTCTACACTTATCGGTATTCCTGGAGGTGTAAGTGGCACTTACGATGATGGTTGGGGATTTAGCCCTGTAGCTATCTCTGCATATGAGCAGTACGGCGAAGGTGATACACGTAAAGCAGGTATCTATAATCACCTTGCAGTTGTAGGCGAATATGGTAATGGTATCAACGGAGGACGTTGGCAATCAACTGGATACTTCCTCCACAAGTATATGGCACGTACCAACTACAACCATGGTTTCAAGGCCGCCAATACTATGAACTATGGCAACAATAAGAGAGTTTACCGCTATGCCGAGACTCTTCTCAATGCAGCAGAGCTTGCCGGAGGCAGTGGCAACAAATATATCGACCTTCTGCGTTCTACCCGTCATAGTGATGGTACCGGCTACACCATCGATGACATTCTCGCCGAGCGCCGCAAGGAATTCGTGGGTGAAGGCAAGCGATACTGGGATCTTGTACGCACCGGAAAGGCCGCACAGGCGCTTACCGCCGAAAAGCGCAGGTTCGACGGCAGTTCTCCTATTGACTGGACCGAGAACAAGAAGTATTGGCCAATACCTCAGGCTGAGATTGACAAAACGGCCAACACTGATCACCCTCTCACACAAAACAACTACTAAAAGGACACCTGTCAAAAGGTTACAAATAATAAGACTGTAGTATGAAAAATATATTGAAATATTTAGTCGCCATAGCGGCGTCAGCGGCGGCAATCGGTTGCTATCCCGATGTTGTCACGCCTGATGCGACCAAACTGCCTGACGCAAGCGGACTCGATGTGAACATCGAAGTCAACCAGGAGACCAACTACGTTACGTTCACCATGCTGACTCCGGGAGTCGTCCCTATGTGGGTTTTCGGAGACCAGAAGATTGACAAAACGGAAAACACCCGCTACGCATATACCCAAAACGGAATCACACTCAGATTCCGCGACGCGGGAACACATTCGGTGGAAGTCAAGGCCTACAACGCCAACGGCGTGTCAATGGGTTCTATAGTAAAGACTTTCGAGATGGAAAACTCTTACCGGGATCCGTTCGATCCGGCTCCATACATGAAGAGACTCTCGAGGGAATGGATATGGAACTCCAATGTCGCCGGGCATTTCGGCTGCGGTCCCGACACATCCAACCCTACCAGCTGGTGGTCTTGCGGCGCCAATGAGAAAGCCGACTGGAGCCTTTACAATGACACTATGACATTCACCGAAGACGGCAAATATCTCTTCAACCCTGGCCCGGACGGCAAAGTTTATGTAAACGCCGGATTCACCGCACTCGGCGCATCTCCGGACGGCAATGACTTCCTTGTCGACATCCCGGCATACGAAAGCACGTACACCATCGAGAACAACTGGAATGAATCAGGCATAGAAGAGATCTGGCTCGTGCTTCCGAAAGGAAAGAACCTTTCTTACATCCCTAACCAGAGCATCTACGACAACCCTCGCTTCCTCATCACCGAGCTTAGCAGCAAAGAAGTAAAGATGTCCGCCGCCAACGCTCCAAACGGGGACGGCACCATCTCCTGGCTCTACAACTTCGTGCCGGCCGGACAGACCGTCTCTGTCGATGAGCTCCTCGCCGGTAAGGGAGCTGAAGGCAAAGTGTGGGTAATGGACTCTGAGACCCAGGGACATCTCGGCTGCGGCGAGTCTGCCGACAATCCAGCGGGATGGTGGTCCGCCCCGGTTAATGATAAAGCCACATCAGGTATGTATGATGACGAAATCACTTTCTACCCGGACGGCAAATATGTCTACAACCCGGGTCCCGACGGTCTTCTGTATGTCAACTGGGGCGTTACGAAGATCGGTCCGAATACCGGCGCGGAACCTGACAATTCAGTTCCATGGGAGACAGTCACCTCAAGTTACAAATTTGATGGTGAAATCATTACTCTCGCAGAAAACACTCCTATGATCTACGTGCCGTCGGATGAGATGTACACAACTCCGACCCTCAAGGTCGCGGAACTAACCGCAAACACTCTCAGAGTCGTGTTCTTGAACGAAAATTGCTACTGGCAGATGATTCTCAAGGCAAAGAATGCGGTTGAGGAGCCGGAACCGACTCCAGATCCTCTCGATCCGTCAAGCGAGGCGAATCTTTGGAAGAGCGCAGCCATGAATGTAACATTCTGGTTCGCCAACGAAGGTTGGGGGCAGATTGCCGATCCAGTCTGGACCGCGGGAGACAACGAGTACAAGCTCACTGTTCCGGAGGGCATCGGTCCCGCCCAGTGGCAGGGACAGGTTGTGTTCAACCACACAGGCGTAGTCCTCGATCCCGCCAAGAAGTATGACTTCCAGGTAACATTCCTTTCTTCTGAGGATCATCCTCACGTGACTGTCAAGCCTTGCTATCAGCATCCTACCGAGTTGGACGGAAACGGCAATCCGGCAGATGTGAATTCTTTGCTTGAGGAGTCTTCAATCCAGCTTCTGGCTTACGAAGAGTATGTGTACACAAAGGTCGGACTTCAGGGTACAGACATACCGGACCTCAAACTCGTATTTGACTTCGGCGGCGCTGTAGCCGGATCCGAAATAGTAATCAAAGGCATCACGATCCAGGAACACAAGGATTAAATCTTTATCGCAAGGGCGGGAGAATCACATGCCCGCCCTTGCTTCTTTTTTACAATACAATACTGATTTTCAATAGAATATGAACATCAAGATGGCATCAATCATTGCGATCACCTGCGCACTCTCGTTGCTTTGTTCCTGCCAGAAGACCGGCACTCCTCCAGAGGAGAAGACCGGCGAAGTGACTGTCACGCCTGAGAGTATCAGCAAAAGCAGTGAAGAGACTGTATTGACAATCACCGTGACTTCAGATTGCAGCTGGAACGTGTACGCCGAGGACAAGGAGTGGATCTCCGTATCCCCTTCCGGGGGTGTAAAGGGCGAGACAAAACTCACTGTAAAGCTTTCGGAAAACAATACGGGCGAAGCGAGGGAAAGTTCGCTTGTCATCCGCTATGAGACCGGAAAAATCTCAGTCCCGGTCCGTCAGAACTACAAGGTGATTCCCGTCAAGGTGCCGGATCCGGCATTTATGTCATGCCTTCTTGACGCTTTTGACACGGACAAAGACGGTATCCTTAGCGCAAAGGAAGCTGCCGCAATCGACAGGATAGATGCCAAAGGACTCGGAATCAAGGATCTCGGCACTCTGTCGGAGCTTTTTCCATCCGTCAGGTATCTCGACTGTTCCGGCAACGCCCTTACCGGAATCGACCTGAAAGGCCTGAGTGCCCTGACCCATCTTGACTGCTCGGACAACAATCTCAAATCACTCGACATCTCGGCTCTCGTCGATCTTGAATATTTTGACGCCAGAGGCAATGCGTCTCTTTCCGAGATAATGGTTTGGACAGGCTTCAAAGAAGGCAAGGATTTCTTCAAGTCCGACACCGCCAAGTGGACAGAGCCGGACATCCCTACTCCGGCGGGCTACACGCTTGTCTGGCAGGATGAGTTCAACGAGACAAAGAACGGACTGCCGCTGGAGTCAAAGTGGTGGTACGAGGTTCAGGAACCGGGATGGGTGAACAACGAGCTTCAGACCTACATAGCCGGACGCAAAGGCGACATCGTGACAGCCGAGGTAAGCGGCGGCACACTCAAGATCCGCGCCATCAAAGACGGTGACAGGACATACTCTGCCCGCATCAACTCAAAGGAGGGATGGACCTACGGTTACTTCGAGGCCAGGCTCAAGCTCCCTTCCGGCAAAGGAACTTGGCCGGCATACTGGATGATGCCGACAGTATGGTCAGGCTGGCCTGACGGAGGAGAAATCGACATCATGGAACACGTGGGATGCGACCCTAACGAAGTCTCGTCCTCAATCCATTGCAAATCTTATTATCACGTAATCAACACCCAGAAAACGGCGAGACGCATCATTTCAGGCGTGATGGAAGAATTCCACACCTACGCCCTTGAGTGGACGGAAGACTACATCAAGACATCCGTTGACGGTGTCCAGTTGTTCTACTATAATCCTGACGATTATCCACAAGGACGCAATGCGAGCACCTGGCCGTTCAACAAGCCGTTCAACATCATTCTGAACCTTGCCTGGGGCGGTGACTGGGGCGGCTACAAGGGAATTGACTGGAACGCCCTCCCGGCCACTTACGAAATCGATTATGTCAGAGTATTCCAGAAACAATAACAAGTTATGAACCGTTTTTTAAAAACCATATTATTCGGAGCGGCAGCCATTTTTGCGGCTTCCTGCTCTTCCGGCACGAGCGAGACAGACAAGAAAGTCGAGGAACTTCTTTCCCGGATGACACTCAGAGAGAAAATCGGACAGATGAACCAGCTTTCCGGCGGATCGGAACTTGCCGAACAGGCGTCCAAAGGCGAAATAGGCTCGATTCTCAATTGCGTCGACCCGGTCGCCATCAACCAGGTGCAGAAAGCCGCCGTCGAGCAGAGCAGGCTCGGAATACCGATAATCGTCAGCCGGGATGTCATCCACGGATTCAGGACTATGTTCCCTATCCCTCTTGGCCAGGCAGCCACATTCGACCCTGCCGTTGTTGAGAAGGGAGCGAGGGTCGCGGCAATCGAGGCAAGCGCGTCCGGAGTAAGATGGACTTTCTCACCGATGCTCGACATCGCGCGCGATCCGCGCTGGGGAAGGGTTGCGGAAGGTTCCGGAGAAGACCCGTATCTTGATTCACAGATGGGTGTGGCTATGGTCAGGGGATATCAGGGGGACAATCTTAGTGACCCGACATCCATCGCAGCCTGCATCAAGCATTTCGTAGGCTACGGAGCAGCCGAGGGAGGACGCGACTACAACTCCACGATGATTTCGGAACGCTCGCTCAGAAACACTTATCTTCCTGCGTTCAAGGAAGCCGCCGACGCAGGCGCAGCCACTCTGATGACATCGTTCAACGAGATAGACGGTGTGCCGTCAACCGGCAACAAATGGCTTCTGAAAGACTTGCTCAGAGACGAATGGGGCTGGAACGGTATGGTTGTGACAGACTGGAGCTCAGCTTCGGAAATGATCGCCCACGGCTTCTCCCGCGACATAGAGCATGCGACTGAACAGGCCGTAAACGCAGGCGTGGATATGGATATGATGTCATACGGCTTCATCAACCATCTCGAGCGGCTTGTCAAGGACGGCAAGGTCCGGGAATCCGAAATCGACCGCGCGGTCCGGAATATTCTCAAACTCAAATTCGACCTCGGCCTGTTTGACAACCCTTACGTGGACGAGAATGCCTCCGCCGCCGTTGATTATGCCCCGGAGCATCTCGCGGCCGCCAGACAATGCGCTGTCGAGTCAGCCATCCTGTTGCAGAACAAAGGCGGCGTCCTTCCTCTTGACAAAGCCCAGACTATACTCGTGACCGGCCCTCTCGCCGACGCTCCATACGAGCAGATGGGAACATGGTCCTTTGACGGACAGAGCGAACACACCGTGACACCTCTTGCCGCCCTGAGGGAAGAATACAATGTGATCTGGGAGCCCGGGCTTGAGTATAGCCGCGACAAAGACAAGTCCGCTTTCGGAAAAGTCCGCTCAGCAGCCGCAAAAGCCGACGCGGTCGTTGTATTTGTCGGCGAGGAGGCCATCCTTTCCGGTGAAGCCCATTCTCTTTCCAACCTCAACCTACAAGGGGCGCAAAGCGAGCTGATAGCCGAAGCCGCGAAAGCAGGCAAACCTACAGTGGTGGTAGTGATAGCCGGAAGGCCGCTCACCATTGAAAAAGACCTTGGAAAATGCGATGCCATGCTTTACTGCTTCCATCCTGGGACCATGGGCGGCCCGGCAATCGCCGACATCATCAAGGGCAAGGTCTCCCCTTCCGGAAAACTCCCGATGACAATGCTTCGGGACGCAGGGCAGGCTCCGTTCTACTACAACCACAACAACACCGGACGTCCAAATGACGGGACGGAAGTACTTCTGGAAGATATTCCCGTCGGTGCGGGACAGACATCGCTGGGATGCAGATCCTACTACCTTGATTCAGGCTACGGCCCGCTCTTCCCGTTCGGCTATGGCCTTTCCTACACCAGTTTCGAATATGGCACGCCGGTTCTCGAACAGTCCGAGCTGGACAAGAACGGCACAATAAAAGTCAGCGTCGAGCTCCGCAACACCGGAAAAGCCGAAGCGACGGAAGTCGCGCAGCTTTATATTCAGGACTGCGTGGGCAGCGTGGTTCGACCGGTCAAGGAACTCAAGCGCTTTGAAAGGGTCGAACTCGCACCCGGCGAAAGCAAGACCGTAAGGTTTGAGATTCCTGTCTCCGAGCTGGCGTTCTGGAACATTGACATGGAACACGTCGTAGAAAGCGGAGACTTCCGGCTCTGGATAGCTGGAGATTCGGCCTCAGGCACTCCGGTCAGCTTCACCGTAATCTAAGAATCTGTTCATATATAAGATCATACACACATTCTCACAGTAATTATTGGTTTCTTTTTCGTTTTCTCCCGTCAGACGGCCCGGCTGTCTGACGGGAGAAATCAAGAAGCTGTTTAAAATGTCTTAAAAAGTTCTTTGAGTGTCAAATTGGTCATTTTCTTCCGGCCTTATTGTAGGATAGCACCGCTGTCTTCCTCGAAAATCCGTCGAAACCGTCCGAATTTATCCTCCCAAAGTTTCTGATAAGGAAATATAAACAGCTTCTAACCTATTCGGCAGGAATATATCCTGAATTGCCATAGCAGGCTACACAAAGATCACAGCAATATGAAATCCTTGCTCAAATATCTCCTTCCATTATTGGTCACGCTCGCCTCGTGCGGTAAAAGTGAAAACACAGACACACCTGCCGGCGGCTGTGCAAGCCTGGGCGAACTTCTTGATGCCTATGCCTCCGGAAAGCTTTACAAATCGGCCACACAGAAAGAAGCCTCGTGTGAAATACGGTTCGAGGACGGCTCATCCATTACTGTTCCAACATCGGACTTCAGGATAGAGGACTGCACCTCCTCCTCTCCTAAGGAAGTCTCGGTCAACGGTGCGTACTGGACTGTGGACGGCATGACCAAAGCGCTGAAGGTGGACGTTTCGCTTAGCGACGACAAAGCGCTGGTGGTTTACGCCTATTATGACCGGAAGTCTCTCTGCATCCAGCTAAGCAACAGGAACAAACTGACGTTCCGCAGCCGCGCGACAGAGAAGGAAGAGGAACTTTCAAGAAAACAGAATCTGCCAGTGGTCAGGATAACGACCGATGGCGGGGCCGTCATTGCCGACAAAAAGAATTATGTGCCGGGCACGATAGAGATAACCGACTCGGAACATCTTTACAGTGAGGAGACTGTCTTCAAGGCTGCCATGGGCATCCGCGGACGTGGGAATTCAACCTGGAGCTGGCCTAAGAAGCCATGGAAGGTCAAGCTGGACAAAAAGGCTTCGGTCCTTGGTATGCCGGCAGACAAAGAGTGGTGTCTTCTGGCAAATTACTCAGACAGGACGCTTTTACGCAACGCCGTGGCGATGAGGCTGTCTGAAATCTGCGGGTTCAGCTGGACTCCGAGAATGCGGAGCGTGGAGGTCTATCTGAACGGCAAATATCAGGGAGTATATTCATTCTGCGAACACAAAAAGGTGTCATCCTCAAGGGTCGACATAGATGTCGTGGCTGAAGACGTGACCGCCGGAGAGGCTCTCACAGGGGATTACTATTTCGAGATTGAAGAAGCTCAGGACGGCGATGTCTGCTGGTGGACATCGTTGAGGGTTCCGATGATGTTCAGCGAGCCTGAGAATCCCAACAAGGCACAGACTGAATACGGCAAGAAGTTGTTCTCCGATTTCGAATCCGCTCTCTCAGGCTCTTCATTCAAGGATCCCGTAAAAGGATATGCCGCATATATCGATGTTGATTCATTCATTGATTACTACATAGTCCAGGAACTTACCAAGAATGTTGACGGCAACCTGCGCAAGAGTTCGTTCATCACTAAACGCAAAGGCGGCAGGCTGGAGATGTACCATCTGTGGGATTTCGACCTGACCCTTGGCAACTGCGGTTATTTCGACTCCAGAGTCGGCAACGGGCCAGAAGGCTTTTATATCAAGGACTTCAACTCTGTAGGCGAGAAAGACAGCGGCTGGTACCATCGGCTGTTCCAGGATCCGGCTTTCACAAAAAAAGTTGTGGAAAGATGGGAGGCCTTATACTCAGAGCTGAAAGCCATTCCTCAGTACATCGAAGAGCAGGCACTCATCCTCGGTCCGGCGCAGGAGCGAAATTTCGCGGTCTGGCCGATCGGTGATTCCGTTGACTGGGTGAGATTCCCTTCGTTAGGTTCCTACGAGGCCGAGGTAGATTATCTGATCAAGTTCTACAGCGAGCGGCTCAAGTGGCTCGACGCCGCACTTCACAGTCTCTGAAGACCTGCGTGAGGATACAAGATAGAAGTGCAACGCTGGCGGGCTTGCCACGACGCGCGGCTCGGGCGTCACACCAGAGGCAGATACAAGATAGAAGTGCAATGCTGGCGGTCTTGCCCGCCAGCATTGAGCGTTGTAAAAGCGGCGCAATAAACGAAAAAAAGGGGAACACGAAGTTCCCCACTGAATCAATGAGTGTCGTTATACAAGGCCTCTGTGCCGGCAAGATATGCCAATTCCTCATTAGTCCACAGCCCACCCCTCCCTCGGAATGTACAAAGACCGCTTTGAAGGTGTCGCCACAGGCATTATACCAAAACACCCGACTCGCGCTGTGCCTGCATCTTCTTCAGCAGCGACAACAAGCAATGTGGGTATCCACAATCCACCCTTTGGGTATTGATGGCCAATCCCTTGTACCAAATAACCGCCGATAGCGTTGCGGACGGCTTAATCCTCTCGAATAAGGGCGATATGACGGATGCAGTCCTGTTTGTGATTGTCGAAATCGGACATCAACCAGATTCCGTCGACTTTCTCAATCGACATTTTGTGTTCATCCACATCCATAGTCTCATCAAACGAACCATCTTCCCATTTCTGTCTCACAAGAATGGTAGCAACGGCATGGGTCTTGTCTGTCAGTTCCACGCCCTTGACCTCATAGTCCGGTATCGTGCCACCGTTGCCCGTTACGAAATAGTACAACCATTCATAATCCATCTCTTCAAATTCTGGCATGTGGTTGAACATCGTATCAAGTACAGCATAGAAATCAGCGGTCATAAAGTCCTGTGACTTTTCCATCAGTCGATGGTCGGGGATATACGCGCAAAGTTCTGCGACACGTTCACGCAACTTTGCCTCGTTCTCGCTACATGCTACCATCAACGTGGCTGCAAGGATGAGTATTGATAATTTTTTCATTGGCTATTGTTTTTGATTTTTAAAAGTTGTTGAAATTTTATTGAAAAATAATGTTATACAAGTCAATAATATATTAAATAACAACAGGTTAATTGAATATTTTCATAAATTTACGAGTACCGGTCAATAAAAGTTATGACTCAATACTCAACCAACCTTACTGACAAACAGTGGCAAGTTATAGAAAAAAACATTGATACGCAAGAAAGGAGGCGGAAACATTCTCTCGGCAGAGTCAAGAAGCAAGTGCAACATTACAATAAATTTTTGAAGAACTCGTCTT
>CAYMOB010000018.1:0-49129 GCA_964391955.1 uncultured Muribaculaceae bacterium | reverse complement strand
GTGGCTGCTGTTTCATACAAAAATCAATTTAGGTATAACATTGAGTAATCATTAATTTAAATTATGGCAAAGAATATAGAAATACGGAATAGTACAGCTGAGTTTCTCATCTTCATGCTTGAGGGTAAAGAGGATGGGATTCAGGTGATGTACAAGGATGATAGCATTTGGGCAACACAAAAGGCGATGGCGCAGCTTTTTGATGTGGGAGTACCTGCAATCAGCAAGCATCTTAAAAATATTTTTGAGAGTGGTGAGTTGGACGAACATTCAGTTATTTCCAAAATGGAAACAACTGCTTCGGATGGCAAGAATTACAACACGACTTTCTATAATCTCGATGCTATTATAAGTGTCGGATATCGTGTTAATTCTGTTCGTGCCACTCAGTTCCGGCAATGGTGTACGTTTGTCCTCCGGCAGTTTGCCATCCGTGGATATGTGCTTGACCATAAGCGAATGGAGAACGGTTCGTTTATCGGTGAGGATTATTTTGAGCATTTGCTTGCCGAGATTCGAGAAATACGATTGAGTGAACGTAGGTTCTATCAAAAATTGACGGATATATATGCTACGGCAATAGACTATAACAAGGATGCTCCGACAACCCGTCTTTTCTTCAAAAAGGTACAGAACAAAATGCACTATGCCGTGCATGGGCATACCGCCGCAGAGCTGATTGTAGAACGAGCTAATGCAGATAAAGAGCACATGGGATTGACCACTTGGGAAAACGCTCCGAATGGAAAAATTGTTAAGACCGATGTGTCTGTTGCAAAGAATTATTTGCGAGAAAAAGAATTGGAAGAAATGGGCAGGATAGTCAATGCTTCGCTTGATATGGCGGAAAGTATGGCTATGCGTCATATACCTATGACAATGGAAGATTGGGCAAAGCGAATAGACAAATTCATTAATTTATTTGAGAGCCCGATATTACAGGATAGCGGAAAGGTTTCTGCCGAATATGCCAAAGAGTTTGCTGAATCAGAGTTTGAAAAGTACAGGATCATTCAAGACCGCCTTTTCCAATCTGACTTTGATAGATTTGAAGATAATAGTCTTCCTGCATTAGATATTGAATAATTATAATGTTATTTTGAGATTGGCAAAATCGCCTTTGGGATATGGCAGATTCATGTCGTTAAATTGGCAAGTGTTCGGACAATAGTTCTGTGTTCATCATCTAGTATCTGCATTTATGGTGACCGACGTTACTCCAGTATACCACTTAAAAGCAAGAAAAGAGTTCACATAAGAGTTCATAAAAGAACCAGTAGGGTTCATAAAAGAGTTCGTAAAAGCACTACTGAAATACACCCCCAAACCGCAATAATGCCAAATCTAGCTTGCAGAGGATTGGCAAAGTCTCACGAGCGATTTATCGCTTGGGGTATTGAGTTACCCTAACTCAATAAGGTTTGTATAATGGGCAAGCCCTGTGAGCAATTAAGTATGCAAATTTCGTTTTTGTCGAGAAAGGCATACCGATGGCTGGCGAAAAGATAAAAGGCTTAAATAATGCCTTTTTCTCACCAATCAGCTTGCTGAGAGATTTGGCACTCTCAAACGACCTATTGGTTGCTTGGGGTATTTGGCTCCCCATACAAGATAATGTCTGTACAACGGGCAAGCCCAATCAATGGCAGCGACCAGTTCCGTGGATTATCATGAAACCAGTCGTTGCACTTAGACTTTGACTTATATACGAATAGACACTTTTAGAATAAAGTCAAGTGGAGAGTCAATAATGGTAATCCGGCATGAACCGATAAATACCACGACTTTCCTGAACCACCATCCGTTTGTTCGTGAGAAACTTAATTATCTTCACAATCTTGTTGTGATTAAATTTCGTTCCTGCCAGTTCGTAGGCAGTGGTCAGTTCTTCTTCCAAAGCCTTATATCCCGAAATAGTTTCTCTTCCCTCAAAAGCCAGTTCGAGAGCCTTGCGATGGATTGTTTCGTGGATGTCCCTATAAGGGGAGAAGGGTTCCTGTTTGGGACGACCTACGCTTTTCTTGGTTGGCACATAGTCTGGCAGAAGTTCGGGAAGTGATTGGGCATTGATACAGAAGGCGAATGGCAGGAAGTCCTTTGAACGGGTATGCACACTTTCCACTTTGCTGATGTTACTGTCGTCCTTGTCCTTCTCAATTTGGATGACCGTTTCCGCTTTGTTGTTGATTTCCGTGCCAATGTGTCCACGGGCATTTTCATCGCTTTTGTTCTGATGAAGGATAGTGTGAAGATGAATCTGGTATTCATCAGTCCACTGCATGAGTTTGGAGATTACGCACGTGGCTTCGCTCGGAGAATTAATGTCATAGACCAAGTCGCGGATTCCGTCAATCACCACGAAACCGAGACCCTCAATCTGACTGATTGCATCATCTATGATAGCCAAACGCTCCTTGGGGTTGAACTTGCGTAGAGCGAGAAAATAGAAACGGTCGCAATCCTCATTGGCCGGCAACTCTGCCAGTTTCATGATACGATGCATCACAATCATACAATGGTTCTGACTCTGCTCGGTGTCGATGTAAAGGATGCGGTTCTTTCCTTCAGGGAAGTTCGTTGTGTAGTTAAGAACTTCCTTCCCTGACAAAGCTGCTGCCACCATAGCCGACACATTGAAAGTCTTTTTGCTTTTAGCCTTGCCTATAGATGCACTGAAATTTCCCAATGTCCCGATAGCCACTTCGCCTATTTTCAGAACTTCCGGCTCCTGTTCGTACTCCTTTTCCAAACTGAGCATGGTATCTTGCCATCTTGTAGCGACCTGAACCGGATTTTCAATGGGTGTTGGCGTTTCCATAGCCTACCAGTCTTTAGGGTTGGATTTGTGACGTGTAGCTGCAAGCATTCGGGCGTGTTCTTCCTCTATGCTTATAGGCGATTCTCTTTTTCTGCCGCTTTCCAACCATTTGTCCAATTCATCACGATAGACAAACAAGTGTTTTCCTTGTTTGATGATTGGAATACCTCCATGTTTGGCTTTGTAATAAAAGGTTGATTTTGAGATGCCCAGATACTCGCAGACTTCATCAACGGTCATTGGGACATGGGTATCCTTTTTTGCCTCGTTATGCTGCTGATGAAGTTTTTCCGCCAGCAACGTTTCCATACTTGCGATTCTCTCGCAAAGTTCTCCTACCACTTCAGGCAGGTCATTAAAGGTCAGTTTGTCTTTTTGCATATATAACATTGTTTTTGTTAAACATGCTGCAAACCAACACAATGATGTAATGCTGACAACTCTCAGAAGGCAATAATATTTCAGTCTGTGTTGAATAACCCTAATCGGTTGAATTTGCTTTTTATTCTTGGGCTTCTTTCATACATTTGAAATGATAATCTCCGGTTTTAGGAATATCAAGGGCTATTTTGCAAACTCCGCATGTCCGGAGATTTTTAGCCAGATATTTAATCGAAGCATCTTTTAGTTCATGTGGGAATATAGTATGTATGAATGTTGCTCTGTCTATAAGAGAAATGCCCAATCTCTCCCCGATATTCCATACGAAATGCATCAGGTCGATAGAACGGAGTGGATTAGGATTGGCTTATATAAATCAGGTCGTCCGTGCGCAAAATACTCTATGTTTTCATGTAGAATTTCAAGATCTTCTTTAGAGAGAAATTCCGTCATTACAAATGTGGTATATTCATGAATGACACGCTTAATGTCTGCCTGCCTTTCTGCTTTTTCACGTTCAATTTCGGCGACACGCACTTCATAATTATCCATATAATCATGTTTTACAACTAAGTTTCCCGGACTTATATCCTTGTCCTTTGGGCACTCCGGACCAATCTCCTTAATTTGTTCGGGTAGAGATCTTACTTGCTTGCCAAAAGACAAACTCAATTCATTCTTTGTAATGAATCGGAAAAAGAAACGCTGAAGTACTCCACAAACAAGTATCATTGCCGTGATATATAAAATAACTGGAGTGGAATACTCCATCATGTCGATATGGCAATTAAGATATAAATAGGAGTCTGTTGCCCAATAAAGGATGACACTTACTGAAAGTATGAAACTAGTTCTTTGAGGAGTGATTTTAATACTATTCGTCATAAACTGATACTGTTTGAGTTTTACAATAAGACAAATGTATATGTAGATTTCCAAATAGTTGCTGTTTGTAATGGATAATCGTTCAGGATTTAAGAAAAAATATGCTCAGAGTATGATTTGATGCAAAATATCATACTCTGAGCTATAAGAATGGGATTATTTGAACCTTAATTCTTACTTGCGGATTAAAGAGATTCTGTTGCTGGCTTCACGCTTGTTACTGTCTACAACTTTCATGTACCGTTGTGTCGTGGTGATACTTTTATGTGCCATATTACTTTGAATGGTACGTATGTCTGTGCCGGCTGCCCCTTGAAGTGTTGCATATGTTCTTCGGTAGGAGTGGAAAGTGATATTCTTGGTAATACCGGCTTCGCGAATCCACTCTTTCATGGGTTGCTGTGTCCAACTTCGTTTCAATCCTTTAAATACTAATCCGGTTTTTTCTGGAGAATAGCCGATTAATTGTAGGGCTTCGTCACTGATTGGAATGATGTCCTATGTTTTGGTCTTTTGGGTAATTGTATGAACACATTTTCCTCCAGCTGCAAAGTCAACGATTTCATGCCATTGCAACGATAGTATGTCGCTGATTCTAAGACTGGTCAGACATGAGAACAATGCCGCTGTTTTCAGAATTGGCTTTTTGCAAGGTGTTTCTGCCAATTTGTATAGTTCTTCCACGCTTAGATAATCTTTTGGAGTATCTTCTGTTTCGATTTTATCCAAAAAGTCATTGATATTGATTTTGATTAGCCGATTGCGATAAAGGATTTTCAAAAGTCCCCTGAATGTTGACCAATAGCCGGAAGCAGAGTTCTTTGAAATGCGACCGTCACGCCTGAGTTGCTTGGCATTTAGCAGATACTCACGAAACTTATTACAAAGGTCAATATCAATTTCTTCAAAAGTACATTTGCCATGAACGAAGTTGTAGAAATGGTGGTACACAAATTCCCACTTTGGGTCATGTTTACGAAGCTGCTTGCGGTAGTATTCCAGAAAATCCGCTTTGAGTTTGTACCTGTCAAAGAAATCATACCTGTCATTTACGATAGATTCAAAGCGTCTGCATCGGATGGCTTCTGCCTTTTCAGACATAGTGGCATTGAAGTTACGTTCGCGCTCGTTCTTAGGATTGGCATAAATGTAAATGTTCAATCCTTCGTGGCGGATGGTTTTCATTGTTTCCTGATCACGATAGCCCGGATAATAATCCAGATAGTAAGAAAGCATCCCGTTTTTCAAAGGACGTGTTCTCAATGTTACTGTTTTACATTCTAACATGGTTGCAATTATTATTAGTTTATACTTGATTTGCTACAAATGTCCGTAATGACTTGACACAGATAATGCTCGTTTTTAGAATCATTTTCTGGTCTGCCTAAATTCAGACTTAGGCTTATTTTCTGACACCCATTACATGATCAAATTCCACTTTCAGGAATCTCACGAAACGACCTTTCTTCTCACGTTTGATTTCGTGGAACTGTAGAATGCCATAAACAGAGTCTCTGGAAAGACTGTATTTCTTCATAGCTTCCTGTACGGTATAGTATTCCGATGAATCATCTTCTGTTGTTTTCTTCGACAGATCAAAGTGCAGTTTGGAATAGAATATCTGACCATGTTCTTTCTTTGAAGGGATGTTGTTCCGATAGACATGGGAGCGGATGGCAACCCGACTCATCCCATACTTTTGTTCTATCTCTTTGGGAGTGTACCATTCGGTCAGATCATTATCTGTCTTGTACTTGGCAAAAGCAGCATCAATATGCTTTTTGCTGTAATAGTTGAACTGACGGATACGGATTTTGGGGATATTGTTCTCTCTTGTATATGCACAAATCCATTTTTGAGATACTTTGTACTTCTCGGAAATTTGTTCGGCTGTGTAATACTCTGTAATATCGAGGTCGTCTTTGACCATTTTTCGTTCATAGGGGCGAGTCTTAAGCATCAGCTCTATATCTGCCCTACGAATGATAGACATCCTTGCACTGATTCTTGAAGCTCTCAATTTGTCCTCTTTAACGAGTTTGTAAATGTATTGGCGAGAAACACCCATTAATTGTGCTGCTTGTGCAAAAGTAAAGTAGTCTTGATGGTCAAGTTTACTTTTGACTTCTATCAAATCTTGTAACTCACGAAGTTCGAGTCTTCGTTCTCTCATACGATGTTTGTAGCCTTGACTGGCACATTGGTGGCTACAATAATCAGTGGTAGTTTTCTTCGCAATGAATGGCTTACCACACCATTGGCAAATTCTTTTTACTTCCATGTTGTTTTCTCCATATTTTTAGTGAAACCATATAGTTTTAATTTCGCTTTTTGTCTACCTATGTAAACCATTGTCAATACATGTTGTTGACTACCTCGCTGTGACATCGGGGACAAACCCCAATTTGTTTCGCGGTAGAAATACGGTAGAAAAATATGGTGAAAAACGGTGCCCAATCGCTATTTACTGGACTATGGACAAATAAAGAAGCCGCTGAATTTCAGCGACTTCTTTATAGTTGATTCTAATTCGTTGCAGTTAATTACAAGCCATCATTTCCCGATACAGAATTTCTCAAATATATTCCCGAGCACTTCATCTGTGGTGACTTCGCCTACTATGGTGCCTAAGTGGTGGAGGGACTGGCGGAGGTCTTCGGAGAGGAGATCGGACGGAAGGCCGGAATTGAGGGAGGACTTTACGCTTTCAAGGGAATCCGCGGCGAGTTTTAAGGCCTGATAATGGCGGAGATTAGTGACTATTGTCTGGTCAGAATTCAAAGTCGAGGAGATTTGAGTGTCTGACAAGAGATTACGCAACTCATCAAGGCCGAAACCGGTTTTGGCGGATATGTATAGCTTAACTACCTTTTCAGTAGCACTCGAAACAGAGTTGTTAATTAGGCTAACATTTATGTTAGTACCTAAAATATCGACTTTGTTGAACAAGACAATGAGCTTTTGGGTGCGGACGTTAAGTTTGGAGACTATGTCAGAAATCGAAGCTTCATTATCTTCTTCGGATGAGGTAACATCAAGAAGCGCCAGTACGATCGAGGCTTCATTCATCTTTTTATACGAACGAGATATGCCGATTCTTTCCACTTCATCGGAGGTCTCGCGAAGACCGGCGGTGTCGATGAAGCGAAACAACGTGCCGTTGATTGTCATAGTCTCCTCAATCGTGTCGCGGGTTGTGCCGGCTATGTCCGAAACGATGGCTCTCTCGTCGCAAAGCAATGCGTTGAGAAGAGTGCTTTTCCCGGCATTGACGGCTCCTACTATGGCTACCGGAACTCCGTGGCGGATCGCGTTGCCGTAGCGGAACGACTCGGTCAGCGAATGAATATGCGCGAGTGTGTGGTCGAGAAGGGATGACAGTTCGGAACGGTCGGCGAACTCGACATCCTCTTCACTGAAATCCAGTTCAAGTTCCAGCAGCGAGGTCATTTGAAGAAGCTCGGCTCTGAGATCTTTAAGTTCTTTGGAGAATCCGCCTTTCAACTGGTTATATGCAACTTTTCGGGCAGATTCACTTTGGGCGGAAATGATATCGGCAACAGCTTCTGCCTGAGCCAAGTCCATCTTCCCATTTACAAAAGCTCTTTGAGTGAATTCTCCCGGACCGGCCATTCGGGCTCCAGTCTCTACCAGTCTTTGGAGAAGCCTTTCCACTATTACTTTGGAAGAGTGGCAGGAAATCTCTACGGAATCCTCGCCGGTATAGGAACGAGGAGCTTTGAAAACGCTTACAAGGACTGTGTCAAGCTCGGCTCCGTCGGCTTCAAGAACCACTCCAAAACGGACTCTATAACCATCTGTAGATGAAATAGTGGCTCCTTTGGTACATATGACTTTGTCAGCTATGGAAAATGCATCTTTTCCGCTCATTCTGACTATTGCGATCGCTCCTGTTCCGGGAATGGTGGCCGGAGCGCAGATAGTGTCTTCTATGTTCAGCATATTCATTGTTATCTATGTATTTTTGCGTCACTTCGACAAGCTATGTAACCGAAAAAAGTAGTCTCGCATCACTACTACTGGCTCAGCGACCTGAAGCCAAGCTGCCCAAAGGCGAAGGTCGTTTCGACAGTTTCAGCGACCGCAGCGGGCAAACCAAGGCAACTTGCAAAGTTATCAAGTTTCCGCAATAAATACAACCATACCTGGCCACGTATTCAACCATATTCCCGGAAGTAATTCTACCTTATTCCCTTGAAGAACCCAAACGCACCCAAAGAGTCCCGCAAAGTTGCTATCTTTGCTGCCAGAAACGTCCGGAAGGCTGCCTCTGTCGCCACGGCGAGTCTATCAAAACACCCAATATGGCACAGAATGACCTCACACAGGGCAGCGTCATAGGCAACATCGGAAAGTTTTCCCTGCCGTATATGCTGTCATACTTCCTGCAAATCCTCTACGGGTTGGCGGATCTCTTCGTCATCGGACAATACTGCGGCGTGGAAAGCACCACCGCGGTATCGAATGGAGCGCAGATAATGCATATGTTCACCGTCATCATCATAGGCCTGGCTATGGGTTCGACCGTACGGATAGCCAAAGCGACAGGGGCGGGGGACAAAGAGAACGCTTCGAGAACTATCGGCAACACTTTCACGTTGTTCTTGACAGTCGCCGCGGCATCGACGGTCATCCTCCTTCTGGCCAACAGAGGAATAGTCAGGATAATGGACACTCCGTCGGAAGCCGTAGCCGAAACGGTCGACTATTTACGAATATGCTTCATCGGCATTCCGTTCATAATCGCCTACAACATAATCGCCTCCATATTCAGAGGTCTTGGAGATTCCAAAAGTCCGATGTATTTCGTGATTGTGGCGTGTGTTGTGAACATTGCCTTGGACTATATATTCATAGGCCATTTCGGACTCGGCCCTGCGGGAGCCGCGCTTGGAACAACGCTTTCGCAGGCGGTCAGTGTCGCATTTGCAGCCTTCGTAATCCGGAGAAAAACCGTTCTCACGATAAGCAAAAATGACTTGAGGCCGGAAATGCGGACGATGTCCGGAATCCTGACGACCGGCGTCCCCCTCGCATTGCAGGACGGCTTCATACAAATCGCATTCATAGCCATCACGGTCATAGCTAACAGCAGGGGACTGAACGACGCCGCGGCGGTCGGAATCGTCGAGAAATTCATAGGGCTGCTGTTCATCGCGCCATCCGCGATGCTGGCGACTGTTTCGGCTGTGGCGGCACAGAACATAGGCGCCAACAAGGCTGAAAGAGCCAGAAAGACTATGGAATATGCTATGGCGATAGCTGTCGCGTTCGGAGTCGTCTGCGCCGTGACACTTCAATTCATTCCCGAATATGCCGTAAGAATATTCACGGGCGACAGCAACGTCATCAGGCTCGGCGGTGAGTACCTTAAAGGATATGTCTGGGACTGCATATTCGCCGGCATTCATTTCTGTTACAGCGGTTTCTTCACTGCCTGCGGCTATTCCCTCATCTCGTTCTGCCACAATGTCGCCTCCATAATAGCAGCCAGGATTCCGCTGTCCTACCTGGCGTCTGTCAGGTTTCCGGACACATTGTTTCCGATGGGGCTTGCGTCTCCTGTCGGGTCCGTGGTGTCCGTAGTGATCTGTATAACAGTTTATGTGACGATGCGGAAGAAGGGAAAACTGTAATGGATATATATTCATTGAATATTTTGCCGCTTATTGTTATTTTTTGCTTAAATTTGCGGAAAAGAAACGAACTTCCTTATGCTTGGTGTGATTTCAATACCTTTGAGCGGCAGTGCGTCCCGGGATGCACAGTGGGAATGTTCTTTCATTGACTCGGCCGACCATTTCATCATTGCTTGAGATGGTCGTTTTTTTAGTATATAATTGGTAATAAGTTATTTCGGCATATAAAAAATGAAATCAAGAAAAGGCGCGACATTAAAGTTGGAGAACGGGGCTGAATTCCGCGGATTCTCCTTCGGCTATGACGGACCGTGTGACGGAGAAGTCGTCTTCTCGACTGCTATGGTAGGCTACCCGGAAAGCCTCACGGATCCATCTTATTCCGGACAAATACTCTGTGTAACTTACCCGTTGATAGGTAATTATGGTGTACCACAGGAAGGAGCGGACAAACTCGGAATCTCCAAGAATTTCGAATCCGAGAGAATCTGGGTGAGGGGAGTCGTCATCTGTGACTATTCCTTCGACTACAGCCACTGGGATGCGGTCAAAAGCCTTGACGAATGGCTCAAGGAGCAAAGGATTCCCGGCATCTTCGGAATCGACACCCGCGCTGTCACCCAGCTCCTCAGAGAGAAAGGCTCGATGCTCGGGATGATTGTTCCGGACGAGGTGGAGAAGGATTTCCCTATCGACGACCCTAACCTCGCAAACCAGATTGCCATAGTCAGCTGCAAGGATGTCATCGAATACGGCGGCGGCTCCAAAACCGTTGTTATGGTGGACTGCGGGGTCAAGCACAACATCCTCAGATGCTTTATGGAAAGGGGAGTGAGAGTTGTCAGAGTGCCTTGGGACTTCGATTTCAACACATTGGACTACGACGGACTCTTCATATCCAACGGTCCGGGCAACCCTCAGTTCTGCAACGTCACCGTCGCCAACCTGAGGAAGGCGATGGAGGGCGACAAGCCGATTTTTGGAATATGTATGGGCAACCAGCTGCTGGCCCGCGCCGCCGGTGCGAACACCTACAAACTGAAGTACGGACACCGCAGCCTGAACCAGCCGGTAAGGATGATAGGCACGAACCGCTGCTTCATCACATCACAGAACCACGGATTCGCCGTTGACGACAAGACTCTCGGCTCGGATTGGGAGCCATGGTTCGTGAATATGAACGACGGCACCAACGAAGGCATCCGCCACAAATCCAAACCGTTCTGTTCCGTGCAGTTCCACCCGGAAGCCTCCAGCGGCCCTACAGACACGGATTTCCTCTTTGACGAATTCATCAGCAAGTTATGAAAAACACGAACATAAAGAAAGTTCTGATCCTTGGGTCCGGCGCGCTCAAGATCGGTCAGGCCGGAGAGTTTGACTATTCCGGCTCACAGGCGCTCAAGGCATTGCGCGAGGAAGGAATAGAGACCGTCCTGATCAACCCCAACATCGCGACCGTACAGACATCGGAGGGCGTCGCCGACAAGATTTACTTCCTGCCGGTGACTCCGTTCTTCGTCGAGAAGGTGATCGCCAAGGAGCAACCGCAGGGTATTCTGCTGTCTTTCGGCGGCCAGACCGCCCTTAACTGCGGAGTTGAGTTGTTTGAAAACGGAGTTCTGGACAAGTACAAGGTACAGGTTCTCGGAACTCCTGTACAGGCCATAATGGACACCGAGGACCGCGATCTCTTCATCAAGAAACTGGACGAGATAGGTGTCAAGACCATAAAATCTCATCCGGCTTCCAGTATCGAGGAGGCGCGCAAGGCGGCCCGCGAGCTTGGATTCCCGCTCATCGTACGCGCCGCATACGCCCTCGGAGGACTTGGCTCCGGCTTCTGCGACAATGAGGAGCAGCTGGACGAGCTATGCGAGAAAGCCTTCTCGTTCTCTCCGCAGGTGCTTGTGGAAAAATCGCTCAAAGGATGGAAGGAGATTGAGTATGAGGTGGTCCGTGACCGATACGACAATTGCGTCACCGTCTGCAACATGGAAAACTTCGATCCTCTCGGAATCCACACGGGCGAGAGCATCGTCGTCGCTCCTTCGCAGACCCTGTCAAACAACGACTACTATTTCTTACGGGAACTTTCGATAAGGATAGTACGCCACGTCGGCATAGTCGGCGAGTGTAACGTCCAGTTCGCATACGACCCGGATGCAATGGACTACAGAGTGATCGAGGTCAACGCCCGCCTGAGCCGTTCTTCGGCCCTAGCGTCAAAGGCTACCGGTTATCCGCTTGCGTTCGTGGCAGCCAAGCTCGGCCTTGGCTACGGTCTGTTCGACCTGAAGAACTCTGTCACGAAGACTACTCCGGCTTTCTTCGAGCCTGCCCTCGACTACATCGTCTGCAAGATTCCGCGCTGGGATCTCAGCAAATTCCATGGAGTGTCCCGCAAAATCGGCTCATCCATGAAGTCAGTCGGCGAGGTGATGGCGATAGGACGCAGCTTCGAGGAGGCCATCCAGAAAGGACTCCGGATGATAGGCCAGGGCGCCCACGGATTCGTCGGCAACAAGGAATTCCACGTCGCCGATGTGGACGAAGCCCTGCGTGAGCCTACGGACAAGCGAATCTTCGTGATCTCCAAGGCTATGCGGGCCGGCTATACGGTTGACCAGATCCACGAGCTTACCAGGATTGACAAGTGGTTCCTGAACAAGCTTCTGAACATCGTACGCACCTACGAGGATATGAACGGGTTCGACAGGCTTGAGGATATGCCTTCGGAGCTTCTGCGCCTTGCAAAGCAGCAGGGATTCTCCGATTTCCAGATCCAGAGGGCCGTATGGAAGGACAGCGGCGCGGTCACGGTGAACATGGACAAGGTCCGCGAGTACCGTAAATCTCTCGGCATAGTTCCATATGTCAAGCAGATAGACACACTTGCGGCAGAATTTCCCGCACAGACCAACTACCTGTACCTCACCTACAACGGCACAAAAAGCGACATCGAATATGAGAACGACGGCAAATCCGTGATCGTACTTGGTTCCGGAGCCTACCGTATCGGCTCCTCCGTAGAGTTCGACTGGTGTTCCGTGACCTGTCTCCAGACCATACAGAGGCAAGGATACAGGGGTGTGCTCATCAACTACAACCCGGAGACGGTCTCCACGGACTACGATATGTGCGACAGGCTCTACTTCGATGAGCTTACATTTGAAAGGGTGATGGATGTCATCGAGCTGGAGAACCCGCATGGAGTGGTTGTCTCTGTAGGTGGCCAGATTCCTAACAATCTGGCGCTCAAGCTACACAAGCACGACGTTCCGATTCTTGGAACAGCGGCCGAAGACATCGACAAGGCCGAGGACCGCCACAAATTCTCCAGCATAGTGGACAGCCTTGGAGTCGACCAGCCTGAATGGAGCGAGCTGACGACGATAGACGAGGTCGACAACTTCATCAAGAAAGTCGGATTCCCGGTTCTCGTCAGACCATCCTATGTGCTTTCCGGAGCGGCGATGAACGTATGCTACGATGAGGAAAAGCTGAGACACTTCCTCAGTCTTGCCGCTGAAGTGTCTCAGGAGCATCCAGTTGTAATCAGCAAATTCTTCACGAGAAGCAAGGAGATCGAGTTCGACGCCGTGGCCGACAACGGAGAGATCCTCGCTTATGCGATCTCGGAACACATCGAATATGCCGGTGTACATTCCGGTGACGCGACAATCCAGTTCCCGCCGCAGAAACTGTACGTTGAGACTGTACGCCGCATCAAGAAGATAGCGAGGGCGATTGCCGGGACATTGAGAATCTCCGGCCCGTTCAACATCCAGTTCCTTGCCAAGGAGAACGCCATAAAGGTAATCGAGTGCAACCTAAGGGCTTCCAGAAGCTTCCCGTTCGTTTCAAAGGTCCTCAAGATAGACTTCATCGAGCTTGCGACGAAAGTAATGCTCGGACTTCACCCGACAGCACCTCAGAAGAGTGCTTTCGACCTTGACTATGTAGGTGTGAAGTCATCACAGTTCTCTTTCGCCAGACTTGAGGAGGCGGATCCTATGCTTGGAGTAGATATGTCCTCTACCGGAGAGGTCGGCTGCCTTGGCGATGACCTGAACGAGGCACTTCTTAAATCCGTGCTTTCCGTAGGCCAGAGGATTCCGGAGAAGAGGATTCTTCTTTCTACCGGAGACCCTCTCCAAAAGGCGGATATGCTTGGAGCGTGCCGCCTTCTTGTAGACAACGGCTACGAGCTTTACGCAACCGGAGGCACTTACAAATACCTTGTAGAGAACAGTTTACCGGCAACAAAGGTTCTATGGCCAAGCGAATGCGACAACCCCAACTTCAAGGGGAGGTTCAAACCGGCATTGGAAATGATTCAGAACAAAGAGGTTGACATGGTGATAAACATCCCGAAAAACTTCTCCGAGCTGGAGCTTTCCAACGGTTATCAGATAAGAAGGGCTGCCATAGACTTCAATGTCACACTCTTCACGAACGCCAGACTGGCGACTGCGTTCATCCGGGCGTTCTGTGCGGCAAGCGTCAACGACATCCAGATAAAGTCCTGGGATCAGTATTGATCACAGAAGCATAAAACGGGCGGCCGATTTGGCCGCCCGTTTTATTATTGATTCTTTTCAACGAATATCAGTAGCTATCATAGAACTTTGCGTCACGCGGAGTGACCTTGTTCATATTCTCAAGCAAGAGGTCATTGGTCTTGTACTCATCCATCAGCTGAAGCATGAAGTTCATTGCCTCGGTAGGGTTCATATCCGCAAGCAGCTTGCGCAGAATCCATATCCTGTTAGCCGCCTCACGGCTGTATAGCAGGTCGTCGCGTCGTGTGCTGGACAGAACCAGATTCACGGCAGGGAAGATACGCCTGTTGGCCAGAGTCCTGTCAAGCTGAAGCTCCATATTGCCGGTGCCTTTGAATTCCTCGAAGATGACATCATCCATTTTGGAGCCGGTCTCCGTCAGGGCGGTCGCAAGGATAGTCAATGAACCGCCACCCTCAATGTTACGGGCGGCGCCGAAGAAACGCTTAGGCTTCTGAAGGGCGTTGGCGTCCACACCTCCTGTCAAAACTTTGCCGGAGGCCGGCTGAACGGTATTGTAGGCACGGGCAAGACGGGTTATCGAGTCAAGAAGAATTACCACATCGTGGCCACACTCGACAAGTCTGCGGGCTTTCTCCAGAACCATATTCGCGACTTTCACATGTCTTTCCGCCGGCTCGTCGAACGTGGAGGCAACCACTTCCGCCTTTACGCTGCGGCTCATATCCGTGACCTCCTCCGGACGTTCATCGATAAGAAGTACAATCTCATAGACCTCAGGATGATTGTCAGCTATGGCATTGGCGATGGACTTGAGAAGCATAGTCTTACCTGTCTTCGGCTGGGACACTATCAGACCGCGCTGGCCCTTGCCGATCGGCGTGAACATGTCCACGATACGGCAGGAAGGGTCACTATGATGCCCGTGTCCGAGCAGGTTGAACTTTTCCTCAGGGAAAAGAGGAGTGAGGAAGTCAAACGGAACCCTGTCCCTGATATAGTCAGGTGTGCGTCCGTTGATGTATTTGACCCTGACGAGAGGGAAGTACTTGTCTCCCTCCTTTGGCGGACGAATTTCACCGGTGACGGTGTCACCCGACTTAAGGGCATTGTTCTTTATCTGGCTCTGGCTGACATATATGTCATCCGGAGAGTTAAGGTAGTTATAGTCGGAAGAACGTAGGAAGCCATAACCGTCGGGCATTATCTCAAGCACTCCCGTGGCCTCCACGGTACCGTCGAATTCGATTTCCTGAGCCTTGGGCCTTTGGTTCGGATTCTGGTAGTTCTGCTGTCTCTGCTGGTTAGGGTTCTGACCGTTGTTCCCCTGGAGCTTGTTCTTCTGTCTCTTGCGAGTAAGGTCACCCTGTGCCGCCGAATCATCTTTCAAGTCGTCAAACAGCTGATGGATGAACTCCTTACCGTTCACCGGCTTATCGACTGACTGCTCATTGAGCCCCTCCTGTGCCGGGGAAGCCTCGACGGAAGAGGCCTCAATCTTGGTTTCAGACTTGACATCTTCAGCCGTAACAGCAGCCTCGGCCGGTGGTACAGAGGCTGACTTTGGCTTGCGCCCTCGTTTTTTCGGAGCCGGAGCTGCCTTAGGGGCCTGCTCTGACGCGGTGTCAGGCTCGGTCTGGATTTCAGTCGATTTAGGACGTCCTACCTTCCCCGTAGACTTCCGAACCTTTTTCTCTTCTTTGATGTCATCGGCCGATTTGGCGTCGTCCGCCGCCTGCTGTTGCTCCGGAAGCGGATTCTTGCGAGGTCTGCCGCGTTTGGCCTTAGGCTTTTCCACAGTCGGCTGGACAGACGCCGCGGCAGCCTGCGCATCCAATATCGCATACGACAGATTCTCATCCGTCATTTTCTTGATGTTCTTTATCTGATGATCCTGAGCCGCTTTCTCAAGTTGCTCTCTGCTCATCTGCGTGAGTTCAAATAAATTATAAGGCATAAATTTAAAATGAATCCGGAGTTGTCCCGGAATGATTTCAGAATAAAATACTGTGTGGATATCGCCAAAAATGGCTCTCGCTGAAACTAACAGCCCGCAAATATAATCTATTTTTAATAATTATCCAACTAATTGTCCCAGTAACTGGTACTTTTCTTAAATCTAAGCAAGTCCGCCAACGCTGCCGCATTCGCCGAAATCAGGAATGAATATGACTGGTACATACCGGATGGAACCCAGGAGACGGAAATGTTGAAACAATGGAGGTCATACCTGAACGAGAACTGTGTCGTGGTCATCTTCATCGCCGTGAAATCCCAACCGGACTGCGCCTGGATGGACATTTTAGGGGTCAGCTGAACATTGCCCTGAAGGCCGAGAGTCTGTGTGTAATTATCTTTCCTGCTGAGTTGGTTGTTGGCAAAATTATAGGTACGGTTCATCGAGAAATTGTAATTGAGGTTAACGCTCCACGGGACATTAGGATTGGTGTAGTAGAGCCAGCCTCCCGGGATGTACTCACCTGTCAAAGGATGATAGTAAATCCTTCTGTAATAGTCCGCTGGATTGCCGGAACCCTTAGTGCCGCTTCCTGAGCCGTCATTACCCTTGACCGTGCCCTTTCCGGACAATGAATATGACACCGAAGCGCTGACATTGGTAAGCCTGAGAGGCACACCGGTCTCGACTATGTTGTATTTGTTCACCCTCTTTCCGCGTCCGTCAATCGCATAAGGGTCGAAATTCATATTTCCGTTAATGCCCAGCTTGCCGAAGACGGAGGTGGACATCGAGAGTCCTACGTTGTCCATCCTCAATGAGTCCGCAAGGAAATTGTAGCCGGTGGACAAGTTGAACTGATCCAGGATCTTGACCTTTTTGGACCCCGTACCGGTCGTGTCTTTCATATCCCTCACCTTGGCCTCAAGGTTATTGCCGATGGAAATGCTCATCTTGGCCGATTTCCCCTTGCCCGGGACCGAGTTCATCTGGCCGGCGTAGATATTGTAGTCGTAGGATTTCTGGACACCCAAAGTGTCTATGTAGTTGAACGTGCGCCATCCGTTGAAAGCCTTGCCCTTCTCCGGACTGAAGCTCATACTCAGGCTCGGGGAGACTACGTGTCTGAGCGCCTGTACCTTGTGATACTTGCCGAAATTGTACATTCCGTAGACACGGGTGCTCATTGAAAGCGAGCCGGAATAGTTGTGAGTGGCTCCGAAAGCCCCGAACTGCTTGCCCATCTCAGTCTTGACGCTGTTTGTCTCCGGATCGAAATAGGCTTCGCTCTTCCTGAAGAACCAGTTCATTCCGTAGCTGACGTTAGGAGCGACATTCACGTACTTGAACAGAGTGAAATCCGGCAGCTTTATCGAAAAATTGTGCGACATGCCGTTCTGGAACTTGTCCATAAAGCCGGGTTCCCCGAACTCGGAAGCCTTGAAATTGATCTTGTTCTGGAGGGAGGTGTTATAGCCCAGGGCGAACTTTTCATAGAAACGCTCCTTGCCTACACGGTTCTTGATTTTGAAAGGATAGAAGGTAGATACCGAGAACGTGATGTTAGGCAGCGTGAAAGCGTAGGAACTGTCCCTCGAGTTCTGGCTGTGCAGGGCATTGATGGAGAGATTGAACTTCCCGTTCCAGTTCTTCGAATATGACACTGAAGAAGATATCTGGTTCTGTAGCGCCTCCGAGACAGAATGCGAGTTGTAGCGGCTGTTGGAAGGGCTGGAGAAATTGACCGAAGCCGAGAAGGATGTACCTGGATGCGCCTTGGAATCCTGTGAATGCGACCACCTTACACCGAAGTTCTTGCTCTGGAAAAAGTCCGAGCTCCCTTTCTCTCCGGTCTGGTCAACGGAATAGTTCACCGAAAGGTTTCCGCTGAACTTGTATTTCACCATATACCTTGAATTCAGGTTTGCGGCCCACGACCCGAGGGTATAGTAGTCTCCTGTGAGCGACATGTCGAAATAGTCTCCGAGCACGAAGTACATACCGGCGTCCCTTAGATAGAATCCGCGGGCAGTCTCCTCGCCGAATGACGGCATCAGAAGTCCCGTAGCCCTGTCCGGACGCTTTGGAATGAATCCGAATGGAATGCCAATCGGGAGGTCAACATCCTCCACAACGAGATGGGCGGGGCCGAAGACCGTCTTCTGCGAAGGACGTGTCACGACTTTGGCGGATGAGAGCTTGAGGTAGTAGTGGGGATGCTCAAGGTCGCATACCGTGTACTTGCCTTGGGTGATGTTGATTGATTTGTCCGGCATCATCTTGATGTTCCTTCCGTGAAGGATGCCGTCATCCTCCTTGGTGATCATATTCGTGATCCTGGCCTTTCTGGTGTTGAAATTGTACCGGACTTCCTCCATGCTGAACTTCTGGTCTCCCTGCGTCATCTCGGGCTGTCCTTTCCATTCCTGCGCAAGGCTGTCGTATGTACCTCTGGCAAAGACGGTTCCGGTAGACATATCATATTCCATATAGTCGGCCTTAAGCTTGATGTTCTCATAGGAGACCTCCACGTCACCCCAGTAGTACATCTTGCGCCGCCCGTTGGAGAAATCCTGCCTGATCGAATCCTTTGCTCCTGAGAACGCCGGCCTGGACAAGGAACTTCTCTCCAAAAGGAAAAGGGAGTCCGCCCTCGACGTCGAGTCGGCGACCCTGAGCGAGTCCGCCTTCAGGGCAGTGGTGTCGACAAGGCCCGGCAGCGTGTCTGAGGCTTCCGCGGGTGTGGCGGCGGCTTTCTTCAGAGAATCGGACACAACTTCCCCCTCAGCAACCTTCCTCAGATTCCTGTTCCTCCTCACGTCCTGCCCGAACATCGTCATGCCGGACAGCGCGGCGAGCGCCGTTATGAGGATAATATTATATGTATGCTTTCTGAATTGCAATTATTTTCTAAATTTGCAAAAGACAAATATACTACATATTTTGGATTTACATCGCAATTTTCTTGCCGTACTCACGGCCTTCTCTCTTTTATCGGCCGGGTTCGCAGCCTACGCTCAGAACCCGTCCGCCTCCATCAGACTGGCCACTGTCGTAATCGATCCCGGCCACGGAGGCAAGGATGCGGGCTGCGTCAGCCCAAGCGGAAAGACTTTGGAAAAGAACATTGTCCTCGACATCGGCAAAAGACTCGCGGATATGATAAGGGCCGGCTATCCGGACGTAAAGGTCATACTCACCAGAAGCGACGACACTTTCGTGCCCCTCCAGGGACGCGCCGACATCGCCAACCGCAACAACGCCAACCTCTTCATATCCATCCACATAAACTCAGTGGAGGGGAAGCGGAGCGCTCCGAACGGCTATTCAGTCCACATACTCGGCCAATACACAAGCAGAAACAAGGATCTGTACGCCGGGAATATGGACGTGGTGCGCAGGGAGAACTCGGTCATCAGACTTGAGGACGACTACAACACAAGATACGAAGGCTTCGACCCGAACGATCCTGAGTCATATATATTTATGAATCTGATGCAGAACGCCCACCTGGAGCAGAGCTTCAATTTCGCCCAGCTGGTTGACAGGGAGATGAAAGGCGGGGCGATACAGAACAGCAGAGGAATATCTCAGGATCCGTTCTACGTCCTGTGGCGCACGGCTATGCCTGCTGTGCTTGTCGAATGCGGATTTATGACCAACACCTCGGACCGCGCGGCGTTCATAACGGAAAAGGGCAGGGAGAGGATAGCCTCGGATCTCTTCGACGCATTCAAGAGCTATAAAAAGGAATATGACGGCGCGGACGCCATCCCGAATCCGGGCGGGGGAGTCACAACGGGCCGTACGGAAGCCTCCGCTGAGGACAACGGGAGGGAGCCGGACGAAAACAATGCCGGCAGAGTATCATTCGGCACCCAGGTGCTTGTCTCTTCGAAGTCAATGTCCGGGAATGATCCGTATTTCAAAGGAAACGATGTGGTCGTTCTGAAGAGCGGAAGATTGTTCAAATACATCATCGGTATCTCATCCGACCTTCAGACCGCGAGAAAAAAGCACAGTGCCTTGAAGAATGATTTCAGCGATTCGTTCCTTGTCGTGATAGAGGGCGGGACAGCCAGGAGGGCCGATTGACAAATGTGGTTAACCACTCGTTTTTATTGGTATTCACTCACTTGAAAGCCGGTCTGAATTATTTTGAATTATTCTAAAATATAACCTGCTTGAAGATAGGCTTTTTGAGAAATTTAACCTTTGCAAAATACTGATTATCATAATATTAAATAAATTAATTCACTCTACGCATTCGGTCATATACAGAAAATAAAAAACAAAAACAATACAAAAAAAGATTTTTTATGAATTAATTTTCCCCCAATTTTGCACAAGCAAAAACGAAGAGGGACAATTACTCTTAAATTTCACATTAATTCATTTAAAGTAATGGCTGAACTGGAAAGACATATATCTGTCTGGAATGAGTGTCTAAGGATATTTGAACAGAACGTTGAACCGAAACAGTTCGAAGTTTGGTTCAAGACCATAGTACCCGTTTCGCTGGAAGGATCGACACTGACTATAGAGGTTCCGACCGATTTCTTCAGAAGCTATCTTGAGGATGCGTTTCTTCCCATAATAAAGGCCACGCTCAGAAGAGTGATCGGACCTGAGGCGAAGCTTCTCTACAAGGTTCATCCGGTTCAGAAGGAACCTGCTATGGTCTTCACTGCGGCACATGGCAATGTGCCAGAGAACAAGCCGGTTACCATCAACACTTTCCAGCCTTCCGGTAATCCAAGCCCTTTCGTTTTTCCAGGCATACAGAAACTGAAGATCAATCCGAGGCTCAATCCTGTCTATTGCTTTGACAACCTTGTGAAGGGAGAATGCAACAAGATGGGCTACAACGCCGGAGCCAGCATTTCCGAAAAACCGGGCAAGACTCCTTTCAACCCGCTTTTCATCTTCGGAGGCCCGGGACTCGGCAAGACTCACCTTGCGCAGGCCATCGGTATAGCCATCCACGAGGCCTATCCCGACCTTGTCGTCCTTTATGTGACCGGCAACGAATTCAGGACGCAGTACGTCAACGCTGTCAACGTGCAGAACAAGCTGACGGACTTCATGGCTTTCTATATGAGGATAGACGTACTTATCCTGGATGACATTCAGGAACTTAACGGTCCTGCATCGCAGAATGCGTTCTTCAACATATTCAATCACCTCCATCAGTCCGGCAAGCAGTTGGTGTTCACGTCTGACCGCGCGCCTGCGGATCTCAGGAATTTCGAGGAAAGGCTTCTCTCCCGCTTCAAGTGGGGACTTTCCATCGAGCTGACCAAGCCGGACCACGACACGAGACTCGCCATGCTGAAGGCGCGGTGCATCCGCGAGGGAGTGTCCGTCAGCGACGAGGTACTGGAGCTTCTCGCCAACAAGGTGAGATCCAACTTCAGGGAACTTGAAGGAGCGCTTATCTCATTGATAGCCAACGCTACACTATGCCACGAAGAAGTGACCAGGGAACTCGCCGAGCAGGTCACCTGCAATCTGGTCAGCGACTCTCAGGAGGAAGTCTCGATTGACAGAATACAGGAAGTGGTCTGTGAGTATTTCAACATCACCCGCGAGATTCTCCTGTCCAAATCGAGGAAAAGGCAGATTGTCCAGGCCAGGCAGATAGCCATGTTTATGAGCCGCAACCTGATCGGCGGATGCTCGCTTTCCACGATTGGTATGGAACTTGGAGGCAAGGACCACGCCACAGTTCTGCACGCCTGCACCACGGTGTCAGACCTCGTCTCCACCGACAAGACATTCAGGCAGTATGTGACAGACATCGAGAGGATGCTCGTGCCTGCGGCAAGATAATAAAGGTATCAGATGAAATCAGAAAAAGTTCTTTCCATCTTCAAGGACATCACCGGGATTCCAAGGGAGTCCGGACACGAAGAGCCGATGACAGCCTTTCTCCAGCGTTTCGCCGAAGAAAGGAATCTTGAATGTAAAACCGACAGGACAGGCAACGTCTGCATTGTCAAGGAAGCCTCGGAAGGCAAGGAGGACGTGCCTACACTGGTTCTCCAGGGCCATCAGGATATGGTCTGCGAGAAGAGGAACGGCGTGGCGCATGACTTCCTTAAAGACCCTATCGGGTACGTCATCGAAGATGGCTGGATGATAGCCAAGGACACGACCCTCGGAGCTGATGACGGCATCGGGGTCGCTGCCATGCTCGCCCTTCTGGACAGCGATCTGCCGATGGGAAGAATCGAGTGCGTCTTCACGATTTCCGAGGAAACCGGAATGGACGGCGCCTTCGGTATGGAAGCGGGTTTTTTCACCGGAAGGACTCTGATCAATCTGGACTCGGAAGACGAAGGCCAGATGTTCATCGGATGCGCCGGCGGGCTTGACACCATCGCCGCCTTCGAGTATACCACCGAAGAAATCAAGGACGGCTATGTGGTTGTCAAGTTGGCTATTGGCGGTGCGCTCGGCGGACACAGCGGCGATGACATCAATAAAGGGCGTGCCAACACCGTGCAGCAGATGTCCAGGTTCCTTTACTCGGAGGCAAAGCACGGTCTTCAGCTGATTACCCTGCAAGGCGGCAACAAGCCGAACGCCATAGCCAGAGAGTGCGAGGCTGTGGTGGCTGTTCCCGACGCGGAGTCCACGTCCGCCAGATTCATCTCATTCGGAGAGGATCTGAAAAATGAATATTCAAAGACTGATCCGGACGTTGCCGTGGAATGCGGAATCTGCGGATCCGCCGGGAAACCTATCCGGAGCGATGTCGCGCAAAGGATAATCTCCTCGCTTTTCGCCTGCCCTCACGGAGTGGAGACGATGAGCCAGGACATAGCCGGCCTCGTAGAGACATCAACGAATCTCGCCGCCGTCAGAATCCAGAGGGAGGGTCTGGTCGAGATTGTCACAAGCCAAAGAAGCTCAACCGGTTCCGCAAGGAGGATGATGGCAGGGAAAGTGGAGGCCAACTTCCTTCTCGCCGGTGCGTCGGTGACCCACCTTTCGGAATATCCTGGATGGAAACCGAACCTTGATTCCCACATCCTGCGCGTCTGCGTGGACTCGTACAAGAAACTTTTCGGATGCGAGCCGGAGGTCAAGGCTATTCACGCCGGACTGGAATGCGGACTGTTCGGAGAGAAGTTCGGAAACCTTGATATGATTTCATTCGGCCCGACCCTCCGCGGTGTCCACGCCCCCGGCGAAAGGCTGGATCTTGCCTCGCTTGACAGATTCACCGAACATCTTATCGACGTTGTGACCAATTTCAAGTAGTGGCAAAATGGTAAAAATCGCTCCGTCAATACTTTCCGGCGATTTTCTCAATCTCGGACAGGACATCCGGACGGTCAATGACAACGCTGACCTTATCCACATAGACGTTATGGACGGCAGCCTTGTGCCGAACATTTCGTTCGGGTTTCCGGTAGTGGACGCGATAGCCAAGGCTGTGAGCGTTCCGATGGATGTTCACCTGATGATTGTCAATCCGGACAAATACATCGAGAGATTCGCCGCCTCCGGGGCAAGCCTCATCAGCTTCCATCTGGAAGCCGCCGATCTGTCCGGAAAGGATCCTAAAGACATCATCGCCCAGATCAAATCATTCGGTGTAAAGGCCGGTCTTGCCATAAATCCGGACATCCCCGTCGAGCGGTTGTTCCCGTACATCGAGGATGCCGACTTCTTCCTTGTCATGTCGGTGTTCGCCGGTTTCGGAGGACAGAAGTTCATCGAAGACTCAATCGGAAGAATCAAAGCGTTGAAGGCCGAGCTTGACGGCAGGGGGGTAGAGAAAGACATCGAGGTGGACGGTGGAGTCTCAGCCGCCAACGCAAGGCCACTTGCCGAGGCAGGGGCGACAATGCTTGTAGCCGGCAGCTCTGTATTCAAGGCGTCCGACCCGGCAAAGGCTATTACAGAGCTTCGTCAGATAAGGTAGTTGATTTCCTTGAAAGCAAATTCCTTACACTCACCGTCTAAAGTGACGATGCGAAGCTGTCCCGATTGAGTCACCCCCACTATTCTGGCCGTGACTGACACTCCGGTGGAGCAGATGACATATTCATTGAAAACGCCAAGCCGGTATAGTCTGCTGACATATTCATTCTCATTGTCGTAGCTGCGAAGTCTGTTCCGGAGACAGCCGCACAGCGCGGGCAGCCGCTCCTTCAGGTCATATTCCTTTCCGGTCAGAAGAGACATCGAGACAGGGTTCACAAGCTGCGGGGGAAAGTCTTTTTGCTTGACGTTCAGACCTATCCCTATCATACTTGCGGCAAGGTGGTTGTCCTGAAGAATGTTCTCGATGAGTATTCCGCAAATCTTCCTGTTGCCGACATAGATGTCGTTGGGCCACTTCACGAGGCACTCTATCCCTTCTGCCATAAGGAAGTCGGCCACCCCCAGTGAGGCACATCTGGACAAGGCGAACTGCCGGTTGGCCATCAAAGGAGGTAAGCCGCCATCGCCGAACTTGACCACCATGGTGAATGTCAGGTTCTTTCCTACGGACGAAAGCCATGAGTTCCCCCTCTGACCGCGCCCGGAGGTCTGACGAACCGCCGCGATCACCGACATATTACCGAGTCCGGCAATACGCCGCCGAGCTTCGCTGTTGGTGGAATCCACTTCTTCCATCCATTGTATGTTGACTTCCTCTTTCATTGATTCAGAATTTATAGTATATTTGTACATTTGATTGGAAATGCAAAAATATAAAACATTCTGAATATGATTACACACGATCTGCGGGTTATGGCCGACGCTATGCTCGACAAGAAAGCTCAAAACGTCATCGACATAGACCTCAGGCCACTGGGGAGCGCAATCACCGACCATTTTATGATCTGTAACGCTGATTCCACCACCGCTGTCAACGCGATAGCCGACAATGTCATTGACAAGATGCGGGAGGAGGGCAGGAAGCCTCTCCGCACACAGGGGCTTGAGAACAACTTCTGGATTATACTGGACTACGGTGACATTGTCGCCCACATTTTCCTTACGGAGTACCGCCAGTTCTACAGGCTTGAGGAGCTATGGGCCGACGCTCCGCACAAGGAGTACAAGGAAAGGCGGATTCCTAAAACAAAAAAGAAAGAGACAGATGTCGAATAATTCAAACACACCTAACGGGAACGGGCCGAAAAGAAAGGTGGTCCGGGTGAGGATCAATTTCTCCTGGTTCTATCTCCTGCTTATACTTGGCATAGGCTGGCTGCTGCTCAATAACAGCGGAACGAATCCTCAGAAAATTGAATGGGCCGAGGTACAGGAAATGTTCCTCAGCGGAGACATCAAGGAGATCGCTTTCGTAAGGAACGATTTCAAAGGCAGCATCACCGTACGTCCGGACAGGCTGAACAAATATGCCGACAAGTTCGGCGGCAAGGTTCCTACAAGCTCGCCTCATTTCATATTCCTTGTTTCCGACAAGTTCGACGCGGAGAAAGAGTTCGGCAGGCTTAACGAAGAGCTTCCGTCAGAGGAGCTGAAGGTCAAGATTGTGATGGAGAATGACAGCCGGATGTGGTCCGGGATTCTCGAGTGGATCATCTTCCCGGTTCTGCTCATTTTGATGTGGATCTGGATGTTCAGAGGATTCAACAAGAATATGGGCGGAGGATCCGGCGGTCCCGGAGGCGTTTTCAACGTAGGGAAGTCTACCGGGAAACTCGCTGACAAGGAGAAGGTTAACGTGACTTTCAAGGATGTCGCAGGTCTTTACGGAGCCAAGGAAGAGGTTATGGAAATCGTAGATTTCCTCAAGAATCCGAAGAAATACACGTCTCTCGGAGGCAAGATTCCCAAGGGAGCTCTTCTTGTAGGGCCTCCGGGTACCGGCAAGACTTTGCTGGCCAAGGCTGTGGCCGGAGAGGCCAACGTCCCGTTCTTCTCGATTTCCGGTTCGGATTTCGTCGAGATGTTTGTAGGTGTCGGTGCGTCAAGAGTCCGCGACCTGTTCCGTCAAGCCAAGGAAAAAGCCCCTTGCATCGTGTTTATCGATGAGATAGACGCCGTCGGAAGGGCAAGGGGGAAGAATGTCGGATTCTCATCAAATGACGAGCGCGAGAACACACTCAATCAGCTGCTTACCGAGATGGACGGCTTCGACACCAACTCTGGCGTGATAATATTGGCGGCCACAAACAGGGCTGACATTCTGGACAAGGCGCTCCTCAGGGCCGGGCGTTTCGACCGTCAGATTCAGGTTGACCTTCCTGAACTGAAGGAAAGGGAGGAGATATTCAACGTCCACACACGCAACCTTAAGGTGGCCAAGGATTTCGATCTTGGATTTATGGCTCAGCACACGCCTGGGTTCTCAGGTGCGGACATTGCCAACGTCTGCAATGAGGCGGCGCTCACTGCGGCCCGGAGGGACAAGAGGGAAATCGACAGGCAGGATTTTCTGGACGCTGTCGACAGGATTGTCGGCGGACTTGAGCGCAAAGGCTCGATAATGACCCCTGCCGAGAAACGAACCACCGCGTACCACGAGGCCGGACATGCGGCTGTAGGATGGCTTCTGCCGTATTCCGACCCTGTTTTCAAGGTCAGCCTTATTCCGCGCGGGGAGGCGCTTGGCCTGACCTGGTACCTTCCTGACGAGAGGAAAATCCTTTCAAAGTCTTACCTTATGGACAAGATGTGCGCGCTGATAGGTGGCCGCGTAGCCGAGGAAATCGTCAACGGTGAGCCGGCGACCGGTGCTTTGAACGATCTGGAAAGACTCACACGCATGGCATACAATATGGTTCAGTACTACGGTATGAGCGAAAAGGTCGGCGAGATATCCTTCTATGACTCGACCGGTTCAAGAGGCTACGACCTTACCAAACCATACAGTGAGAAGACGGCGGAGCTTATGGATCTGGAAGTCAAGGCTCTTGTGAACACAATCCACGAAAAGACCTTGAGGATTCTGACAGAGCATAAGGAAGGCTTCGTAAGAATAGCCGAGATCCTGCTGGAGAAAGAGGTCATCTTCGCTGAAGACATCGAGCGAATCCTGGGGCCAAAGGTAAAACCGGCGGACAACGGCGGACAGCCAGACTCACAGGCTGCCGCGCCTCAAGCATAAAGTGCCACTCAGAAAACCGATTGCGGAATGAACAACGTTACGGTCAGATCAATCTCAGGCGTGGTCTTCATCCTTGCGATGCTGGCCTGCCTGATGTTCAACAAGTACCTGTTCGCAGGGCTGATCATATTCATAATGTCGGTGATGCTGATGGAGTTCTACAACATCACGATGGGGAAAAGCTATACTTTCTCCAAGGTGCTTGCAATCCTCGCGGCAGTTTTCCTGTTCGGAATATTATTCGCTGTGGCCTCGTTCCACATTCCGATCAGATTTGTGGCATTTGCGATGATACCGATATTCATCGTAATGATTAACTCGTTATACGTCAAGGACAAAGAGGAGTACGGCAAGTTCTCGAACATCTACACTGGTCTGCTGTACATTGCTGTTCCAATCGCTTTGTCAAACCTGATTGCCTTCGACAAGGCGGGTAATTTCAGCGGAACGCTCCTGCTCTGCTTCTTCATTATAATCTGGTGCTCTGATGTCGGTGCTTTCGCTTTCGGAATATCCCTTGGCAGGTTCTTCCCGAAAAAGCTGTTTCCGACCGTCTCGCCCAAAAAGACATGGATCGGTTTCATCGGCGGATTGGTAAGTTCAGTTCTTGCCGCATTCGTTCTGTTTGAGTTCGGACTTCTGCGATTTCCTCTCGTACATTGCCTGATTCTTTCTGTGATTATGTCAGTCACTGGTGTTTACGGAGACCTGTTTGAATCCCAATGGAAAAGAGTCTACGGCGTCAAGGATTCCGGTAACATCATCCCCGGACACGGCGGCTTTCTCGACAGATTTGACAGCACCCTGATGGCCATGCCGTTCGGAGCGATTTACCTGGCTGTTTTCGACCTGCTTTGATTCACTTTAACCACCCGATAATCAATTAAAGGATATATACACAATGAAGAGGATAATAATTGACAAGGACTCACACGGAACGATAGGTATCAACTGGGCTGTAATTGCCGTACTGATTGTATGCGCTTTGTATTTCATCGGCAACCCTTACGTTTATATTCCTGTTGTGGCCCTTCTCCTTGCTTTCGCGTTCTTCGTTTTCTGGTTCCACAGGGTTCCGGACAGGGAGACGCCTAAAGGAGACACAAGGACAATCACGTCCGTAGCCGACGGCAAGGTTGTGATCGTCGACAAGGTTTATGAGAAGGAGTATTTCAATGATGACAGGATACAGGTGTCGGTCTATATGGACTTCTTCGATGTCCACACCAATTTCTGGCCGATGGATGGAGAAATCTCATATTACAAGTATCATCCGGGGAAATACCTTCTCGCATTCCTGCCTAAGGCCTCTGAAAAGAACGAGCATTCATCCACGGCAATCCGCAACGACAACGGTGAGATTCTTTTCCGGCAGATAGCCGGCACATTCGCCAGAAGGATAGTCTGCTACTCAAAGGAAGGGGACAGCGTTGAAAGAGGCAGGCAGTGTGGAATCATCAAGTTCGGTTCCCGAATCGACATATTCCTTCCCCTTGACGCCGAAGTCAAAGTGAAGGTCGGTGACTTTACAAGAGCATGCGAGACCGTGATTGCGGAGCTTAAATAGTCCGATCGCTCTCAATCAACTCGACGAGACGGTCAACGGCCTCTGTGTCAGGAACATGCTTTAGGATCGGGGTTCTCCCCTTATAGATAGTGACCTTATGGTTGCCTTCTCCGACATAGCCCCAATCAGCGTCCGCCATCTCTCCCGGCCCGTTGACTATACATCCCATAACAGCTATGACGATGTCCTTCAGATGCGAGGTTCTGGACTTCACTTCCTCAAAAGCTTTCTGAAGGTCATACATAGTGCGTCCGCAGCCTGGACAAGCCACATATTCGGGCTTATAGAAACGCCTTCTGGCCGCCTGCATCAGCTCCTCCACAAGATAGGCACCGACTCCGGAATCCTGAATGGACACTGTCTCTCCAGAATCATCCACAAATGATCCGGCAAGTTCGACTTCATCCAACGCCCTGTCCAACAGGCGTTTGCCAAAATCGCACGAAGCATCTAACAAAAGTGTTTCCTTGGATGGTGAATCGTAAAAGGCAGTCGCCTTGCGGCCTTGGAGGTTTATTGAGTTCATGGATGAGACAATCCTGTGTCCATAGCGCGCGGCAAGATAGCGTGCCACCGGAAGTTCCTCCACCGGATCTTCAGTAAGGGAAACCCGGACGGTGTCCCCGATACCCTCTGACAGCAAGGTCGAGATCCCGACGCAGGACTTGATCCTGCCGCTGTCTCCGTTGCCGGCCTCGGTCACTCCGACGTGAAGCGGGTAAAGCACACCGTTTTCCTTCATAGCGGAGAGAAGGCTTCTGTACGCTTCAACCATAACGATGGTATTGCTGGACTTCAGGGACACCACGACATTTTCAAAATCAGCCTCTTGGCACATATACAGCCATTCCATCGCTGCCTTGGACATCGCCTCAGGCGTGTTCCCGTAAAGATTCGTGATGTAATCTCCCAAAGAGCCGTGATTCACACCGATTCGGATTGCGGTGCCATTCTCGCGGCAGACTTCGATGAGTCTGGCGAACTGCTTGCGCGCCTCGTTGTGGTCCCTGTGGAAATTCCCCGGATTAATTCTGACTTTCTCCACGAAAGGAGCGACCTTAATAGCAGTCTGTGACGAGAAATGAATGTCGGCCACAATGGGGACGTTGATTCCCGCATCCCTGAGACGGGATTTAATGACCCTCACGCTTTCCACATCAGCAGGCGACGGAACCGTAAGCCTGATAATCTCAGCGCCTGCCTCATAAAGTCTTACACATTGCGCTACAGTGCCCTCCACGTCATTAGTGTGGGTGTTGCACATAGTCTGCACTACAATCGGGTTGCCGCCGCCTATCAGGACATCACCGACCTTTGCCGTCAACGTTTTCATTCTGCTTCGGATAATAAACCTGTTGATATGCCTCGCGCCTGAGCTGAGCCTTGCCCCTGCCTGTTCTTCTTGTAAGTTGGAAATATACTCCCGCGGTCACCATAACGTCAAACGGATAGGCGAAGCGAAAGTAGTCCTGACTGGCATAGTCAGGGTCGTAGATGGTTCCCCATGAGTATCTGAGATTGGCGTTCACATGAAACTCAACCGGATCGAAGACGAGACCAAAGCCGAGTCCGCCGCAAAGGCCGTAGTCAAACCGCCTGTCCGTGTCCTTGAATGAATTGACCAATGACTCCGGGATGTTTTCCCCGGTCCGCTCGATGCTCTTTCTGTAGCCTCCGTAGATTCCTATGTCCAACATAACCTTGTAATGAAGCCCGTCAAGATGCATATGGGCCATAAACGGAACTTCTATCACATCCATAACAGCCTGAGTCGCCCCCTCGATGCTTGGTACATAGCGGTCCTCTTCGTCTTCCTTGAACTTGTATCCTTCGTGGCTGTAGCGAAGACCGAGTTTGAAGCCGAAATAGGGAAGGTAACCGAACATCTTCCCGTATCTTGTGTAGAACACTCCGAACGTGTTCGGGACAAACAGTGTCGTCTGTGAATATGGCGGATTGAAAGACATCCGGTTGAAAGAGACACCGTACTCGACACCGAGAAGCGAATAGTCATTCACCTCGAAGACACGGTTGACATTGACTGTGTCCAGATAAGCGTCCGAATATGTGACCTGCGCCAAAGTGCTGTCCGAAACAGAAATAACCGGCTTTACGGTATCCGCCTGAATCCTGGCCCGTTCCGCCGATCCTTTCAGCGTGTCCGTCTGGTTCTGGCCTGATCCCATGAGCCCGTTCGTCAGAACAAGCACGGTGGCAAGAATATGACTGATTATCCTCATACCTTATGTTCGAATTACTTGAAAAACTCTGAAAGGTCAAGATCCTGACTGATCTCGCTTCTCTCAGGAATGTCAAAGAGATCGCTGTCCTTGGTCATCAGGAACCTTACCTTTTCGGGCTGCCTGCGGGCAAGCAGGTTTCCGGAATCCACGATACCGTTGCGATTGAGGTCTTCCGTGATTCTTATGGAATACTTCCCTTTCTTGAGATACGGAAAACCGAGTATGGAATCAGAATCAATGACATAACTGCGGAGCACACCGGATTTCCTTTCGTCCATCAGATCAACGATGTACTTGTTGCCGTCCACTCCTGTCAGATTCAACGTGAAAAGACTGAGGTTGTCATCATTGGGCAGGGAGACCTTTACCTCAGTGCTGTCATTCCAATAGCCGTTGATGTCCTTGAATGTCCTTTGAGGGACTTTGAAAAAATATTCATAGCCCTCCTGAATCTTGACTTGAGGGGTGACGATGTATTTTCTCAGGTTCAGCGAGTCCCTGTTGATCTCGAATTTCTCGACGTTTTCTTTCTGGCGGGGATTGATTGATTTGAAAACCAAGGAGTCAAAGTCTCCGAGAACCGGAGGATAAGCGAACTCTAACGAGATTCCGTACTGCTCGAAAGTCTCAGGCTCGGCCTTCAGGGTGAGTCCGCAGACCGTGTCCGAATGCTCGACCCTCTTTCTCGCCGTCCTGGACTTAGGCTTGTTCTCCTCCACAAGACTGACTTTTTCAGTTACCGGCTGAAGGACACCGAGAGTGTCTGTCTTCCAGTACTTTACCCAAAGATGCAAGGAGTCCGGCATAGGCCTCTGGCTGTTCAGCCAAAGAAGCAGGCTGTCCTTTTCTATGTTGAACTCGGTGATTACATCCTTCGCCGGAAACCCTTGGAACCAAAGGGAGTCTATCCTCGCCTCAGGAGCCATGAAAGTGATGTAGGCCGAACGTTCTCCGGTACGTTTGTTATTCATCAGCAATTGCTTGGAGGGCTTCTCCCTGAACACGTTAAGCCTAAGCTCAGCTTTTCTGGACTGGCAGGCAAGAGTGTCCTTCACATCGTACTTCTTCAGTTCCGCCACGGTGTCATTAACGACATTCACCGGTCTGAACAAAGTGTCAAGAAAGGCTATCCTGTCCTCGTCCGGATCGTAGATGTTGTTCCCGTTGGCGTCGACAACCGCATAGACACGATATACCGTGTCCTGAATATTCCGAAGGGAGAAAAAGCCCCAGTCATCCGTTTTCACGGCAGCCACAGGCCTGTCCAAAAAGACCGCGGAGTCACGCTGGTCCTTGTAGAGCATCACCGTAGCTCCCTTGACAGGAGTCAAGGTGCTGCAGTCCTGTACAATTCCGGTCACGTACATCGAGTCAATCGCGTCTCCGGTGGAGAACACCGTGGTGAAACCCGGAAACATATTCCCTTCGTTATTGTCGGCGACGGCACCTGTAAGATCCAGGGTATAGGTCGTGTTGGGAAGCAGGTCTTCCTCAAAATAGACTATCACGCTCTTGCCTCTTATCTTGTGTTTCGGGCTTTTCTTCTGGGGAGGGGAAAGGAAGATTCCCTTGGGATCCTTCACGGTGACATATTCATTGAAAGTGAACGAGACCTGGGTTCCGCGGACAGGAACGGAAACAGCTCCGGTCTGTGGAACGACCCTTCTGATCACTGGCGGCAATGTGTCTTTCAGGCCACCGGTAGGAGCCTGGGTTGTGTTGGCGCAAGACGGCTGGAGCATGGAATAGCCCAACAGCAACGCAGCCGGGACCAATGGTAAAAACCTTGTGAGAATGTTTTTCATCGCAGATTCTGTATATTCAAAAATCAGGCTCAGATATCGCTCCTGACAACACTTTTGATTCCGTCGATCGAACCTAACTTGCGGATCATCCTTTCCAACACGGCCTTGTCGTGTACATACAGGTCGATGTGGCCGGAAAATATCCCTTCATCGGTGCTCAGATAGACCTTCCGCATATTCACGCCCATCACGAGGGAGATGTAGCGGGAAATCTCGTTGAGCAGGCCGACGCGGTCAACCCCTTTGATGGAAAGACGGACCAGAAACGACTGGCTTTCGTCATCGTCCCACTGCGGCACCACAACCCAATCCCCGTGCTTTGAGGCAAGGCTGTCAGCAACGGGGCAGGACTTCTTGTGGACTGTAACAGTCCCGTCAGGAGACTTGATTCCGATAACGGAATCACCGGGGATTGGACGGCAGCAAGCCGCGACGACATATTCGTTTCTTTCTTTTTTCGCTGTTTCCTTTTTCTTGCCGAACCAGGTGAAGAAAAACGAATGGCTTTTGCCGCTCTTGCCGGACGTGAGAACCTCGGAAAGGTCTCCGACCTTGAGGATTCCCATTCCGATCCGGAAGAACATCTCCTCGGAGTTGCCGCCGGGTATCGCAAAATGCCGCAAGAGAATCTCTATCGAGTCATTATTCATCCGATATCCCTGGGCCTCAAGCTGTTCGGAAAGCATCTTCCTGCCTGTCTCGGCAATCTCCTTTTTGTTGCCCTTGAAATAGTCGATGACAAGATTGCGGGCGTGCCTGGTCTGGAGGAACTGCAGCCATTCGCGCTTTGGCTGTTCGATTTCGGCCGTGATTATCTCGACCTGGTCGCCGCTCTTCAGTACGTGGGAGAGGGGAGCGAGCCTCATATTCACCTTGGCGGCTATGGCCTTGTTGCCGATTTCCGTGTGGATGCAGTAGGCGAAATCCAACGCCGTCGCCCCTTTCTGGACGGACTTCTGGTCTCCCTTTGGCGTAAACACCGTTATCTCACTGCTGGTAAGGTCGTTATGTATGATATCCAACAATTCCAGGGCATTTACGTCCGGATTGACAAGAATCTCTTTGACTTTGGCAAGCCACTTGTCCATCTCGCTGTCGTTCTCGCTGATGTAGCCTTCCTGCTTATAGCTCCAGTGTGCGGCAATGCCTTTCTCCGCGATGTCATCCATCCGCTTTGAACGTATCTGAACCTCTATCCAGATTCCCGTGTCACTCATCAATGTGCAGTGCAGCGCCTCGTAGCCGTTGCTTTTAGGATGCTTGACCCAGTCGCGCACACGATCCGGCTTATAGCGGTAAATGCCTGTGATGATAGAGAATATGTGGTAGCACTGATCTCGCTCGCTTTCCTTGCTGTCAGCCGGAGGAGTGAACACAATCCTGAGGGCGTAGAGGTCATATACCTGATCGAAAGTTATGTTCTTGGTCTGCATCTTGTGCCAGACCGAATAAGGTGTCTTGACCCTTTTCCGGACCTCAAACTTGAATCCGCTCTTGTCCAGAGCGGCGACAATCGGGGCGATGAAATCATCAATCAGCTTCCCTTTTCCGCTCAGGCTGTTGTTTATCAAGCCGTTGATTTCATTGTAAGCGTCAGGTTCCTTGTACTTGAGCCAGATGTTCTCCATTTCCGACTTGATCTCGTACAGGCCGAGCCTGTGGGCAAGGGGAATGAATATGAACATTGTCTCACTGAGAATCTTATCCCGCTTGTACTCAGGCATATATTCAATCGTCCGGCAATTATGCAGGCGATCGGCAAGCTTGATGAGCACGACCCTGACATCATCGTTCAGGGTAAGAAGAATCCTTTTGAAATTCTCCGCCTGCAGGCTCCTCGCATAGGCATCGACAAGTTTCTTGCTACGATCCTCGTTGTCCAGCACGTTCTTGATTTTGGTCAGACCGTCCACAAGACTTGCGATCTTGTCGCCGAAAAGCTTGCGGATGTCATCGACAGTGTAGTCGGTGTCCTCCACGACATCATGGAGAAGCGCCGCCGCAATCGACTTGTAACCAAGGCCGATGTCACTCACGACTATGCTGGCGACCTCGATAGGATGGATGATGTATGGGCCTCCGGAACGGCGGCGCACGTTCTTATGAGCCTCATTGGCGAAATCAAACGCTTTCTGCACCACGTCCATCTCCGCCTGATTGGCACAGCGTTTTTCCGCCGCCGCCCTTAGCTGGGCGTAACTCTGTCTGATCAGTTCGTAGTCCTGTTCTGTGAATTGTGAGAAACTCATATTACTACCGAATCTTTACTGTCCGTTTGAAGGACGCCGCCGTCTTCCTCTTCCTCCTCCAATGTCTGGAAAGAGCAGGAGAACTGGGCGCCGTACATTATGATAAGCCAGCCGAACCTCATCCAAATCATAAACAGAGGGATGGCGGCGATTGTTCCGTAAACCGCATTGAGACGCATCACAAACACCTGGGTCTCAAGGTAAAGGTATTGAAGCACGGTAAAAGCCAGCCCGGCGATGACGGCGGCCTTGAAAGCGTTGCCGTAGCGTACGTCGAGCGCGGGTATGTACTTGTACATGGCTGAGAAGATCAATGTCGTGACGACCCCGGCGATAATCCAGCCCAAAAAGGACTTGATCGTCTCTGTCACTCCAATCCAATTGGGAATCAGGTCAAGGACATGCGAGTAAACGATAGTTCCTGAATATAGGATCAGCACCACAAACGGGGTCAGAAGCATCAGCACGATGTCGAATCCGAAACTCTTTATGAACGGCCTTTTCTTCACGCGCCATACATTGTTGAACACCGTCTCGACCCTCATCATCATCCAGATGATGAGCCAGACGAAAGTCAGGGCGCTGACAAGGCCGAAAAGCCCGTTGGTGGCGGAATTGAGAATCTTGTCTGCGGCGTTGAGCAGCGTGTCGATTATCTCCTGGCTTACGTTCGAGGAATAAAGCAGCGCCTTGAGCTTGTCACCGAGACCGAAACCGTTCGTCACGGCGAAGGCCACGGCGATGAAAGGCACAAACGCCATGGTGCAGAAATAGCTCAGGGCCACCGTCTGGAAACCGATCGCATGGTCGGCGAAATCCTTGAAGGTCTTGGTGACGACCCTGCTCATTCTGACCAGACGCGACTTGGCATTGGACAATTCCGCGACCTCTATGTCCCAGATATCCTCCCTGAAGAACTTGGTTGTTCTCCGAAGCAGGCGCGAGCAGCTGTCAAACATATTCACCAACTTGGACATAGGCTGGATCAAATCATTCCTGAAAACAAATCCGGCTCCCTTAGCGAAGCGGTTTCCTCCGCCTCCCCGGAAATCCCGGAAGGAAGCATATTCCGAAATTCACCCTCACTTATCACCTTGACTCCCAGTTCGGAGGCCTTTTTCATCTTCTCCGGTCCCGGCTTGCTTCCGGCCAGAAGATAGGATGTCCTTCCGCTCAGTGAAGAACTGCTCTTGCCGCCGTTAGACTCGATCAGACGCTTCATCTCATCCCTCGGGACGCTGAAATTGCCGGAGATTACGATTGTCTTACCGGCGAGGGCGGCCGAAGCGGCTGAGGCGGCGTCAATCGAGAAACGGATCCCCGCCGCCTTGAGCCTCGCGATGTCGGAAAGATGACGGTTGTCGCGGAAATATTCATAGACGCTGTCGGCTATCACCTCGCCGACATCCTGTACTTCAAGCAGCCGCTCCTTCGCAGCGGATGCGACAGCATCAATGTCGCCGAAATGGCGGGCTATCTCCTTTGCGGTGGTTTCCCCGACATAACGAATCCCAAGGGCGAAGAGAACACGGTCGAACGTCACGTTTCTTGAATCCTCGATACTCTTGAGGAAACGCCGGGCGGAGCGTTCTTTCCAACCATCAAGCATAAGAAGCCGCCCCATAGTCAATGAATAGAAATCCGCCGGAGTCCTTACGAGTCCGAGACTGTACATCTGATCGACAGTGGCCTCGCCGGCCAGCACGTTCATCGCCTTGCGGCTGAGAAAATGCACGAGCTTGCCTTTTATCTGTGTAGGGCAGCCGTCGGAGTTGGGGCAAAACCACTTCGCCTCACCCTCTTCCTTCACAAGCCGGGTCCCGCAGTCCGGGCAGACCTCCGGGAATCCCGTCCTTCCCGCGTCCTCTGGCCTGAGCGAAAGATCGACATCTATGATCTTCGGTATGATCTCGCCGCCTTTTACGACCGTCACTGTGTCTCCGACACGGATATCCATCTGGTCTATGAAGTCCTGATTGTTAAGCGTCGCCCTTTTGACTACCGTCCCGGCCAGCTGTACAGGCGCGAGATTGGCCACCGGCGTCACCGCTCCTGTCCTTCCCACCTGATAGGTGATGGAAAGCAGCCTTGTGCGGGCCTCTTCAGCACGGAACTTGAACGCGACGGCCCAACGAGGGGACTTGGAAGTGTAGCCAAGCGAGTTTTGATAAGCCAGTTCATTGATTTTCAAGACAATCCCGTCTGTGGCATAAGGCAGGTACTTCCTTTCCGTGTCCCAATGGCGGATATACTCCTCGATTTCGTCCATCCCACTTACAATCCTGCGTTTGTCGGAGACCGGCAGCCCCCAGGACGCGGCGGCGTCAAGCGCTTCACCGTGAGTGGAAAAGGACACGCTTTGTCCGGGGATATGATAGAGAGTGCACATCAGCCCCCTTCTTGCCACCTCGGATGAATCCAAAAGTTTAAGCGAACCGGAAGCCGCGTTGCGAGGATTTGCGAAAGGAGGCTCCTCATTGTCGGCCCGCTCCCTGTTAAGACGGTCAAAAGACTCGTATGGCATAAGCACCTCGCCCCTGATCTCGAACTCCTCTGGCCATCCGTTTCCCTGAAGCTCTTCCGGGATATTCCCGATTCTCAAGGCATTCGCCGTCACATCGTCCCCGACCACACCGTCGCCTCTGGTCAAGGCGCGGAACAACTTTCCGTTCCGGTAGGTCAGACATATCGCGGTACCGTCGAACTTCAGCTCGCAGGAATATGTGAACCTGACACCTCCAAGATCTTTTTCAGCCCTGCGGACAAAGTCCTCTATCTCGCCTATGTTGTAGGTGTTGCCAAGGGAAAGCATCGGGTATCTGTGCGGATACTGGGCGAACTCCCTGCGTATCCCGGATTCGGCGTTGGAGCCATCCCCGTCCTTCTCCAGATCGCTTCCTACCTTCTGGGTAGGGGAGTCCGGAGTCCGCAGGTCAGGATATTCCTTCTCTAGATCCTCCAGCTCGCGCATCAGGCGGTCATAGTCGAAATCACTCATCGTCGGAGCGTTGTCGACATAATACCTCCTGCTGTTCTCCCAAAGGGTCTTTCTAAGCTCTTCGGCGCGTATTTCAGCCAGCTTGTGATCCATAACGGCAAAAGTTCTCTGTAAAGGATACAAATTTAACGAAAAATGTCGGCATTTCTTCCAAGTGCGGCAGAAGTTTCCTCCTCTTAAGTACTTTTTTGAAAAATTAAAACTGTTTGTTAAATTTGTGGTTGTTTTTGACGAACATACAAATTTAAAACTCATTCGCATATATGAAAGATTCAATCATCATTCTGTGCGGCGGCGGTCCCGCTCCGGGAATGAACACTGTCGTGTTCTCAGTCGCCAAGACCTTTCTCTCAAACGGCTACAGGGTCATAGGACTTCACGAAGGCTACACCGGACTCTTCCGCAAGGAGGCCCGCACCGAAGACATCGATTTCTTCAAGGCTGACGCCTATTTCAACAGAGGAGGCTCATACCTCCAGATGAGCCGCTTCAAACCGACAGACAAGGATTTCGAGGAGAATTTCAACCTGTCCCTTTTCCAGGACAACAATGTCAAGCTTCTCGTGACTGTCGGAGGTGACGACACGGCCTCTACAGCCAACAGGATCGCCAAGTTCCTCGAAGCCAAGAACTACCCGATCCACAACATCCACGTTCCCAAGACCATCGACGACGACCTTCCTCTGCCTCACAACGCACCGACCTTCGGATTCAACTCCGCCAAGGACGAGGGAGCGCACATCGCCCGCACCGTCTATGAGGATGCCCGCACATCCGGAAACTGGCTTCTGATCTCAGCGATGGGCCGCAGCGCCGGTCACCTTGCCCTCGGAATCGGCGAGGCCACGCACTGTCCTATGACCATCATCCCTGAGATGTTCAACAAGACTTCGATCTCTGTGGACAAGATCATCAAGCTTACCCTCTCCGCCATCATCAAGAGAAAGCTTCTCGGTATCCCTTACGGAACTGTGGTTGTCGCCGAAGGCGTGTTCCACGACCTTGACCCGGAGGACATCAAGGCAACCGGAGTGAATATGACATACGACGAGCACGGACACCCTGAGCTTGGAAAAATCTCCAAGGCCGTTCTCTTCAACGACATTCTTGAGAAAGAGTTCAAGAAGATAGGAATGAAGGTCAAGACCCGTCCTGTGGAGATCGGTTACGATGTACGCTGCCAGGATCCTGTGGCCTACGACCTTTCATACTGCACAGAGCTGGCACTCGGAGTCTACGAGCTCTTCTCGAAGGGCGAGACCGGATGTATGGTCTATGTGGACGAGTACGGCAACGCTCAGCCGCTCTACCTGAAAGATCTCCAGAACGCCGAAGGCAAGATTCCTCCTCGCCGCGTGGACATCGATGGCGGAATCGCCCGTAACTACTACGGACATATCTGCCACTACATCACTCCTGCCGACTACGAGGCCGCAAAGGCTTTCGTCGCCGACCCTGAGGAGTATGACTTCGCGAAAATCCTCAATTGGTAAGATGGCAATGACTGAAGGTCAACTGAAAAGACTCAGCTGACCCTCACGAATACGCAATCATCGACAGACACTTCAACCCCGATACGTACTTCCGTATCGGGGTTGTTTTTCATTCCGATGAACCCGATGGCTTCTTCGGGGATAAGAATCGACAATTTTTCGGTAACTGGACACCCGGTACTTTCGGCGCACTGACAGCCAGAACTTTGCTTGGAGAAATCGCAGACAAACAGCCAGGTTTGGGAACCATCGCCTCGAAGGAATGCGAAATGACGGTCCGGATCGAAGCCGGGCGACCCATAGTTGCAGTAGCACAGGTCGAAAGTCCTGCCGGAAACTATCGCCGGAACCGAAGCGGCCATATTCAAAAAATCACGCCATTTTTGCAGAAGTTCAAGTTCTTTCGGCGCAAGTCCCTCATTTTTATGAATATACTCGTTCAGTCGGCTGATTGACGGAATTTTCCACCAATCGAAAATCGTTGTTCTACCATCCTTTCCGCTGAAGCCTTCGGCATCCATTCCGCGTTCGCCTACCTCTTCTCCGAAATAAATCATAAACGGTGCTGTGTTCAGGAACAATCCCGCTCCGAGAGCCGCGAAAGTCCTTTCCGCCCGGCTGCCGAAGAAGTCAGACGCGAATCTCTGCTCGTCGTGATTCTCAAGAAAATTCAGCATCCTTGGCTGCAGATCACCGAGAAACTGCCAGTTCCACGTCAGGCTTCGCGCTGTCCCACTGCCTTCGACAAGCGATCTGACAGAATCGTAGAAGCCGGACTTGTCGTAGAGAAAATCAAAGCCGACCTCTTTTATGTACTTGGCATACAAATCTTTCTGATAGACCTCTGCAATAAAGACTGTCTCCGTGAACTCTTCCTTGACCTTAGCGATCAGCCATTGGAAAAACTGCCATGGAACCATCTCTACCATATCGCACCGGAAGCCGTCAACGCCTTTGGCGCACCAAAAGCGGACAATCTCGTACATCTTGTCCCAGGTCTCAGTGTGGAAGTCACAATAGTTCAGCCTGACGGTCTCGTACCAATCATCCGGGGAAGGGGAGGGCGAGAAGCAGTTGCCGGAAGCCTTCGCGGGATTCTCGTAATAGGACTGTCCGGCAAAAGGCAGACGCAGCGGCTCTCCCGGATAGTAATAGAAATCATTCTCCGCCCTCCAGTGGACTGTTGGATCGTCCTCCGAGCCGAGAGGACTGACATCAGGACGGACGAGACCGACCTTGCCGTAATCCCGTGATACGTGATTGGGGACAAAATCAATTATCACCTTAAGGCCGGCGTCGTGAGAACGCTTCAGCAATGACTCGAATTCGGACATCCTGTCAGCCGGCTCATCGGCCAGATAAGGATTGACATCATAATAGTCTGTAATGGCATATGGAGAACCGGCGGCTCCTTTGACAATCTGCCTGTCGGAGGCCCGGCATCCTTCGGCCGGGCAGGTTGTGGCGTGCCTGATCACTCCTGTGTACCATATATGGCTTGCTCCCAGTGATTTGAAATAGGCCAGTGTCTCCGGATCGAATCCGGAGAATTTCCCTTCACCCCACAATCTCGCGAGAACCTGATAGACAATCATCCTACCCATCACTTCACCCACGACGCCTGAATTCCGCCAAGGTGATGGCTGTGGCTACGGCGGCGTTCAGTGACTCCGAGCCTCTTTCGTCCCTCGGCCACGAAGGAATGTACAGACGGTCTGTGACAAGCCCGCCTACATCTTCGGAAATACCTCTTGACTCATTGCCGATGACAATGACGGAAGGAGACACGCTTCCGGAAGCCAGTTCCTTGGAATACATATCCTCGCCGTCTAAGAATGTACCGTAGACATTGCCTCCGGACGAGACAGCGGCTTTGCAAAGGCTTCTGATGTCGCAATAATGAAATACGACCCTGAAGATCGCACCCATGGTTGACTGGACTACCTTCGGATTGAACACATCGACTGTGTCCGCGGAAGCGAACACGCCATCTATTCCGAACCAGTCGGCTGTACGAAGTATCGTACCGAGGTTTCCGGGATCCCTGATACCGTCAAGCGCAAGAAAAAGCCCTTTTTCCGGCATATCCCCACGCTCCGGACTGCCTATTTCCAAGTCGGCAGGTTTCCTGACCAACGCAAGGGCAGGGGACGGGGAGGAAAACTGGCTGAGCCTTTCCATAACGGCCTCACCCACCTCGGACATACGATAGACCCTCTCAACGGTGAACCTCGACGCCAAGGCCTCGGAGACCATCTTCTCCCCCTCGACGGCGAAAAGTCCGCTTTCGTCTCTGAACTTCTTCTGTCCCAAAGACTTGACGAACTTTATCTCGTTATGTGACAGAGACACCCGCAGCATAGCGTCAGAAGCCGAGAATCTTCAGCATAGAATCCGAACTCTGCTCCGGTGCAAACACCCTTGTGGTGATTTTCCCGTCCTTGTCCTTGTCGATAAGTATGTGCTTAGGTGAAGGCTGGAGACAGTGCTTGACACCGCCGTAGCCGGAAATGGCCTCCTGATATGCTCCCGTGTGGAAAAATCCGATGTAAAGCGGATCCCTTCTGTTCTTCATAACTGGAAGGAATATGGCGTTGGAGTGAGCCTCAGAGTTGTAGAAGTCCTTGCTGTCGCAGGTCAGGCCGCCGATGAAGACACGGTGATATACCTCATTCCACTTGTTGATAGGGAAGAGGATGAACCTTTGATGCAGTCCCCACGTGTCTGGGAGGCTTGTCATAAATGAATTGTCGATCATATACCAGCATTCCCGGTCGTTCTGCTGCTTGACATCCAGAACCTTGAATATGGTGGCTCCGCTTTCGCCGACCGTGAAGTTGCCGAACTCGGTGTAGATGTCCGGAACCTGAACCCCGTGCGAATCACATACCGACTTGATCTGATAGACAATCTCCTCAATCATATACTTGTAGTCATAATCCACAGCCAGGGATGTCTTTATCGGAAGACCGCCTCCGATGTTCAGCGAATCGAGGTCCGGGCAGATCTGCTTGAGGTCGCAATAGAGGTTCAGGCAGCGGGCCAGCTCGTTCCAGTAATAGGATGTGTCCCTGATGCCGGTGTTGATGAAAAAGTGGAGCATCTTCAGCTTGAACTTAGGATTCTTGCTGATGCCGTTGCGGTAGAACGGTATGATGTCCGAGTACCTTATTCCAAGACGCGAGGTGTAGAAATCGAAGGACGGCTCCTCCTCGGAGGCGATTCTTATGCCGAGCTGTGTCGGAACCTCCAGAAGGTCATCCAGATCCTCAAGCTCGTTCTTGTTGTCGAGCACCGGGATGATGTTGCGCCAGCCCTCGTTGAGCATCGTGGCGATGTTCTGGATATACTGAGGACGTTTGAATCCGTTGCAGATTATGATAAGGTTCTTATCCACAAGCTTTTCCGCCTCCAGCTTGCGAATCAGGTCAAGGTCGTAGGCGGAAGATGTCTCAAGATGGACATCATTCTTGAGAGCCTGTTCTATGACGAATTTGAACTGAGAACTTTTGGTGCAGTAGCAGTAGTGGTGGTCACCCTCGTAACTGACCTTCGACATTGCGTTGCGGAACATTCTCTTGGCCCTGTGGATCTGGGAGGAAATCTTCGGGAGATAGGTGAGTTTCAAAGGTGTGCCATACTCTTTGATGATTCCCATCATGTCAATGTCATTGACGAAAAGATTGCCGTCTTCGACCCTGAACTCGTCCTGAGGAAAGTCAAAAGTCTGATCGACAAGATCGATGTACTTGTTCTTCATTCTAAAACAACTGTAAACCTAAAATGTTCGACAAATGTATGAACCGCCGCGGGAGCAATCCGCAATCGGCGTGCAAATATAGGTACGAAAATTAATATTTTGGTGTTTATTTGAAGAAAAATCGGAAAGGCTTGCTAATTTTGCATAATATGACAGTTAAAAGCTCGATATTCACACCGGCGTCCTGCCTGGCGCTCGCTTGCATTCTCCAGATTTCGTGCAGCACGACACGGGTTCTGGAGGACGGCCAGTACAGACTTGCGTCGAGCAAGGTGGAGATAAAGGGAGACGACAAGCCGCGCGTCTCCGAGATCGAATCCTACGTGAAACAGAAACCGAACTCCTACATCATATTCGGATGGAACCCTTTTCTGAACATCTACAACTGGTCCGGGAAAGATCCCGACAAGACGGTCAACAAGTTCATAAGGAATATGGGGACCGCTCCGGTCATCTACCAGCCCGCCCAGGTAGAGGCATCCATCGAGAACATCAAACGGCATCTGAAGTACCTTGGCTATTATGGCTCGGATGTCAGAAGCCAAGTGCGCATACAAGGGAAGAAAGTCCACGTGACATATTCTGTAGACACCGGCAAACGGTTCAGAATAGGTAAGTTGACATATTCAGTTCCGGAAGGGGAGTTCAGTCGTGACTTTTTCGCGGACACTTCCGCCGTCAGCGTCAGGCCGGGTGATTTCCTGTCGGAGAGCGAGCTTGAGAAGGAAACAGAACGTTCGGCCGCCGTCCTAAGAAGCAAAGGCTACTTCGGATTCTCCAAAAACTATTACTCGTTCGAAGCCGACACGCTCCACTCCAAGGACACTGCCGACCTGCTTATGATGGTGAAGGAATACACCAGAAACCAAACTCCCGAGGACGCCAGACCGCACCGCAAGTTCTACATAGGAGATGTCACGGTCACCTATGACAAAGACTTGAGGTTCAACGACAAGGTTCTTAAGGAGATGTGTACTCTAAAGCCAGGGGACAGATACGACGAGAATGAGGTCAACACTACATATTCACGCCTTTCCGCGTTGAGGATGTTCAGCGGAGTGAACATCGAGCTGACCCAGCGCGACACGGGGACAGTTGACTGCGAAATCAATCTGACCCGCTCCAAAATGCAGGGATTCAAGGTCAATCTGGAAGGTTCCACTAACTCAACAGGCCTCATCGGAATCTCACCTCAGTTCAGTTACTACCACAAGAACATCTTCCACGGCGGAGAGTGGCTGAACCTTGGTTTCCTCGGTAATTTCCAGTTCAAGTACGACGACAGCAACGTAAAGTCCAACGAATTCGGAGTCTCCGCAGGCCTGAGCTTTCCGGAGTTTCTGGGACTGCCGAACTCTATGTTCAAAGGCCCGTCCGTGCCGCGGACCGAAATCAGCGCTTCATATAACTATCAGAACCGCCCTGAGTACACGAGGAATATGATTTCAACCTCATTCGGCTATTCCGGATCACTCCGTAACGGGAAACTGTTCTACCAAATATACCCGATACAGGCGAAAATAGTCAGGTTGACAGACCTTGATCCGAACTTCTACACCACACTCTCCGGCAATCCGTTTATGAGGGACGCTTATCAGAACCACTTTGACGTAGGCTCCGGACTCGTTGCGTACTACACGACCAGCACGGCTCTGACGCCTAAAGTCTCGTACGAGTATGCCCGTTTGCAGCTTGATGCCTCAGGAAACGTGATAAGCTTGTTCAACAGGAGAATGAAGCAGGATGAATATGGTTCCAGACTTATCTGGCACACACCGTATTCCCAATATGTCCGCGGCGAGCTTACCCTCGGCAAGACCATGGTCTTCGGCAAGGACTCCAGGCACGCGATAGCCGCGCGTCTTCTCGGAGGTGTCGGCTATGCCTACGGCAACTCCTCCACGATTCCGTTCGAGAAGCAGTTCTACAGCGGCGGAGCCAACAGTATGAGAGGCTGGCAGGCTCGGGCTTTGGGGCCGGGCAAGTCAAAGGCTGACACGACATTCGTCATCCCGAGCCAGACAGGTGACGTGAAACTGGAAGCCAATCTCGAGTACCGCTTCCCTATGTTCTGGAAATTGTGCGGGGCCGTCTTCACCGATGTCGGAAACATATGGACCCTGAAGGAAACGGAAGGCGCCGACAATGGCCAAGAGACTCATTTTGCCCTGAAGACCATTGCCTCAAGTCTCGCCGCGAACTGGGGTGTCGGACTACGCCTTGATCTGAATTTCCTGATTCTGCGAATTGATATGGGTATGAAACTCTACGACCCGTCGCAAGACTCAGACATGTGGCGCGCACCGTCCCAATGGATGAAGAAGGACGGTTATTCCATACACTTCGGGGTTGGTTATCCATTTTGATGTATACGGCTGACAATCGCTTTTTTAGCCATATACGTCAGTATCCGTCACGAAGTGGCCGCCTCTGGGGCGCGGGGAAAGGATTCCACGCCCCCCCTTAGGTCGCTGAGCGACGAGACAGGGCTTTTCCAGACATAAAAGTGGAGGAATCTCTCTGGCGTTATCGCCGAAGCCTAAGCGCGCAGACATTCTCGACATGCTGGGTGTGCGGGAACATGTCGACCGGCTGTACAGCAGTGATCTCGTACTTTTCGGCAAACAAGGCCAGATCCCGGGCCTGTGAGGCCGGATTGCAGCTGACATATACCATACGGGCAGGGGAAGCCTCGAGAATGACCCTGGCGACGTCCGGATGAATCCCCGCGCGCGGAGGGTCAAGGATGATAACGTCAGGCTGGCCGTGTTCCTCGATGAAATCCCGGCTGAGGACATCCTTCATATCACCGGCGAAGAACTCGCAATTCGTTATTCCGTTGGAGGCTGCATTCAGTTTCGCATCCTCTATCGCCTCCGGGACATATTCGATTCCGACTACCTTGGCTGCCTTCCCGGAGACAAACTGTGCGATTGTACCGGTGCCGGTGTAAAGGTCATAGACAATCTCGCCGCCTGTCAACCCTGCAAAGTCACGGGCTACTGAATATAGCCTGTAGGCTTGATCGGAATTGGTCTGGTAGAACGACTTGGGGCCGATACGGAACGTCAGTCCCTCCATTGTCTCCCGGATTGCCGGCTCACCCTTGTATAAAATGCACTCCTGATCTCCGATTGAATCATTTAACTTGTTGTTGATAACGTAATAAAGCGATGTGATCTGAGGAAACGCATCAGCTATTGCGTCAAGCATTTTCTCCCTGTCCTCGCGATTCTCATAAAAGAAACACATTATCACCATCAAGTCGCCTGTGTCCGTGGTACGGATGAACATATTCCTGACATAGCCCGCATTCTGACGGATGTCAAAGAAATCCAGGCCGTTCCTGACCGCATATTCCTTGATGAAAAGCCTTATTGCATTGGAAGGTTCCTTCTGGAGATAGCAATGCTTGATGTCAAGCACTTTGTCAAAGAACTTGCCTACGTGAAAGCCAAGTCCCATTCTGTCGTTCTCAGGAACACTGTCAATGTCTTCGTCCTTAAGCAGCCATCTCTTGGAAGAGAACGTGAACTCCAGCTTGTTACGATAGTACTGAATCTTTTCGGAAGGGATTGCAGGCCTTATCTCAGGAACTTCAAGGCGGCCGATTCTCACCAACTGGTCATAGACCTGCTGGCGTTTGGCCTCCAATTGGAGATGATAGGGGAGAGGCTGCCACTTGCAGCCGCCACAGACTCCGAAATGCTCGCAAAAAGGCTTAAGGCGCTCCGGAGAAGGGGAGACTATCCTCTCCACAAAGCCCTCGTAGTAATTCTTGCTTTTCTTGGTTACACGAATGTCAACCACATCGCCCGGAACGGCGAAAGGAACGAACACGACTACTCCGTTCCAATGCGTAAGAGCCTTGCCCTCAGCGGCACAGGCTTCTATTGTGATACCCTCCAACAGGAGGTCAACTCTTTTTCTTCCCATAAGCGTACTACTCGTCCGACCGAGGGTGGACACTATTTATCAAATTCGTGGAAAAGGGACTGCGATATGTTGATTATAAAATCGCCCATCGCCTCAAGTTCGGCAAGCATATCAAGATAGTAATTGATAGCCAAAAACTTGTCCCCACCTTTCTCAATCTGGAGAATGCCTTCGTTGCGAAGAGTGTCACGTGTAGTGTTGATGACATCCTCGGCATTGTAGGCGTTGCTGATGTCCTTAAGCTCACCGTCAACGGCCAATTTCAGATTGGAGACCATCACGGCAAAAGCGTGGTTGACCTTACCGATGAGAAGATTGAGTTTGCCGACTGTCTCTTCATCGAACTCGAGCTTGTGGACTCGCAGGCGCATAAGGATCCGGCTTATGTTCTCACAGCTGTCGCCAAGACTCTCCAACTCGCTGATGACACGATAGATGACTTTCACCTCACGGGCTTCCCGCTCGTTCATCGACTCACACGAGAGGCTGTTCAGGAAGGCTGCTATCTCATATTCAAAACGGTCTGTCACTTCCTCGCATTTCACGAGTTTCCGCCGGTATTCCTCGAACTTGTCAGAATCCTTCTCTTCCAGAGCAGACTTGACATATTGAAAACCTTCCTGCGCGGTAGTTGCGAAATTCACAGCCTCCTTGTATGCCTGCTCGATTGATATTGAAGGAGTTCCGACGATTCTGCCGCTACCGATGAACTTCAGGTTGAAATCTCCGTTCTCCGGAGCCGGCTCCTTTATCCACTTGGTAAGCAAAGCGGCAAAAGGCTTGCTGAACCAGACAATCACCAATGTGGCGACAACATTGAACAGGGTATGGACGCATGCTATGCCGAAGACAGACTCCATAGCGCCATGAAGCCCGAACAGGGAAACTATCCCAAGATTAATCTTTATGAATATGTTAAAGAAAACCAGGACAAAGACAGCTCCGGTAACATTGAATACAGTGTGGGCGAGGGCGGCCCTGCGGGCCTGTACTCCGGCAGAACTGGCGGCTATGTTGGCGCCGATGGTGGTTCCGATGTTCTCGCCGAGAACCATAGCCGCGGCCAGAGGGAAGGAAATCCAACCGAGATATGCCAAGACCATAGTCAGAGCGACCGTAGCGCTCGAGGACTGGAACAGGAACGTAATCACCACACCTATCAGCATAAAAATGACTACTGAACCGACACCGTGGGATGAGAGTGCGGCGACAGATTCCGCGATCCCCGGAACTGTGTCAATCGCAGGTATCGAAGACTTGATGTAGATAAGTGAGACAAAGACAAGCGAAAGACCCAAAACGGCCTGTCCGATGTTCTTGACTATGGATTTCTTCATAAACGTCAGGATAAAGCCGGCGCCGAGAAGTATAAAAGCAAGAACCGTTACATCAAACCAGAACCCGGTAGCCGCTATAATCCAAGCTGTTACGGTCGTGCCGACATTGGCTCCCATTATCACTCGGATACCTTGCTGGAGCGATAGGGTAGCGACCCCGGCAAGGCTTGCCACAAGAATGGTCGTGGCGCTTGATGACTGGACCACGGCCGTTATCCCGGCTCCGGAAAGAATCTGCTTCAACGGGTTTGCGGAAGTCATTCCTTTCTCGAAATTCCTGAGCCTGTCTCCGAAAGCCTTCTGGATTCCGGAACTAAGCATCTCAAGTCCAAACACAAACAGTGCAAGAGCGCCAAGAAGTGTCAGTAATTGTAAAATCATACAGGGTAGTGTTTCTATATTCTCAACTTAACATAATCCAAATTGTGTAACAA
>CAYMOB010000017.1:0-51107 GCA_964391955.1 uncultured Muribaculaceae bacterium | reverse complement strand
GGCACGGGGAAAGGATTCCCCGGGACCCCTTCGGTCGCGGAGCGACGAATCCAGTCAATGTTTAGTCTCCCTCTATTATTTCATCCACAGTCCATTCGTGACCGCCGTGAAGGGTGTCAGGGATTCTATTTCTTGGGAAGGGCGTACGTCACTTTCAGCTTTGGCTTGTTGCCCTCGGCTTTCGGTCCGCGGAGCACCGCCCTGTAGTAGCGGTCTTTGTCAAGCTCGGTGTCGGACGTGGTTGTCGTGGCTGAAGAGTAGGCGTATTGGGCCATTGTCGAATAATTGTAGTAGTTGTTATAGTAGCCGTAGCCGCCGTAGCTGCCATAGCCATAGCCGTAGCTGCCGTAACCGTAGCCTCCGTAGCCACCGTATATCTGATTCATATAAGAGTAGTAGGCAAGCTGTTGGTAGTAGTTCGCCATTTCCTCGGCTTCCGCATTGGTGGTGGTGGTCTTCTCGTACCACATAATCAGGAACCAGATGTCGTAGCTTGGCAGTATCTTGTCATCGGATTTCTTTCTGATGATTTGCTGTACGTGGTGGGTGATGTCGGGGGCATAGTTGCACAAAGACCGGTTGATGTCACCCTGATTCTCATCCGAGGCGCTCGCGTCTGTGAGGCCGGCGAATGTCACGGTCGTGTCTGTGCTTATCTTGATGGTAGGACTCAGAACCTTAGGGAAGCGGAACATTGTCGTGTAGTCCTCAGGGAAATCAAACGGCATTTCGATTGTGGCCTTCGAGATCAATGCCGTGGCAGGGTCTCCTCCCTTGCTGATTATCTCTTTCGTGACCAGTCGCTGGATTTCGGCTGCCGGCACCACCGGCTTGAGCCCGCTCCCGCCCTCAATGTAGATCTTGTCCTCGGCCTTTCCTATAAGATGGTCTGACTCGTGGCTGTCTACGTTGAAAACGTACTGGGACGGAAGAGCCTTCACATTGAGCAGTGAGTCAAGATCCTGCATCTCGACCGGACTGAAGTAGAACATAAGGCTCGTGTCCTTTCTCTCTCCGTCAAACTCGCTGTTATAATATAGGATGGCGTAGTTGTCCGTCCTCTCGATGTAGGTCCCGCTTGTGCTTGTGACAGTCTCGAGGATGTCCATCTCGTACATGTCGAACCTGCCTCCGTTGCCGGACGGATCGTCTGTGCAAAGGTATATCCCGGGGAATTTCTTTGTGTATGTCTTCAGGTCTTTGAGGTCGTCCTGTGTCATACTCAGGTACTGTTTTCCGTACTCTTCGGTGAATTCGAATGACAGCGAGTCCTTTCCGTTCGCGACGGGAACGCCTTTGCTTATCCTCTTGCCGCTGTGTTTGACTTTCGCCCTTGAGAAATACTCATTGGCGCCGAGCGGCTCTGTCAGGGCATAGACGTTGACGTTCTGGAGTATGTTGGCCTGATTCTCGTCCGCCACGGAGATTGTGTCCGCCGCCGCCTTGAACTTGAACCGGTTGAACACGGGATTCTTTCCGAAATCGACGGAATCCAGAACCGGTACGAGCGTCACGACACTTCCCCTGCTGAAAAGCCCGAAAGTCTCGTCCCTGATGGAGCCGATGGTGATTCGTCTCGATGAGTAGGCTGTGAGGCTGTCTATTGACTTCATCCAAACCTCGTCAAGGTCGAATTCGGCCGTGTGGAAGTCGTATTTCTGGTCATTGGGTATGAAGTCCCCTCCGAGGTTCTGGTCAACCCCTACGCAGGACGCGAGGCCTGCCGCCAGGGCGATGATTGCTGGGAATTTTCTCATTTACTGCAACTGTTGATAAAAACCGTCGTATTCCTCGATGTAGCGCCCGTCGGCAATCGACTCCTCGTTGAAAGGAAGTGTCGGTATGTTCTTGTCCTTGCAGAACCTGACCAGTTCCGGGTCAACTTCCTTGTCGCCTAAAATGATACCGTCTGAATACGTCGCGGCGGTTTCCGCAAGATTTATGCCAGTTGGATTCTCCGGCATCGGAATGTCCTCCGGCCTTATACCACCGAACAGGATGTTGTCCTTGAATGACGGAGAGAATGTCTCGCCGGCGATCTCGCCGTAAAGCGAAGTGACCACCCTGCTTCCGCTGAAGATAGGGTCTCCGTTGTAGGCTTTCTTGAGATAGAGGGGCACGAGGTGCGAGATCCATCCCTGACAATGGATGATGTCCGGGGCCCAGCGAAGCTTCTTTACGGTCTCGAGCACGCCTCTTGCGAAGAAGATCGCTCTTTGCCCGTTGTCTTCGAAGAACTTCCCGTCTGCGTCGCAGGAAATCTGCTTGCGGCGGAAATAGTCCTCGTTGTCGATGAAATAGACTTGAATCCTTGCTGAAGAGATAGAGGCTACCTTGATTACAAGCGGCCTGTCCACGTCTCCGATGATGATGTTCATTCCGGAAAGCCGGATTACTTCGTGAAGCTGGTTCTTGCGCTCGTTTATGCAACCGTAGCGCGGCATAAAAGCCCTGATTTCTTTCTTTCGTTCCTGAATGCCCTGCGGCAGGTGACGGCCGATCTTTGCGATCGGTGTCTCCGGCAGGAACGGCATAATCTCCGAATTGACGAATAAAACTCTGTTTACGGGTCTTCCCATATTACTTTTCTTGTCTTACAAAGGTAAGAATTTTTTTTCATATTTCGATATTTCACTATCTTTGAGACCAATTTGGAGTATTGTGCGAAAATGGGCGCTGGAGAAAATAGGTTGATACGAAGAAGATTGGCCGGAGCCTGGCTTTCCACGGTTGTCAGCATCAGTCTTGTTCTGCTTCTTGTCGGGGTGGCCGGACTGCTGGCGGCCAATGCGAGAAGTGTGTCCGACTATTTCAAGGAGAATCTGCAGGTCTCGGTGCTTATGAAGCAAGAGGTCGGCGAGGATGAGGCTTTGGAATATGTCTCCGTCCTGGATGGTATGCCTTTCATCAAGAACACCGCGTTCGTTTCGCGCGGGCAAGGTACGAGGGAGATGGCGGCTCTTCTGGGCGAGGATTTCCTCGATGTCTTCGAGACGGCTCCTATCCCGGTCTCCGTTGACGTGACCCTGATGGCGGACTATGTGTCCTCCGACAGTCTTGAGGTGGTGAGAAAGGTGATAGAGGAATCCCCTTTGGTCGATGAGGTCGTCTATCAGAAGTCACTGGTTGACAAGCTGAACACCAATCTTGGCAAGATTTCGCTGGTCCTCGGAATCCTTATCGCCCTGCTTCTGTTCATCTCCTTCGTGCTGATTAACAACACGGTGAGACTCAATGTCTTCTCCAAGCGGTTCACCATCCACACCATGAAGCTGGTCGGCGCCACGAAATCTTTCATCCGCGCTCCTTTTATGGTGCAGGCCGTGTTCCAGGGGCTGTTTTCCGCGCTGTTGGCCTCTTTGATGCTTGTCGGGATTCTGTTCTTTGTGAGAAGCGAGTTCGCCCGGCTCTTCGAGGTTTTCAGGCTTGACCTGCTTCTTGCCGTGATCGGAGTCGTGATTCTGTCCGGAGTCGTGATCTGCACGGTAAGCACAGCGCTGGTCGTGGGACGGCTTGTCTCGCTCTCCAAGGACGAACTGTATTGCTAACTTTAATATTTTTGAATATGTCAGACAACACCAAGATGCCAATCACCCGAAAAGGTCTACGCCTGCTTCTCATGGGGCTGGTGGTCATGGTCGCCGGGTTCATTCTTATGATGGGAGGCGGGACTGTGGATCCCGATAAGTTCAACTGGTCTATGTTCGATTTCCGTCGGCTGGTGGCCGCCCCTCTTGTGATTGTCTGCGGGATAGTCATCGAGGTCATCGCCATCATGCGCCGTCCGAAGAACGTGGAGAAAGGCGCGGAAGAGTAGCCTATGGACTGGTTGCAGGCTCTGCTTTTGGGCATAGTGCAGGGATTGACCGAGTTTTTGCCGGTCAGTTCCAGCGGACACCTTATGATCGTGAGGGAACTTCTTGGCGTGGACGGAGACGGTTTCCTGGATTTTACCGTAACTGTCCATCTGGCCACCGTATTGAGTACGGTAATAGTATTCTGGAAGCCGATATGCAGGTTGCTCGCCGGGCTTTTCCGCTTCCGCTACAATGATGAGACGGACTATGTCCTGAAGATTGTCGTCTCGATGGTTCCGGTGGCGGTTGTCGGCCTGCTGTTCAAGGACAAGGTCGAAGCGTTGTTCTCCGACGATCTGTTCACGGTGGCGGTGTGTCTCATCATCACCGCGGTTCTCCTTTTCCTCTCCGATGTCTATGGCCGCAGGGCCGCTTCGAAGACGCATGCTTCGGATTCCCCCGCGCGTAACGGAATTTCCTATCGGCAGGCTTTGGCTGTGGGCCTCGGCCAGGCCGTGGCGGTAGCTCCCGGCCTTTCCAGATCCGGCACCACGATAGCGACCGGACTTCTTTGCGGCGTGAGGCGCGACGTGATGGCCCAGTTCTCGTTCCTGATGGTTCTGGTCCCGATAGTCGGCGAGCAGTTCCTGAGCCTTGTCGGAAGTCTCGGCGGTGACGGCTCCCTTGGCGGCGGGCTTCCTCCGGTTTGCCTTGCGGTCGGTTTCCTGTCATCGTTCTTCTCCGGGCTCCTCGCCTGCAAGGCGATGATCTCTATCGTGAAGAAGGCAAAGATGACCTGGTTCGCACTTTATTGTCTTGTTGTCTCGCTCCTTCTGCTGGTTTTCGCGTAGGCATATTCAAAAGCATTCCTATTTGACTCAATGGCTGACAGAACGCTCTCGTATTTTGTGTCTGATGTCCATCTCGGGCTGGATGTGAATGATCCGGCCGGGAGAGAGGCCCGTTTCGTCCGTTTTCTCAAGTCTGTCCCCAAGGACAGGACAAAGGCTCTGTACCTTCTTGGCGACATCTGGGATTTCTGGTACGAGTACCACGATGTTGTCCCGAAAGGCTATGTCAGGGTGTTCGCCGCCTTGCTTGACCTGATTGACGCCGGAGTGGAGGTCTTCTTTTTCCAAGGCAACCATGACATCTGGTGCTTCCATTATTTCGAGGAGCTTGGCATAAGAATCCTGCGGCAGCCTTATGTCACCAGGATTGGGGACAAGGTCTTTTGTCTTGGACATGGCGATGCGCTCGGGCCGGGGCACGGCTTGTACAAGCTGATGCGATGGGGATTCCGCAACAGGTTCTTCCAGAGCGTATTCAGTCTTCTGCACCCGTACCTCGCCTTCCGCTTCGGCAAGGGTTGGTCAAAGAAAAGCCGGGTGGCGAAGAGCCGTGAATATGTCTTCAGGGGATCTGATGAGCCTCTGTACAAGTTCGCGGTTGACTTCTCCGGAAAGACTAAGGTGGATTATTTCATATTCGGACATTTCCATGTGAGCGAGAATCTGGAGCTTCCGACCGGAGCGAGGCTTCTTATCCTGAAAGACTGGATGACGCCTCACTCGTCGAACTTTATCTCTTTCGACACGATGTCCGGATGCCTGGGCATTTCCCAGAATATCGAATAGTACAGCGCGTCAAACTCTCCGCGTTCCCATTTCTCGACAAGATATTCGGTCATCCTGTCGTCGCCGTCCGGGTCGTACTGCGATTTGAGGTTCTGTCCGAAAACCTTTGCGACGCCCTGCCAGAACCCGGCTGAAATCCCGCTTTTGTAGTCCTTGATTATTGAATATGAGGATTTGCCTATTTCCCTGTCAACCAGCTTTATGAGCAGCTTGCCTTGCGAGATTGTCATACTCCTGAGGGGCTTCTCGTAGGCTTCCATCAGCTCTTCCTGGATGCGGTTGACGTATTTCTCCTTTTTCCCTCGTTTCAGCCCGTTCCGCGAGATGTGCCTTTCTGCCTGCGTCTCCATGTCCTTTGCCAGAAGGGCGTAAGGATAGACCTTGTTGAAGTTGTAGACGAGCCGGTAGTACTTCTTCAGGTCCCTTCTGTTGCCTTTGTATCCTTTGGGGAAAATCCACGCCGGGTCTATGCTGTCGAAATAGGCCGTGTCTCCGTGTTCCACGCGGTAGCCCATGTAGCCGGACCGCGCCTTGCCCCCTCCTTGTGGGGGCACGTCGGAAACCGCGCCGGCGGACAGTCCCGCCGCCGACAGAAGCTCCGCAAGAACGAAGAATGCGAATATGCCCAGCCTTCCCGTCATAATATTCAGTTTGCAAAGGTACGTTTTTTCTGAAAAAAGCGTGCCATCGTCCGAAGGATTCATAACCTTGCGATAGCATCGTTTCGTCTTTGTCGAAAATGGGAGTGAAAATTTTTAGACAGTTTATGTAATGTCTTGAAAATGACTGGAATCTTCTGTCGAATCGGTGGTCGAAAAAGTTGAGATTTTTTTTAAAATGTGTTTGAAATTCGTGATTTTTTACTAACTTTGCAGTCCCAAATTCTATGGTGTAGTGGCGCAATGCGTTGATATTCAATAGATTTTGGAGAATTTGGAAATTATTAAAGTAGTACAGCAATGTTACAACCAAAGAAAACTAAGTTCAGAAGAGAACAAAAGAACGTGATGAAGGGTATGGCCCAGAGGGGCAACCAGCTCGCGTTCGGTTCCTTCGGTCTCAAGACCCTCGAGAACTGCTGGATCACAGCGCAGCAGATTGAATCCGCGCGTCAGGCTATTTCACGTTGCATGAACCGTGAGGGACAGATCTGGATCAGGATATTCCCTGTGAAGCCATTCACCAAGAAGCCTCTCGATACCCGTATGGGTAAGGGTAAGGGCGATCCTCAGGGATTCGTCGCTCCTGTGACTCCGGGACGTATCATCTTCGAGGCTGACGGTGTGTCGCTCGCTATCGCGAAAGAGGCTATGCGTCTTGCCGCCCACAAGCTTCCTATCGCCACCAAGTTCGTGGTACGCAGGGATTATGTTGAATAATAAATGGAGAATGAATAATGAAAGCATCTGAAGTTCGCGAGATGTCCATTGCAGATCTGCAGGACCGCATCCAGGTTGAAAAGAACAGGCTTGACACGATGAAGCTCAACCACGCCATATCTCCATTGGAGAACACATCGGAATTCAAGAAAGTCAGAAAGGATATCGCTCGTATGCTCACTATCCTCGCTGAGAAAGAAAAAGAACAGAAATAATCATCAGTCTTATGGAAAGAAATCTTCGTAAGGAAAGAATCGGCGTAGTGGTCAGCAACAAGATGGACAAGACCATCATCGTTGCGGTCGAGACCAAGAAAGAGCATCCTCTCTACGGTAAGTTCATCAAGCATACCACCAAGTTCGTCGCTCAGGATGACAAGAACGAGTGCAGCGAGGGAGATACCGTGCGCATTATGGAAACCCGTCCTCTCAGCAAGACCAAGAGGTGGAGATTAGTAGAAATCGTAGAAAAAGTTAAGTAGTATGATACAGCAGGAAACACGTTTACAGGTTGCCGACAACAGCGGTGCAAAGGAAGTTCTCTGCATCCGTGTGCTTGGCGGTACGCATCATAGATATGCGACAGTGGGCGACCAGATCGTAGTCGCGATCAAGAGCGCTCTTCCTGGCGGTGACGCTAAGAAAGGCTCGGTCTCCAAGGCTGTCGTTGTCCGCACAAAGAAAGAAATCCGCAGACCGGACGGATCCTACATCCGTTTCGATGACAACGCTTGCGTTCTTCTGAACAATTCGGGCGAGCTTCGCGGAACACGTATCTTCGGTCCTGTGGCCAGAGAGCTGCGTGAGAACTATATGAAGATTGTTTCACTGGCGCCGGAGGTCCTTTAATCATTGAGAGTTATGAAAAAGTTACACATTAAGAAGGGTGACATCGTGTATGTGAATGCCGGCAACAGCAAAGGCACGACCGGAAAGGTTCTGACCGTGATCCCGGCTAAGGACCGCGTCATTGTTGAGGGTGTCAACATTGTCAGCAAGCACGTAAAGCCAAACGCGAAGCAGCCTCAGGGCGGCATCGTGAAGCAGGAGGCTGGTATCCACGTTTCCAACGTCCAGCTTATCGACCCTGCGCAGAACAAGCCGACCAGAGTGGGCTACAAGTTCGTTGACGGAAAGAAGATCCGTTACGCTAAGAAATCAGGAGAGGAGATCAAGTAACTATGGCAAAGAAAGCTACAAACAAACCGGCTGAAGCGCAGGCGCTTCCTGCAGGATATGTGCCTTCTCTCAAGAAGGTTTACAAGGAGGAGATCGTAGAGAAGCTGATGAAGCAGTTCTCTTACACAAGTGTGATGCAGGTCCCAAAGCTTGTCAAGATCACTATCAACGAGGGAATCGGCGAGGCTACCCAGGACAAGAAGCTTGTCGAGGAGGCAGCCGAGGAGCTTGGAAAGATTGTTGGTCAGAAGGCTCTTCTCACAACCTCCAAAAAGGACGTTTCCAACTTCCGTCTCCGTAAGGGAATGCCTATCGGCGTGAAGGTTACACTTCGCAACGTGAAGATGTACGAGTTCCTCGAGAGGCTTATCCGCGTTTCCCTTCCTCGAATCAGGGACTTCAACGGAATCGCCGAGAAGATGGACGGAAGAGGCAACTACACCCTCGGTCTCAAGGAGCAGATAATTTTCCCTGAGGTGGACATCGACAAGAACCCGAGAATCCACGGAATGGAAATCACTTTCGTGACTACAGCGAAGACCGACGAAGAGGCTCACGCTCTCCTCGCCGCATTCGGTCTGCCTTTCAAGAAACATAATAACTAAAGGAATATGGCAAAAGAATCAATGAAGGCCCGCGAGGTAAAGCGCGCGAAACTGGTTGCCAAGTATGCTGCTAAGAGACAGGCTCTTAAGGAGGCCGGTGACTGGGCTGCCCTTGACAAGCTCCCTAAGAACGCTTCTCCTGTACGTCTGCACAACCGCTGTTCTCTTACCGGTCGTCCAAAAGGCTATATGAGAGCTTTCGGTCTCAGCAGAATCCAGTTCCGCGAGATGGCCAGCAACGGTCTCATCCCGGGAGTCAAGAAAGCAAGCTGGTAACAGCGACTTATTAATATTATTAACAATCGGATATCGGGCGTTCCCTGCGGGGGCGTCGATCTAAAAAAAAATCAAAAAAATGACTGATCCAATTGCAGATTATCTTACAAGGATCCGCAACGCCTATCTGGCAGGAAAGAAGATCGTTGAGATTCCTTCCTCCAAGATGAAGCTTGCCATCACGGAAATCCTTTGTGAGAAGGGTTACATCCTCAGCTACAAGCTTGTAGAGGGAACCCCTTACAACACCATCAAGATCGCTCTGAAGTACCATCCTCAGACCAAGACCGCCGCTGTCAAGAAAATCAAGCGCGTGTCTACTCCTGGTATGAGGGTATATGCCGACGTGGAGAATATGCCAAGAGTGCTGAACGGACTCGGCATCGCCATTCTCTCGACTTCGAAGGGCATCATCACTGACAAGGAGGCCAAGAACCTGAACGTCGGTGGTGAGGTTATTTGCTATGTTTATTAACGATTAAAGAAAAGAATAATGTCAAGAATCGGTAAATTGCCTGTAAGCCTTCCGGACAAGGTGAGCGTCGAGCTTCTCCCTGGCAACGTTGTGAAGGTTAAAGGACCTCTTGGTGAGCTGAGCCAGAAAGTGGATCCGGACATCACTGTCACCATCGAGGGTAATGAGATTAAGTTCACCCGTCCTACTGACCAGCCAAGACATCGCTCTATGCACGGTCTCTACCGCGCCCTTGTCCAGAATATGGTCGTAGGAGTTTCTACCGGGTACCAGACCAAGCAGGAGTTCGTCGGCGTGGGTTACCGCGTGGCCGTTCAGGGTCAGCTCCTTACTTTCTCACTTGGATATTCCCATGATGTTCAGCTGATGCTCGCTCCTGAGATTCAGGCCGAGGTTCCGAATGTCAAGAAGGGTGAGAATCCTGTCCTTATCCTCAAGAGCACCGACAAGCAGCTCATCGGACAGGTGGCCGCCAAGATTCGTTCATTCCGCAAGCCTGAACCTTATAAGGGCAAGGGTATCAAGTTCGCCGGCGAGCAGCTTCGCCGCAAGGCCGGTAAGACCGCGGGAGCAAAATAATAGGAGGACATAGATATGGCATTGAATAGAATTGAAAGAAGAAGAAGAGTCCATTACCGCATCCGTAAGCATGTCAATGGAACTGCCGAGAGGCCGAGAATGGTTGTCTTCAGAAGCAACAAGCAGATCTACGTCCAGGTTGTGGACGATGAGAGGGGCGTGACACTCGCCGCTGCCGCATCCAATGACAAGGCTCTTGCCGCCGAGTGCAAGGGCAAGAACGGAATCGAGGCCGCGGCCATTGTCGGTAAGGCGATCGCCGAGCGCGCCATCGAAAAGGGAATCACCAAGATTGCGTTTGACCGTGGAGGTTACCTCTATCACGGAAGAGTAAAGAGTTTGGCGGACGCCGCCCGTGAAGGTGGCCTTATTTTCTAATTGAAAGACTATGGCAAATACAAATGTTAAAAGAGTAAAGACATCTGATCTTGAATTAAAGGACAGATTGGTCGCCATCCAGAGAGTAACCAAGGTTACTAAGGGTGGTCGTCACTTCCGCTTTGCCGCTATTGTGGTCGTGGGTGACGAGAACGGCGTTGTTGGTTATGGTCTTGGAAAAGCCAATGAGGTAACTGCCGCCATCGCTAAGGGCGTCGAGGACGCCAAGAAGAATCTCGTTAGGATTCCTATCATCAACACCACCATCCCGCACGAGCAGGAATCCAAGTTCGGAGGCTCTGTAGTGTTTATGAAGCCGGCCGCCCCTGGTACCGGTGTCAAGGCTGGTGGCGCTATGCGCGCCGTCTTTGAGTCAGCGGGTGTTCAGAATGTACTTGCAAAGTCCAAGGGCTCATCCAACCCTCACAACCTTGTCAAGGCCACTGTCACCGCTCTTACCCAGATGAGGGACGCCTACACTGTGGCCGGTCTGCGCGGCATTCCTATGAGCAAAGTATTTAACGGTTAGGAGGACATACAGTTATGGCAATACTTAAGATAACACAGGTAAGAAGCAAGAACGGAGCCACCAAGAGGCAGATAGCTAATCTGACTTCACTTGGAATCCGCAGAATGCACCAGACCGTGGAGGTTGAGAAGACACCGGTGACAGAAGGCCAGCTCGCCAAGATCCGTCACCTCGTAGATGTTGAAGAAATTAATTAAGAGGACGAAGAGATGAAACTGGAAAATTTGAAGCCTGCAAAAGGCTCGACTCATAACAGCAAGCGTCTTGGCCGCGGTCAGGGTTCCGGCAAAGGTGGTACTGCCACCCGCGGAACCAAAGGTGCGCAGGCCCGCGCCGGCTACGAACATAAGATCGGTTTCGAGGGAGGTCAGATGCCTATCCAGAGACGTGTTCCTAAGTTCGGATTCAAGAATCCTACGAGAATTGAGTACAAGGCTGTCAATGTCGCTTCCCTGCAGGCACTTTCAGAGATGCTTGGGAAGGTGGAGCTTGGCATTGAGGACATCAAGGCTGCGGGACTTGCCGACGCCAAGGAGCTTGTGAAGATTCTTGGCAACGGTGAGATTACCGCTGCTGTCACTGTTACCGCTGACGCGTTCTCCGCATCAGCTGTCTCTAAGATCGAAGCCGCTGGCGGTAAGGCAATCGTAATCGGCAAATAGCGATGAAGAAATTTATTGAGACCATAAAGAACATTTTCAAGATCGAGGAACTCCGTACGAGACTCGGCTACACGTTCCTTCTCATCCTTATCTACAGGTTGGGTTGCTTCATCGTGCTGCCGGGTATCGACACGACCCTGCTCGCGTCCCTTCAGGACAGCTCACAGCAAGGACTCGTCGGTCTCTTGAATATGTTCTCCGGAGGTGCCTTCGGTAACGCTTCCATCTTTGCGCTGGGAGTTATGCCGTACATCTCCGCTTCAATCGTGATTCAGCTTCTGGGCATGTTCGTCCCTTACTTCAAGAGACTTCAGAGGGAGGGCGAAAGCGGCCGCAGGAAGATGAATCAGCTCACAAGGTATCTCACCATCCTCATTCTGTGTATTCAGGGACCTGCTTACATCGCTTCAATCCACAGTCAGATTCCGGGCGCCGCATTCCTTGCGGAGACCCAGCTTGGCTGGAGCAGGTTTATGTACAATCTCGCTGCCACCGTCATCCTGATGTCAGGATCGATGTTCGTGATGTGGCTCGGTGAGAGAATCACGGACAGAGGTATCGGTAACGGTATTTCCCTGATTATTATGGTCGGTATCGTCGCGCGTCTGCCTTTCGCTCTCGTGAGTGAGATCGGTACCAAGCTCAGCACCACGGCAGGCGGCGGTCCTATCGCCCTTATTGTCGAGCTTATCTTCTGGTTCCTGGTCATTGTCGCGACCATAGCGCTTGTACAGGGCGTGAGAAAAGTTCCTGTACAGTATGCGAAGAGGGTCATCGGCAACAGGCAGTACGGTGGTGTGCGCCAGTATATTCCTCTTAAAATCAATGCGGCCGGAGTGATGCCGATCATCTTTGCCCAGGCTTTGATGCTGTTCCCGCTTCTTTTCTCCCGCTTTGACGCTACCAGAGGGCTTGCGGCCACACTGAGCAACTATACTGGATTCTGGTACAACCTGATATTCGGATCTCTCGTCGTTATCTTCACATATTTCTACACAGCCGTTACCGTCAATCCGACATCAATGGCCGAGGATATGAAGAAGAACGGAGGATTCATCCCTGGCGTCAAGCCTGGAAAGGCCACGGTCAATTACCTTGACTCCATTATGTCAAAGGTGACTCTCCCTGGGTCTATATTCCTTGCCCTTATCGCCATTCTCCCTGCTTTCGCCAGGATTATGGGTGTTCAGGATCAGTTCGCAAGTTTCTATGGTGGTACCTCACTGTTGATTCTTGTAGGTGTTGTCCTTGACACGCTTCAGCAGATAGAGAGCTATCTCCTGATGCGTCACTATGACGGTCTGATGAAGACCGGACGTATCAGCGGACGCTCCGGAATGTAATTTTGATAATCACAGGATTGATGGTTAAGCCTAAGACAGAAGAGGAAATCGAGCTTTTGCGCGAGAATGCCATACTTGTCTCAAAGACATTGGCAGAGGTCGGAAAGGTGGTCGCCCCTGGTGTGACAACCGCGAGGTTGAATGAGGTGGCCGAGACTTTTATCCGCGACAACGGCGCCATTCCCAGCTTTCTTGGATTCGAAGGTTTTCCCGCCGCCATATGTGCATCTGTCAATGATGTTGTCGTCCACGGTTTCCCGTCGGACTATGTCCTCAAGGAAGGCGACATCGTGACTGCCGACATCGGCACCCTGTATAAAGGCTACAACGGTGATTCGGCTTACACTTTCCCGGTAGGGGAGGTGGACGCCGAGACCCGTAGGCTTTTGGACGTCACCAAGGCTTCTCTCTATAAGGGAATCGAGGCTGCGGTAGCGGGCAACAGGACAGGTGACATCGGACACGCGGTGCAATCGTACGCTGAGTCATTCGGCTTCTCCGTGGTTCGTGAACTTGAAGGACACGGACTTGGAAAGGAGATGCACGAGGCTCCAGGGGTTCCTAACTACGGACGCCAGGGGCACGGATGCAGGCTTGTGGATGGAATGGTCATCTGCATCGAACCAATGATCAATGCAGGCGGCAGAGGAGTGTATGTGGCCAGAAATGGTTGGGCTGTACACACTTCCGACCACAGGAATTCGGCTCACTATGAGCTTACGGTTGTTGTTCGTAAGGGCAAGGCGGAGCAACTGTCAACATTTGATTATATTGAAGGTACTGGTAAATTTTAAAGTGTTTTTTCAATGTCCAAACAAGTAGCGATAGAGCAAGACGGAAAAGTAATCGAGACTCTTCCTAACGCAATGTTCAAGGTGGAGCTTGAGAACGGTCACGTCCTTCTCTGCAACATCTCCGGCAAGATGAGAATGAATTTCATCCACATCCTCCTTGGAGACAAGGTGAGGGTTGAAATTTCACCTTATGATTTGACTAAGGGAAGAATATCTTTCAGGTACAAATAAAAATATTCACGATATGAAAGTCAAAACATCCATCAAGAAGCGCAGCGAAGATTGCAAGATCGTCAGACGCAAAGGCCGTCTTTATGTCATCTGCAAGAAGAACCCTAAGTTCAAGATGCGTCAGGGATAACAGTAGTTTGTAAAACAAATTAAGTTTAAGATAAATTATGGCAAGAATAGCCGGTGTTGATTTACCGAACAACAAAAGAGGTGAGATAGGTCTTACCTACATCTACGGTATCGGCCGCAGCTCCGCAAGAGAGATTCTTGAGAAGTGCGGAATCGATTACGACATCAAGGTCGGTGAATGGAACGACGATCAGGTCGCCGCTATCCGTACCCTCATCAACGAGGAGTACAAGATCGAGGGTGAGCTCCGTTCCTCCGTCCAGATGAACATCAAACGACTGATGGATATCGGTTGTTACAGAGGTATCCGTCATCGTATCGGTCTTCCGGTGCGCGGTCAGAGCACAAAGAACAATGCCCGTACAAGAAAGGGAAAGAAGAAGACCGTCGCCAACAAGAAGAAGGCTACCAAGTAAAACGAGATGAATTATGGCAAAGAAAACAACATCATCCAAGAGAGTTGTCAAGGTTGAGGCTACGGGCCAGGCCCATATTTCATCAACCTTCAATAATGTGATCATTTCCCTGACCAACAATCAGGGTCAGGTGATCAGCTGGTCCTCAGCCGGAAAAAGCGGCTTCAGAGGCTCCAAGAAGAACACCCCGTACGCCGCGCAGGTCGCTGCCGAGGACGCTGCGAAGACCGCTTTCGACGCTGGTCTCCGTAAGGTGAAGGTCTTCGTAAAGGGTCCTGGCGCAGGCCGTGAGTCAGCTATCAGAACCATCAATAATGCTGGAATCACTGTCACTGAGATTGTCGACGTGACACCGATGCCTCACAACGGATGCAGACCAAAAGGCCGTCGTAAAGTCTAATCAATGAATTAAAACAAAAATTACTATGGCAAGATATATTGGTCCAAGTACAAAGATCGCCCGTAAGTTCGGCGAACCGATTTTCGGAAGTGACAAGGATTTCGAGAAGAGAAATTATCCTCCGGGACAGCATGGTCTGGCCGCAAAGCGCAAGAAACAGCGTGAGTACGGAATCCAGCTTAAGGAGAAGCAGAAGGTAAGATATATGTACGGCCTTCTGGAGCGTCAGTTCCACAACACTTATCTCAAGGCTTCCAAGATGGCTGGTCTGAGAGGCGAGAACCTCCTCCTCCTCCTTGAGTCAAGACTTGACAACGTTGTCTACAGAATGGGAGTCGCTCCTACCAGAGCCGCTGCAAGACAGCTTGTAAGCCACGCTCACATCACTCTTAACGGAAGCGTCTGCAACATACCTTCGGTTCAGGTCAAGCCTGGTGACGTGGTTGCTGTCAGAGAGCGTTCAAAGAGCCTTGAGGTTATCCAGAAGAGCGTTGCGTCAGCTGCGAAATATTCCTGGATCGAGTTCGACCCTAAGGCGCTTTCAGGCAAGTTCCTGAATCTTCCGGCAAGAGCGGATATTCCTGAGAACATCAATGAGCAGCTCATCGTTGACCTGTACTCTAAGTAATAGTAACACCCAAAAAGAATTTATATGGCAATCTTGGCATTTCAGAAACCGGACAAGGTGATAATGCTCGAAGGAACCGACACCGTTGGCCGCTTCGAATTCAGACCTCTCGAGCCTGGATACGGACAGACCATCGGCAACGCCCTTCGCCGCATTCTTCTCGCCTCTCTGGAAGGTTTTGCTATCAGTCAGGTCAGGATATCAGGCGTGGATCAGGAGTTCGCGACTATTCCGGGCGTGATCGAGGGAATGCAGGACATCATTCTCAACCTCAAGGAAATCAGGTTCAAGAGAATGGTCGATTCTGTGGACTCCGAGGTGGCGAACATTGTAATTAGCGGTAAAAACGAGTTTACCGCGGAGGATATTTCTAAAGGATTGTCTTCTTTCAAGGTGTTGAACCCTGAGCAGCACATCTGCTCGCTCGAACCGTCAGTAACTCTTGAGATTTCATTGACCATCACCAAGGGCCGCGGATTCGTCCCGGCCGAAGAGATGAGGGAGGAGAACACACCGATAGGAACCATACTTGTCGATGCTGCATACACCCCTATCAGAAGGGTCAACTGGACAATCGAGCCTTGGCGTGTCGAGCAGAAGACCGACTACGAGAAGCTGAATCTTGAGATAGTCACAGACGGGTCTATCTCTCCGAATATGGCGCTTCAGGAGGCGGCCAGTATCCTGATCTATCACTTCAAGCTTTTCACTGATGACAAGAAGATCACCATCGAGAGCACAGTTGAGTCCGATACAAAGGAGCTTGACGAGGAAAGCCTCAGAATGAGACATCTTCTTCTCACCAAGCTTTCGGATATGGGGCTCTCCGTGAGAGCGTACAACTGTCTGAAGGCGGCTGACATCGACACATTCGCGGATCTTGTATCCTATTCCAGAAACGAACTTATGAAGTTCAGGAATTTCGGAAAGAAGTCCCTCAATGAAATCGATCAGCTTGTCGAGAAGATGAAGCTCCAGTTCGGGATGGATGTAAGAAAATATAATATTGAACCCAAGAAAAAGAACGCATAGAAATGAGGCACAATAAAGCAATCAATCATCTTGGCCGCAAGTCAGGCCACCGTAAGGCTCTGTTGGCCAATATGGCGAATTCTTTGATTATGCATAAGAGGATTACAACGACTGTCGCTAAGGCTAAGGCTCTCAAGTCTTACGTTGAACCTCTCATCACCAAGTCAAAGGAAGACACGACTCATTCACGCAGAACCGTTTTCAGCTACCTTAAGAACAAGGAGGCTGTCAAGGAACTCTTCGGAGTCGTTTCAGCGAAGATCGCTGACCGTCCAGGCGGCTACACCCGCGTGCTCCACTTAGGATTCCGTCAGGGTGACGGCGCCGATATGGCACTAATCGAGCTTGTTGATTTCAACGAGGCGGCTCTCGTCGCCAAGAAGGAGGAGAAGAAGTCCACACGTCGCAGCCGCGCCAAGAAGACCGAGACTCCTGCCGAGGCTCCGGTTCAGGAAGAGGCTCCAAAGGCCGAATAATATTTCTGACCGCTTATGGAATAAAAATGACGCCCGGTTTCCGGGCGCCATTTTTTTTACATCTATCCGATCAGTCGTAACAATTTTCAATCAATTAAGACAAATTATTTATCTTTTTTACCGTCGGATGTGTTGTGTTGCCTCATTTTTTCTTATCTTTATGCTTTAAAGGTTTTGGCAACCTTTTTAAAAATAGAGTATATTAAATCGTTACAGAACCGTTCGCTTTAGGTTTTCGTCTGTCAACTGTCCGTTTGGGACACGTCACTGTTGAAGGTCGGAGCCTAAAGAGGACATAACTCTGATTTTTATAATTTATCTATTATGAATGGTTTGTTCTATTTTGTGCCCGCAGCTTCGTTGATAGCCCTTTTCTTTGCCTGGCTCTTCTATCATCAAATGGAAAAAGAGAGTGAAGGAACCCCGACAATGAAGGAAATCGCCCAGTATGTACGCGAGGGGGCGATGGCCTACCTCAAACAGCAGTACAAAGTCGTTGGAGTGGTCTTTGTCGCGCTCGCCCTGCTTTTCAGCATCCTGGCGTTCGGTTTCGGGGTACAAAACAAGTGGGTTCCGTTCGCGTTCCTGACAGGAGGCTTTTTCTCGGCCCTTGCGGGATATGTGGGTATGAGAACAGCCACCTACGCCTCCGCCAGGACAGCGAATGCGGTCAGCAGGTCCCTTAATTCCGGCCTAAAGCTGGCTTTCCGTTCAGGTGCGGTGATGGGTCTTACGGTTGTAGGCCTCGGACTTCTGGACATATCGATATGGTGGGTGGTTCTGAACGCTTTCGTCGAGGAGGCCACCGAATCACAGACTCTGGTGGTGATCACTACTACTATGCTCACATTCGGGATGGGCGCCTCCACGCAGGCTTTGTTCGCCAGAGTCGGAGGTGGAATCTACACCAAGGCGGCTGATGTCGGAGCTGACATCGTAGGCAAGGTGGAGCAGGACATCCCTGAGGACGATCCGAGAAATCCGGCCACAATCGCTGACAATGTCGGTGACAACGTGGGTGATGTCGCAGGAATGGGGGCTGACCTTTACGAGTCGTATTGCGGTTCCGTCCTTGCCACTATGGCTCTTGGCGCGTCCGCTTTCTTCGGGGATGTGGACGCCCAGATGAGGGCCATCCTCGCTCCTATGATGATTGCCGCCATCGGCGTGCTCCTTTCCATCATCGGAATATATGCTGTCCGTACAAAGGAGGGAGCCGGCCTCCAGCAGCTTCTCAAGTCTTTGAGTGTGGGGACAAACCTCAGTGCTGTCCTTATCGCGGTCATCACTTTCGCCGTGTTCTACCTTCTCGGCTTTGACAACTGGTGGCAGCTGAGCCTTTCCGTGATCGCGGGTCTGGTCTCCGGTGTCATCATCGGCAAGGCCACAGAGTATTATACCTCTCATTCCTACAAGCCGACGCAGAATCTTGCCGAAAGCTCGCAGACAGGTGCGGCTACGGTGATTATCAACGGTATAGGTCTCGGGATGATTTCGACCTGCATCCCTGTCGTGACAATAGTCGCGGCCATTCTGGCCTCCTATCTTTGCGCCACCGGGTTTTCCTTTGATCCGGCATACATCAGCCACGGGCTTTACGGAATCAGCATCGCCGCCGTCGGAATGCTCTCGACTCTTGGCATCACCCTTGCCACCGACGCATACGGCCCTATCGCCGACAATGCCGGCGGAAACGCACAAATGAGCGAGCTTGATCCTGAGGTACGTCACCGTACCGACACGTTGGACGCTTTGGGAAACACCACAGCCGCCACCGGAAAAGGTTTTGCCATCGGCTCAGCGGCTCTTACCGCGCTTGCCCTTCTGGCTTCATACATCGAGGAGATAAAGATAGGCCTTCAGCATATGGGGACCGCCGTCCTTCAGATCGGAGACAAGGTTGTCAATGTCGCCGAGGCCACAATTCCACAGATTGTGGAATACTATCAGGTCAATCTGATGAATCCGCGTGTTCTCGCCGGAGTGTTCATCGGCGCTATGATGGCGTTCCTCTTCTGCGGGATGACTATGAATGCCGTAGGAAGGGCCGCGCAGAAGATGGTTGTCGAGGTGCGTCGCCAGTTCAGGGAAATCAAAGGCATTCTCGAAGGCAGGCAGCGTCCGGATTACAAGCGTTGCGTGGAGATCTCCACGAAAGCCGCTCAGCACGAAATGATAGCCCCGGCCCTTACCGCCATCATCGTTCCGATCGTTGTTGGTATCATTCTTGGAGAGGCAGGAGTCATGGGACTTCTCATAGGTGGTCTTGGAGCGGGATTCATCCTTGCGATATTCCTTGCCAATTCCGGTGGAGCCTGGGATAATGCCAAGAAATATGTTGAGGATGGCCATTTTGGCGGCAAAAACTCAGTCAATCACCATGCTACGGTTGTCGGAGACACTGTCGGTGATCCTTTCAAGGACACGTCGGGACCGTCTTTGAACATCCTTATCAAACTTATGAGTATGGTCTCAATTGTGATGGCCGGGCTTATAGTGATGATTCACGGCTAATATATTTTACGAACTTATACAATTACGAATGAAAAAAGTTACCATTAGAGATGTGGCGAGAGAAGCCGGGGTGTCAGTCACCCTGGTTTCTTTCGTGATGAATGCGAAAATGGGTAAGGACGGCCGTCTTGACTGTCCTGTCAACCCTGGTACTGCTGAAAGAGTCCTGCAGGTGGCAAAGAGACTCGGCTACAGACGCAACAACGCCGCCGCTTCATTGCGAAGCGGAAGATCCCACTCCATTGCGGTGATTGTCTCGGACATAGCAAATCCATTCTTTGCGGAAATATGCAGGAATATCGAAAACATCGCCTACAAGGCCGGCTACACCGTCATATTCGCAAGTTCAGAGGAGAATCCCCAAAAGCTCGCTCATCTTGTCGAGACGATGGTCGGTTACAACGTTGAAGGCCTGATTGTGGCTCCATGCCTTGGCGGCGAGCCGGCTCTCGCGAGGGCTTTGAGCATCGGAATCCCTGCCGTGCTCATTGACAGGAATATGCCGGGAGAAGAGTTCGGTCGTGTCCTTGTGGATAATGTCGGCGCAGGAAAGCTGGCCACCAAGTACTTGATCCATCAGGGGTTCGGCAAGATCGAGATGTTCACCTACAGTTCCGGGGTAACAAGCCTTACCGACAGAGAATCCGGTTACGCCTCAGCGATGGAAGAGGCTGGTCTAAAGGATGAAATAAGAATCCATAAGATTGAATATGACGCCGATGCCGCCAAGAAGGATGTCATCGAAGTGCTGCGGGACGCGGCGAGACGCGGGGTCGAGGCATTCATCCTTCCTACCAAGAGGATTGCGATGTATGGCTTCAATGCGTTGAATGCGTTGGGCTTGAATATGCCGAAAGACTTTTCGTTTGTCTGCTTTGACGAGAGTGACATTTATGAGTTGAACAAGCCTGTCGTGCCTCATATCATACAGCCGATTTCCGAGATAGCGTCAAAATCATTCGATTTGCTTCAGAAGATGATAGACAACAAGGCTACCGCCGAGGAAAAGACCAGTATGCTCAATGTCAAGCTCGTGCTTGGAGGCCGTTTGGGCGGAGAATCCACCGAGGCGTCTTTCTGATTGGATGCATTTTAAGAAGCTTTTTAAAAAGTTCTTTGAGTTTTGAATTCGTCATTTTCTTCCGGCTTTCCCGTCAGACAGCGCCGCTGTCTTCCTCGGAAATCCGTCGAAAGCGTCCGGATTCATTCCCTCAAAGTTTCGGTTAAGGAATTTTAAACGGCTTCTAAGAAAAGAGGGCTTGACTAATACTTCTTGGTCAGCCCTCTTTTCATTTATCCGATTATCGGTCACCGCATGACACTCCTTGAAGCACTATAAGGATTCCCTCCGGACTCATTCTGCCACTATAAAGCCGGCCAAGTGCCGGAGTCTTTTGCCGTTACTGCCACATTGACAAGTCGGAACCCCTGTGTCCTGGCCGTCAGATTGTGGTGTTCAGGATTTTGTCGGCCTGAGCCTTGCGGTAAGCATCCAGCTTTTCAGAGACAGAAGTGTCCTGAAGCGCCAGAATCTCAGCAGCGAGAATCGCGGCGTTCTTTGCACCTCCGATAGCCACTGTGGCCACTGGAATGCCGGTCGGCATCTGTACCATCGACAGCAGTGAGTCAAGCCCTCCAAGGTTCTTGGTTGGCATTGGAACGGCGATTACCGGCAGTGTGGTAAGCCCTGCGGCCACACCGGCAAGATGAGCCGCTCCGCCCGCCCCTGCGATGACGACACCGAACCCGCGCTCCCTGAGGCCTTTTGTGTATTCAAACATCAGCTCCGGAGTCCTGTGTGCGCTGATCACCCTTTTCTCAAATCCGATCCCGAAATCCGAAAGAATCTGTTCGGCTCCCGACATTGTGTCGTAGTCGCTCGTGGAGCCCATAATAATCGCTACTTTAAGCATGGTCTGTTTGTTTTAATCTGTAGTCACGTGAAAAAGTTTCTTATACTTCTGTCCAATGGATTCTTATTCCGTCCTTTTCCATACCCCTGAACCACGTCATCTGCCGTTTGGCAAACTGGTGGATGGCATTGGCAAGCAGGGTGCGCATCTCCTCCCATGAAAGAATCCCGAGAACGTACTGTGTGACGTATTTGTACTCAAGTCCGTAATACACAAGGTCTTCGGGCTTTATACCGCTGTCAAGCAGTCTTTTCACCTCCTCCACCATACCTTCTGAAAGCCTTTCGTCAAGCCGCCTGTCTATTCTGGCCACCCTTTCCTCGCGGCTTACCAATGTCCCGATGCAGTACGGGTTCTTCGGCAGGAATCCGGTTCTCTTCACCTGATGCTCACGCTCGTACATCGCAACCTCCAAGGCTCTGATTATCCTTCTCTTTGACTGAAGTATCCCTTTGTCAGGCAGCGGGCCGAGTTCACCGAGTCTCCTGACAAGCGTCTCGTTGTCGTATTGTTCAAGCTCGGCTCTAAGATCCTCGTCGGGAGGAACCTGGGGCAGGGTGTAGCCACACGTGGCCGCTTGGATGTAAAGGCCGGTGCCTCCGCAGAGAATCGGAGTCCTGCCCCTGTCCCGGATGTCCTTGTAGGCCGTCTCAAAGGCCTGTTGCCATTGGTAGAGGTCAAATCTCGTCCCGGCCGGAACTATGTCGATAAGATGGTATGGAATCTCTCCATACTCATCAAGATCCTTTCCGGTCCCGATGTCCATCCCGCGGTAGACCTGACGGGAGTCGGCGGACAGAATCTCACCGTCTCCGCATTTGCAGGCGAGATCCACGGCATAGCGTGTTTTTCCGGAAGCTGTCGGCCCGAGCACGACAATCAAATCAATGACCCCGGAAGCATATTCATCGAATATGCCCCCGAAGTCGATAGTCTCTGGTTCCGGCAGAGGCGCCGGCGGCGGGATAGGAATAGCCTCCCTAAATTTGTTCTGTGGCTTTCTGCTCATCCGATCAGTAACCGAAGATGTCCTCAAGCGTGAGTTCCGTGACAGGACCGAGCGTTCCTACGAACTCCTTGTTGAATTTAGGGTCGTTATGCTTGCCGAGGATGCCGTAGATGTACTTGCGTCCCTTGATCCAATTTTCCTGGAAAGCCTTGACATCGGCCAGGGTCATGTCCTGAACCTGCTCGAACACAGCCTTGTCGCGGTCTTCAGTAAGCCCGTAGTCCCTTAGGTTGAGGTATTCGGAAAGAACTCCGGACCCGGTCGTCCTGCCGGTGCGTATGCCGGTCAGCAGCGATGTCTTCGCTATCTCGAACGCCTTTTCTGACTCAGGCATATTGTTGATGATGTCATCGAACGCCTCCACGGCTTCCTTGATTTTGTCGTTCTGTGACGCTATGAAAGCGTAGAAGAGATAGTCGCAGTCCTTGTGTCCGAGGTCGGAGAGGTATGCGGAGGCGGAGTACGCGAGCCCTCTGGCCTCACGCATCTCCTGGAACACGATGGCTCCCATCCCGCTTCCGAAGTATGAGTTGAACATCCTGACCTTCGGATCGTTGGCGGCGTCGAACCGGTCCCCTCTGTTTGAATATTGCAGATAGTAGAACTGGTCGGCTTCGTAAGGGGCTATGAACACTTCGCTTGACTCCACCTGCCTGGCGACAGGGTAGGTCTTCTCCAACGGCTCCGGATTATCCCCGATCTTGTGATGTTCCGCGAGAATCTTCTTGACTGTTGTCTCGTCTGACGGGCCGTAGTAGAGGATTTCGTGGCGTTTTCCGTACAGGTCCCTGATTGTCTGGAGAAGCTCATCGGAAGTCAGCGCCTTAACCTGCTCGTTGGTCAGCGTCGTCTTCTTGATGAATTCAGGCCCGTAGAAAACATAGCGCTGGAGGGCGCTGAAGCAGGCGCTTTGGTTGAGCTTGCTGTCGGAGCGGTCCTTGAGGATGTCCGATTTGAGCTCGGCGAGAATCGCCGTGTCAGGCCGGGCGTTGAAAATCAGATCCTCCACGATGTCCATCGCTTTCCCGATGTTCTCGTCAAGTCCGCTCACACCGATGTAGGACTGTGTGGAGCCATAGGAGAAACGCTGTGAGCAGGCAAGCTCGTACAACTCTTTCTTTATCTGTTCGGCTGTCCTTGTCGGAGTTCCGAGATAGCTGATGTAGTCGAAGGCAAGGCTCAGGCGCGGCTCGTTCTGGATGCCTTTGTTGAACACACAGTTGAGGGTCGTTATGTCATTGATTTCGTTCTTCTTGTAGAGAAGCTCGATTCCTTCGGCGACGCTTTCCTTGCTCATCTCTTTGGAGAAGTCGGTGAACACAGGCTCTATCGGACTGGCAGGCGCGTTCTGTATTTCCGTGAGGAATTCGCTCTGCTTGTTCCTGTTGGTCTCGATAGGGGTGATTTCCGGCGCGGCGATTCTCTCGATGCTCTTGTCCTCTCCTATCTTCTTATATACAACCGCATAGCTGTTGGCTCCAAGGTGTTCGTTAGCCCAGTCCACAATCTGCTGCTTGGTGACTTTCTCAAGTCTGCGCATCTGAAGCGCGTCAGCTTTCCAGTCGTGGCCGTTGATGAAGGACTGGACGAAGCTCATGGCTCTGTTTTCATTGCTTTCGAGCTGGCGCATGTTCATAAGCTTGTAGTTGTTGAGTGTGGACGTGATCAGGCTCTCGTCGAAGTCTCCGTTCCTGAGTTTGGCGACCTGCTCGAGAATCAGATCCCTGACCTGGTCAAGCGTCTGTCCCTCGCGAGGGTAGCCGACGAGCATGAACTCGCCATAATCAGGCCTGGTGTAGTTGAATCCGTAGAAAGTGTTGACTTTCTGCGCCTGGATGAGGTTGATGTCCCCAAGGCCGGCCTTTCCGTTGTAGAGTATGTCACCGACAATGTCGCCGACCTCGCTCCTGAGGTAGTCGTTTGCTCCCGGAACCCTCCATCCGAGCATCACGAATTCGGCGTCGAGTCCATAGACTTCCTTCTTGACCGGGGAGGTGATGTCCTGCTCAGGCTCATATTCAAGGAACTTGATGTCCGGATTCGGCTTCCAGCCGCCGAAGTATTTCTCTATGGTGGCGACGAACGTGTCCGGATCGAAATCGCCGGAGGCGCAGATGGCCACATTGTTAGGCACGTAGAAGTTGGCCCTGTAGTTCTCTATGTTGACGATTGATGGGTTCTTCAGATGCTCCTGGGTCCCGAGGGTGGTCTGAAGTCCGTAAGGATGGTTCGGGAAAAGGATTCTGTCGAGAGCCTCCATAGCCTTGCTGTTGTCTCTTGTGAGGCTCATATTCTTCTCCTCATAGACGGTCTCAAGCTCGGTGTGGAATCCGCGGATTACCGGATTGATGAACCTGTCCGCCTCGATCTTCGCCCAGTTCTCGATTTCATTGGCCGGGATGTTCTCCTGGTAGACTGTCATGTCGTTGGAGGTGAACGCATTGGTGTTTTGGGCTCCAATTATGGACATCAATTTGTCATATTCATTCGGGATGGCGATCTTGGAGGCCTCGTAGCTGATCGAGTCGATCCGGCGGTAAATCGCCCTCCGCTCCCCGGGGTCTGTCTTTGTCCTGTATACCTCGAAAAGCGCCTTTATGGAATCAAGCAAAGGCTTCTCGGCCTCATAGTCGGATGTGCCGAAGTTCTCTGTTCCCTTGAACATCAGATGCTCAAGGTAGTGGGCGAGTCCCGTGGTCTCCTTAGGGTCGTTCTTGCTGCCGACCTTGACCGCGATGTAGGTCTGCACGCGAGGGGTTTCCTTGTTGACGGTCATATAGACCTTCAGGCCGTTGTCAAGGGTATAGATTTTCGTCCCCATCGGATCGCCTTTGACTGTCTCGTACTTGTACTTGGAACACGATGCCGTCATCAACATCGCGAAGACGGCGGTCGCCATCAGAAGAAGTGTCCTTTTCATATTGTGAATGCTTTATGTTTTTCCCGGGAATGCTGAGTTCTACAAACTTAATCAATTTTGACCGCAACACCAAGAAAAGTCGCTATATTTGCAAGAATATGAATAAGTCGAAGCAAAAAGAGCATAAAGTCGAGATACGCAACCGCAGGGCCTCGTTTGACTACGAGTTCCTCGAAACTTATGTGGCGGGAATATGCCTGGTCAGCACCGAGATCAAGTCTATCCGTATGGGCAAGGCTTCCCTGGTGGATTCGTTTTGCTATTTTGTCGGTAACGAGCTGTTTGTCAAGGGTATGAATGTAGCGCAATACTTCTGGGGCTCCTGGGGGCAGCACGAACCTACCCGTGATCGGAAACTGCTTCTGACCAGGAAGGAGCTGCGCCACCTGCGCCAGTCCGTCAAGGAGAAAGGGCTTACTATCATAGCCACGAAACTGTTCATCAACGATGACGGTCTCGCCAAGCTTGTCATCGCCCTGGCCCGGGGAAAGAAGGTCTATGACAAGCGCGCCTCCATCAAGGAGAAGGATCTTCGCCGTGAGCTTGACAGGGCCGACTGAGCCGACTGCCGCTCTCCGGCGGTTTGGACGAGGGCGTGAAACCGGGAAGAAGGGACTTGGCCGAACAGTGGCGGCCAAGTCCCTTCTTCCCGTTCCTCTGACTTCACTCCGGGCTATTTTATGCCGAAGGATTTCTTGATTTCATCAACGCTGTCGAGTTTCTCCCATCCGAAGAACTGGACGATCCTGTCGGTCTGACGCCCCGGCTTCCCGACTTTCACGGCCTTGGTGTACGGCTTCCGGCCGAAGTGGCCATATGCGGCTGTCGGTTCGTATATAGGGTTCTTCAATTCGAACTTTCTGATGATTGCCGCCGGACGGAGGTCGAACAGCTCTTCGATTTTCCGGGCGATACGCGCGTCAGGCACGATTCCGGTGCCGTAGGTGTCCACGTAGACGCTCACGGGCCTTGCCACGCCGATGGCATAGGCCACCTGGACCAGCATCTCCTCGGCGACACCGGCCGCGACCATATTCTTGGCTATGTACCGCGCCGCATAGGCCGCCGAACGGTCAACCTTGCTCGGGTCTTTGCCTGAAAACGCTCCTCCGCCGTGCGCTCCCTTTCCTCCGTAGGTGTCCACGATGATTTTCCTGCCCGTGAGTCCCGTGTCCCCGGCAGGCCCGCCTATCACGAACTTGCCTGTAGGGTTGACGTGCAGGATGAAATCGTCCTTGAACAGGGCCGCTGTCTGTGGGGTGAGCGCAGCCTTCAGCCTCGGAAGGAGGATGCGGCGCACGTCGGACTCGATTCTGGCCCGCATAGCCTGATCCACCTTGTCCTGCCCGAACTGGCGGACGGCCTCCTCATGCGTGATGTTTCCAAGTTCCTCGGCCACAAACTCATCGTGTTGGGTGGAGATGACGATTGTGTGGACGCGGACAGGGTGGTGGGACTCGTCATATTCAATGGTGAACTGCGATTTTGAGTCCGGCCTGAGGTAAGGCATCAGCCCGGGATTGTTGTGGCGGATGTCGGCCAGAATCTGAAGTGAGACCTGTGAAAGGTACAGGGGCAGAGGCATATAGTCTTCGGTGTCCCTGCAGGCGTAGCCGAACATCATTCCCTGGTCGCCAGCTCCCTGGTCGTCAGGATTCTCCCGCACGACTCCTCTGTTGATGTCCTGGCTCTGCTCGTGGATTTCGGAAAGGACTCCGCAGGAGTTGCCGTCGAACATATAGTCCGCCTTGTTGTAGCCTATTCGGTTGATTACGCCGCGCGTCACCTTCTGGATGTCTACGTAAGCGTCTTCGGAGCGTACCTCGCCGCCGATTACCACGAGTCCTGTCGAACAGAAGGTCTCGCAGGCCACCTTGGCTTCCGGATCCTGACGGAGGAACTCGTCGAGGACGGCGTCTGAAATCTGGTCGGCCACCTTGTCAGGATGTCCCTCGGAAACTGATTCACTTGTGAATAAGTAGTTCATAATGTTTTTGATTCGTTTACTTCTCCGGCCGTCTGCAACCGGCGGGGCATAAAAAAACTCCAACGTACGGGAATACGCGGAGACACACAAAAAAACACGATATGAATTTTTTAGCATTTTTTAGTGTGGTTGCAAGCAGGCAAATCTCTCCACATTTTCCGGATGCAAATTTATAATCTTTTCCCGGAATATCCAAGAGTCCGTCAAAGTTGGTGCGACGGGCGTGAGAAGTTACGATTTTCAACGGTAATTGGCTTTCAGCTAAAATTAAATTTTACTAACCGGAGAAAAAGTGTTATTTTCGCAAGTTGAATGATTAGTGCTTAGTTGATTTTGAAATTCAATTCAATACTTTTATATTATCAACAATCTATGGTTCAATTACTCAAAAAGGGATTTGCCGTATTAGTGGCAGCCCTTGTCGGAATCACGGCTTTTGCACAGGTCACCACGTCCACTTTGAACGGTAAGGTCACCGATGCCAGCGGAGCCGCTGTCCCTGGAGCCGCCGTGGTCGCGGTCCATACCCCATCAGGAACTCAGTACTATGCGGTCGCCAACGCCGAAGGACGTTATGCGATCAACGGTATGCGTTCCGGCGGTCCTTACTCTGTCGAGGTAAGCTGCCTCGGCTATCAGACAGTGACCTATACGGATGTTACCCTCCAGCTTGCCGAGGCCTACAGCCTCAACGCCTCTTTGAAGGATGACGCCCAGATGCTTTCAGAGGCTGTGGTCATCTCAACCGCAAACTCCAAGTTCGCTGTCGAGAAGACCGGCGCCGCCACCAACATCAACAAGTCCCAGATCGAGGCTCTTCCAACCGTCAGCAGGAGCATCACTGACGTGACAAGGCTTTCTCCTTACGGAGGAAACGGAATGACATTCGCCGGAGCTGACGGACGTACCGCCAACTTCACGGTCGACGGAGCCAACTTCAACAACAACTTCGGTCTGAATGACGGTCTCCCTGGCGGAGGCAGCCCTATCTCGATCGACGCTATCGAAGAACTTCAGGTGGTGATTTCACCTTATGATGTACGCCAGACCAACTTCATCGGCGGTGGCGTGAACGCCATCACCAAGTCCGGAACCAACACCTTCGAGGGAACCGCCTACGTTTATCACAGAAACGAGAATATGCGCGGTGACACCGTTGACGGAGAGACCCTCTCCGGCGCGCGTGACAAGGACCGCAACACCATCTACGGTATGACCCTCGGCGGCCCGATCATCAAGAACAAGCTCTTCTTCTTCGTCAACTACGAATATGCCAACACACCTACCGTGGCTAACCGTTGGAGAGGTTCCGAGAACGGAGTCGGCAACTCTGACGCCAACCTTTCGCGTACCAAACTGGCCGACCTTGAGAAGGTCTCCAGCTTTGTAAAGGAAAAGTACGGCTACGACACCGGTTCATGGACCAATTTCCCTGCGGATGAGAGCAACAGAAAGATTCTTGCCCGCATCGACTGGAATATCAATGACAACAACCACCTCACCCTTCGCTACAACCATACTTTGAACAAGAGGTGGAGCTCTCCGAACGCGTCCTCAATGGACGGCGGTACCCGTTCAGCCTATGGCCGTACCTCTCTCTATGCGATGTCTTTCGCCAACTCTATGTACTCACAGGACAACCTGGTTAACACATTCTCGCTCGACCTCAACAGCCGTCTGAGCGACAAGCTTTCCAACCAGTTCCTTGCGACATATTCACAGCTTGACGATATCCGCGGGACCAATTCTTCCGACTTCCCGTTCATCGACATCATGGACGCCGGCCAGAACGATCCTGACGGTGTAACCCCTTCGGCCGGAACCAACACCTATATGGCTCTCGGCTACGAGCTTTTCACCTGGAACAACGGTGTGCACAACAACGTCTTCACCTTGAAGGATGACCTTACATATTACGAGGGCAACCACAAGGCTATATTCGGTCTGAGCTATGAGTATCAGATGGCCGACAACTCCTATATGAGAAACGGAACCGGCTACTATCGTTACAACAGCCTTGACGACTTCCTCAACGAGAAAGCCCCGTCCGTTGTCTGCCTTACCTACGGCTATGACGGCGAGGCCAATCCGGCCGCCCGCGTCCGCTTCAACAAGCTCGGCGCCTACGCCCAGGACGAGTGGTCGGTCAACGACAGCTTCAAGCTCACCTACGGTCTTCGTCTTGACGGTCTCTTCTTCAGCAATCAGGACATTATGAGAAACCAGGCGATCTACGATTTTGAATATGACGGAAGGCGCATCGACACCGGCAAGTGGCCTAACGCCAGCCTGACGGTATCCCCTCGCGTCGGATTCACATGGGATGTCTTCGGTGACAAGAGCTTCAAGGTACGCGGTGGAACCGGCTTCTTCTCAGGCCGTCTCCCTCTCGTGTTCTTCACGAATATGCCGACCAACTCCGGTATGGTCCAGTATCAGGCCAAGCTCAGCGTCGATGGAGCGCAGGGCAGTACCAAGACGGATATGTCCCAGTTCGCCGGAAAGATCCTGAACCGTCAGGAGCTTCACGACAAACTCATCACTATGGGTTATCCTGACACCATCTCTCCTGAAGACGGAACCGCTCCTTCGGAAATCTCCGCGGTTGATCCTAAGTTCAAGATGCCTCAGGTTTGGAAGATGTCTCTTGCCTTTGATTACTCACTTCCTACTTCATTCCCGTTCGTGATCACCGCTGAGGGAATCTTCAACAAGACCATCAACGGAGTCTGCCTCACTGACTGGAGCATCAAGAGCACCGATGGATTCGCAAGATTCAACGGAGCTGACAACCGCCCTGTCTACCAGGACTTCAAATACACCTACCAGGTGGAGAAGACTGACAAGGACGGAAACAAATATATGGACACCAAGAATATGCCAAGCGCCTATGTACTCGAGAACACGGGCAAAGGCTACGGATATTCCGCCAACCTGACCGTCAATATGACTCCTGTCAAGGGACTCAACATTATGGCGGCCTACACCCACACTGTATCCAAGGAACTTACCGGCATGCCTGGTTCGAACGCCTCATCAGTGCTCAACTATATGGCTACCGTCAACGGACCTAACGATCCTGGTCTTCACAACTCACAGTACGTGACTCCGGACCGTTTCGTCGCCTCCCTTACCCACAGTGACAAGTCCGGCAACCACTTCAGCTTCATCTACGAGACCTGGAGAGGCGGTTACAACTACTCTTATATGACCGTTAACGACATCAATGGCGACGGTTTCAACTACGATTCCATCTACATCCCTACCGATGCCGAAGTCGCCAACAATGATTTCCGTTTCGTCTCTGCCGACGACCGCGACCGCTTTATGGAGTATGTCCACAACGACAAGTACCTGAGCAAGCATCAGGGTGAGTACGCCGAGGCTTACAGCGTTTACTCTCCTTGGGTTCACAGGGTGGACTTCAGCTACAAGCACGACTTCAAGTTTAACGTTGGCAAGAGCGTGAACACTCTCCAGCTCAGCGTTGACCTCAAGAACATCCTCAATCTCTTCAATTCCAACTGGGGTGTCAGCAAGTATATGAACCCTGCCCTTGGAGAAGGACGTATCCTCAAGTATGAAGGTGTTGACAATCAGGGCTATGCCACATTCTCGACTGCCGCCGCCTACAACGCCAACGTGGATACATTCGTTCCTTACCACGCCATCGGACAGTGCTGGTACGCTTCCATCGGTCTTAAGTATATGTTCAACTAATTTAACGTCAAGACGATATGAAACTTAAAAATATTTTCACCGCTCTTGTGGCCGCTTTGACCCTCGCCGTTGGTTGCGAGGACAGCATCGAGACTTATCTTGATGCGGTCAAGGTGACTTCATCCTATGTGGCCATTCCTGCGACGGGAGGTACGCAGAGTATCACGGTAGACGCAAAGTACGAATGGGCTTTCAGCGGGATTCCTGAATGGCTCACTGTCAGCCCTGCCTCCGGAATCTCCGGTGAGACAGAAGTCACTTTCAAGGCAGACACCGCCGCTTCTACAAGAGAGGCTATGCTGTATATTAACTGCGACGGAAAGCAGCAGATTATCAATGTGCTTCAGATGACCGAGAAGGTCGATCTCCCTATCACCGAATGCGGTGAAGTCAACAATAATGGCGTGGACGGCAAGACCTATCGTGTGAAGGGTACTGTGACAAGCATCTCCAACACGGTTTACGGCAATATGTACGTCACTGACGCTACCGGATCGGCTTACATCTATGGTACTCTTGACAAGAACGGCGGCGAGAAGAATTTCTCCAGCCTCGGCATCGAGGTGGGTGACATAGTTGTCGTCGAAGGCCCGAGAAAGACTTACAGCGGAACTGTCGAGCTTGTCAATGTGACTGTCATCAGCATCGAGAAGTCTCTCATCAAGGTTGATTCTGTCTCTGTCAAGGAGGCGCTTCCACTTGAGGGCGGTGAGTTCAAGGCTTACCTGACCTGCAAGGGCGAGGGAGTCGCCGTCTCTGTTCCTGACGACGCCAAGTCTTGGCTCTCAGTTACTTCCATCGAGACTTCTGGCACCAACGCTACGGTTACGTTAAGCGCTTCCAGAAATGATTTCGGCGACCGTTCGACAACCCTTGCGTTCAACACCACATCCAAGGGTAAGACTTACTCCGCTCAGACAGACCTTGAGCAGAAGGGCGCGATAATCGAGACTACAATCGACAACATTCTCGCGGCCGAGGACGGTCTGACACAGTACAGGACTACCGGCTACATCACAAAGGACAACAACAGTGATTACGGCAACATCTACATCAAGGACGCAACCGGTGAGATTTATGTCTATGGTGTTCTTGATGACAAGGGACAGTCCAAGCAGTGGAAGAATATGGGCATCAACGTAGGTGACATCGTCACTGTAGTCGGCCCTAAGACTTCCTTCAACGGAACCCCTCAGCTCAAGAACGTGTCAATTGAGAAGCACATCGCTGTAAAGGACATCAACATAGCTGATTTCCGCGCCCTCCCGGACGACAAGACCGCTTACTACAGGATTTCCGGAAAGGTCGCCAAGAGCACCGAGGCCAACACCAAGTTCGATCTTGCCACCTATGGTAACTTCGCCCTTACCGACGGCACCGCCGAGATTTATGTCTATGGCGTGGTGACCGGATGGGGCGGCGCCTCAAAGCAGTTCGCTACACTTGGCATCAATGAGGGTGACGAGCTTACCATCGTAGGCTACAAGACTTCCTACAATGGACTCAACCAGGTCGGTGGAGCCTTCTATGTTTCCCACAAGGCAGGCGGAGCCGGGCCTGAGGTTCCGGTGACTGGTGATGACGTTTATTCAATCGACCTGAAGTACACACTCGGTGCAAACGCTTATGATGACGGAGTGGCGACCATCAACGGCAAGGAGGATTGCAAGGTTCTCAAAATCGGCACATCCTCGAAAATGGGAGATATCTCGCTCACAGTGCCAGCCGGTACCAAGAGCCTGACATTATATGCCGTGGCTTGGAAAGGCAAGCCGGCGACATTGGCTCTCTCGGGAGCCGCCTCCGCCGAGATAGCTGTCAAGGCGAATGACGGTGCTACAGGCAATCCCCCTTACGCCTCCATCATTGTAACAGATGAAGACAAGTACGAGGTTAAGCTGGCGTCTGCCCTCGCGGCTGACACGGAACTCAAGGTCACGACCACCGGAACCAATACCCGTGTGATATTCTTCGGAGTCAAAGCCCATAAGTAGCAATCCTGCCTCATAACAAACAAGAGGTTGGCCGTTTGGCCAACCTCTTTTCTTGTTGTATGCTCCGGTCGCTTCGTCCCGAAGTTCCTTCTCCTTACACTCTCTGTCCGTAGGAACGGTCGGTGGTGTTGACGGTGATCTTGTCGCCCTGGTTGATGAAAAGCGGAACCATAATCTTGGCGCCGGTCTCGAGCGTGCACTCCTTAAGGGCGCTCGTGGAGGCGGTGTTGCCCTTCACTGCAGGCTCGGTGTAGGTCACCTCAAGGGTAACGTAGGTAGGAAGCTCACAGGTGAGGCACTTCTCCTCAGGCTCAACCACGAACATCATCTCAACGTGCTGTCCCTCCTTCATAAGGTCAGCGTTATCGACTACATCGTGAGGCAGATGAATCTGCTCGTAGGTCTCCTCGTGCATAAAGTTGAACCCGTCCTCGTCTGAATAGAGGAACTGGTAAGGACGTCTCTCGACGTTGATGACATCGATTTTCATACCCGCTGTGAAGGTGTTCTCAAGAATCCTTCCGTTCTCAAGGTTGCGAAGTTTTGTCTTCACGAATGCCGGACCTTTTCCAGGCTTAACGTGCTGGAAATAGACTACCTGGCAAGGCTTGCCGTTGTAGCTGATGTAAAGGCCGTTCTTAAAATCTGCTGTTGTTGCCATAAATATGTTTTGAATTTAGATTTCAAAAGATTGAATCGCAATCATTTCGACCGCAAAGTTAACTATTTGTGAATACTCCTGCAAAAAATTCTTTCTATCGCATCGCCACGTCAGGACCCGCGGTTGTAGGGAAAGCTCATCGAACCGATAGCCGTGAGATCGCTTCGGCGACCTCGGCAAGCAGCCATCCTGGAGTGGATGTCGCCCCGCAGACCCCTACCTTGTCCCCATCGGAGAACCATCCGGCCGATAATCCGGAAGTTTCGGAGATGTGGTAGGCCCTGCGGTTTCTCGCCTTGCAAAGATCAAACAGCACCTTACCGTTGGAACTCGACATCCCGGACACGAAGACAATCACATCGTGCCCCGACGCAAAGCCGGCCAGTTCCTCATGCCTCGAAGCCACCTGCGAGCAGATGGTCTCGTGTATGCGTAGCCCACCCTTGCAGCGCGATGAAAGCGTACTGCATATTCCGGCGTACTCAACAGGGCTCTTGGTGGTTTGCGAGAATACTTCCAGCGGCTTGTCCGTCAGGATGGCGCCGTCATTGATTCTCGAAAGGAGCATCGGTATGTCCTCAATCACCTCGGCGTCTCCTCCAACCTGCCCCAACAGTCCCAAGACCTCGGCGTGGCCGATTTTTCCGAAAATCACCAGCTGCCCCCCGGCAGGCCGAAGCCGCTCGTAGGCCTCCCTGATGCTCTTCTGTAGTCTAAGTACCACCGGACACGTGCAGTCGATGACCGTCACCCCAAGGCTTTCCGCCAATGAATATGTCTCCGGTGGCTCGCCGTGCGCCCTGACAAGCACCGTAGTGTCGGCTTCCGATGTGAGGGAGCGGATGTTCCTTAATTCTGATTTGCTGACGGTTACAAGACCTTTGTCGCCGAGTCTGCGAAGCTCGGCCTCGTTGTGGACAATGTCGCCAAGGGAGTACAGCCGTTTTCCCGGATAATCGTCCAGAAACTTCTCGGCCCGGCCTATAGCCCTGATGACTCCTCCGCAGAAGCCGGAGTGACTCTCTATCTCGACTTGAAGACCCATCCTATCCTACTCCAGAATCCCGAACCTCCCTTGTGCAAGCCCTTGGAACCAGACAAGCTCCTCGTGCAGGTTCATATCCGAATTGTCCAGAACGAAAGCGTCGGAGGCTCTGGAAAGAGGGGAGGTCTCCCTGTGAGAGTCTATGTAGTCCCTTTCAAGGAGGTTCTTCATCACGTCCTTGATATCCGGGTCCAGGCCTTTGGATTTCATCTCGTCGAAACGCCTCCGCGCCCTGACTTCGGGGCTGGCGGTCATAAAGATTTTCACCTCAGCCTCCGGGAACACGGTCGTCCCGATGTCGCGTCCGTCCATTACGATTCTCTTCCTTTGCCCGAAAGCGTGGAGACGCTCGTCGACATATTCCCTGACAAACGGAACCGCAGAGACGGGACTTACGTGTCCTGACACCTCCAATGTCCTGATTTCCTTTTCGACGCACCGCTCTCCGAGGAATGTTCCCTCTGGTCTGAAGTCGAGTCCCAGTTCCGGAAGAGCTTTTCTAAGCCCCGTCTCGTCGATGCTTCCGTCCTCACCGACCAGCCCGTTCTCAATGGCGTGCAGCGTAACCCCTCGGTAAAGCGCTCCAGAGTCAAGGTAGAGGAAAGAATAGCGTTCCGCGATCAGCTTCGCAAGCGTGCTTTTGCCGGTGGATGAGTAGCCGTCTATGGCTATTATGATGTCAGGTAGTTTCATACGGCAAAATTATCAATTTTTGCAATATGAAAAAAATATGTTGCTTCCCTTTTCTGTTTTCCGTTATGCTATGAAGGAATTTTGTCCGATATTTGTATTATCTTTCAATTTGTGTCCGGCTTTCGGGAGAAGCCGTTCCCGGGAAGGAGAGTTCCCGGTTTTTTTGAGTTGAATAATGACGTTTTTTCTATGAAGATATTGATTGTTGATGACGAAAGATACATCAGGAACTCCCTGAAGGAGATTTTAGGGGATGAAGGTTACGATGTGGATGTCGCCGAGGACGGTGCGGCCGCCTTGGCGATGGTTGATAAGGAAAGGTACAATGTGATTTTCTGCGACATCAAGATGCCGGGAATGGACGGGACCGAGGTTCTGGAAAAGATGACGGCTGAGGGAGTTGACGCGGCCATCGTGATGATTTCCGGTCACGGGGACATCGACACGGCGGTGGAGTGCATCAAGAAAGGAGCGTTCGACTTCATTCAGAAGCCTTTGGATTTGAACAGAATCCTTATCACCATCAAGAACGCCTCCGAGAAAGCCACCATTCTCTCCGAGAACAAGACTCTCAAGAAGAAAGTGTACGGACAGAGGATGATAGGTGAGTCTGAGCCGATTATGCACGTGAGGGACATAATTTCCAAAGTGGCCCCCACCGATGCCCGTGTCCTGATTGTCGGCCCTAATGGTTCCGGTAAGGAACTTGTGGCCAGAAGTCTGCACGAGCAGAGCGCGCGCGGCGCTATGCCGTACATAGAGGTGAACTGTGCGGCCATCCCGTCCGAGTTGATAGAAAGCGAGCTTTTCGGTCACGAGAAAGGTGCGTTCACGTCAGCGATCAAACAGCATAAGGGCAAGTTCGAGCAGGCGGACGGAGGCACCCTTTTCCTTGATGAAATCGGAGATATGAGTCTTGCCGCGCAGGCCAAGGTTCTTCGCGTGCTTCAGGAGAAAAAGCTGTCAAGGGTCGGAAGCGACAAGGATATCACCGTGGACGTGAGAGTTGTGGCTGCCACCAACAAGAACTTGCACGAAGAAATCGAGAAAGGTAATTTCAGGGAGGATCTCTACCACCGGCTCAGCGTGATAGTCATCAAGGTGCCTTCATTGGACGAAAGAAAGTCCGACATTCCTTTGCTTTCCGAATATTTTGTCAATCTTATCAGTACGGAATCCGGAATGCCCGTAAAAACATTTTCTCCCGAAGCTCTTGCGATGCTTCAGGAGAAATCCTGGACCGGAAACATCAGGGAACTCCGCAACGTGGTGGAGCGCCTGATGATTCTTGGCGGCAATCCTGTCAGCGGACAGGATGTAAAAGATTATGTGAGTCCGATTCAATAGCCTTTTTCAGCGTCGGATCCACATTGAGGTACATCTTGTAAAAGGCGTTGTCGCCGAGTCTGGAGTAACGTCCGACAAGGGCGCGAAGCTGTGGGAGGAGATAGTCGCTTGTCTCTTCCCATTCTTTTTGCGTGCAGGCGATGCCGTCCTTCGAGGATGCATATTCCCGGAATGCGGAAGGTAAGTCAATGCTGTCGAGGAACCTGTTCAGCTCGTCGTAGTCACCTATTTCGGAAAGCCTGCCCTTGTACTTGTCGAACATCGCCGAGGAGAACCTCATCTGCGTCGCTTTCTTGTTGCAGGCGATGTAGAATCCGCTTGCTCTTGTGGTGTCCACCGGCACGAACACGTCTGGAATGATGCCGCCTCCGCCATAGACAGTCCTGCCCGCCGCCGTCTTGAACGCTGCCGTGGAGTCCACCTTTATGCTGTCGGCGTCGTACATCTCGCCGTCGGCGTAGCGCTTGTAGATGTCGTACTGGTAGTCCTCTGAATATGGTTTCTGGATGCATCGTCCTGACGGAGTGTAGAACCTCGCGACTGTCAGGCGTACTCCCGAGCCGTCGCTGAAGTAGACAGGCTCCTGCACGAGTCCTTTGCCGAACGAGCGCCTTCCGATGATGATTCCTCTGTCGTTGTCCTGTATCGCCCCGGCGAAAATCTCGCTTGAAGAGGCTGTGGATTCATTGATGAGAACGGTTAGGGATATGTCCTGAAGTATGCCTTTCCCATCTGCCTTGTACTCGTCCCTTTTCCGGTGAAGCCCCTGCATATAGACAATCTCGTCTCCTTTGTTGAGGAACATGTCGCTCAATAGCAGGGCCTGGTCGAAATAGCCTCCGGTGTTGTCCCTGAGGTCGAATATCAGCCGCTTCATCCCTTTCCCCAACAGGTCGATGGCGGCCTGTGAGACTTCCGGGAAGGTCGTCCTTGAGAACTTGGAGAGTTTGATGTAGCCTGTGGTGTCGTTGATCATAAACGAAGCGTCCACGCAGTGCATCGGAATCTTGCCCCTCGTGATCTCGAACGGTATGGTCTCCTTGCCCCTGCCGACCGTGACAGTGACCTTTGTCCCAGCCGGGCCTTTCATCCTGCGTACCATACTGTCCTGAGGGAATTTGACCCCAGCTATGTCCTTGTCACCGACCTTGAGGATTCTGTCTCCCTGCTGAAGCCCGGCTTTCTCTGACGGGCCTCCCGGGATAACCTCAAGCACTATGGCCGTGTCGTTTGGGACATTGAACTGAATTCCTATTCCGTCGAAATTGCCGGCCAGATCGGTCTCGGCCTCTGTCAGCTCGACCGGCGGCATATATACGGAATGAGGATCCAGCTCTGCCAGGGCGGCGGTGATGGCCGCGTCCGTGACATCCGCCACGTTGATCGTGTCAACGTAGTTTCTGTTAATCTGGTCAAGAATCAGATTCAGCTTGCGCCACTCTCCGTACTGGACGCGGTACATGTTCTTTTTCTGGGAATATGCATTGTAGGCCAGCACCATAAGCGCCCCCGCCACAATCCCTAAAAGGGCAATCCAGATGGAAGATATCCGTTTCATCCTAATCTATCTTTTCAACTTTAATCCCGGCTTTCCGGAGCAGGTCAACTCCGTCAGCGAGCCGGTACTCGTCCTTGTAGACGACTCTTTTTATCCCCGCTTGTATGATCAGTTTTGAACACTCGATGCAAGGGGACGCAGTCACGTAGAGAGTCGCTCCGAGACTGCTGTTCCCTGACTTGGCCACCTTTGTTATCGCATTGGCCTCGGCGTGGAGGACGTAAGGCTTCGTGGCCCCGCTCTCATCCTCGCAGATGTTCTCGAAACCGGAAGGAGTACCGTTGTAGCCGTCGGAGATAATCATCCTGTCCTTGACAAGTATGGCTCCGACCTGCCGTCTCTTGCAGTAGGAGTTCCTGGCCCAGACCTCGGCCATCTCGAGGTAACGCTGATCGAATTTTTCCATTATTTTCTCTGGTAGAGGTATCTCTTGATACTACGCTTAGGTGTTCTCTCGAAATCCTCTGGCATAAATTCTATCTTTTTGATGCTGGCGTAGTTAGGTATTTCCTTGTTGATCTCCGGGAGCTGTGCGGCAAGAGTCTTCTCCAAATCTTTCCTGTTCATCCCGTCAAGCTCGGCCTGATGGTAGTCCGGATAGACAAGTGCGGTCAGGCCGCCGTTGTCCTCGATGACCAGGGAATCCACGACATAGGCGAAAGAATTGATCACGGACTCCAGCTCCTCAGGGTAAATGTTCTGGCCGCTCGGGCCGAGAACCATACACTTCGACCGTCCTCTGATGAAGAGATAGCCGTCCTTGTCAATAACGCCCATATCTCCGGTCCTGAGCCATCCGTCCTCGGTGAAGAGATCCTTTGTGGCCTCCTCGTTCTTGTAGTAGCCGAGAGCGATGTTCGGGCCGTAAGCCTGAATCTCTCCCTCGATGTTCTCAGGGTCAGGGGAGTCGATGCGGATGGACATATTCAGGGCTGCCTGGCCGCAGGAATAGAGTTTCTTCTTGTCGTAGTGGGCGTAGGTGATAATCGGGGCGCACTCCGTCATTCCGTAGCCGACCGTGTAAGGGAAAGCGATGTCCCAGAAGAACTTCTCAATCTCCTTGTTGAAGGCCGCCCCGCCCATAATAATCTCGATGAACTCTCCTCCGAAGGCGCTGACAAGCTCTGTGCGGATTTTCTTCTGAATCATCTTGTCAATGACAGGAACCTTAAGCAAAGTCTTGATTCCACCTTTCTCTACAATCTTCTGTATCTTTGACTTATAGACTTTCTCGATAATGAGAGGCACGGCGATGATGATGTTCGGCCTGACCTCGGAGAGAGCCTGCATTATGATTTTCGGACTTGGCACCCTGGTGAGGAAATGCACGTGCGCGCCGATTGTCATCTCGAAAAGGAACTCGAACAACATTCCATACATATGCGCGGAAGGAAGCATAGACACGACATTGGTGTGGTTGTCCAGTTCCGGAAGCACGTGTGCGGCGAACTGCATATTCGAGCATATCGCCCTGTAAGGAATCATGACTCCCTTTGAGAATCCGGATGTCCCGGAGGTGTAGTTGATCATCGCCAACTCGTTGGGGGAGTCCTTGTAGTAGTTGATATCCTCAGGCTCAAAGCTGCTCGGATGGCGTTTCCCGAAATATTCGTTCATATGCTCCCTGGCCTCCGTGATGCGCGGCACCTTCGCATAGAGAAGCTGGAAAGTGTTGATGCGCACGACCGCGAAGACTCCGGGCATCTCGTCGGCGCTCAGCCCTTCCCAGACCACATCGTCAACGAAGAGGACCTTGGCCTCCGAGTGATTCACAAGATAGTGGATGTTCCCCGGCTTGAACTCGTGCAGAATCGGCACCGGGACCGCTCCGTAAGTCATCGTGGCCAGATAGCTGATAGCCCAGTTGACCTGGTTGCGGGCGCAGATGGCCACTTTGTCCCCCTTGTGAAGGAAGCATTTCTCAAAGGCGATGTGTAGTTTCTCGATTCGTCTTGCCACATCCCTGTAGCAAAGACTGACACCCTGATAGTTGGAGAGAGCCTGTCTGTCCCAGTTTTTCCTGAAACTTTTCTCCAGAAGCTTGTTGACGGATTCAAATTTGAAATCGTTCATAATGTTCGTTTTCATTTATCAGTCAGACTTGAAGGTTCTTTCCTTTCCGTCGTAGCAGACCCCGCTGAACCCTTTGTCTGTCATTTCTATCTTACTGTCAGGCCGGATCATCTTGTCGCCGTTGCCCTTGACCAAAGGCTCGCCGCCTTCAAACGGGAACACAAGGGTCTGTGCCGATGTCCTGACCACCCAGTACCTTTTTCCATTGCCTTCCAGAAGCTCGGGAAGGCTTTTTATAGTCTCACCGGCTGTTATTCCTTTCCAGGACGGGACCTGCCTCCCGTGCAGGTCATAATAGCCTACAGTGTTGTCCTTGTGCAGAACCATAGCTGTATAGCCTTTGGCTCCAGTGAAATCGTACACGGCAGGACCTGCCGCAATTATCTTGCCTGTCTCGACAGGGAACCCGGATACGAACCGCCCGAGCCTGTCAATCAGATACATCTGTGACCCGGCTGCGAACAGGAACTGGATTTTCCCGTTGTTGTAGTAGTCAATGTCCTGGACATAGCCGCAGATTCTGGACTTGAAAGGCACTCCCCAGACATCCTTACCGTTCTCATCCTTAAGGCAGATGGAAAGATGGCTGTTCTGATAGATGGTATTGGACTTTCCGGTGGCGCAGTTTGTCACCTTGTATGGTCCGGACGGCACTGTAACGGAAGTGTCTCTGGCCGCCGACACGGGAACAGAACCTCTGCTCCGGGCTATTCTGTCCATACTGAACTCAAGCCTGACAGTCCCTCCGTCGCTTACCGCGGAGATTGTCACAGGCGCATAGGGAACTCCTTTCAGAATGTCTCTGAGCTTTCTGGCAATTGCAGGACTGAATGTCGCGTCAAGCTGGTTCGGATCCTCGCGCGGAGAATAATAAATCCAGGCCTTACCGTTCTTTTGCGGAATGCGTTCGAGACCTTCAGACGCAAGGCGTGAGGCGAGGTTCTCTTTCAAAAAACCGCTTTTTGAATATTCAGCAACGCAGTCCGCCGCTCCTATGACAATCCACCCGTTGACCAGAGCGCAGGCGCTTTCATCATCGGCTGTGAATATGTCCCCGAAGAGAGTCGAGGCGAATCCTCCGCATATCATTCCGCTGACATCCTTTGTCTGGCACCTGACGCCGGGACGGATTGCCAGAATCTGTCGGAGATTATCCCCTAAGTGGAAGTCTATCAAGCCTATTTCTTTGATGTCCAATGCCTTCGCCCACTCCTCCGCATCTTGTTTCAAGTTCTTTCGCTGGCCTGTGAGGGTGGATTCGTACTTGTCGAGGAGACTTCTGGAGTCAAGATAGCTTCTGTAAGCCTTAAGATAGGACGTGATGCTTCCGGTTGGAAGGCCGATTATGAAATCTGAGCCGGACGGGGCGATTTCCGTTATCCTGATTTCAGACTGTCCGGTGTGGCCAAGCACATTCAGGTAGTACGAAGGGTCACCGGAGTACAGCAATGAGCCTCTCATCCCGACACCTGATTCGGAACGTCTCGTCAGGCTGAAGGCGCTCCAGTCCGCCAGGTCCCTGATGAAGTTCCTTGATTTGAGGAGCCTCTTGCTGAAGAAGGCTTCCATAAGATTGCCCAGATAAGAGTTGGACAGGAACAGTACATCATCCCCTTCCGCAGAATAAGTGATTTCAGTAAAGCCGTTGGCTTCCAGGATGCTGTGTCCTTCCTCCAAATGTCTGACCGATGAGTTTATGACTGTCTGCGAGGTGGAAATCAGAATGAGTTCTCCGTTGATTCTTGTCAGAAGCCCGGACGAGTCGGCTGCAGCAAGAAGTCTCCTAAGTTCCAGTGTGCTGTCGGCGACGGCCTTTCCTGCTTCTATAATCATAAGCGGCGGCAGATCCTTGCTGTAATGGACGGACATGATCGCCGGAGCCTTTTTCAGGCTGCCGGGATGGAGGGCGGAGATTCCGGAGAATTTGCCGGACGCCAGCTCGCCGAAGAGGGACAATGAATCGCCGAGAATCTCGCAGGCTCTGCCGAAGTTCTTGAAGCAAAAGACGATAGCGGCATCCGACGGAACTGCCTCGACCAGTCTGTTGCTTTCGACGAAACGGGAGTTCCGCATCATCCCGTCATAATCAGAAGGCTTTGAATACAACTTGGCGACAGCCCATGCGATTCCCGCCAGGAGAACCACGGCTGTTGCTGTGAGTATGGTCAAAGTCTTCTTGCTCATTTGCTGGACTTGTAAATTATTGTGCCACGAACAGATAGACGATGTTTCCTGTCTGTCTGGCCGGGGCTGCGGCAGACGCAGAGAAACGCGACAGTCTCGCTGCCCTTATCGCAAAGTCCCTCAGGCATTTGTCATCAGAGGAAACCTCGTCCTGAACCTTGGCGTTCAGAACCCTCCCGGACGGGTCAACCGTAATGATCACCGTGACGTGCCCGGCTCCAAGGCAGCGGTATGCGGGAATCGAAAGCTTGCTGGCCTTTCTCCCGTCAAGCTCGTAGGAGACTACGGACGGCCCTTTGTAGCCGGACGCCTTAGACTCCTCTTTTTTGCTTTCCGGTTTGCTGACCGCCGCATAGTCCTCGTCAGGCTCGTCTAACTTCGGCCCGTTCTTCAGGTCTCTTGCAAGTTTCTCGGCTTCCTTGTAAAGTTCCTCGGCGTTGGTGTTCCTGTCATCTTTGAGGGCGCCTCTGTCAACGGCCACATTCCTTACAGGAACACTTCCGGCCTCGGCCAGCATCCTGTCAAGACGTTCGCTGACCTCTTCCTTCATATTCTTCTCCGCGCGTTCCTTCTCTACCTTCTCCTGCTTTGAGAAGTCCAGCACAAAAGTGTTCTCGCCTTTGAGGATGGATGAAATCTGGCAGACGAGCAACACAATGACCACCGCCAAATGGAATATGACGGTGATGTAAAGCCCTGCTCTGTCGTCGCTCTTCATAGCATCAATGAATAATCAATCTGCATCGGAGTCTCCCGTTCCGGCCTATTCCCCGGTCTCCCTCTCACGCAGGGACTTCTCGATGGTGGCGGAGATTATGTCAATGGCGACCTTGTTGTGGCCACCTTGAGGTATGATTATGTCCGCATAGCGTTTGCTTGGCTCAATGAACTGAAGGTACATCGGCTTGACTGTCTTGGTGTATCTTTCTATCACTGTGCCGACGGTCTTGCCTCTTTCCATAATGTCCCTGGCCATCACCCTCATCAGCCTGTCGTCGTCGTCAGCGTCAACGAATATCTTGACATCCATCTGTTCGCGAAGTTCCTTGCAGCTGAACACGAGAATTCCCTCTATGATGATGACCTCGGCCGGTTTCACAGTGACTGTCTCTGTCTTTGACCTCGAGCAAGTGATGTAGGAATATACCGGCTGTTCTATCGTTCTGCCACTCTTAAGCTCCCTGAGCTGTTCGCAGAGAAGCTTGAAGTCTATGGCGTCCGGATGGTCGAAGTTAATCTGCTGCCTTTCCTCCATAGGAAGATGGCTGGAGTCCTTGTAGTAGGAATCCTGGGGTATGACCACAACCCTTTCCCTAAGGCTTTCGGTTATGGCGTTGACAACCGTTGTCTTTCCTGAGCCTGAGCCACCGGCTATTCCAATCACTAACATATTCCTTTGTCTTTAGAATTCGGCGTTCTTCGGTGTCCTTGGGAACGGTATCACGTCGCGGATGTTCGCCATTCCGGTGACGAAGAGCAGCAGTCTTTCGAATCCCAGCCCGAATCCGCTGTGCGGCACTGTTCCGTAGCGGCGGGTGTCGATGTACCATTCAAGGTTCTTCCTGCTCATCTTCAGCTCGTCTATTCTCCGCTCAAGCTTCTCAAGAGATGCCTCTCTCTCTGAGCCTCCGATGATCTCTCCGATCTTCGGGAACAGCACGTCCATTCCCCGGACAGTTTTCCCGTCCTCGTTCTGTTTCATATAGAACGCCTTGATGTCTTTAGGAAAATCCGTGAGAATCACAGGTTTGCCGAAGTGTTTCTCCACAAGGTACCGCTCGTGTTCGCTTTGGAAGTCAGTCCCCCAGTGGACAGGATACTCGAACCGCGTGCCGTTCCTGATTGCTTCTTCGAGGATTTCCACCGCCTCGGTGTAGGTGACTTTCTGAAAATCGATTCCGAGAACACTGTTGAGCCTTTCGATGAGCCCCTCGTCGTACTTGTCGTTGAGAAACCTGAGGTCGTCCGAACAGTTGTCGAGGGCGTACTGTACAAGATATTTGACAAACTCCTCGGCCAGGGCCATATTGTCGTTTATGTCATAGAACGCCATCTCCGGCTCGATCATCCAGAACTCCGCAAGATGCCTTGGAGTGTTGGAGTTCTCGGCCCTGAATGTAGGGCCGAACGTGTAGATCTCGCCCACGGCAGTCGCCCCAAGCTCGCCTTCAAGCTGTCCGCTTACGGTCAGGCTGGTCTTTTTCCCGAAGAAGTCCTTGCTGAAGTCAACCTTTCCATTCTCCTTTTTAGGGACGTTCTCGAGGTTGAGTGTGGTCACTTGGAACATATCTCCCGCTCCCTCAGCGTCAGATTCTGTGATTAGCGGCGTGTTGAGGTAAACGAATCCTTTGTCATTGAAGAACTTGTGGATTGCGAAAGCCATTGCGTGCCGAATTCTCAACACCGCTCCGAAAGTGCTTGTCCTCGGACGAAGGTGAGCCACGGTGCGGAGATATTCAAGAGAGGTGTTCTTTTTCTGAAGTGGGTATCTTACAGGGTCGCACTCGCCCAGAACCTCGATCTCCTTTGCCTGGATTTCCACTGCCTGGCCGCTTCCGACAGACTCTACGAGGTCTCCGGTCACGCTTATGCTTGCCCCTGTGGTGATTTTGGCTATCAGTCCCTCATCGAAATCAGCCATATCTACCACTACCTGAATATTGTTTACAGTCGAGCCATCGTTAAGCGCGATGAACTTTATCTGTTTGTTCCCTCTCTTGGTCCTTACCCAGCCTTTGGCAAGCACTTCCTGTCCCGGTCCGGCCTTGAGCAGGGCTTTCACTTTACTCCTCGTTACCATATTTATTTGACATTTAGTTCAATCTCGCAAATATAGCATAAAATCACAAAAAAAGAAAGGGGCTGACCTTCAGGTCAGTCCCTCTCTCTCGTATAATCAAGAATGTTTACTGTTTGTTTATCTTTCTGGCAGCGTACATAATCTTGAGGGCGGAGCAGCGTCTAAGCTCCTGCTTCACGTCCGTCACGATACCCATTCTCGCTTCTTCGTCTGCCTTGATTGAGACCTGCATCAACTGGCGGTCAGCCTCGCTCATCGCGTCGCGTTCTGCGGCGATGAAGTCACGGATGTCGTTGGTTGTCTTGAAAGAGTCATTCAGCTGGATACGTGTCTCGGTTCCGTACTGGCTCTGAAATTGAGCTGTTGGGGCTCCGATGTAGATGTATGAGGCCAAATCCTTTCTTTCAAGCTTGGCGATTTCCGTCGCTTCCGGGAGTCTAACCCTGACCTTTACTTCCGTCGAACGGAGCTGGGTCGTCACCATAAAGAAGAACAGGAACATAAACACGATGTCTGAGCTGGTCCCCAACTCCGGCATTTCTTTCTTACCGCTTCTTTTAAAATTAGGCATTTCTTTATCCTCCTGTTTTATTTTTTAGTGATGTCCTTAGGCTCTGCCTCGGAAATGTTCTGTGGAATGGCTTCCCTGACAATCTTCTGCTTCTCTTCGCTAAGGTATGAGTATGCCTTGCCGTAGTTCTGCTTGCTGAAGTCGTCACGGACCTCGTTGATGGCCTTCACGAGTTCGTTCTGAACCGCGATGTAGGCCCTGTAACTTGTTCCACGGTCATTCTGGAGAGAGATGACTCCTTTTGAGACCGGATACTCACCAAAGCCTTCGATGTTCTTCGTCTCCCTTTCTGGAAGGTTAGGGTCATTGTTGGGATTGGTGATGAACTCCTTGATCTTGTCCTTGAGCTGGCTAACATCCAAAAGCTGGTCACCGGCAAACAGTCTGTCGGAAGAGTTGATCTTCACGATAATGATGTTACGCTTGTTGATCTTCGTGTCTTGCGTCTGCTGATTTTTGTCAGGCATCGGTGGAAGACGGCGCTGCAGACCTGACTGCTGGTCCATTGTGGACGTCATCAGGAAGTAGCAGAGCAGAAGGAACGCAATATCAGCTGTTGATTGTGTGTTCAGTCCCGGTGTTTTTCTTGCCATAGCTAACTGGATGTTATTTGTTGTTGATTGCGGTTCTGACAGCACCGAAGATGATGGCGACAATAGCCGCACCACCAAGAATGTATGTCAGAAGAAGCATGGTGTCAGTCATTTTCAACCACAGTCCGGAAGGCTGTGTCTTGACGTTCAGAGCCGGCGCTCCGGATGAGAGCGCATAGGCCAGACCAACCAGAACCGCGATTCCGACAAGCACGATGGCCGCCTTGATCAGGTTCTTAGGGTTGTTCTTTCCGGAGATGAATATCGAGAGTCCGATCCAGATAACTACAGCCGCAATGAGGAGGATGTAGGTGTACCTGAGGAGAAGGTCTACGGAAGATCCTCCTTTCGCGAAGGCGAGGATTCCGAAGATGACTCCGAGGATTCCCAGTACCCATCCGGTTATTTTGAATATCTTATTCATTATAATCAGATTCTAAAATTCCCGCTACAAATTATTTCTTCTCGTTCTTGGCAAGAACATCGATGAGACCGATGGAAGCGTCCTCCATGTCGATGGAGAGAGCGTCGATTCTGGAAAGAATATAGTTGTAGAACACCTGGAGAATCATGGCGACGATAAGACCGCCTACGGTGGTGATAAGGGCCACTTTCATACCTCCGGCAACGATGGTAGGGGAGATGTCACCGGCAGCCTCGATGGCGTCGAACGCCTGTACCATACCGATTACAGTTCCCAAGAATCCGAGGGATGGAGCAAGGGCGATGAACAGGGCGATCCAGGAGAGGTTGTTCTCCATAAGGCTCATCTGTACGCCGCCGGCTGAAGTGATTCTCTTCTCAACAACGTCAATACCCTCGCTGTAGTGGTTGAGACCATCGAAGAAGATGCTGGCGACCGGACCCTTGGTGTCGCGGCACACGGCCTTGGCCTTCTCGATGCCGCCCTGTGCGAGAGCTTCCTCAACCTTGGAGAGGAGCTTCTCGGTGTTGGTCTTTGAGAATGAGAGATAAAGGATTCTCTCGATGGCGAGTGCAAGACCGAGTACAAGGCACAGGAGGATCATGGACATGAAGCCCGGACCTCCCTGGATGAAGTAGGTCTTGATCTGCTGGTGCATAGGAACGTCCTGACCGGTACCCTTGAGGAGGTCTTCCGCAGTCATTACGGCTGAACCCCCAGCCTCGGCAACTTGTTCTGTTGCGGCTGCGTTGTCAGCTGGCTGATCCTGGGCGGATGCGATGTTTGCAGTGAAGGTGAGAGCGCCTGCGACTGCCAAAAACATGAAAAACTTTTTCATAACTGTTTTTGTGTGTTTAATTTAAATTGATAATGTATTAAATAGTTATCGTTTCCGTGGCTTCAGCGGGACACAAGCCCCCCCTAAAAAACCGTTGCAATTTACTAAATTATTTCCAATTGGCAATAATTATAGGGAAATTTCTCCTTTTAGATTGTCTCCGAGCCTTGATTTCACCTGCCTGTTGTCCGTTGTCTTCCCCATAAGATAGAACAGTTTCGCCAGAGCGCTTTCGGTCGTGATGTCGGCTCCGGAGACGACCCCGGCCTTCTCAAGCGCCTTGCCGGTGGCGTAGATGTCCATGTTCACGGTACCGGACAGGCACTGCGTCACATTCATCAGAACCTTTCCCGACTCGGCGGCTTCCTTTACTATGTCCAGGAACCATTGCCTTGACGGAGCGTTGCCCGAACCGTATGTCTCGATGATGGCCGCGCGGATGTCCGGGCCGCAGAGAAAGTATTTCATAACCTGCGGCGTAATGCCCGGATGCACCTTGAGAATCGAAACCCTCGTGTCAAGTTCGGTGCTGATTCTCAATGGCTCGCCCCAGCTCTCCGGCTTTCGTATGATGCTGTCGTTGTATTTGATGCTGATGCCTGCCTCGGCTAACGGAGGACAGTCGGGCGAGTGGAAGGCGCTGAAATCCTCCGAACTGACCTTGACGCTTCGGTTCCCTCTCAACAGTTTGGAATTGAAGAATATGCTGACTTCGGGGACGCGCGCCCTACCGTCTTTGTCACGGGCGGATGCGATTTCGACGGCGGAAATCAGGTTTTCCTTTCCGTCGGTGCGAGGGACTCCTATCGGGAGCTGGCTTCCCGTGAACACCACCGGCTTCGCGAGATTCTCAAGCATAAAGCTCAGTGCGGACGCCGAATATGCCATCGTGTCGGTCCCGTGCAGGACGACGAATCCGTCATATTCGTCATATCGCTTCTGAATCAGCAAGGCAAGCGACTGCCAGAAGGACGGCTCCACATCAGACGAATCGATCAGCGGGTCGAAAGTGTAGGAGTCGATGCGCAGGGCGAACTTCTTCAGCTCCGGCACCTCCTCGAGAATCTGGCGGAAGTCGAAAGGCTTCAGGGTCAGGTCCCGCGGATCCTGTCTCATCCCGATCGTGCCTCCTGTGTATATCATCAGGATGGAAGATCTTTTCATATTCCGAAAAGTGTTTTGGCGTTATTGGTCGTGATTTCGGCCACCTCTTCGACGGTCGCTCCTTTAAGCTCGGCCACCTTGGCGGCTATAAGAGGGACGTAGGAACTCTCGTTCCGGTGGCCTCTGTGCGGCATAGGGGTCAGATAGGGGGCGTCGGTCTCGAGAACTATCCTCTCGAGGGGAATTTCCCTTACCACGTCGGCAATCCCGGCCTTTTTGAATGTCACCACGCCGCCTACCCCTATACGCCAGTCTCCGAGCCGCTGAAGCTCTCGGAATGTCTCGACGCTGCCGCTGTAGGCGTGCATATTCCCCCTAAGCCCTTTGTGCCGGCGGAGAATCTCCAGAAAGTCGGCGGTCGCGTCCCTGAGGTGGATGTTGAGCGGCAGATCCCTTTCGGCCGCGAAATCAAGCTGCCACTCCAGGGCTTCCTTCTGCTCGCGGGCGAACTCCGTTCCCTCGTGGTAGTCAAGCCCGACCTCTCCGACGGCCACCACCTTGGGCCCGCCTCCGGCCTCCCATCTTTCGAGGAAGCCTGTCATCGAGTCGATCTCCGCGCGCCAGTCCTTGCCGACCGAGCCTGGGTACAGGCCTATCATCGGGCGCAGCGAGTCAGGATGCCGTCCGACAAGGGCGAACATGGAGTCCCGCTCGGAACTGTCGATGTCGGCCTGAAGCATCAGTTCCACGCCTTCGGCCCTTGCCCTCTCGATGTAGGCTCTTTCCTCGCCGGAGAAGGCGGGGTCGTTGATGTGACAATGGGTGTCTACGAATATCATAGCCTCAAAGATAGTGAAAAAAGCATCGCAAAGGTAGCCAATCCGCTCCGGTTTGATAAAAAACGTAAAAAATCCAAAGAAACGTAAATTAATCGGCCTCGTACCCCCTGGCGTTTCCTTTAATCCCGCAAATTGCGTTTCCGTTTTCCGTCTGTCCGGAAGCGTTGTTTATGAATATGCTGAAAGAATCGGTAGGAATGTCATTTGAGGAAAGGGTGTCGCTTTGCGCCCTAAACAGGATTTTCGGTTTCGAACCCAAGGTGGGTCTCAGGCTCATCAAGGTCTTCGGGGATGCCCGGACTGTGTTCGAAGAACGAGAGGAGGCGGCCAGGATACTCGCCGCCAACTCAAAGGCGAGGTATGTCCCGTTGATTACCGGCAGCGCTTTCGAGTCCGCCGCCATAGAACTTGACGGTCTGGAGGAGGATGGCTGCAGGTTCGTAGGAATAGGCGAATCCGGTTATCCGGCCCTGCTTATGGAGTGTGAGGATCCTCCGCTCGGGCTGTATTATAAGGGATGCTCACTCCCCGGAGAGGTCTTCGGAGGGCGTCCTCATGTGGCTGTCGTCGGGACCCGCGGTGTGACAAGTTACGGCAGGGACTGGTGCCGCAGGATAGTGGAGGCGATGTCGAGAGCCGCTGTGAAGCCTTTGGTGGTCAGCGGCCTTGCCCTTGGAGTCGATGCGGCCGCCCACCGCGCCGCCATAGAACACGGGCTTCCCACCGTGGCAGTGATGGCTACCGGAATCGACAGGTTGTACCCTTCGGGGAACCGCACTCTCGGAGAGGCGATGGCGTCGGCTCCCGGCTGTGCTTTGGTGACGGACTATCCTCCCGGCACCGAAGCGGTCAGAATCAATTTCCTGAGGCGCAACAGAATCATAGCCGGAATATGCAGGGCTACAATTCTTGTCGAGTCCAGAATAAAAGGCGGGGGTATGATGACGGCCCGTCTGGCTTCATCATATGGCCGGGATGTGTACGCCCTGCCCGGAAGGATTGACGATCCGGTCTCGCAGGGGTGCAATCTGCTGATTCGGGAGAATGTGGCCGGGCAGATTGGCGATCTTGCCGAGCTTGTGTCCGGACTTGGCCTTGGAAAGGCCGCGCGGAGGCCTAAGGATGATTTCAAGGCGGCGGTGGAGGATTACTACCGGGACAGGGCTTCCAGCGGTGACTGTTCGGACATCGTACGTGTCGCGGCGCTGGTGAAGGAGCGGCGAGGAATATCCGTTGACGAGCTGTGCGCCAGCCTGAAGTGGTCTTACAGCCGCGTAAGCCGTCTTGTCACGGCCTTGGAGTGTGACGGATTCATCACGGTGGATTTGCTTCAGCACTGTGCGGCGGAATAAAAGCGCGCTTTTATTCCGCCGCAC
>CAYMOB010000016.1:1862-53307 GCA_964391955.1 uncultured Muribaculaceae bacterium | reverse complement strand
GTTTAAACTCAAAGAACTTTTTAAGGAACTGCTCAATGTATTTATTGGGAACTATATAGGGGTTGAACACGTTTTCTTTTGTAACGCCTAAAACATAATAGAACACGATTTTCATTGGTTGATTGATGGTCTGGGACTGCTATGGATTGCCAATGATGCCAATCCTGGCAATGTTAGCCAACTTCTGTATAGTTCCCTATTTATTATATGCGACCTAAGTCAGGCGGGGTTTCGTAGGCATGCCTGGAGATGCTCTTGTGATGGTGTGGCGGGGATTGTTGGCGTGCTGTTGTGTGAGAGACTATATGATGCGTGCTTTTGCGTTGGTGGCCATGTATGAGGACTATGTTCGCGCGCTTAGTGTGCGAACCGGCTTTTTGCGCACAGGAGAGTATGTGATACGTCTTGTGTGCCGAAGAGTGGTCAATACTCACAAGGAAAATCCGCCGCTCCACCCGTAAGGGCCGGCGGCGGATTTGTTTGGCTTTGATGTGTCACTTTGCCCTTTTGGGGGCATCGCAATTCGAGGTCGTCCTTCGAATGCTTGGATACGATACCGGTTGGGGTGCGGACATCGTATTGACTTATGGGCGTAGTGTTGTGCCATGCGTGTAAGTCAGAATCCGGTTCTGTGCGTCCGGGCGGCTACTTGACCTTGATTGAGTTGAGGAGGTCGAGTTTGCCGGTGTCGGTCAGATGGAGGATCAACTCGCCGAAAAGGGTGTTCTGCCAGGCGAACCAGGCGCGTGTGAACTTGTCGGCGTTGTCCTTGTGGAATGATTCGTGCATAAATCCGGTGCCGGCGTCGGTCTTCATCAGAGTCTCGACGCACCACTTGATCTCCTTGTCATCCTGTGAGGTGAAAGCCTTCATCATAATGCTCATAGGCCAGATGTAGTCGTAGCCTATGTGCGGACCGCCGATGCCCTCTCCGGCCTTACCTTTGAAGAAATACGGGTTGTCCTCGCTCCATACGAAGCGGCGGGTGTTATGGTAGATAGGGTCGTTGACATCGATGTCGCCGAGATAGGCCATCGCCAGAAGGCTCGGAACGTTGGCGTCGTCCATCATGAGCCGGTTGCCGAAACCGTCGACCTCGAATGCGAAGATCTTGCCGTATTTAGGATGGTCTACCACGGCATATTCGTAAAGGGCTTTCTCCACTTCGGCGGCCAGGTCGAGACATTCCTTTGCCAGTTTCTTGTTGCCGTTGACGGTTGTCAGAATCTCGGCTGCCTTGCGCAAAGAGGTGACAGCGAAGAAGTTGGAAGGGATGAGGAACTCGAACATCGTCGCGTCGTCGGATGGACGGAACGCGGAGGCGATCAGGCCGACAGGCTTGACAGGGTTGCCTCGTCCGCCGTTGGACTTGGTGTCGAACTGCCTGTCAGTCTTCCTTGCGAACCTGTAAGGGCCCGGCCCGTCCTTGCGCTGCTGTTCCTTCAGGGTCTTGAGAATGGTCTGTATGGCGTTCATCCAAGTCTCCCCGAACACGGAATCGTCACCGGTGACCTTCCAGTACCGGTAGGCCAGACGGATAGGGTAGCAGTGCGAGTCGATCTCCCATTTGCGCTCGTGGTCGTAAGGGTTCATGTCGGTGTAGTCCGAATCCCATTCGCTGCCCGTAGGGCCGTCGTTGAAGGCGTTGGCGTATGGGTCGATGCAGATCAGCGAAAACTGGCAGTTGATCACGCCAGCAAGCATATTCCTGAGGTTTTCATCCTGATTGGCAAGCTGTACGTAAGGCCATACCTGCGCGCCTGAATCCCTCAGCCACATGGCGTGGATGTCTCCTGTGTAGACAAAGGTGCGGAAATTGCCGTTCTCGTCCTTGCCGAAGTGAACAGTTGTGTCAAGGGTGTTCGGGAAGCAGTTTGCGAACATCCACGCAAGGCGCGGGTTCTTCAGGATGCCCTGCATCTGCGCGATCTTGTTCTCCACGGCTTCCGAGCGGAAGAGCCTTTTTTCGGGAGCCGGGCGTTGTGATTCGTAGTCCTTGCCCTGTGCGAAAACGCCTGTGAGCAGGAATATGGCCGAAGCCAGAAGTAAAGAGCGTCTCATAAAACTTTTTTCCAGTATAATAATGAATATGGTCTGTCTCTCTCGGCTGTCCCTCGAAAATTGTCAAAGGCGACAGACACCACAAGATACTCATTTTTTCCTTTATATGCAAGGTCTTCGCGGCTAATGTCGCCGCTGAAATCCTTCCCCTGTCGTATCCCGCTCCCTACGTAGCCGACCAATGATCTGCTCTTCCCGCAGTCGCTCCTCGTTCCCGTTAGGTGAGCGTCCCAAGGATATTCCGGTGTCGTCAAACTTTTTTTGAATATTTTAGTACTTTGTCTTGCAAGGTATCTGAAATTATTTATATCTTTGCAATGTAAACTTAATGGCAAAGCAAGGCTAAAGGGGCCGGCGAAGATTGAGTTAATGGACGAAATTATTAATAATCAAATAGATAAGCAAATGAAAAAAGTTGTAAATGTCAGTGTGGGCGGCAGTAGTTTCTCTTTGGATGAGGATGCCTACGCAAGGCTCTCCGCTTATTTCGATCATTTCAGGAGTCGTCTTGACCGGGACACCCGGTCGGCGAGGGAAGAGGTGATGGCCGATTTGGAGGATCGCATCGCTGAATTATTTGACCAAGGCATCGGTGGGGCCTCGTACCGTGTCGTCAATCTGGCTCTTGTCACAAGGGTGGTGGAGCAACTTGGTATGCCGGACGGATCGATAGAGCCGGAGTCTCCATCCGGAAATGAAGGCGCCGGTGGCGGAGAACGGACCGGAGGGTGCGGTGCGGCCGGAACAGGCCCGGATTTCACGTACAGCGGCGGCAGCGGCGGCGCCGGAAGGCGGCTTTTCAGAGACCTTGACAACAAGACAATCGGGGGAGTGTGCGCCGGATTGGCTGCCTTCCTGAATGTGGACATCACCTTGGTCAGGATAGTAGCGTTGCTGACTATGCTGCTTTACGGCTCCGGCTTTTTGGTCTATCTTGTCCTTTGGATTGTAGTACCGGTGGCGAGGACTCCCGCGGACAAGTGCATGATGCGGGGATTCGAGCCTACCGCTGAGAATATGGCGAGATTCAGTCAAAGGAGGAATAATAATGGAAAATAGCGCTGACAATGTTCGTTCACAGATGCGCAAAGGAGTGCTGGAGTACTGCATCCTTAGCATCCTGAACAGGAAAGAGGCCTACGCCTCTTCGATTCTGGAAGACCTGAAATCGGCGAATATGATAGTGGTCGAGGGTACCCTTTACCCGCTTCTGATCCGCCAGAAGAATCAGGGGCTTCTGTCCTACCGATGGGAGGAATCCACTCAGGGACCACCCCGTAAATACTACTGTATCACTGAGAAAGGGCGCCAGCAACTTAAGGAGATGGATCTGGCGTGGCAAGAGATAGTGGAGACAATCAGAACTATAAAGCAATGAATATGAATGCGGAGCGGCGGAGTGCCGTCTGTTCCCGAAACAGTCGATTATTATGAGACAAGTTGAATATGCCAGCATAGGTGGCTATGTCTTTTCCCTTGAGGATGAGGCGGCAGCCGCCACAAATGAATATCTTGACGAGCTGGAGTCTTTCTATTCCGGAAAAGAGAGCGGTGCTGAGGTGATGGAGGGTATCGAGGAGCGGATGGCCGAACTTCTGCTTGAGAAATGCGGCCCCGGAGGAATTGTCACCCTTGAGATGGTCAATGAGGTGGTCGCCGTGCTTGGACGGCCTGAAACCATTGAGAAAGAATCCGTTGACTCTTCCGGCTCGGACTCTGTCGAAACGTCCGGAGAGTCAGGACGCAGTGCCTCGAAGAACGGGGGCAAACCTCGCCGCAAGCTCTACCGTGATCCGGCGAACGGAAAACTCGCTGGTGTGTGCAGCGGCCTGGCCGCCTACTTCAATCTTGACGTATCCATATTCAGAATCACCTTTGTGGTTCTGACTTTATTGGGAGGCTTGCGCCTGAGTTTCCTGTGGTACTTTGAGCCTTGGATTCATATTTCCGTACCGTTGGTGTATCTTATTCTTTGGATTTGTATGCCCGCCGTGAAGTCGGTCAGACAGAGGGACGAGATGCGCGGTCAGCGAGGCACCGTGGATGACATCAGTTCCAGAATCATCAGCACTTCCCGCTGCGAGTCCAGGCCGAGCGGGAATACCGAGACCTTGAGGAATGTATGGAGGGCGTTTGAAGTGGTGGCAGGAGTGGTGCTTCTGCTCTTAGGGGTCGCCGGAATATCGTTCCTCTGTTCGTTTGTCTGGGGGGGTGAAATTCTTGGCAACGGCTTCTTTTACAATCGGTTGATTGAGATAATCTCCGTTCGGGCCCCTGAGCTTCTGTCGTTTCTGTCCGTTCCTTTGGTTATGATCGCGCTGGTCCTTGTCCTGATCATTCCTTTTCTGGAGATGCTCTATGGCGGCGTGATGCTTATCTTCGGCCTCAGATCCCCGAAGTGGCATCCCGGTCTGATTCTCTTTGTCATCTGGCTTATCATCCTCGTAGCGTTGTCCGTGTCGGTTTGTATGACATTCTCCGTTATTGATTTTTAATTTTCTTGCGCTCCCCGCCCGGCTGAGGGATCCGGTGACGAGGACGTTTGGCCCCACCGAGGAATGATAAGGAGAAAGCCGGAAGAGGATGACGGATTTATAATAGGAGGGTGACTAAAAATAAAATTTTTAGTCACCCTCTCTACTTTATCGTTCAACCCCCAGTCACTGCGTGACAGCCCCTGGGGGCACGGGGAAAGGGTTCCCCGGAACCCCTTCGGTCGCACTGCGACGAGTCCTGGAATTTTTAGTCAGTACCTTCGAGTCTGGCGCGCATCTCGATGCAAGAAGCCGCGCTGACGTTAGGATTGAGATAGCCTACTTCTCCGACGGACACACCGTTCTGCCAGTCGCCGCTGAAAAGCATCCATTTGAATTCGCGTCTGTCGGCGAGTCCGTATCTCCAAAGATATTCCGAGCTTGAATTCATACAGGCAAGGAACTTATTATGCCACGCCTCATCGAAATCAGGAGCCTCGATGATGTCGGCAAAATAACGGAAGAACACGGCGCGGAACAATGCGTCATCACCGTTGCCTGGCTTTCCTCCGTTTTCCTTAAGGAGGACGTTGGTGGCCTGGTCGACGAAACTGTCGGAATTGATGGTGTAATAGGCAAGGCGGCGCGCGTCTTTCAGGTACAGGGCGTTGTCTGTGTACTTGTATGCCAGATATGCCGCGGCCATGATTGTCCCCTGGTTGTAGGAGAAGCGCCATTCGGTGATCTCGCCGGTCTCGCCGTTCATTCCGTCGACAACCGCACCTGTCGCGGGATCCATAAGATGCTCCCTTGTCCATTCATACACTTTCAGACCCTGCTGTGCATAGCTTTCATCACCGGTGACCTCATAAAGCTTGAACGCAAGTGTGGCGCCCGGGCCGTTTATGCAGGAGTTCTTGGTGTCCGGCTGTGACTTTCTCCACGACAGGCCTCCGTCCTGATTGCCGGGATTCCATCCGTTCATAATGTCATCATACAGGCTTTTGGCCACAGTGAGGTACTTCTCTTCCTTGGTGACTTTATAGAGCCGCGTCATAGTCAGGGCTATCCACGCCTCATCATCGTAGTAATCATTGGTATAGACACTCAGGTCACCGTGATTCTGAAGCTTGCATCCTTCGAACCATCTGCCGAACATGTCCGAGTATCTGGAATCGGAAGTCCTCAGATAGGCATCGATCACCACATCCATCGCATGGGCCTGCGGCCAGTAGTTGTAGCTTCCGTCCTCGGCGGTGGTGCTTTTGAAGAACCCTTTCTCCGCGTTCCAGAAATTCTGGATCAATGCCGTGGTGGCGCTGTCCGCCGCCGCGTTCCAGTCTATGGCGTAAGGTTGCGGGGCGATGTACTCATCGACATTGTCGCAAGAGACTCCCGCGGACACAACGCAAGCCAAAAGAGCTGTCAGTTCAACTAATCTTTTCATTGCAATCGGGTTTTGTGCTGATTACTGTTTTTCCGCGAAATGCTTGTAAGCCCCGAAGTCGCTGTTGAAGTAGAGGGAATATACAATAGGCACATTGTACCAGTCATCGGCGAGTTTCCACTTGTTGTTTACTCTGCCTGCATATTCGACCATATTGAAATATTCGGTGTTGATGTCAAGCGAGCCAGGCTTGTAGTCCTCGTCCGGATTCTTCGGTCCCCAAGTGATCTGCGTGCCGTCGGCATAAGCCATCAGGAAGTTGCAGCGTGACTCAAACGGATCCCAAGACCAGCCGGTGTCGAATGTGGTGATTGAGACAACATCGGATTTGTAGACTCCGGCTCCGTCGTAGTTGAATTCAAACGCCAGCTGACCGTCTCCAAGACCGGTGAAATCATTGTAATCGGTGAAGCGCATGTACACGTGGCCGATCTGGCGTACGCTCGCGCTTGCGGTGGAGAAGTCGAGGCTGATGCGGTACACTCCTGTCTCTGCCACTGAAGAGGCGTTTTCGTTGCCTTCGATGATCTTGGTGCCGTTGAGGCTGTATGTGGCCAGACCGTCCCTGTCAGCGGTGAAATAGAACTTTTCCCCCGCGTTGAGCCGGGTGAAAATCTCGAAGGTCTCGGCGTCCGGCTTTGAGAACGCGCGGGCTTTGGTGAGATCCTCACCTGTCTCTGAAGCGTTACCGGCGAGATAGAGCTGGTTCGGAATCTCGGCGAATCCTTCAAACCTTGTAAGGGTCAGGTCGTTAAGTACGGTTGACTGGGTTGCGTTGACTCCTGCGTATGAAAGCACGCCCCATTTGATGGTGCCTGTCTGTCCGCCTTCGACTCCGGCCGCCGCCATCACTTTAGAAAGTGTCTTGTGGGTGATGGTCGCCATCGGGCGGGCGCCGGAATTGTCGGAAGTGACCTTATAGATAGGCTCCGATGTGTTGCCGCCGGCATTGTAGAAGACCACTTCGTACTGAGGCATGGCACCGTCGCCGGCGTGGGAGGCTTCCCATTCAAACAGCACTGAAGCTGTGGCGGAGGCTACGAGCTTTATGGCTTTGCCGTTGACGGGTTCGTAAAATGAGGTGACCGGAGTGGCGGTCGTGTCGGTATATTCCATATCATTGGTGCAGGCTGCCGCCGCACTGAGGAATGCTATGAGAGCAAGGCTCTTGATGTAATTGTATTTCATTTTGAATAAATCTGGTTTGTTTTGATTTCAATGTGTATACTTATTGCTTGGCGATTAACGGCCGTAGCCTGTGTTCTGTGGCTTAAGGTTCGGATTAAGATCGATTTCATCAAGAGGCACAGCCCAAAGGTAGTCTCTGTTTTCATCGAAGCTGTAGGTGTCAAGCACCGCCGGGCCGCCCACGTGGGTGCACCCTTTCACAGGTCCGTTAAGATACTCGCCGCCGGCTTTCCAGCGCTTGATGTCCCACCAACGCAGGCCTTCGAGAGCCAGCTCTACGCGACGTTCGTTGCGGATTATCTGACGCAGGTCGCCAGAAGGCATGTCCAAGGCTTTTTCAGCCGTGAAACCCGCGCGCTGGCGCAATGGCTTGATTGTGCTGTCCCACACAGAGGCTGTCATCTGGCCTAATTCATTCTTGGCCTCGGCGAGCATAAGCAGCGCGTCCGCATATCTCATCATTATGATGTTCAGGCCTGAATTGTAGGCGTTGTCGTTGAGTATCGGTGAGAACCACTTGCGGGTGTAATAACCGGTGTAGGTGCAGTACTGGCCGGGTGCGGTGGTTGTCGCCACGTTGTCGGCTGTCTGGCCGGAGGCGGCGTTGATGTAGATGGTGTGCTGGGTCTGAGTCGAAGGGTCGTAAAGCTCGGACTTGTCACGGATTATTGTGGCGTCCATCCTTGGGTCGCGGTTGGCGTAAGGATTGTTCTGGTCGTAGTCTGTACCCGGCTCGTCTATGGTGTATCCTCCGAGAGTCAGATAGCTGTCCACAAGGCTCTGTGTCGGAACCCAGGTCACGTAGTCGGCGCGGAGTGTAGGCGGTTTCATATTCTTGAACTCTCCCCACGTGCGCACTCCCTGAACGTGTCCGCAATCGAGGATCACTTCACAGTTGTACTCGTTTTCTTCCTTGAAGAGGCCTTCGTAGGAAGGGAAAAGCTCATAACGGCCGAATTCGCCGTCCACGATTCTCTGGCACCAGGAGGCGACCTTTTCCCAGTTGCTGTCCATAAGGGCTATTCTGGCGAGAAGCATGGCCACCGCTCCCTGTGTGATTCTACCTTTTTCGGCGTCGGGAAGGTTGTCCACGGTCGGAAGGTCGTTGATTATGCTCTCCAGCTCACTGGTTATCGATGCGATGACCTCTGCGCGCGGTGTACGCTTGATTACCATCGCCTCGTCAAGGGTCAGGTCTTCAGAGAAGAAAGGCACGTCGCCATAGAGGTTGGTCAGACGGAAATAAAGGAACGCGCGGATGAAGCGGCATTCGGCGGTCAGCCTTGCGACTTTCTGTTCGTCAAGTCCTTGAATACGGTCGGAGTTGCCCAGGAAAGTGTGGCAGGAGCGGATGCCTGTGTAGAGGCCGTTCCAGCTGAACAGGGCAAGGCTCGATGTGGCTATGCCGCGGCGTATTCTTGTCTGGTCTTCTATTCTGTAGCCATTGTATAGATTGTCGGTAAGGCTCTCATCCGACCACATTGTTCCGGCGCCATAGATCTGGGAATATGCGGTCATCACCATAGTCTCGGCGTTTTTGGCCGTCCAGAAATTCGCGTCGGTGTATTGGTTTGTCGGCGGTTGCTCGAGTCCGTTGCAAGCCGGGAAAACAAAGCTTGCGGCAAATGCTGCGGCAACAAACAATTTATTGATCATTTTCATGTTTCTTCGCGATTTTAGAATGTTATGTCAAGACCGAAACCGTAGTAGCGCAGTGATGGATATGCCCGGTATGACTGGTCGCCTCCGGCGCTCATCGTGGATGATGCGTTTGTCACTTCAGGGTCGATCCAAGAATTGGCCGAAATAGTCCAGAGATTCTCTCCGGTCACATAGACCCGGCATTTCGACATCCCTAAGAAACGGGTGACGGAACTTGGAAGGCTATAACCTATAGTGAGATTCTTCAGGCGGGCATAGGCGGCGTTGAGTATCATTTTCGAGTTGCCGCGGCCGAAGTCGTTGACATTGGAGTCCGAGCCGCTTGTCGCCAGACGGGGATATTCCGCATCGGTGTTGGTCGGAGACCAGAAGTCAAGCTGATGCTTGTAGATGGTCTGGGAGTAGTTTGCATGGAACGGCTCGAGGTTCTCTCCTCTGATGAACTGGGCGCGCTTTCCTACGCCTTGCCAGAACATCGAGAAGTCAAATCCCCGCCAGGTGAGACCGTAGGTGAGACCGAAAGTGAAGCGAGGAAACGGATTTCCGAGGACAACGCGGTCGTTCTCGTCAATCACGCCGTCATTGTTCTGGTCTTTGTACTTGAGGTTGCCGGGCTGGATCGCCAGGCCGGCCGGTGTGGCCGAGCTTTCAATCTCCTCATAGCTCTGGAATATTCCCACGCACTCGTAGCCGTAGTAATTCATAAGAGGCAGTCCCTCGCGGAAAAGAGCCCATGCCTCGTCCATCCCGTCGATACGCTCGTGTCCCACAAACTTGAGCAGCTTGTTCTTCGTGTCTCCGAGATTGAAGTTGAAGCTGTGGTTGAAGTCGCGCGAGGTCAGGAAGTACTGGACTGACAGCTCCCAGCCGCGGTTGCTCATCTCGCCGATGTTGGCCTTGGCCACCTGTGTGCCGTACAGACCCGGGTAGCGAGGGGTCTGAAGGATGTCGGTCGTGCGCTTGTAAAAAGCGTCAAACGAGACTTGCAGGGCGCTCTTGAAGAACGTGGCGTCCACCCCGACATTGTAGGTCTTGGTCTTTTCCCAGGTAAGGTCTTCTTTTCCAAGCTGGAATCCGGCGGATGTGGCCGGAGAGTCGCCTATCACGTAGCCGTTGGCGTTCAGAGAGTATGTCGTGAACCTGTCGTAGTTGCCCACGGCCTGATTGCCGAGCACACCATACGAAAGACGCAGCTTGAGGTCTCCCACATTCTCTTGGTAGCGTTGCAGGAACTTTTCCTCGGTCGCCCTCCATCCGAATGAAACGGACGGGAAGAATCCCCAGCGGTAATCCTGGTGGAATTTGTTGGAACCGTCGTAACGGAAGGTGAACTCCGTCAGATAACGGTCGGCGTAGTTGTAGCCGACGCGTCCGATGACGGAATTGATGGACGTGCGTGAATTGTTGTCAAGGAATGTCCCGCCGCCGATGTAGCCTACCTCGCTGCTGGTCATATCAGTGGCTATTCCCAGATCCGGATCCACATAGTCCTTCCAGATTTCGTTGTAACTGTCGGTGTAGGACTCATTCGTGACGCCTACAAGGGCGATGACCGTGTGGGTGTCGTTGAATGTCCTGTTGTAGTCGAGCAGGAGCTGGGAGTTGATCCGGTAGGAGTCAGCGTTCCAGTTGCTTGCCCTGTAATCCTTCGGGGACACTGCCTGCTCTTCGCCGGATGCGCTGTAGAACACATAAGGGATGTTGCGGGAGCTTCTGGTCTGCGTGTTTACATTGACACCGAGCACACCTCTGAGCTTCAGGCCTTCGATAAGCTTCAATTCGGCGTTGAGGGTTCCGCTCCAGTCGTTGTTGCGGTACTTGTCGTAGCCGTCTCCCGACAACTCGGCAAGGGCGTGCTGGTCAGAGACCGTGTTGTTGGCGACGTATCTGCCCTCGGCGTCCACGAAATTGTTGTAGTAATATTTCGGGGTACGCTTGGAGTTGGCGTAGACGTTGTCGAGCAGGGCTGTTGACGTACGCGAGTCGTTGCGTGTGAACTGCATAATGGCTCCGATGTGCAAGCGGCCTATGTCTGTGCCGATGTTCATACGCATATTGTAACGCTGGACACCCTGGTTGTTCTTCCCGACAAGGTTGCTGTCCTGGTTGTAATAACCGAGCGAGAACATATAGGTGGTGTTCTTCGTTCCGCCTTGTACCATCATATTGTACTTTTGCTGGAGTGCGGTCTGGCTGATTTCGTCAAGCTGCCAGCGCTCCTCGCCGCGATGGTTGTACAAATCCTGGATCTGCTCCGGGGTGAACGAAGGGGTCTGTCCGGAATTGACAAGGGCCTGATTGTACAGGATGGCGTTCTGGTAGCCGTCAACAGCGGTATAATTATAGTAAGGATCCTCCCAGCCCACATTGGCTGAGAAAGTCACCTGCGGAGCGCTGTCTTTCTTTCCGCTCTTTGTGGTCACGAGGATCACACCCGCGGCCGAACGTGAGCCGTAGATGGCGGCGGCTCCGGCGTCCTTGAGCACTGAGATGCTCTCCACGTCGCTTGGGTTCAGTCTGTTGAAGGCTCCGTTGTCAGCCACTATCCCGTCTATTACGAACAGAGGGTCGCTGCTCGTCGTCGAGGTGACACCTCGCACGTTGAAACGGGTGTTCTGGCGGTTAGGGTCATAGGTGTTTGACTGGATGATGACGTTCGGGGCCGCGCCTTGCAGCGCCTGCGTCATTGTCTGGACAGGACGCTCGGCTATCCGCTCGCCCTTGACCTGATCCACGGCGCCGACCGCCGCCCGGCGGGTGGTCGTGCTGTAGCCTATCACAACAATGTCATCGAGGACTTCTGTTTTGAGTGCGAGAGTCACGTGGCTGAAATCAGCCGTGGCCGGCATTTCGAGTGTCTCGTACCCGATACAGGAAAACACAAGCGTGGCGTTATTTCCGCATTGGATGGTGAATTTGCCGTCAACATCGGTAATGCACCATTCCTTGGCGTTCTTGACCACGACGGTGGCTCCGATAACGGGCTCGCCGTTTTCATCGAAGACAGTACCTTTAACTGTCACGGCTGTCTGTTGAACAGCCGAGGATTGTGGCCCGGCAAAGGCCTGCGATGGTGAGCCGACACCGGCGACCAACGCAAGGCTGCCTCCTAATGCGAGCCAGAATCTTTTGAGTCTGGATTTGTCCATTCGGTTAAAATTTTAAAAGAGTTGATTATGATTGGTTTTTATGTGATTATTGAGCTGTTTGTATGACTGAAATTTAGTGTGATTATTTAAAACGGGAGTGTTGCATCGTGACAATTGTGTGGCTATTCGTGCGATGTCCGCCATTTTTACATTTTGTGCAGAATCGGACACCGGCTTGTCATTGTCCAAGATTTGAATCCGGCACCTTGTTGTTTTTTCGGTATTCTTTTGGTGTCATACCGTACCTTTTGTCAAATTCGCTGTAGAAGTGCGATCGGTTGGTGAAACCGGTCATATAGATGATTTCCTGGATTGTGTTGGATGTCGTGAGGAGGAGTTTTGCCGCATGGGCGATTCTCATATTCTTTATGAAGTCGTTCGGAGTAGGCTGGTTGAGATCCTTGAACTTGCGGTAGAGCTTGCGGACGCTCATCTGCATCGCATCTGCGAGGACCTGAGGTGTGAGGACGCTGTCCTCGATGTGTCGGTCAACGTATTCCATTGCCTTTTCGAGAAATTCCTTGTCCTCGACGCCGATGAGATTGTCCTCTATGTATTCGAATGCGCTGGCTGACGAGTTGTAGTACTCCCTGAGTGTCTTCCTGCTTTCAAGCAGGCGGGAGATTACGGCGTTCAGATACTTGACGCTGAATGGTTTGCTTACGTAGGCATCGGCTCCCTGCTCAATGCCTTCGGTACGTTCTTTCTCACTTGTCTTGGCCGAGAGGATGACCACGGGGATGTGCATCGTGTGGCGGTTGGACTTTATCTGGTGAGCGAGGCTCAGACCGTCCTGACCCGGCATCATTATGTCGGTTATCACCAGATCCGGCATCTTCTTTTTCATTAGCTTCAGTCCTGTTTCCGCCGAGTCGGCCGAGATGACGTTGTAGCCGCCCAGGCTGTCTTTCAGCAGAGTCAGTATGTCTCTGTTGTCATCAATCACAAGGATAGTGTACTTGCCTTTCTCCATTTTTTCAGGAATGCCTAACTCCGGTCCGGTGTCCGACATCCCCCTCCCCGGCAGGTTGAAATACATGTCGTTTATCGGATCGCTCAGGGCCATCATTTCCTCGTTCGAGTCCGCTTTGAGCGGAGGAAGCGAAACATTGAACCTTGCGTATTCGCCGACCACACTGTCGATGTCGATGTTGCCGTTGAGCAGATTGACCATGCCGTAGCAGATGGCCAGTCCGAGTCCGTTGCGGGCCGTCCCTTCCACGGCGTTCTCCTCCACGTTGTCAAGTACGGAATAGCGGTTGAACACCTCCCGTTTGTTCTCCTCGGAGATGCCTTTGCCCGTGTTATAGACAGAAATATTGACGCGGTTGTTTTTGGTATAGACACCAACACTGACTTTGCCGTGTTGGCTGGTGTATTTGAATGCGTTGAAAATCAAGTTGTTCAAAATCTTGCGGACTGAGCTGGAATCTGTGTTCCACAGAATGTCCGGCTCAATGTCGCAGGTGTATTCTATCCCGTTCCTCTCGGCGAGATCCGAGAAGGAGGCGACAGTCTCCGCGCACAGGTCGCTGAGGTGGACGGTGCGGATCTTCAGAACCTCGTGTCCAGTCTCGATACGTCTGAAGTCGATAAGCTCCTGTATCAGCGAGTTGAGCCTTTCAGCGTTCGTTTTGACTATTCCGATGTATTTCTTGATGTAATCATCTGCGCCGCCATATGATGATATCCGTTCGCAAGGGCCGTAGATGAGTGTCAGCGGAGTGCAGAACTCGTGGGTTATGTTTGTGAAGAACCTGAGCTTCTCCTCGTACACGTTCTCCTTATGCTTCTGCTCTATCGCCGCCATCTCGTCGGCGCGCCTTTTGCGCAGCCTCCACAAATAGAACGTTGTCATGCAACCCAACAGACCCAGCGCAATTATTATGTAGAGCGCCTTGGCTACTCCTGTGAGGTATAGAGGTGGCTTGATATGAATGTTGAGCTTGAACGGCTGTCCTTCTTCGCCTGTCATCCTGTTGGCGTATTTCACCTGCATCCTGTGTTCTCCATAGCCCATTTCCGTAAAATGGATGGCTCCGTTGGTGTCATTGTCTATCCACTCCCGTCCGTCAAGGGAGTATAGATAGTGATAATCAAGCGGGCTCAGGAAGTCGGGAGTCGAGAATGTCACCGTGAAGTACTTCTCGTCACTCTTGAGGGTAAGTGTCGGAGTGCCGCTTCCGTAGGATAGGTATTCACCGGGAAGCACGTTCTTTCCAAGCACTTTCAGCTGATGTATGGCTATGGGGGTTCTGCGTAGTTCAGGATAGTCGAAACCGGAAGTCTCAGAGACTGTCACGAATCCGTCCGTGCCTCCGAAAAACAGCATCTGCTTGGAGTTGAAGCCGGAACCGTCGCTGAATTCGTTTACGGAAACGCCTTCGTTTCTGCCAAGATAGTGTATTCTCTCGGTTCTGGGGTCGAAGCGGTAAAGCCCGTTGTTTGTCGAAACCCAAAGGCTGCCCATAGCGTCCGTCTCTATGTCGTGTATGGTGTTGTTGGAGAATCCGCTTTTGCGGCCTAAGAACAGCTTCTCTCCGGTGTCGCTGACCTTGAGGAGACCGCTCCCCGTTCCGAGCCATTTGACCATGCCGTCATAAGCCACCGCGAACACATCGTTTATAGCGTTCGGCTCGTATATGGAGTTGAGCCTGACATTTGAAAGGGTGTCGCCTTTCAGCACAAACGCCCCCTTGCCCCTGTTTCCGAAAAGCAGCCGTCCCTGTGTGTCGGATGACATCGAGAAGAAATAGTTCGATGCGAATCTGCCGCCGTCTGTGGTGTAGACCTTCATAATCGAAATGTCCGGCGACGCTGGCGGCGGCGATATCCTGCACCGTATGATGCCGTTTCCCACCGAGGCGAGCCATAAGGTCGAGTCATTCTCTTCATAGATGGAATGAATATACCTTACCGCCGGATGTCCGGTCACCTTGTGGATGCGGTTGTCCGCGTAACTGTAGTAGTTCAACCCTTCCTCCGAGGCTATCCACAGCAGCGGGCGGGAGCTTGCGGCGAAGGCGTACACGGAGTTGTGTTTCAACTCGCTGTTGTCTGTGGTGAGCAACCTGTACGAAGCCGAATGGTCAAGTTGTTGGAAACTCTTGTCGAAGTTGTTGATTTTCAATATGCCGCCACCTTTGGTGCCGAGCCATAGCGACTTGTTGTCGTCATAATGGATCGATCTCACGGGATGCCCTATCACATTGCCGAGATCCGAGAAGCTGTAGGTGCGGATTGCGTACGGGCTGTCGTAGCAGGTGAAAAGTCCGCGGCAATCCGAGCCGATCCACACCACCGGCTGGCTGGCGGAGCGCTCAAGACAGAAAATGCCCGCGTTTATTCCGAGATTCTCCGCCACATAGTCATTGGTCTGAGTCTTATGGAGGCGCAGGACACCTTTGGCTGAGAACGAGACGTAAATGTTGTCGTTGATGTCATAGGTGATGTCTGACACATCGCCCATTTTGCGCGCGTAATCGGATATGTCGGTCACAAATACCGGGGAGACAGACATGTCAACGGTCACGATACGGTTGTCATCGGTGACCGCAAGGACTGTCCCGCCGGTCTGGTGGGCGCATTTGACCGGCACATCCGACAGGAGCTTTCCGTAGGACGCTCCGCTCGGCCTGCCGTCGGAATCCCTCAGGAGTCTGTATGATTCCACACCCTTTCCTCCGAATACAACCAGATTCTCGCCGAGTTTCGCCACGGATTTGACATCCTGGTTGTCCGGCCCTGACTGCGTAAGCAGCCGGAAATCCCCGTTGTCTCCCTCTGGGTCAAAGTAATATATGGCATTGTCCACGCCGATGACATAAAGATTGCCTCCGGAATCCACGCATAGGTGTTCCTGCCCGTTGAACTGTGGAAAGGAAAGAAGCGTCGCGGTCTGTTTGTCAAGCCTGTCGAGCCCGTGGTTGGTGCTTATCCAAATGTGTCTCTCGCCGGCGCATACGATCTTCTCTATAAGGTTTCCGGAAAGCGACAAGCCCGGATAAACCTTGGAGAACGGGGTTATGGACAATCCGTCAGCGATGCAGACACCGTCCAGTGTCCCTAACCAGAGGAAGCCCGAACTGTCCTGTGCCACGGTCAGGACAGCGCTGCTTGTCAGCCCGTCGCTGTTTGTGGATTGGCGGATATTGAAAGCGCCTGTAAAATGGCACGCAAACAGTACAAATAGAACGATAATCGGTTTTATCGGCGGAACGTTATGTATGTGGCTATTCATAGGGCTGACATTTTCGCTGTAAAAATACGCAAAAATGCCAACCGTCGATGTGCCCGATTACGACAAAAGTGTACTTATTCTTTTGTTACGTCACTGATGTTGATGGTATGAAGCGGCTCTGGCGAACATTTCGGCGAACGCGGCCTGTGTCAGCAGCCATTTGCGGCTGTCGGTCCTGCCGCAAGTCCAGTCCCTGTTGAACAGTCCGGTCTCCGTCTCTCTCATGTTCTTCCACGCATATAAGAGATTCCTGCAGATGGTGTCCATGTATTCATTGTTCCGGTCGATGGTGTACAGTTCGATGAAACCTCTCACCATTACGGCGTCGAACCAGATGTCGCCGTTTCTGAACCGCGGGAAGACTCCCAGGCTGTCGCTGGCATCTCCGTTCAGGAAGTATCTGAATGCGGACCCGGCGATGTTTTTAGCGTCAGTCAGATATGACTCCTCTCCGGTGATTTTGTAGAGGAGGGAGGCTGCCTGTAGCATCTGTCCGCTGTTGTAGGCGAATTTGGTTTGGTTGACCTCGCCTTTCAGGTTGATGTTGTCGAAGTAAAGGAAGTCGGTGGTGTCCTGGAGGTTCCCCTTTGTCCATTCGTACAGTTCCTTCCCTTTTTCAAGATAGCTGTCGTCTGACGTGGCTTTGAACAGTTTAAGGGCAAACACGGCTCCCGGAGCGTTGGAGCAGGTGTTTTTGGAGTGCTTCTTCTGTTCGCACCAATATATTCCGCCGCCCAACGCACCGTCAGTGCCGCTTTCGATGAAGGCCCAGATTGTCTTTGCCTTGTCGAGGTATGAGGCTTCAGATGAAGCGAGGAACAAATCGGTGAAATCTATGCCTAACCAGATGTTGTCGTCATAGAACCTGTCGCTTTCCGGGGCGCTGTTAATGTAGGACGCATACGCGGCGGGAGCGCGGGACTCGTCGTAGTAATTCTCAAGACCCGGAATCACGCGGGAGTCAAGTTCGGAAAGGACGGACGGATCCCCGGTCGCCTCATAAATGGCCGCCATCGCGGAAAGAGTGCCTGAATATGGCCATAGGTATGAGTATTCGTTCGGTCGTTCCTGTGAGGCAAGGTATGTCGCCTCGTAGCCTCTGTCGTAGGGGTGGTTCTCCCGCAGCAGGAAAGACGAGTCCGCGCCGTAGTGTGAATATACCGAGTCCATAGTCTCGTTGGCTTTGGACAGGAATGAATCGTAAGCCGAGTTGTCTTTCGGTCCGCACTGTGTGAGCATCAGTGGGAGCGACAAGGCTGTGATAAGGAGTTTTGTTGTCATTGTTTTGGGTATAAGGTTGTTGTCTTGTACGCAGTCGGGTAGGCCTTTAGCGAAGCGCTTTCCTGATGGCAGGGTGGACAAGGGCTTCCATAACGGCGTAGCCCTCTTTCAGCGGATGTACACCGTCAGAGGTATACTCCGGATTCAACGAACGTCCCTCACCGCTTACCATCGCGCTGTAGTAGTCCACGTAAGGGATTCTATGGGCGGACGCATAAGATTTGATTCTGTCGTTCAGAGCGGAGATTCTTTCGGCCGCGTCGGTGATGCCACGGTTCCAACTGAATCCGGACGCAGGCAGGACGGACGTCAGAATCACTTTTATCCCATTGGCTTTCGCAAGTTCCACCATCGATACGATGTTCCCGAATGTGATGTCAAGATTGAAAGGGCAGGTGTTCTCAGCCGCGTCGTTTGTTCCGGCATTGATTACGACAAGAGCCGGTCTCAGGTTGATTACGTCCTCTCTGAAACGCAGAAGGAACTGGTACGATGTCTGTCCGCTTATGCCTCTGTCGATGTAGTTGTTCGAAGAGAAGAACTCCGGACTGTTGTTGATCCAGAAATCCGTTATGGAGTCCCCGAGGAACACCACCCGCCGCTCGCCTTTGGCGGGAGACTGCAATTCCTTGTTGGCCTTTGCGTATCTGCCGATGCCGGCGAAGTCCCGTTCGTCAGCGCTTGCCGCCGCCGGGCAAAGCAGGACACCGGCCAGAACGGCACACAATAGTTTATGGAAATGTTTGCTCATAATGTAATTAATTGATGTAGCTGTTTACAAATATAACACAGAATATGTCAAAGCGCTTGTGCATTCCTGCCGAATTTTGATACTACCGTGACATCAGTCTTCATGGCTGTATCTGCGACAAATGCAGCGTAATCGGGCACAAAGGCCGAACCCCTTCCTCGGGGGCAGTCACGCAGTGACCGGGGGTTTAAGCGAAAAGAATTGGGGAGTGACTAAAAATGTCACAGCGTCGCCCGGCGACCGAAGGGGTTTCGGGGAATCCTTTCCCCGTTCCCCCTCGGGGGCAGTCACGCAGTGACCGGGGGTTTAAGCGAAAAGAATTGGGGAGTGACTAAAAATGTCACATTTTTAGTCACTCCCCATCCTTTTTTCTCTCCGCCCGCAAACCCGCAGGCAGCGTTCCATTAGAAGAACTCCTCCGTATTCTTGTCGAAGCTGTCCGAGTGATCCTCGCTGTTGGCTTCATTTGCCTTCGGCCCGAAGTTCCTGTGCCCGCCGTTCCTGCGGTCGCCTCCGCGGTCAAACCCGCGACGATCGTCACCGCCTCTGCGGTCGAAACCGTTCCTGCGCTCACCGCCTCTGCGGTCATCTCCGCCCCTGCGATCGAAACCACGGCGTTCACCGCCACGGTCGTTGCCACCGCTGCGAGGACGGCGCTCAGGCTCCACGTATCCTTCCGGCTTTGGCTCGAGCGCTCTCATCGAGAGCCTCATCTTGCCGGTCTTGGCATCTATCTCAAGGAGTTTCACGTCAACTTCCTGACCTACGGTGAGGACATCCTCGACTTTTTCAGTCTTGCTCCACGCAATCTCTGAAACGTGGAGAAGGCCTTCCTTGCCCGGAAGAATCTCGACGAACGCTCCGAACTCAAGGATAGACACAACCTTTCCGTGGTATGTCTGGCCGACTTCCGGAACAGCGCAGATGCCCTGAATCCAGTCGTAGGCCTTCTGCATGGCCTCGGCGTCGTTAGTGGCTATGTCAACCACACCCTTGCCGTCAACCTCGTCGATGGCGATGACAGCACCGGTCTCGGCCTGAATCTTCTGGATGGTCTCGCCACCCTTTCCGATGACAGCTCCGATGAACTCCTTGTCAATCTCGAAGGACTTGATTCTCGGCACGAACGGCTTATAGTCCTCACGAGGCTTGTCGAGGCACTTCATCATTTCTCCCATAATGTGCATCCTGCCTTCGTGAGCCTGCTGGAGAGCCTTGGCGAGAACCTCGTATGAAAGCCCGTCCACTTTGATGTCCATCTGGGTCGCGGTGATGCCGTCCTTTGTTCCGGCCACCTTGAAGTCCATGTCTCCGAGGTGATCCTCGTCTCCGAGAATGTCGGTGAGGATGGCGTAGCGGTCGTTAGGATTCTGCGCATCGGTGATGAGCCCCATTGCCACACCTGCCACAGGCTTGCTGATCTGGACACCCGCATCCATGAGGGCGAGGCATCCACCGCAGATTGAAGCCTGTGAAGATGAGCCGTTTGACTCAAGTATGTCCGAAACCACACGGACCGCGTAAGGGAATTCCGGTGCCTTAGGCATAACAGCCTTGAGCGCTCTGAAAGCAAGGTTTCCGTGACCAACCTCGCGGCGGCCGACACCTCTCTGGGATTTGGCCTCGCCTGTGGCGAACGGAGGGAAGTTATAGTGGAGTACGAACTGCTGGGTCTCCTGTACGAGAACCTCGTCCATCTCCTTCATATCCATCTTTGTGCCGAGGGTGACGGAGGCGAGTGCCTGGGTTTCCCCGCGGGTGAAGATCGCCGAACCGTGAGCGCAAGGCAGGCAGCCGGCCTCGCACCAGATAGGACGGACCTGAGTGGTCTGGCGACCGTCTACACGCAGCCCCTCGTCAAGGACAAGGTTGCGCAGCGCCTCTCTCTGCTCGTGTCCGAAGTAGCGGTTGATCATCATCTTCTTTGCGTCCAGCTCCTCCTCGCTGAATCCGAGTGACTCGACGCATTCCTTCTTGATGGCCTCGAAGCCGTCCTCCCTCTCATGCTTCGGTCTTGCGGACTTGGCGAGGGCATAGCACTTCTCGTAGGCGAAATCGTGGATTCTCTTCCTGAGTTCCTCATCCTCCTCATCGTGAGGGTAATCTCTCTTCACATCCTTGCCAAGCTCCTTGTTAAGCTCTTTCTGGATGCGGCAGTGTTTTTTGATCTCTTCGTGGGCGAATTTGATGGACTCGAGCATCACCTCCTCGGAAACCTCGTTCATCTCACCCTCGACCATCATAATGTTCTCTTCCGTCGCGGCTACCATCAGCTCGAGATCGGCTTTCTCCATCTCGCTGAAGTTAGGGTTGATCTTGAACTCTCCGTCAATCCTTGCGACGCGGACCTCGGAAATAGGGCCGAGGAAAGGAAGGTCGCTGGCCGCCAGAGCGGCGGATGCGGCAAGTCCGGCGAGAGCGTCCGGCTGGATGTCCTTTTCAGCGGAAATCAGCCAGATGTTGACGAATACGGCGAGGTGGAAATCCTCCGGGAACAACGGTCTGAGAGCCCTGTCCACAAGGCGGGAGATGAGTATCTCGTAGTCAGAGGCTTTGCCCTCTCTCTTCATAAATCCTCCCGGGAAGCGTCCCGCGGAATAGAATTTCTCCTTATAATCCACCTGAAGTGGAAGGAAATCAGTGTCTTCTGCTGCTTCTTTAGCGCAGGTAACGGTGGCAAGGAGCATTGTGCCTCCCATCTTGACCACCGCGGAGCCGTCCGCCTGCTTGGCGACTTTGCCGGTCTCGATCTCGATCACCCGTCCGTCGGATAATTCGATCTTCTTTGTGATGATGTTCATTTTACTGTTTTTACCGCGTCTTCAACAAAATATATCTGAAAAACTTGTCAGCGTCATTTATTTGGAAAGGACGATCGGCCGGAAGTGAGAAGCTGTTTTAAACAGCCTCTAAGGATTCTCGTACTTTCGGTGTTAAAAAAGAAAGGGACGGCTGCGGCACAAGGCGCGGCCAATCCCTTTTCTGTTTTATCCCTTGATTATCGACGGAGACCGAGCTCTTTGACAATCTTTCTGTATCTTTCGATGTCGATCTTCTGGAGATAGTCCAGAAGCTGACGCCTCTTACCGACGAGACGGAGAAGGGAACGGCGGGTGACAACATCCTTCTTGTTCTGCTTCACGTGCTCCGTGAGGTGATTGATACGGTAGGAAAATAAAGCAACTTGACTCTCTGGTGAGCCGGTGTCTGTATTAGACTTTCCGTACTTAGCGAAAATCTCTTGCTTTTTGTCGGCTTGTAAATACTCTGCCATTTCGCAAAAAATTTTGTTGATGATTAATAACGTCTTCTTTCCCGCACCGTGCGGAAAAGCGTGCAAAGTTATGTATAATTTTCAGATAATCAAAATATTTTCGTGACTTGACTTAGAAGCTGTTTAAAATTTCCTTAAAAAGTTCTTTGAGTTTTTTAATTCGACATTTTCTTCCGGCTTTCCCGTCAGACAGCACCGCTATCTTCCTTGAAAATCCGTCGAAACCGCCTGGATTCATTTCCTCAAAGTCGCTGACAAAGAAATTTAAACAGCTTCTTAAAACTACCGCATCTCCGGAGAGAATGCCTTGGGGCGTGCCAAGGTTTCCTCATAGACAATCTCCCCGTCCGCATTCCGGACTCTTACCAAAACCTTGCTTCTCGCCGAAACGGCCTTGGCGGCGAACATATGGTGATTTCTAAGGCGCGAGTGGCTTGCCTTGAACTTACGGTGTTTCTTGTAATATGGAAGATAATAATTTACGTTAGCGACAGGATCTTCGTCTTCAACCTTGGTCACATCAAGTGGCTTGCCGTTCTCGATGATCTCGACGGTCTCTCCCTGGCGCCAGCACCAGTAATTGACATAGATCCAGTTCCTGTATCTTCTGTCTCCGTAGTTCTTGCGTTCCGGGTAGACGGACATCTGCCCGGCGATGTCCGGATCTGACCTGTAGTATTCTCCGACAGTGTTCATATCATACACCCTCATTACTTTCTCTCCGTACATATTCGTTTGATACTCATAGGTCGTCGGATTACCGGCAGAGAATTTTGCCACGAAGACACCTCCGTCCTCGCCCTCGACTCCGATTGTCCTTATCGGTGATGAGGTCCACATGTCGCCTGAAATGGCGGGAAGCTGCGCCTCGCGGAACATCGGATATTTCTCCGAATCGAAGAACTGCATCCTGTGGACGTGGCCGCATTGTACATGGACAGTCCCGAATCTCTTGAACATCGCGGCTATCGAGTCCATCTGGGATGGACGGAAAAGTGTCTGGTTCTCGTTGTCGGCTGTAAGCGGAGCGTGCACACAGAGGCGGATCCTGGCTGTGTCCGGAAGAGAGGCAAGGTCGTTTGCAAGCCACTCCATCTCGTCTTTGGTGAATCCTTTGTGATAAGAACGGTCTCCGACGATTCCCTTTGCCTTCTTGCCCTTGCCGTAATTATTGACATAGATGATGTCATCCATCATTATCCAATGCTCATCACCGATGTTGACAGCATAATACTCAGGGCCGAAAACACTTCTGTAGAGGTGTTCGGCATCCCTGTCCGTGTTGCCCGTGCAGACGGCTCCGTCGTTGTCGTGGTTGCCGGAGATGCTGTAAAGGAGTGTCGGGTAATTCTCCTTGAGCAGGGTCTCGTGAGCGTCTTTGAGATTGTAATCGCAAGAGTACCAGTACAATTCGTGGGCGAAATCCCCGAGATTCATCGTGTAGACCGGCCCTCTTTCCGAAAGTCTCTTGGCCAGGGCTGTCACATTCGGCATCGCTACGCTGTGGAAAGTCTCAAGGTCCGGCTTGGTGTCCGAAGACGTAAGATGTGCGTCGGTCATAAAGATGATGGAGTAATTAGTCTGATCCTCTTTCTTAAGGGTAAAGTTGTGATTCTCAGTGAATTGTATAGGTTGGGCAAGGGCTGACCAGAAAGACGGCGTGACACCGTCGGTGCTTGTGGCGACATAGCCAGAAGGGGTCGTGATGAATACGAAGCCTTGGCCCTTGTCGCTGAAAATCCTGTAATCGCCGTTCTTGTCAGTCGTGACAATCTGTTTTCCGTCAGACACTTGCACTCCCTCGACAGGGACACCGCCGCAAGTCACTTTACCGGTGATGTTGGCCGGCTCCACTTCAAGTGCCTTTCTGGCCTGTGCCACTACGGACAGGTAATGGTTCTTGAAATCGCTCCATTTATAATACGGCCCCGTGGCGCTCTCGAAAGGCAGGGTGAGTTCCCTGCCGTTCAGAAGAACCTTGACGAGCGCATCGTCAAGGGAGGACTCTTTGGCCTTGTAATATACAAACTGAAGACTTGTGGCCATCGGAATATTGTAGGTCTGCCAGATGTCCCTGACCTTGTCCCTGTCATCCTCAACCACACCCCAGCTGTCGGCGTTCATAAGGGTAAGAAGCGCCATTATGCATCCATCGTGACCGAAACGCAGCCGGGCGGCCTCGGGATAAACCTCCATATCATCGTCAGCCTTCCGGATGATGTCATCGAGCATTTCCCAGGCGACTTGCCAGCTGCGGCCGAAATTGTAGCGTGACGGGCCGAACGTCGAGTAGTATCTGAAATTCTGGCATTCCCAGATGTTCTTTATTTCCTCGTCGGTGAACAGATGCCAATAGCTTTCCTCCGTGTCGAGGCACTGCATATCCGAGGCGAGGTCGAAGATGTCGCTGAGAAGTTCGAAACGGTCATTCTCAACGAGTGAGACGTCGGTGAAGAGCCTTCCGAGAATCTTGTCGATGTCAACCCTCTCGGCTGTCATTCCGCGAAGCGCGTTGTACCAAGGGCCTTCCTTGCTCTTGAGCCGCTGGTCGAGCGGGGTAGTGTTCGGCGAGGCGCCTGATAGAGGGTTCAGCCATCCAAGGTTGGCCTTGCTGCTTTCCTGTGAAATCTCAAGCCTGTGGTTATGCTCTTTCAGGCTTTCGCAGAAGGCGGCCATTGTCATGATCGCCCTCGGAACATCGGTCGAATAAGCCTCGATATGAGGATTCTTCCGGAATATTTCCGGATATGCGGCATACATCCTCGCCGCCTGTTCCTTGCCCTGTTTCCAACCTTTGTCAGTAAGCTCGCCCGCACGGCGTCTGACATTCTTGTAAAGACTTTCGAAACTCTCGCGGAACGCCTGGCCCGCAGGGGTAAGATTACCGGTTGCGAAAGCTTTCCCAAGCGTTTTGTGAATATTGGTATATTGCTCTTCCCTAAGAATATAGCGGGCTCCGTGCCTGGTGTAGGCGCTTATGTAGAACGGCTTGTATCCCTTAGGCGCCGGAGTGGCCTCCTGAACCGGGAAGTCATCGACATAGTAGATGCCTCCGGCCTTGCCGACATCTTGTGTAATCGCGTCATAGGCATTCTGCCCGGAAGAAGTCGATACGGCTGCGAACACCGTAGCGACAGCGATCAATAATCTCTTGTGCATAATGACAAATCTGTGTATGGCCTCAAACGATTCACCGGATGCCGAATCGTCGAGGAAAAAACGTTTTTTTGAACCCCAAAGTTACACATTAATTCTTCAAAACGCAATCAGAGGCTGTCCCAAGGGTGCGTCCTGAAGCCGGAGAGTCCCGAGGGGTCAGTACAGGCTGTAGTCCCGAAGCGCCCTTTGTCTGTCACGATGGCCGGGGCAAATGGATTCCAGGAGGGCATGGAATCCGGGTCCGTGGTCAGGATGCCTCAAGTGGCAAAGTTCGTGGAGGATAACGTAGTCCCTAAGCTCGTCGGGAAGGCGCATGAGGTTCAGGTTCAGGTTTATGTTTCCTTTGCGCGAGCAGCTTCCCCAATTGGAGGAGTTGTGCTTGATACGGACGGAATTATATTCAAAGGAGTGAGTTTCGGCGAGTTCCCTCAGGCGCTCCGGCAAGAATTCCTTCGCGGCTTTGCGCAACGCCTCGATTACCTCTGGAGTCGGAATATCCCCGCTTCCGATCTTCTCGCTCTGCCGTTGCCGGACTTTCAGGACCCAGTCCTTTTTGGCCAGAAAGAATTCCAGCCCCGATCTGTACGGGACGAAATACGGAATGGTGACAACAACGCCCCTGCGGGGACTCACACGAAGAGTCATCCTGCGGGAGCGTGTGCTTTTCCGGATAATAACGGTTCCGGCCTCCGGATCGTCATACCGCTTTTCCATCGAAAGGGTCGTCCGAGGCCGGGATGATGTCGCAGCCGCCTTGGGGCGAGCCGGGTCTGATTCTCGACAAATGCCTTACGGCGAGGAACAAAACCGCGGCGCTGGCAATGAATATCACGATGTAGGTCTTTGGAGGGATGATGTCCAGCAGACCGGCGTCCGCACCAAGATCCCTGAACACAGGCAGCTTGGAAGAAAGCACGGACACGGTGTTGTTGACACAGTGCATCAGAATCGTCAGCCTTAGGGAACCGGTCTTGTAATAGACGTAGCCGAAGAAACTTCCGAGGATGAACGCCGAGATTCCCTGCCAGAGATTGCCGTGTATGGTGGCGAAGAAGATCGCCGATATGGCTATGGCCAGTGCAGGCCTCATTCCTCTTTCGCTTTCCTTGCCGCCAGGCTCTCCCTTGTGGGAGTAGTTGAGCAGGCCTCTCAGCACGACGCCTCTGCACAGCCACTCTTCCAGAACAGGAGCGAAGACGCACATGCTCAGAAGGCTTACCCATACCGGACCTTCAAGCAGGGTCTCCATTGTCTTGATTATGCTCTCGTCCATCTCCGGCATCAGGGACATCAAAGGCTCAAGCATCAGTGCCAGGGCGATTGTCCCGAAGGCGGCGAGGGTGGCGGTGAGAGCGCCTCCTCCTTGCCCGAAATGCTTGCTGTCCAGGGCATAGCCGTTGTCAAAGGTCGAGTTTCTCATACTTTTCAGCCTGACATACATAAGCACAGGCAGGAACTGCGACGGATAAACAATCAGCATCTTGTAGCACAGCGGCAAGTCCGGAGCGGTGTAAAGCAGTGCGATGTTGAGCAGGCTTCCGAGGATCATACCGGCCAGAAACCAGCCGAGCACGGCAAAAACACCGGCCACGCCAGGAGTGTACCAGGCGCAGCCGGAGAACAGGTCGTAGTTCTTCTCGACCTTGCGTGGTTTGAGAAAAGACATTACTTCTTCCAGAGAGGAGTAGGGTAAACGCCCTTGTCAACCAGATCCTGGAATTTGGCGACGACGCCAGGGCGGTCTTCCTTGTAGGTCACTCCGAACCAGTGTGAGTCAGTCGAGAGGACCTCGCAGTTGTAGCCGCGCTCCTTCATCAGGATGTCAACCGCGTAAGGGATGTAATACTCCTTCTTCAACTCGTTGATGTTCTTCTCGAGGAATTTGGTGAAGACCTCTTCGCTGAGCTGGAAGTAATCTGGGGTGAACCCCCACATATTCATCGAGCAAAGCGCCTTGCCGTCGAGTTCGACATGGGTGTCGCCGTTGACGGAGTTGTCTCCATAGACCTTGCCGTCCTCTTCCTTGCCGATGTTGAGATGCTCGGCGATCCCGGTGAGATGAAGCTCGTTGTCGTAGTAGCAGATGCCGCGGGACACCTTGCCGTAGTCTGAGAGGGTGTTGTCAAGCTCGAAGCCGACGATGCTGCAAGTTCCTGTGGCGTTCTCATGCTCCCTGAGCCAGTCACCGAGAATCCTGAAGGACTCCTTGCCGTAGTAGTCGTCGCCGTTGATGACGGCGAACGGCTCGTGGATGGCATCCTTTGCCATCAGAACGGCGTGGGCTGTCCCCCAAGGCTTCTGCCTCTCTGGATTGAGGGTGAACTGAGAAGGAATCTTGTCCAGCTCCTGTATCACGAAGTCGAACTCAAGAGGAGTGCCGTCAGGGCAGGTGATGCCGCTGTATTTCTCCTTTACGGTCTGTTCGAACTGCGCGCGGAAATATTCCCTGACAATGTAGACGACTTTGCCGAATCCGGCGTTGACAGCATCGTAGATGGAATAGTCAATGATTGTCTCTCCGTTCGGGCCGAGACCGTCCATCTGCTTCAGGCCGCCGTAACGGCTGCCCATACCCGCTGCAAGCACAAGAAGTGTTGGTTTCATAATTATTAATTATTGATGATTGTAGAATCTGTCTGGCGAATCTACGGAAAATATCCAGATGATTACGTCCCGTACGATTACTATTTTTGCAAAAATAACTATTTTTGCGAAAAATATTGTTCAAACGCAGTGGGAAAGTTCAAGGATCTTTGGAATCGGGATTTGGATGGCGAGAACGCTGAAAAGCGCTCTTTCTTCCGTTATGCCATCTTTGCCACATTGATTTTTATCGTTATGGTCGGCTTCGTCAACCAGAACAACATTGTACGTTGGATCAAGGCCGGGTTTGAGATTCGTAATCAGGAACAGATCATCGAGCGGTACAGCTCCGAGATCAAGGAGATGGACAGGCAGATCCACGGTCTGACCTACAGCCGTGATTCTTTGGAACAGTTCGCCCGCGAGCGTTTCGGACTTGCCGAACCGGGTGATGATGTGTATGTCATTGAAAAATAATTAGTTATATATAATGGATTTTAATTCTCTACTGGCGGTGTCTCCGATAGATGGCCGCTATGCCGCCAAAACCGCCGCTCTGAGGCAGTACTTCAGCGAGTTCGCTTTCATCCGTAACCGTGTCCGAGTCGAGGTGGAATATTTCATCGCCCTTTGCGGGATTCCTCTTCCGCAGCTTGCCGATTTTGGCGAGGGGACCGGTCTGACGCGTGATGAATTGTTCGCCCGCTTGCGCTGTCTCTATCAGGAGATGACACCGGAAGACGCGCGGAAGGTCAAGGACATAGAGAAAATCACCAACCACGATGTCAAGGCCGTTGAGTATTTCATCAAGGAGAATTTCAAGTCTCTCGGAATATCCCGCTGGCAGGAGTTCGTCCATTTCGGGCTTACTTCTCAGGACATCAACAACACGTCGCAGCCCCTGATGCTTAAGGAAGCTCTTGAGAATGAATATATCCCGGCTTTGAATGAGATCGTCTCCATCCTTTCCGCGGATGTCGAGTCCTGGAAGGATGTCCCCATGCTTGCCAGGACACACGGCCAGCCGGCCACACCGACGAGGCTCGGCAAGGAACTTCAGGTCTTTGTGGCAAGGCTTGAGGAACAGCTCCGTCAGTTCGGCCAGCTCACCTGGCCGGCGAAGTTCGGAGGCGCGACAGGTAATATGAATGCGCACAAGGTCGCTTTCCCTGACATTGACTGGCCGGCTTTCGCGGACAGTTTCGTGCGCTCCCTCGGTCTAAAGAGGTCGTTCCCGACCACCCAGATAGACCACTACGACAATCTTGCCGCCGTCTTCGACTGCCTGCGCCGCATCAACACGATTCTCATCGATCTCTGCCGGGACGTCTGGACTTACATCTCAATGGAATATTTCCACCAGCAGGTCGCCAAGAATGAGGTCGGCTCTTCGGCTATGCCTCACAAAGTCAATCCAATAGACTTTGAGAATGCGGAGGGGAATCTTGGTATGGCGAATGCCGTGCTGACATTCCTGTCGATGAAACTTCCGATTTCGAGGCAGCAGAGGGATCTCACTGATTCCACTGTGCAGCGTAACGTCGGGGTTCCGATAGCTCACGGAACAATCGCTTTCGCGTCTTTGAAGAAAGGTCTTGGGAAGCTGATTCTGAATCGCCCGGCGATTGACGCGGAACTTCATCGCAACTGGGCTGTGGTGGCCGAGGCCATCCAGACAATTCTCCGCCGCGAGAATTATCCTAATCCTTACGAGACTCTGAAGAATCTTACCCGTACCGGGGCGGCCGTTGACGAGAGGATCATCGAGGATTTCATCGACACCTTGGATGTCAGTGACTCCGTCAAGGCCGAGCTTCGCGGGATAACTCCTTGGAACTATACAGGCTTTTAGAGCCGGGACTCAGTTTGGCTAATATCGCCTCGCCCCGCCGCAACACGGCAGGGGGCTTCACCGTGTCTTCGGGGTTGTCTTACAGAGAGCTGTGGTGGATGGATAATATAGGCTTCCCTCTTACAGAATCAGCAGAATCGCGAAGGCGTAGAGAATGAAACCCTGGAAGCGAAGACGGCTCTTGGTACTTTTCTGAAGCATTTCCTCGGTCGGATCGTCGTCTGACATATCCGTCATATCCTCTGCGGAAGGCAGATTCCTGCTGGAGAATTTGCGTATGAGCTGGCCGTCGTTGAACCAGGTCGCGCCGCCGTTCGAGCGGTTGAGGGTGACAAGAGTCTTCTGATCGGAAAAAAAGAGCGATTCCGACAGCCTGTTTCTGTCGTCGGATCTGATTTCAGAAAGATTGCCGAAATCCGCCATTGTCGTGCTTGCCAGAACCAGGGGAGTGAAGCCCGCGGAGCCTGCGTCCTCGACAGCGTCGGCGATTCTTGCCCATTCCCTGCCTTTCACTTTCTCAGGGGCGTAGACTGAGACGACAAGTACGTTGCCTACGGTTGCCGCCTCATCCAGATAGTTTCCATACTGGTCTGTGAATGAGAGAGAAGGGTTGTTGTCCTCAATGTCGGCTCCATTGATCAGTATGGTCTCGGTGCGCACATAGGTCCAGGTCGAATCCGGCAGATTGTCCAGGTCGAAAGCCCCCTCCTGCCCGTTTTTCTCGTAGATTATCGTGGCCTTGTAGTTGCCAGGAGCGTCTCCGTCGTCATCTCTGTCGGAAGCGAGCAACTCACAGCCGGGCGTGAACTCGGTGTAATCGACCAGCGGAATGGAGCTGAGGGAATATGCGGTGAAGGCGATGACCGATGCCGAGACGATGGCGAAGGAAACATATTTCCGCCTCCTGTTCTTCCCGAAATTCTTGAAAGGGAGGTACGCTGTCATCGCCAACGCCAACAGAACCAGATTCTTGAGGAATGTCTGGAAGTTGGTCAGATGAATGACTTCGCCGAAACAGCCGCAATCGGTAAGCGAGACGGGATTGAAGATTGCAAGCGCCAAGGTGAGCAGGGTGAAGAACACTATGAGCGCGGACGAGGCGATAGCCACCTGCCTCCTCCATACTCCGCTGATCATCGCCGCTCCGAGGAAAGACTCCGCCAAGGCGAGCGCCACAGCCACCGCCTTCGCCGCGGGAAGCAGGAACGCGACGTGGAAAAAGCGGAAGTAGCCTTCCATCACCAGTCCTGACCCGACAGGGTCAAGCAACTTGAATATTCCGGCGACCAGAAAGACAATCCCTATGATGAATGCGCACAGCCTTCTGAGCCTGAAGAGGAAAACGTTGTTCATTTTGTCTTGATGTGTTCGTCAATAACTCTCTTTATTTTTTCAAATATCCTGTCCGGAGGCAGCATGTCCCCGAATTCGTCCGAACAGTCGATTCTGATGAAATCCGGGTCTAAGTCGACCTGCCGGCGGTAAATGGCCTGCACTTGTTTCTGGAATTCTATGTCAGCCTCGTGAATGTCCTGCGAGCCGTGCAGATAGTCACGGTCAGTTCCTTTTCTTGCGGACTCCAACCTGCTCTCGACGAATGTGATGGGAACATCGAGGAATATGTTGAGGTCGGGTCTCGGAAGCCCGAAGCCGGAATATTCAGTGCGAATGATCCATTCGCGCAGGTTTTCCCTTTCCTCCGGGTCTTGCAGCTTGGCACATTGGTAAGCTATGTTGGAATACACGTATCTGTCGAGAAGCACCGAGCCTCCTTTGGCCAGCGTGGCTTTCATCTCTCCGGCGGCCCCGTGCCGGTCCTCGGCGAACAGCAGAGCCACAAGCTGAGGGTGGACAGACAGGTTGGGACCGAAGTCTCCGCGAAGGAAACGGCTGATAAGATCACCGTACACAGGCGCGTCGTACCGTGGGAAATGGATGTAGTCCAACTCCTTGCATATCTTCTCGAGATACGCTCTCAACCTTTTGACTTGCGTGGACTTGCCGGCTCCGTCCAAACCTTCCAGAACGACTAACATTGCGTATGTGTTGTTTTAGCGCGAAGATATTCATTTTTTGTCTATTTTTGTCTAAAAATCAGAACCATTATGGGTATCAGGACAGACAGAAACATCCAGGTGATGGGCATAGTCAACCTCACCGACGACTCATTCTTCCCCGGAAGCCGCAACCTCCGCCCGGACGGAACCTTCGACGAGGAGCTGTTCCGAAGCAGGATATCGGATATGCTTGGCTCGGGAGCCGACATCCTTGACCTTGGCGCTTGCTCGACCCGCCCCGGATCGGATTCCATCAGCGAGGAGGAGGAATGGAGGCGGTTGGAACCGGCGCTGAGGATTCTGGCTGACGAGCGTCCGGATGTCAGAATCTCCATCGATACGTTCAGACCCTCCGTGGCAAGCAAGGCGTTTGACATCATCGGCCCTTTCATCGTGAATGATGTCAGCGGTGGTTCCGACGCGATGTGGTCGTTGCTCGGAAGCCTTAGGCTGCCATACGTCGCTATGCACACAAGGGGGACACCAAAGAATATGCAGAGTCTCACAGAGTATGATAATGTCACAGAGGCTGTCCGGGAGTTTTTTGAAGGAATAGCCGAAACGGCGGACAGGCACGGGGTCAGTGACTGGATTCTCGATCCGGGGTTCGGCTTTGCCAAGACCGTGGAGCAGAACTGGCAGCTTCTCCGCGAGATGGCCGTACTTAAGGGGGCCGGTAAGGAGATTCTCGTTGGACTATCACGCAAGAGCTTTTTGTTCAGGCCTTTAGGTATTGCCCCCTCAGATGCCCTTCCAGCCACTCAGGTCGCTGACTTCATCGCTCTTCAGAACGGCGCCGACATCCTCCGTGTCCATGATGTAGTTGAGGCCGTGAGGACAGTCAAGCTTTACAGAATGCTGTACCATAGTTAGAAGCTCTTTAAAATTTCTTTAAAAAGTTCTTCGAGTTTTAAATTCGACATTTTCTTCCGGCTTTCCCGTCAGACAGCACCGCTATCTTCCTTGAAAATCCGTCGAAACTGTCATAATTTATTTCCTCAAAGTTTCAGATAAAGAAATTTAAACAGCTTCTTAGTGGAGGTGGAAGTTTCGATGTAGGAGCGGCATAAGTCCTGCTTTTGCCTTCAAACGTTTTCTCGCCGCTGATTGTTTTGTCTTTCGGGTGAGGGAAACGGGATATATGTTATGAGGTGAAGACTTCGGAGTGTCAGTTGACAGTTGATTCGTAGACTTCGTCATCTGTTTCTGATAATGATTCAGGCGAGACCCGTAAGTGTACCTCGGAGGCGGGAGGGATTGATGTGTCAGAGTGTTCGATTGAGGTAATCAAAAGAACGTAACAGGGCTGGCCGTGCGCGGCCAGCCCTGTCTGGTATATTCACAAGACAGAACTATTTCAGCGTCTGCTTGATCTCGGTGATGACGAAGGCCTCGATGTTGTCTCCGACCTTCAGGTCGTTGAATTTCTCGATTCCTATACCGCACTCCATTCCGGCTGACACTTCCTTGACGTCGTCCTTGCCTCTCTTGAGGGATGCGAGTTCTCCGGTATAGACCACGATGCCGTCACGGATAAGCCTGCACTGCGCTGTCTTGGAAATCTTTCCGTCCCTGACGATACATCCGGCGATTGTTCCGACCTTGGAAATCTTGAATGTCTGCTTGACTTCGGCGGTTCCGGTGATCTCTTCCTTCTTGATAGGCTCAAGCATACCTTCGATACCGTCCTTGACATCATTGATCGCATCGTAGATGACAGAGTAGAGACGGATTTCGATTCCCTGATCGTCCGCAACCTTTCTTGCGTCGGTCGAAGGACGTACCTGGAATCCGATGATCACGGCGTCGGAAGCCTCGGCCAGAATGACATCGGATTCGGAGATGGCGCCCACAGCCTTGTGGATGACGTTGACGCGCACCTGTTCGGTGGAAAGCTTGATGAGGGAGTCGGAGAGAGCCTCGACTGAACCGTCCACGTCACCTTTGACAATGACATTAAGCTCCTTGAAGTTGCCGATGGCGATCCGTCGTCCGATTTCCTCCAGGGTCATATGCTTTTGGGTCTTGATGCCCTGGATGCGCAGAAGCTGCTCGCACTTGTTGGCGATGGCCTTGGCCTCTTTCTCATCGTTCATCACGTTGAACTTGTCTCCCGCGCTTGGAGCTCCGTTGAGGCCAAGAATGGAAACCGGGGTGGAAGGCCCCGCCTCCTTCACTTTCTGGCCTCGCTCGTTGAACATAGCTTTCACACGTCCGTAGTAGCTCCCGCTCAGCACCATGTCCCCGGTCTTGAGAGTGCCGCCCTGTACGAGTACCGTGGCGAGATAACCCCTTCCCTTGTCCAGTGACGATTCGATGACGGCTCCGACGGCGTTCTTGTCCGGATTGGCCTTCAGGTCGAGAATGTCGGTCTCGAGGAGGACTTTCTCAAGAAGCTTGTCAACTCCGAGACCTTTCTTGGCGGAAATCTCCTGGCTTTGGTACTTTCCTCCCCAGGCCTCCGTCAGGATATTCATTTGCGCCAACTGCTGATAGATTTTCTCAGGTGTAGCCCCCGGCTTGTCTATTTTGTTGATGGCGAACACCATAGGTACGCCTGCTGCCTGTGCGTGGTTGATTGCTTCGACGGTCTGTGGCATCACAGCGTCATCCGCTGCGATGATGATGATGGCAAGGTCGGTGAGCTGTGCGCCTCTGGCTCGCATGGCGGTGAACGCCTCGTGTCCAGGGGTGTCGAGGAAGGTGATTCTTCTTCCGTCAGGAAGTTTCACGTTGTAGGCTCCGATGTGCTGCGTGATGCCTCCGGCCTCACCGGCGATGACGTTTGACTTGCGGATATGGTCGAGCAAGGAAGTCTTGCCGTGGTCCACGTGACCCATAACAGTGATGACCGGCGGTCTTGGAACGAGATCCTCCTCGCGGTCGACCTGCTCGCTGCTTCCTGCGATTTCCTCGGCGAGGCCGGCGGTCACAAACTCGACCTTGTAGCCGAACTGCTCCGCGACAAGCACAAGGGCTTCGGCGTCGAGACGCTGGTTGATGGAAACCATCAGTCCGAGTTCCATACAAGCCTTGATCACCTCGTTGACCGGGGTGTTGTGCATAAGGGTGGCAAGGTCATTCACAGTCACGAACTCCGTGACTTTGAGAACCTTCTTCTCTGCCATCTCCTGTGCCATCTCCTCCTGTGTCTTGGCGGCGGCCTGCTCTCTCTTCTCTTTTCTGTATTTCGCTCCGAAGTTGTTCTTCTTGTTGTCGTTCATCCTCGCATAAGTCTCTTTGACCTGCTTCTGGATTTCCTTCTGCATCGCCTCCTGCTCCTCCTCGGTCATAACTGGCTTGAAGCGATCGGCCCCGCGGTTGCGCTTCTTTCCGCCCTTCCCCTGATCCTGAGCCGGTTTGGCGTTTTTGTTCTTGTCCTTTCGGGCGTTGTTGTCAGCCTGCTTGCCTTCTTTGGTCACGTCAACCTTCTGGCTTCCCTTGGCTATCCTCTCCCTCTTCTTGTTGCCTTTCTTCGGCTCGAACTGGGACAGGTCAATCTTCCCGAGCACCTTCAGGCCTGGAGTGGACGAATCGGCAGGCTTCTCTTCCTTGGCCTGGGCCTGAGGCTGCTGCTGCCTGGCCTTTGCCTGCTCCTCCTTCTGTCTGGCCGCGGCGGCAAGCTTCCTTTCGTGTTTGCTCAGATGTCTCTCTTCGCCACGGGTGTCTTTTCCATAAGCCGGGGTTGCAGGCTTAGGAACATTGTTCTCCTTGACGGTCTCGACTTTCTTTTGCTCCGGCTCGTTCTTTCCGGCTTTTTCTTTTTTCGGTCCGCCAGCCTCCGGACTTTCACCGACGGTCTCCGGTACAACCTCCGGCTCAGAGGCTTTCCCCGGCTCGGCGGCGGCTTCAGGCACCTCCTGACGAGGTGCGGCGGTTCCCGGCTCCGTAGGCTTGGCAGCGGTTTCAGGAACCTCCTCGAGCGTCTCCGGATTCTCCTCCGGTACGGCTACTGGTTCCGGCCTGGCCTCAGGGACAGGCTCCGGCTCTGGAACAGCTTCCGGTTCCGGCTTCGGCTCGGCCGGCGTGAAGATGGTCGTCTTTATGACAGTCTCTCTGACCGGCTCATCCTCCTCCTCTTCCTTGGCGCTTTCCTGCTGCTTCTTTTTGGTCTTCTCCAGTATTTCGTTGAGTTTGACGTCAACTTTTTCCGAAGCCTGCTTCAGCTCCAGATCCTTTCCGAACTGCTTTTCAATCGCAGGAAGAAGCTCATCTGAAATCTTCGCGTTCGGATTGGCCTCGACTTCAACACCCTTCTTGCTAAGGAAATCAACAAGGTTCTGAAGTCCGATGTTATATGTTCTTATTATTTTATTAAGTCTGATTTCTGCCATATTCAACCCCTTTAAATTATTGTCTGCCAGTTTGTCCGTCCGGACTATTCCTCAAATTCGGCTGTCAGTATCCTGAACACTTCCGCTACGGTCTCGTCCTCAAGGTCGGCCCTCTTTGCGATGTCCTCAGGCGTGAAGGCGAGCACACTCTTGGCCGTGTCGCATCCGATGGCCTCAAGGCGGTCGATCACCCACTGGTCGATTTCGTTGCTGAACTCGCTGAGAAGCACGTCCTCTTCCTCCTGTGCCTCGTCTTTCGGAAGCTCTCTCCAGACTTCAATCTCCCTGCCGACAAGCATTCCGGCCAGCTTGATGTTGCAACCTCCGCGGCCGATACCTTTCTTCACCTCGTCAGGCTGCATATAAACCTTTATCTTGTCCTCTTCGGAGTTTCCAAGGTCGATGGAAGAGACCCTCGCCGGGTTGAGCGCCCTCTGGATGAGAATCTGTGTGTTGTTGGTCCATTGCAGAACGTCGATGTTCTCGTTGCGAAGCTCGCGTACTATTCCGATGATTCTCGAACCCTTCACGCCGATGCAGGCTCCGATCGGGTCGATTCTCTCGTCATAGGACTCCACGGCCACCTTGGCGCGCTCGCCCGGGACACGGACAACTTTCTTGATGGTGATGAGTCCGTCGAAGATCTCCGGCACCTCGTGTTCGAAGAGCTTCTCGAGGAACTCGTTGGACGTTCTGGAAAGAGTGATGTAAGGAGTGGTGTTGTTCTTCATCTCCACGCTCTTGATGATGGCGCGGAGGGTGTCTCCTTTCTTGAATCTCTCACCCGGAATCTGCTCGGCCTTCGGAAGGTGCAGCTCGTTGTTGTCGTCATCGAGGATGATGACCTCTTTGGACCATGTCTGGTAGATCTCGCCTGTGAAGATCTCTCCTACCTTGTCCGAATAGGCCTTGAATACATTGGCCTTGTCGATGTCCATGATACGGCCCTGAAGATTCTGCCTGATGTTGAGGATGCCTCTTCTTCCGAACGAGGCGAGGGAGAGCTTCTTGGTGTAGACATCCCCGATCTCGTAGTCATCGTCGCCGGTCTCCTCCTTGATCTGGCCAAGAGTGATCTGAGTGTTCGGATTCTCCACCTCCTCCACAATGTCGAAGTTCTGGTAGATCTCGCAGTCTCCTTTGTCAACGTTGATGATTACATCGAAGTTGTCCGCCGATCCGAATGTCTTGGCTATCTGGGTGAGGAACACGTCCTTAAGCACACCCATCATCACCGGTCTGTCGATGTTCTTCTCTTCCTTGAAGTCCTTGAAGGCATCAATGAGAGTGATTTCTTCTTTCTTTTCCATATATTGATATTCTTGAATAATCCTATTTGTTGAAAACGATGTGCGGGGACACGGAGTTGATCTCGTCGAAGCCGAAGCGATCCTCATGCTCCACTATCTCCTTTTTCTTCCTGCCCTCGACCGTCTCTTTCTGTGAATATCTCAGGCATATTCCCTCCTCATCCGCGAGCGTCAGGATTCCGACTATCTTTCTCCCGCCTTTGAATCTGGCCTCGACGGTCGATCCGATGGCTTTCTGATATTGCCTGATGACCTTGAAAGGCTGGTCAAGCCCCGCCGAGGTGACGGTCAGGGAATAGTCCTCGATGTCCCTGTCGAAAGCCGAGAGAAACGCGTCGTTGACGCTGACGCAGTCCTCAAGGTCCACATCCCCCGTCTCTTTCTCGATGGTGAGCACTATGTCATTGTCCTTGCTGACCGTGACATCCACTATAAAGCAGCCGCGTCCTTGCACGGCCTCGCTGATGCTTGCCAGTATCTGTTCCTTTTCCATAAACAAACTCCGTTCGTAAAATAAAAGATAGGAGACGCTTTCGTCCCCTATCTCTCACAACGATGCAAAGATAAGGATAATTTGGTAAAAATGAAAATTATTTGCTTTCTTTGCATACCTTTGTGAAGTTGTGTAAATTTGTAACCACGAAGACGCTTTTGCCGGACAGGCGGCATGAATGTCGGGAGAACATAAATTTAAACAACTTCCAAGTATTTGGACTTTATTTGCCAGTAGAAGATGGAATTTACCGCAAAGCAATTGGCTCAGGTGCTCAAGGGTACCGTTGAGGGCGACCCGCAGGCGACAGTCACGTCATTCGCCAAGATCGAGCACGGCAAGCCGGGGCAGCTGTGTTTTTTCGCAAATCCAAAGTACGAGAGATACGTTTACACGTGCAGGGCAAGCATCCTGCTTGTTAACAAGGACTTCGCTCCCAAGGATGCTGTCATCCCGACTATGGTCAGGGTGGACGACGCCTACAAGTCTTTGGCCGATCTCTTGAAATATGTCTCCACGCAGAAACGGACTGACAGGAGGCACCGCGGGTTCCGCTCGTCGTGGTTCCTTACCACGAAGTTCGGCAAGAAAGTCTATCTCGGAAGCCATTCCTATGTCGGACACCACGCCAAAGTGGGGGACTATACCAAGATTTACGAGAATGTCTATGTCGGTGACAACACCGTGATCGGCTCCCGTTGCATCATCTATCCGGGCGTGGTGATCTATCCCGGAATGGTGATCGGTGACAATGTCATCATCCACGCCAACGCCGTAATCGGCTCCGACGGCTTCGGGAACGCCCCTCTTCCTGACGGCAGCTGGGAGAAAATCGAGCACATCGGCAACGTTGTGATAGGCGACAATGTGGAGATCGGCGCCGGAACGACAATCGACAAGTCAGAGATGGAGTCCACAATCATCGGCAACGGCGTGAAGATCGACAACCTTTGCCAGATCGCCCACAATGTCCAGATCGGAGACAACACCGTGATGGCCGCCCAGTGCGGCATCGCGGGCTCGACTAAAATCGGCAGGAACTGCATCCTGGCAGGTCAGGTCGGCATAGCGGGGCATCTGAATATCGCGGACAACACCACAATCGGGGCGCAGTGCGGAGTAATCGGCAACGTACGCAAGTCCGGTCAGGTCCTTCTCGGGTCGCCTGCCATCCCTGTGAAGAATTATCTTCGCAGCTACGCTGTCTTCAAGCGTCAGGGAGAGGAATAAACGGGCAATAATCTCGAATAACGGACGGTTTCTTTGAATATTCCGAATTATATGGCTATCTTTACAGATTGCTGTACTTTACACGGTCTGCAAAAGATTGATTATGACTTTATATAAGCAAAAAACACTTGCCGGTGAATATGAATTCAAGGGGAAAGGACTCCATACCGGCAGAATTTCGACAATGACCCTGAAGCCGGCTCCTGTAAACACCGGAATCGTTTTCCGTCGTGTCGATCTGGGAGAATCCGCCATCATCGAGGCGCTTGCCGGGAATGTGTCCTCCACGGCCAGGAGCACCACGATTTCCAAGGGGGAGGCTTCCGTTTCCACCATTGAGCATCTGATGTCCGCACTGACCGGGATGGGAGTCGACAACGCCTTGGTGGAGATTGACAATGTCGAGGTCCCGATTCTTGACGGAAGCGCCCGCTTCTATGTCGAGGCAATCGCCCGTGACGGACTGAAGGAACAGGAAGCCGAAAGAAAATATGTTGATGTGACGGAGGAGATTGAGATACGTGACGAGAAGACAGGCTCGTACGTGAGGATTACTCCGGCTGATTCTCCGTCGATGGACATAACCGTGGATTTCGGTTCGAAGGTCCTCGGTGTCCAGACCGCTCATTGGGACGAGTCCATGGACTATGCCAAGGAAATCGGCCCCTGCCGGACGTTTGTCTTCTTTCACGAGATAGAGTATCTGTTCCAGAACAATCTCGTAAAGGGCGGTGATGTCGACAACGCCATCGTGATTGTCGAGCACCCTGTGACGGCAGGTCAGGTCGAGAGGCTTTCCGCTCTTTTCAACGTGCCGGAGCTTGCCATCAACGACAACGGGTATCTTAACAATCTGAGGCTGCATTTCCCGAACGAGTGCGGAAGGCATAAGCTGTTGGATCTGATAGGAGACCTCAGGCTTGCCGGCGGCTATCTCAAAGCGAAAGTCACCGCTTTCAAGCCTGGACACACAATCAACACAAAAGCCGCGGCCGCTGTCCGCGATAGGCAGAGCAATAAAATATAACAGATATGAACAATATTTCACCGCTTGCGTCAGTAAGCCCTAAGGCTAAGCTTGGCGACAACATTGAAATCGGTCCTTTCGCATTCGTTGACGAGAATGTGGAGATCGGTGACGGATGCGTAATCCAGCCTCATGCAGTGATTTACCCTTATGTCAAGATGGGAAGGAACTGTCAGGTGTTTCCCGGAGCCGTGGTAGGCGCCGTTCCGCAGGACCTTAAATATGACGGAGAGGTGACCTATGTGGAGATTGGCGACAATGTCACTATCCGCGAGTGTGTGACGATCAACCGTGGCACGAAAGCCAGCGGAAAAGGCGTGACCAAGATCGGAAGCGACACCCTGCTTATGTCTTATGTCCACGTGGCTCACGACTGTGTCGTCGGCAGTCACTGTATTCTGGTCAGCTTCGTCGGCATCGCCGGAGAGACCGTGGTTGACGACTGGGCGATTATAGGCGGAGGAGCCAAGGCTCACCAGTTCTCCAAGATCGGCTGCCATGCGATGGTGGGTGGAATGTCAAAGATCAACAAAGACATCCCGCCTTACGTCCTCTGTGGACGCGACCCGATCTGCTATTCGGGCGTGAACATCGTTGGTCTGCGCCGCCGCGGTTTCCCGGCAGATGTGGTACGCAACATCAAGGACATCTACGACACGATTTATTTTTCCGGCTACAACATCACCGACGGCTGCGCCAAGGTTGAGGCCGGATTCCCTTCGAGTGAGGAGCGTGACATCATCCTGAATTTCATCAGAAGCTCAAAGCGTGGAATCATCAGGGCAAACGACTCCCGCGAGAAGGGAGAATTTGAATAGGTCGGACGGGGCTGTGCTGCTAAGTGTGGCCTGGTTTCCGCCTGTCAGTTATTTTGCATTGATTGCCAAGGACTTCATCTTGTCTCCGGACAGGGTGAAGCCTTCTGTTGTTTATCTTGAGGCCTGCGAGCATTATCAGAAGCAATCCTGGAGGAACCGTTGCCGTTACTATGCCGCGGACGGCCCGCAGAGCCTGAATTTTCCGATAGTCCACGAAAAAGGCACCCACGAGCTGCCGATAACCGAGATCAAGGTTGACTATTCGACCCCCTGGCTGGTACGTACAGAACGCGCCATCGCCTCCGCTTACGAATCCTCGGCCTTCTTCGAGTACTACAAGGATGAACTGTTCGCCATCCTCGACTCTTGCCCGATTACCCTTTTTGACCTTGATGTCAGCATAATCAAGTTCTTTCTTGGCAAGATTGGCATCGTCGCCGACTTGAGGCTGACCGATGAATATGTCCCGGTCCGTTCCCGTGATGTTCCTTTGGACACGGGACTCTATGGGATGGATTATCGTGAAATCCTGCATCCCAAGCGGCCTGACACTTGCCTGCGGAACCTTGAATTGGAAAAACCGTATTTTCAGGTTTTCGCCCGAAAATACGGTTTCGTACCCAATCTCTCAATTATGGATCTTCTGTTCAATGAAGGTCCTGATTCGATTTCCTATCTGAAAAGGAATATTCCCGGACGGGAAATCGAGGCGGTCGATTCTCGGTCAGTCCGCTCCGGTTTTCTTTAGAATCTCCAGCCGAAAGTCGCCGTGACGCTGTAGATGTCTCTCTTGTTCAGAATCATAGGAGAGGAGGTGTCATCGAGATAATCGGCGTATGGGGTGATATATTCATCGGTAAGAGCTGTCATTCTCGCCGCGATGTCAGCGAAGAAAGATCCGCTTGATGAATATCCTATACCGACTGAAAATGAGTGGATCGTGTCGTTCAGAGTGGTCTTCTTCCCGTCGCTGAATAAATACTCGGGAGTCGTGGTGAAGTTGTAGCCGGCGCGTACGGCGAATTCCGGAAGAGGCTTGAATTCGGCCCCGATTCTGACTGAGTGGGAGACTCCCATGCAGTCTTTGATTTCGTTGTTGACGGCTTCGAAGGCATCGTCCCATCCGCTGTCCTTGGACATAAACTTCATCGTGCTGTAGTCGGCCATCTCGTAGTCAGCGCTCCAAAGGGCCATCCCGGCGAATGTGAACGCCGCCCCGACATTGACTCTGTACGGAGAGCGAAGCCTGTAGGTGTAGTCTCCCTCTGGCGTGTCGGCGCTTCCGTTGAACTTCTGGTTGGTGTAGTTGACGTTCACGGAGTGTTTCCAGCGCTCGCTGATTTCCATAACAGTAGGAGTCTGGACGGCGCCTCCTATGCGGATTCCGTCAACAGGTCTCCAGAGGAAGCCGAACTTCCCGTATACGCCGCTTCCCTCAGCTGTGTACGAGTAGCGGCTGCGGTAGTCGCTGAAGTTGGTTTTCCCGTCCTCTCCGAAATCTATCCCGAATTCGGACGGATTCTCCGCCGCTTCCTTGAAGTACTCGTCGTAGTCGTAATTGAGGGTCGTGACACCAAGGTTCACGCCGATGAAGAATGTCTCGCTGAAATTGAATCCGACATTGAGCAGGGCGTCGTACTTGCTGCCTGTCACCTTGCGCCCGTAGGACTGGTTAAGCGCCCCCGGAAGGTAGACACTGTAGATGTAATTGCCGTACTCGTCCATCCCGCCGGTGTTCTCGTAGGCTTCCGTGGCCCCGATGTAGCGCCAGTAGTAGGCAGGGTCCTCCGTGTCTCCGTAGTTTGAGACGGCGCCGGCCTGGGCGTTCGCTATCACGTTCCAGGGAGCGTAGGTCCCTTTGTTCGGGTCATTGGTGAAATCATCCTGGTAGTAGTAAGGATAATCCCATCCTCTGTCTATTCTCTCATTGGCGCTGTTGAGCGAGTAGCCGTTCAGGAAGTCCATGTCATATCCGTCCGCGGCGATGGCCATTGAGCTGATGTAGCTTGTCCTGTCATTCCGGCCTCCGGCCATCATCTGTCCGGTGAAGTTGTTGGTCCCGTTTATGATGAATCCGTATGTGATTGATTTCAATCCGCTCCGGCTTCCGGTTTTCCAGTTGAAAGTCGCTCCTATGTTCGGCAAGGAGAACCTTGTGAGGCTTTTCCCCTGTTCGTTGATGAACTTGTCGGAACCGCCCACCGGATAGGCGCTGTAGGATGCGTTCATGGAACTTATGGTAAGGTTAGGGGTGATTGTGAACTGGGAGTATCCAGCCACGGCCGATCCCGCCGGGTTGATTCCGATCGAGCCGAGGTCGCCGCCGACAGCGGTCATGGCGTTTCCCATACCGGTTGACCTCGCGGTGCCATAGTAGTTGTTCTGGCTGAAAGTCAAACCGTCGTACATTGTCTGCGCCCCTGCCGCGGCTGCGGTCATTGCCAGCAACACAGTGAATAATGCTTTTTTCATTTCAATAGGTTTTATAAATGATTATCTTCTTCCTCCGCCGCTTCTGGATCCTCCTCCGCTGAACGAACCGCCGGAGCTTCTGGACGAACCGCCTCCGGAATAACCGCCGCTTCGGCTTGAGCTTGCCGATGACGATGAGGAGGAATATGAGCCGGAGCTTCTGCTTGATGAATAGCTGCTTGAACTTCTCGTCGAGCCGGAAGAATAGCTTCCGCTTGACGATGACCTGTAGGTGGCGCCGGAAGACCTGTAGCTTCCGGACGTCGAGCTCCCGGAAGAATGGCTGCCCGAAGATACCGCTCCTGAGCCGCTTCTGCCTGACGCAGGTCTGGAGTATGACGTTGACATCGGGGAGGATGAGCGGCTGTCGCCGTACGTAGAGCTTACGGAAGAGCCTCTGCCGGCTCCTGTTTGCAAAGAGCCGGTGGACCTGATTGAACTTCCGGCGGAAGATCTTATGGATGAAGTCCTCGCTGACGAGGATGCGGGTCTGGTCACAGGGGTTGCCGACGTTCTGGTTCCGCCGGTTCGTCCGTTTAGGCTCGAGGAGCGTGTGGCGGAGTAGGCCGCGCCTGTCCTTGCGGAGCCGGAAGCGCCTCTGGACCGGGTCATTGACGAGCTTCTTACGCCGGCTGTCCTTGAGGACGATCCGATTCCGCCTCTGTGGGCCGAGCCTGTGGTGGACAAGCGGGAGGTGTAGACCCTGCCGCTTCCCTGTCCGAAGACGTCGTGGTGGTGATGGTGATGGCCGTAATAGCCTCCTCCGCCATAGTGCCAAGGGCCGTGCCATACGTCATACCATCCTCCGTACCATCCGCTGTACCAACCGCCGTACCATCCGCTGTTGTACCAAGGATTCCAATACCACGGGTCGCTCCAGCCCCAGGAATAGCCGTAGTACCATGGGTCGTAGTGCCAAGGCGAGTACCACCCGCCGTAGTACCAAGGGTTGGCTCCCCAGTAGATGGAGCTGTAGAACGGACGGTTCCAGTACCGGTAGGCAGGGCCGTACCAAGGCTGGTAGGCACTCCAAGCGTCTGATCCGTTGTCGAAAAGATATACCGAGGTGGTGTTGTCGGCGTTGTTGAAATCTATTCTTGCCGCCTTGCTCTCAGGAATGAACAGGGTATCGACCTTCTCTCCGCTCTTCATGAAGATCGGGGAGCTTTTGGTCTTCGCCACCAGAAGATCCGTCTCCTCTTCGTTCTCAGAGACGGCTTCACGTTCGGCCTGTGCGACCTTGGACATTGACGTATAGTAGATTCCGTCCTGATACTTCTGTCTGGAAGCATCGCTTGCATACTGTGCCGCCGAACCGCACGAAGTCAGTGCCAGAAGCGCCGGGATAAAAAGGATTGTGCGTGTTTTCATTTCTGAATCTCCTATATTTGACAATTAATTCGTAACTTCGTGGCCGTATCCAAAGGTGGCGGCCGCATCAAATGTTCTCAACGAACAAAATCCATACCTTTCGGAATATTGCACAATAATAAGAATATTTGACAAAAACAGCAAAGATATATGGCAAAGGAAGTAACGAAAAGATCCGAGAATTATTCTCAGTGGTACAGTGATCTGGTTGTGAAGGCGGATCTGGCGGAGCAGTCCGCCGTAAGGGGATGTATGGTCATAAAGCCTTATGGCTATGCTATCTGGGAGAAAATGCAACAGACCCTTGACAAGATGTTCAAGGAGACAGGAGCGGTGAACGCTTATTTCCCGCTGTTCATTCCCAAGTCGTTCTTCAGCAGAGAGGCGGAGCACGTGGCCGGTTTCGCCAAGGAATGCGCCGTGGTCACCCATCACAGGCTTATGAACGATCCCGATGGCAAGGGTGTCGTGGTTGATCCTTCCGCAAGGCTGGAAGAGGAACTGATTGTCAGGCCTACATCCGAGACTATCATCTGGAGCACCTACAAGAATTGGATCACTTCGTGGAGGGATTTGCCGATAATGTGCAACCAGTGGGCCAATGTGGTGCGCTGGGAGATGCGCACAAGGCTTTTCCTTCGTACCGCCGAGTTCCTTTGGCAGGAGGGCCATACAGCCCACGCCACATCGCAAGAGGCTCGGGAAGAGGCTGAAAGAATGGTCGGTGTCTATGCCAGGTTCGCCCGCGAGTTCCTCGCCCTTCCTGTGATCGTCGGACACAAGAGTCCTAACGAGAGATTCGCCGGAGCGCTTGACACGCTCACAATCGAGGCTATGATGCAGGACGGAAAGGCCCTTCAGGCGGGGACCTCTCATTTCCTCGGCCAGAATTTCGCGAAGTCTTTCGATGTGAAATATACTGACAAGGAAGGTCAGCAGCAGTATGTATGGGCCACTTCCTGGGGCGTTTCGACAAGGTTGATGGGGGCTCTTGTTATGGCTCACGGCGATGACAACGGGCTTGTCCTGCCGCCTGCGCTGGCTCCTATCCAGGTCGTGATGGTTCCTATCTTCAAGACCGACGAGGAGCATTCGAGGATTATCGAGAAGATGGGACAGCTTAAGAAAGCGCTTGAGGCTGAAGGACATACTGTCAAGATTGATGACCGTGACACTTTGCGTCCCGGGTTCAAGTTCGCCGAGTGGGAGCTTAAGGGAGTCCCTGTGCGTCTCGCTATGGGACCCCGCGACCTTGAGAACGGCACGGTCGAGGTTCACAGGAGGGACACCCTTGAGAAGCAGACCGTCGCCCTCGAGGGTCTCGACAAGTCGATAGCGGCCCTTCTCGAGGATATTCAGAAGACCATTTACAAGAAGGCTTTCGACTTCCGCGAGTCGCGCGTCGAGAAGTGTGACGACTGGGAGGAGTTCAAGGCCAAGATCGGTACCGGCCGATTCCTCCTTTGCCACTGGGACGGCACCGCCGAGACTGAGCAGAGGATCAAGGACGAGACCAAGGCGACCATCAGGTGCGTTCCTGTTGACAGCTTTGTCTGCGAGGAGGAAGGCAGGGACATATACTCCGGCAAGCCATCCAGGCAGAGGGTTGTTTTCGGCATATCGTATTAATGCATAATAAACTGACTATGAATCTGAAATCGATCAGGCGAGCCGCGCTGTCGGTCTCTCTTGTGTTTGTGTCTGCCGTGGCTTTGGCCCAGACCGACACGACAAAGAGAAACGCCCAGTCCGCCGCCGCTGCCGCCGCAAGGCTTCTTACGCAGACCGAGGAGACCAAGGTCGCCGCGCCTAAGCCTGACTACTGGACCAATTCGTTGATGACGAACCTGAACTTTGTCCAGAGCAGCTTTACTAATTGGGCCAAGGGAGGTTACAATAACTACGCCCTCAGCGCCTACATTGACGGCAACGCAAAGTGGAAGAAAGGAGAGATGTACTGGAACAACCGTCTCCAGCTGGACTACGGGTTCCTTTATTCTGCGGACAAGCCTATTATCCAGAAGAATAAGGACAGGATTCTGTTCGAGAGTACTTGGGGCTACAAGGCCACCAAGACCCTTAACTATTCCGCCAAGTTCACTTTCCTCAGCCAGTTCGCCAACGGTTACAACTATCCTACTCCTTCTGTTGAGGGGGATGAGGAGCCTTCGGGCAGGGACTGGAGGAACGCCAGGGTTCTCAAGTCCAGCCTTCTTTCGCCCGGAACTGTCAATCTGGGTCTTGGTATCGATTGGGTTCCGAGCAAATGGCTGACTGTCAATATGGCGCCTCTTACCGGAGGTTTCACCATAGTCATGTCCGAAAGGCTCAGAAAGAACTATGGTATGGACAGGAGGCGCGATTATGAGGATTTGGAACTGAATCCGGACAAAAAGGATGACGATAACATCTACTATACGACAGGCTATTACTACAAGCCGGCCCGTTTCGAGTTCGGTGCGCAGGTGACGGCGGACGCAAAGCTGAAGGTCAACGCCAACTTCGAATGTTCGACCCACTTGCTCCTGTTCTCCAACTACCTGAAGAATCCTGAGAATCTCAGGGTCAACTGGGACACCCGTATGATGTGGAAATTCAGTAAGTTCTTCTCACTGAACATCACGACCAACCTTATCTATGACGACACGGTCCTGATTACCGACAAGGAACACGAGAACTGCAACGGCCACAGGAGGGTACAGTTCGCGCAGGCGCTCCAGTTCGGTTTCACATATACATTCGCAAGCAAGAAATAACATCTGGAATCCCGGAATATGCAGGTTAGTTTTGACAGAGTCTTGAACGGGCTGCTTCCCGATGGTGGGGCGGTCCTTCTGGCTGTCAGCGGAGGAGTGGATTCTATGTGTATGGCCGACCTGTTCATCAATTCCGGCCAGCGCCGTCGCTTTTCTGTGGCTCACTGCAACTTCCATCTCAGGGGAGAGGAGAGTGACGCCGACGAGGCTCTTGTAAGGGAATGGTGCGAAACCAGAGGGATAGTATTCATAAAGAAGGATTTTGACACTCTTGGCTATGCCGCGTCCAACGGGGTCAGCGTCGAGATGGCTGCGAGGGATTTGCGCTATGCCTGGTTCGCGGGTCTATGCCGTGAGAACGGATTCGCGGCTCTGGCTGTGGCTCACAACGCCAATGACAATGCCGAGACAATGATTCTGAACATGTTGCGCGGAACCGGTGTCAAAGGAATGACCGGAATGCGCCGCAGTTCCCCTCTTCTGTCGTCGGATGTGCCGCTGATCCGTCCGCTTCTTGGTTTCACGAGGAAGGATATTCAGGAATATGCCGTTTCACATCATCTGGAGTGGCGTGAGGATCGTACAAACGCGGATCTTGCCTACAAGCGCAATCTCGTTCGCAACGAGGTGTTTCCGCTTTTCGAGAGGCTGAACCCTTCGTTCCTTGTCACTCTTAACGAAGATATGGAACGGTTCTCACAGGTTCAGTCCGCCGCTGATGAATATGTCTCCGGAGTTTCTGCGGATGTTGTCCGTTATGCTGAAGATGGCCTGCCGATTGTTGATTATCAGAGGCTTACCTTGAAGAAGAGCTGGGAATATGTTCTTTACCGGCTTCTGGAGCCGTTCGGCTTCGGCTCGTCTGTGGTGTCGGATCTGGCCGCCTCCATCCGGCGCGGAGTAACCGTAAGCGGCAGGACTTTCATCGCCGATGAGTATTACGCCGTGACTTCCGCGCGTGAAATCCGTGTGATCGGCGGACGCTTTGACGGTAACGGACTCGGGAACCGTCCGGGCGTATCCGGAGAACGTCTCAATCCTGCCGCAGAGACATCCTCCGTCTCGCACTCCGGGCCTGCCAAGGCGGTCTTGGCGACCTCTTCATCTGCCGCCGTACCTGTGGAAACGGCGTCCCTGACTATCGAAGGACCCGGGGAATATTCATTGGACGGAACCAGGTTCTCAGTCTCCCTGTCAGGCGATGTGACAAACGTGAGAACCACCTCCGGCGAGACCAAGCTCGATTCCTGCAAGGTGACATTCCCGTTCGTGGTAAGGCATTGGCTGCCCGGAGATTGGATGCGTCCTCTCGGATTGGGGGGGCGAAAGAAGCTAAGCGACCTGTTCGTCGATCTAAAGTTTGGACTTGTCGAAAAGAGGAAAGCCCTTGTCATCGCTGACAAAGGCTCCCGTGTTCTGGCTCTTGTAGGCCATCGCATTGACGACTCGGTCAAAGTGACGAAAGGCACGGCTTCCGTCACCGTCATCCGTCTTATCTGATCTCAATCTCGAACGGCATCCTTGCGAAGACAAGCTCGCCCTGTCCTTTTGTCCAGGTTCTCTGCCATTCAAGCAGACCTTGGGCCACACCCTCCAGAGGAGTTCCTGCGAGGGCATTGGCGGCAGCTTCCTGTGGAGAGGAGGTTTTCCCGAACTGCTGCATGATCTGCTCGAGGACTGTCAGCGGCTTTGGATATGTGGCTATGCCCCAATTGTCCGGATCCGGGTCGCCTGCCATCGATGCTGCGTAGGCTATGGCATCCTGAAGGGTTCCGATCTCATCTACCAGTCCGATCTTCAGAGCCTCGGCTCCGGTCCAGACGCGTCCCTGGGCGATTTCGTCCACCTCTTCGAAAGACTTGCCCCTTCCCTCGGCCACGATGCTGACGAAGCTGTTGTAGATATCATCCACGTAAACCTGCATCCAGGCTGTCTCTTCGGAGTCGAACGGCCTTGTCAGCGAAAGCATGTCGGAATGCTTGTGGGAGTTGACAGGAACCATATTGACGTGAGCCACGTTCTTCAGCGTCTTGCTGAACTCCGGAATCGCGGAGAAGACCCCTATGGAGCCTGTCAGTGTGGTCGCATTGGAGAAGATGTGGTCGCAACTGTTTGAAATCCAATAGCCTCCTGATGCGGCATAGTCGCCGTAGGAAGCGATGACCGGCTTCGTCTCTCTGGTGAGGTCAATCTCCTCCTTTATCTTGCTGGCCGCAAGCACTGTTCCGCCCGGCGAGTTCACCCTTAAGACGACTGCCTTTACCGTGGAGTCGGCTCTGACCTTTGCGATGATGCCAGCGAAGCGGTTACCGCTGATGTTGTTCGGGTCGTCCTGCTCGACGATGTTGCCGTCTGCGTAGATGATGGCTATTTTCTTTTTCGCCGTAAGGTTTTGCGAGGCCTTCGCTGCCGCATAGTCGGTGAAAGGAATGAACTTCACGTCCTTGTAGCTGTCCTTTGACGCAAGGCCGGCGATTTTTTCCTTGTATTCCTCGACCGAGAGAACCTGATCAGCCAGATTGTGTCTTACCATATCCTCTGGAAGAGCGATGGAAAGGTTGTCGATGAAGTAGTTGAGAGAGTCAACGCTCACACCTCTGCTTTCCGCTGTCTCAGCGGCCACTGTCTCCCACATCGAGTCGATCATCGCCTGGTTCTGCTCCATATTCTCAGGACTTGGCGCATTTTTGACATATGTCTCGCCGGCGCTCTTGTACTTGCCGTGGCGGATGAGCTGGTAGCTTACGCCGAGCTTGTCGAGCAAATCTTTGAGAAACAGCATTCTCCCGCTTATTCCAATCATAAAGTTGTTGCCTCCGTGGTGGCTTGTGGTGTAGATCTTGTCGGCCACGGACGCAAGGTAGTAAGTCCCCGAAGTGAACGCCTCGCCATAGGCGACAACCGCTTTTCCGCTCTTTCTGAAGTCGGTGAGGGCCTTGCGGAGTTCCTCCATCTTGCTGAGGCTGCTTGCCGCTCCGTCAGTCTTGACGAGGATGTAGCTGATTCCAGGATCCTCGGCGGCCTTCCTTATGGCAGTCACCGTCTCGCGCAATCCTACCAGCGCTGCCTCGCCGCCCTGTATTGAGGAAAGGGGATTGCCCTCCTTTGTCTGTTCGGCGACAGCGAACTTGGACATATCCATCAGCAGCACCCCTTCCTTTGGCATAACAGTGCCGGATCCGCTGGAGAGAGAGGAGGCGGATGTGATTATCGAGGCGAACATCATAAAGAACATAATGAACTTTACGATGCCCCAGACGAACAGGCCGCAGACCACGGCCAGCACCCATTTGAAAAATTCCTTTGTGTTCATATTGTCTGTTTTTTGTTTGTTCTGTCGTAAGCCAAGAATCTGTCTTGAATCATTAATATAATAAAGTCAGTTGAGGTGATATTCCCTATCCTTTTACTCTCTCTTCAGCCAGACGCTCCCCTGTTTCCCTTCGGACAGTCGGTAAAGATTGGGAGTCTCCCTTCTCTTTAATGACTCCAAACAGTTTCTTGGCACAAATTTAAGCATTTTCTCAGAAGGTGTTATAACAATAATCCCGAAAAGGAGCGGGAAATCATTCTTTCAGAGGTTTCGGGAGCGCCTCCGCGACATAGCTTTTTGACTGAGGGGGCTTGTCGAATGTCGCTATCTGAGTTTTTCGGCTGAATGGGAATCATTGACTGACTCGCCTAAGAGCGCGGCGCCATGGACTGCCGAACACCGCATAGATGATGTTCCCGAGTTCCGGGATATGATTCGGAATGGCATAGATGGACATTCAGCCTTAGGCTTGAATAGGTATAAGCCACTTTGGGGGCAAAACAACACTTTGAGAGTCACCCATATAATGTTTTTGCCAAATAGGATTCCTATCCCATCCTCTTGTAAAACCAATCATAAATACAGGAACATCGGGATGTAAGGCAAGCAGCCTATTGAGAGGATAGCAACAAGGATTTAACGCCCTACGCTGGTTTAGAACGAAAGGCTGTCGATAAGAGGATAATGGTCAACAGGTTGGAGAACACAGATAGCGTCTCTATGCCAGGATTGAAATCTGCTTCATACCGGGCATAGAGACACATTCCTACGGCAGCTCCATCTTTTGAAAAGCGCCGCTCATTCATTCCTCGCTTACTCCGTGACAATCACCGCCTGCGACGGTTTCACAGACTGAATCATCGCTATCGTGGCCTCGTCGCAGCCTCGCATATAGATGGTTTTCAAGTTACCGCAGCTATAAAACATAGATCCCATCCTCGTCACGCTGCCGGTGTCCCAGCCGGACAAGTCAAGAGACGTCAGGCCCGAGCAGCGATTAAACATAGACTCCATACTGGCCACGCTGCCGGTGTCCCAGCCGGACAAGTCAAGGGACGTCAGGCCCGAGCAGCCATAAAACATAGATCTCATATCGGCCACGCTGCCGGTGTCCCAGCCGGACAAGTCAAGGGACGTCAGGCC
>CAYMOB010000016.1:0-1762 GCA_964391955.1 uncultured Muribaculaceae bacterium | reverse complement strand
ATCAAACATAGATTTCATATCGGCCACGCTGCCGGTGTCCCAGCCGGACAAGTCAAGGGACGTCAGGCCTGTGCAGCCATCAAACATAGATTTCATATCGGCCACGCTGCCGGTGTCCCAGCCGGACAAGTCAGCTTCCTTTAATCGTCCGCATCCGTTAAACGAAAGGCCATTAATCTCAACCGGGGACGTAATATTAATTGAGACAAGCTTGTCCCTTCCAGACGGAATGGAAAAGATCAACTTATTTATTTGATCCTCAAACAATATCTTGCCCAACCCGCCTTCGTAGAGATTGCTGTACTTCTTATTCACGCCAAGGTAAGAACCCGAGATGGCAAACGGAAGTACCTCATTGTCGATTGTGGTGTAGGTCACCACCGGACCGCCAGCCGGGGCCGGGTCTTCCGGGTCTTCCGGCTTCACCACCTCCGGGAGCAGATTTATGTAATCCGACATCGCCTCCCGCCCGTCTCCTTTCATATTAATACAGATGCTTGCGGAGAGCTTTCCATTGAAGAAGTCAGGACCCAAATTGACCGGCGACATCCTCAATGTCATAACACCTTCGGAAACAGTCACCTCACTTATCTTGACCGGCACGAAATCACCCGAGGAGGCCTTTGTGGCAGTCTTGGTGAATACAGCCTTCGCTGAAAGCGCCGTTTCCCAATTCTTCTCGATATAATCAGCCGATGACGCGGGCACGACATCAAACTTCATGTCGAACGGCAAGGAGACGACCGTCGAACCGTTTTTATAATATGGCACCCTTGCGGCGCCGTCCGACCATTCAGGAATATATCGGAACGTCGTCGCGGAAGGGGTTTCGGCCATCGGGATTCTGAGCGTCGTCTTCTCCTTGTCATTGATGACTATGACCACATAGCCGCCATCCACCGTCACGCTCTCAAAATAATTGACCCCGTCCTTGCCGTCCTCTCCGACGGCTTTGCCTAATTGTGTCCAGTTCCTGCCACCATCATAAGAGACGTTCCAATAACCATCTTCCACTTTGAACAGAGGCGTGACCGCATCCTTGCTATCCCTGCCGGTAGCCCGGACCATCTCTCCGCCCACAATCAGCCATTCACCGTCGATCTTCCAATAATAGTTGCCGTCAGAGAACAGCTCGACGCTGATTTTTGGAGTTCCGCCATCGATGCCGTTCCGCAGGACGACGGCTTTGCCGGAGGAAAATTTGATCGAATAGCCTGTCCCGTCCGCAAGCTCGCTCACACCCACCACACAATCGCGGTTCTGTACAGCCTGAACAAGCGACTGCAAGGATGAAACGTTGTCATTCAACAGGGAACACTGACGCTCCAAAGATGTGACCCTTGATTTGAGGTCATTGATGTCTGACTTGAGAGCCGAGTCATCATACTTGTCACAGCCGAAAAACAAAACGGCCGTCACAACAATAAGCAGCGATGTCAATTTTCGCATAGCACAATCTGTTAAAATCAATAAAATCAAATAAAATCAATAAAATCAAATATCCGGAACTATATGGATGTGGGCTGACTGTCGTCAGAATCAGCATAAGGAAGACCTCTCGCCGCGCGGGGACATACGTCTCATGGCCGTCCCTCCACAAACGGGAGGCGGCCCTCTTCTCGCAGTTCACACGGGTCGGGACCCCGATCCACCGCCCCGGGCGAGCTTCGCTGTCGTTTGTCGCAGTGACAAGTGATTCTTTGAGATTATTAGGTTCGCTTTCGTGCATAATTCCGTATGCATCTCCTGCCGGGAGATGAAT
>CAYMOB010000015.1:0-53858 GCA_964391955.1 uncultured Muribaculaceae bacterium | reverse complement strand
AGCTATCTTCACTATCATCGCCACTCATCATCCAATCTACACGAGTAGCATATATCTCTGCTATACGAATTTGCCGATAAGCCTCTTTCATAGCATTTATTGTCTCATCGGACAGTTCCAACACATCCGCTTCATCGGGATAGCGGTCATAACAACAATGGTGGATTGAGTACAATACCGGAATCTGTTCGTCATCAGGAACATCTTACATATGTCGCTTTTTCGATTGGAAAATCACTCCATCATCAAAGAATCGTTGGTCTGCGTATTTTTGTTCCGCCTTGACAATGGTTTTATCTCTCAGAAGAAAAGACTCCGCATCTTCATAGCTCCCAAAACTCATGAAATCTTTATAACTATGGTATGAGCCAAAGTAATCTTTCTCGTAAATAGTCCAATAGTCCTCCTGAATTTTCTCAGGTTTAGGTTTCTATGCCCTCGCAATATCACGCTCAATAGTACCAGCAATCTCACGCATTGCATATGTGCTCCTATCAAAATATCCGCCACTCATAATTCTTTAATTTAGTCAATATTTCATCAATTCAACAACATTTTCCGGCAACACCGCATTTCCTACACCATCTTTCGGGGCATTCTTAAGAAATAAGACCGGAAGAATCTTGTAATTCTTGGCAAATGGCAGCAGGTTGGCTTTACGGAGAAGTTCGTCTGTCAGCTGTTTTCCATTCTCCTGACTTGTCCATTTGCATTCGCCAACTAACAAATATTTTTTATCAAGCGACTCGGCCATCACATCAATCTCTATTTGTTCCGTTTCTTTCTTCTCATTGAGAACCGGTCCCCACCAGCGCTTTGCCTTACCGTAAACAATTCCATTGACCATATTTCCCGTTACAGCGTCCCTGCATAGTTTTTCCCAATGCATACTCACATACTCCGAGAAATGGGCTGCCAAAGCCTGTTCTAATGGCAAACGACGACCAAGCTCGATGAACGAACGGTTTGGTACAACAAACTGATAATAGAATGCCATAAACGGGTCTGCAATCTTATATAGGCTCTTTTTCGCATTCTTTTCGTCAATTCCGAACGGAACATCTTTCTCTAAAAATCCGAGGTCAATAAGTTTCTTCAACGGACGTGACAGATTAGTTGCAGGCTCATTACATCTGGCAGCAATCTCAGAAAGACGATTTGCACCGGAGCCGATATAGGACATGATTGTAGAAGTCTTGACAATATCCTTCACATCATCTTGAAACAGTTTTATCGGTTCCTCGTAAAGAGTGCCATTTATCGAAAGGATATTGTGCCACAACGCATCGGAAAGTGAGTTTCTGTTTTCTCTTAGTTCCCAATAACGAGGTACACCACCCCATACAGCATACTCTTCAACGGAGCTCACAGCGTCAAGGTTCAAAGCCTCCTGAATATACGGCAAACGTATCGGTGCAAGCCTCATTATCTCATCAGCACGACCATAGAGAGGTGCAGTAGAATCAAAAAACAGTCCATACATCATATTCTGTGATGAACCACAAAGTACAATACTGTACTTCAACTGCTTCTCATCAACAAGTTTCTGCAACACTGACGGCAGTTCCGGGGATTGCTCCACAAGATATGGAAATTCATCCAAGCATAACGTGAAACGTTTGTCTGTGCGATAATTGACCGCACGAAACAGAGATTCCCAATCCGGATAAACCAGCTTATCAAAATCAGGAAATACTTGCGCTACCACCTTTGCAAGCAAAATTCTTTGATGTTGCCCTTCGGAACGGTCGGAAAGAAAATATACATCACTGTCCGACAAGCCCCTTTTGATAAGTGTTGATTTACCCAACCGCCTGCGACCGTACACTACGACCAACGAGAACTTCTCTCTTGAAAGAGCATCCCTCAGTCGTGCTGTTTCTTCTATTCTATCAACGAAGTTCATATTACGCTTTTATTATGCTATGCAAACATAATGTTTTTGTGTTATAACACAAAATTTTGAGCCATATTTTTTATTCCAAAAGAGCAAATTGCAACTTTGGACACGGAAAAATGGGGTGGTTGAACCCAACCCATCTTTATAAAAGCCGGAATCCTGTTTGAACGATGAGGCCTGTTGAAACGACCCCATCATATCAACATATCATATAGTACATAAATGGTATGTGTTTATATATTAAATGATAGGTTATGCGGTTCATCTAATCATTTGTAAAATTAGGACAATTGATTTCCAGTAGCAAAACTTTATCTTAGTTTTACGTTATATATCATAGGTTGTGATGTCCGATATGATATACAAACAAGCATTACAGCAAAATACATATTGCCTACCAAAAGAAAGATGACTTTACTTTAACTCTGCACTCATATATACGTATATTAAAGTAAAGCCAAACAAAGGGAAAAAACAGTCCATCTTATACTACTCTACTGAATGTACTCATTACTATCAGTATCTGAAAGACATACATCGTTTTTCGTTATGGTTGATACTTTGACATTATAAGAATGTGCTGTAGCGCTATAACGGCTGTCATCAGTCAGTGCTCCTTGGATTATTTTAATTTCCTTTGGGGATACAAGCGCAAAGTCGTAAAGTGGATTCTTGCAGCCTACATTGAATTCGTTGGCAGACATGATGAATGACTTCCCGTCGCTGTATTTAATCTCAAGCATTCTCGTCTCTCCGGGGCGCGATGTTAATTCGTAACTCAGATCGTAGCCTACCTCATCGCTACCATTCAATTTATCGAGATATTTCGACCATTTGCGGATAATCTTATAACGTGGGTCTTTCTCCATTGCCTCGACCACCTTGTCTTCCGCCCAATTGCCATGACGTTTTTTTACCTTGTCGTCATTGCTGCTACCACCGCTACCTCCTCCACCATAGTTCTTTCCGTCATGTATAGAAGTGTTATCCACCAGCTCAATGCTTACTTCTTCTATCGGCAATATAGAAGAACTAATGAGTCGATTAGAGTCGGCTTCTTCCTTTTCCTCATTTGCTTTCGATATATCCTGAAGCCATGATTCCAACTCTTTGACATGACCAGGGAAATATAACATACTTTTCTGCGCCTCGCTCAGAGATAGAGAACTGTTGCACTCGCTAATCAGCTTTTTGTAATCGTCCAATATATCTGGATAATTATCATTCGAATCTGCGTCTTGGGTGAAGTCAAACCGATCCCGACATTCTTTGGCTATTATATTTGCATAATCAGGGGCCAGTTTATGTGAAATGCCTTTCTGAAGATTCTCCACCCAATCATCCTTCTCAAAGTCACTTTTTCGGACTAAATAACATCTTTCCTTCGCTGCATTTCCAAAGGATAGACTATGTATATGCCAGCAATATCCGGCTGTCAATTTATCCCGTTGAGCTTTCAGTAGTCGTTTCTGATTCGCCTCAAAAGCCTCTTTTGTGGCAATGCTTCTTTCAATACCCAGAATTTCAGCCAACATGTTTCTGTCAAGATTGTCATCATGCCAACAGTTGAATTCTTTTCCATTCTTACGGCATACTTCTTCCCAAAAATCTATTTCTTCTTTGCTCGCACCGAAGGCAGCAATGCAGCCTTGCCATAGCTCAGGATCGATTTCTGAGGTGCGCAGATATTCCAGTTCCCTGTCGGTGGCTTTGATAACACGATAGAACTTGTGCATATTCTCATCCATCGAAAGTCTCAGACTTATGCATACAGCTTCAACCAAAGCGTTGACGAACCGAGGATTTCTCAAGGCTTCTTCAAGCGACTCGCAAACAGATTTAAGGTAAATGTGTTCGAGACGATTTTTCTGTGAAATAGACGCATCTCTGTGATATAGCATCTCGTTTTCATTCAGTTTTATTCCGTCGTCATATTGTCTCATATCGTTCATTTCTATTTCATATCTGTAAGACAATGACTTCACCGGTGTAATGCTAAGTGTTTCGAGAGCTTTCTGTTGGGGATTGACACTTGTCTCTCGATTCCCGCCAAGAGATCCTGCTTTCTCTACTGCATAAGCCAGAAGGTAGGGCTTGATCTTTTCAAGGTGCGCACCCAATTGCCTATCCAGATTTACATTGATTTCTTCCTCCAGCACGCGAGTGGAAAGATCCTTAAGAGTGCGGCATCCGAAATATTGGCTAATCTTTCCCTCTCCCTCACGATTATTGGCCAGCAGAAGGGGCAATTTGTCCATCACAGCCTTGGGCAAGCTTTTATTGTCGCTGTAGAAAATTTCGCGCGACGGCATCAATCTGCATTCACCATTAATAGTACAGAGCAGATTCAATTGACAGCTGTCGGGAATAGGACGAGCATCTACTCTCTGGTCTAACGCCTGTTTTATTTCGTGATACATGTTTTTTACTCCATTTATGCTCTGGGTTTGCTTCCAGTTTTCCCCAATCTGATTCAACGCCAAATACAACTCCTCGGCATCAAAATCTGCCATACGTCTTTTTGCTCCTAATTTATGCAGCAATGCTCTGGTTCGATAGTCCGAGGTATCTATTTTCAGTACATGCTTATTCTTGAATCCGGGAAACCAAAAATCTTCTTCAATGGAATAATTCTTCAACACCCCGGCATCAGTATCTGTGCGGATTTTGAACGCCACATAACTGAGTGATACTTCTTTCTCCTTGATTCCGTTATAAAACCATTGAAACTTTTCACCATTGATAATTTTGTCTGCAAAATCCGATTTTTCGAGCAGTATCAATAGGGATTGAAGACTAAGCTTACGCAGCGCATTAATGTCTGGTATTATTTTTTTACCTACACAACGGTCTTTAGCATAAACATCAATTTCTTTTTTACGAAATAGATATTCTGCATACTTCAAGCCATTCGTTAGCGACTCCTCTTTGCGCAAGAAATAGAGATTGGCTCCTAATGCTTTCAGAAAAATCTGTACGTTGGAGGGAGTAGAGATTCTCTTATAACTATTATCGTCTTCATCCTCCGATTTACAACTCGAAAGATCCAATCCCTCGAGATAAGCAGGATATGCAGCACATTGCTCTGGAGAATAATATGTGTTGCTACCTATTATGTTGCGGAATCCATCAGGAAATCTTCTGTCAGCCATTACTAATTCAGATGCACGCTTCCATTCTCCATTCTCAGATAGAATGTATGGACTTACGTCTTTAGATATCACAATTCCATCCTTAGAACTCTGCATTCGAGACATAAACAATCTAAATAGACATATCATCAATTCTTGTTTATTGTCATCGCTGAGATTTTTGTCGCTTTCTTTGGGTATAAGAAGACGGGTTACTCCGGTGATGTCTGTGCTTGTGACTGTAGTAATGGCAGACAGACGGTTTGCAACTTCACGATTTCGCAAATCTCCCTTCAGTCCCAATCGCTCAACAAGACATGCAATCAGTTTCGGAGATACATATCTGAGTCGTCGGAAAGAAGGAATATTGTCTATTCTTTCACCTGTGTTGACATGCGCTAAAATTTCATCAGACGGCTTACTTCCTACATTCTGGTGTATTATGTTTCCATCTGGGTCAGGTAGTATTTCGTATTTTTCAGCAACCAAGTGTATTTTATGGTATTCCAAAAGCATCCAAATAAAATCGGCCAAAGCATCATAGTCCTCCTTCAGCACATTATTGCAATAATTCTCCACATGGCTCTTTTTATCAGGATCCTCTCTCCGGACCAGACTTGTCGGTGCTCCATCAAGACGCATCTTGGCAAACAAATCTTTGCCACTGACCCTTACCGCTTTAAAGATTTGGTCCGTGTAATAATAGGTTTCCTCTTCACTGCAATACTTCCCACCAATTGTAGGAATCAGTTTTTTCCCGCTAGCTATTCGGGATAAATTATTCTTAAGGATTTTAAGATAGTTCTCATCAAATGATTGAGGATGCATCATTAGGTAAGGAGCCCAGTCGATATGGTTTTCATTTTGTTTGAGATATTCGCAAAGGATTTCAATACAGCCAGCAAGTTTGTCCATCATCCTGTCGTTGAGTTCGCTCGCCTCTATCAAAGCGTTGCGTGTGGCATCAAGCTCAAGTGTGGCATGAAGTATGCAAGGCATTCCGATTCTAACCTTAGTAGGAAAAAAACAATACAGGAAATGCGATTGCTCGGCGATGTTGCGCGTGAATATATTGATAGCCGCCGCAGCCTCGTATCGCTTTCCACATTCACTGCCAAAGTTGTGCGCCAATGCCCATTGGCTCTCATTGGCGGAGATACCTGCTATTTCGGATTCGACGCTCAATGATGCGGTAGAGATGCCTTTTTCTTCACTTTTACCGGAGAGAGAATAGCGAGCTCTTTTATCGTCAATTATAATTTCAAGTTCCTTGAGATGATGAAGAAACAGTAACGATTCGGGAGTAAATTTTCTTAGTTGGCTGTCGATTAATGATAGTGTTTCGGGCTTATAATGCAAAACTATCGAGGTCCTGTCATCATCCGCTTCCACTTCTTCAATGTCCGGCAACCTCAAAATAGAGATTGGAACACAGCGTCCCTGCTGGGCAGCCATTTCTTCCTGGTCTTTGATAGTTTCTTGTTGGATATAGAGTCTCTTTTTCAGTTCCTTCCACTTGAACATGGCTTGTTCTGTACCGAAAGTAAGCTTTATGTTATTGCTCTGCAGTTCTATCTTCTCCGCCCAATTAAGAACAGACTTGAATCCCAATCCTTTTGCCCCAATGAGTCTTTCCTCCCCATTGCTTTCTTTCGGACTCAGATTTGAAAGCATTACGGCTCGAAAACCTTCGAAAGAAAAAGGTATTGTACCTTCTCCAAAATTAGTTATCGTGATGGTCTTTAAATTGGTATCGAGATAGATGATGGCTTTCGGACTACCTGCATCATCAGCGTTTTGCAGCAATTCCAAGATTTCTCTACCCCGGTAGCCTTTCAGAGTCTCTACTTCCTGTTTGAAATCTTCAAACCACGGCAAGTTAGATTGCATCTCAGTGTATGAGCGCCAGGTATTGTTGTATACTTCCTTAACCTTTTCTATATTGATATTTTTCATGACTTAGTGTTCAAACATGTAAATATTTCTGAATTTTGATAAGTTATATATCCTTGTTGGTCGTCTATAGCTATTTTCCAAAGATGCGTAAATAGACATATCTCAAACTTTCATTCCTTTACCTATGAGATGAATTAAAATCAATATTAGAAAACATGGCATTAATGTTTCAAATGATTACACGAATTATTTTCCCTTTTAGGCAGCATGCTTAATATAGTTTGAAATATCTTTCCACCAGAGTTTTCAAATACTCAGTCGTAAGATTTGCCAAACCAATTTGTTCTATACAGGCAAAGTCTGCATTCTTTTTATTTATCACAAATTTCCTTTCTACGCCATCAATGCTTGCCAGCAGATGGTAATTCCCTTTATAAGTTTGCTCAACACGCATATCGCTGATGGTGTGTCCATCGATTTCCATTGCAGCATCTTCGACTTCGCACTCCCATTCGCCCCATGCCTTCAGGTGGTTGGCGATAGTTGACTCTACTCTGCCTATCCACGACTCCGATACCCCATTTTCAACTGCTATTGTACGGAATTGTTTCAATGAGGAAACGACATCTCTGATGATAACATCAGGACGGCGGATTCCGTTATCACGGGCAAAATCAATGACATCCGAGCGTGTGATGTCATGCAGTTTGGTTCGAATATACATGCAATGATCCATGTTCGGCAAATAACCACCTCTGTCAATGATATAGGTAATATCGTATGCAGGAGCAAGACGCCAGGCACCATCCTCATTCATAATAAATGAAAAGTTCTTGTTATGGTCGTCTGTGTTATTCGATAGAATATTGAAGACCATTCTTCGGAATATTTCCTGACAATCCGCATCAGGCAGACGGAGCTTACGGCAAACAGATATCAATTGCTCATAACTCTCTGCATCGGGATATATGGCAGCCAAAGTCTGTGTATGAATCTTTTTTCCACCATTACGATCAAACCGTCTGGTTAAAAAATGATTGTTTCTATCCACCGAATATAACATTGACGGCATCATATTTATACCTGCCATAGTTGCCAACTTATAATAAGTCATTTCTAATTCTGCCGAACAATATTCGGAGTTACCAAATTTGAGAAGATAATAGTCATATCCTTCCAAAGCTGCAATTTGACCGCTTCGTATCTCTCCTGTTTCTCTGTTTATCGCAATAATCGCTTTCGGCTGACGCCCCCCAGCGGATGTACCTACAGTCAACAAAGATTGCATGGTTATGGACTCCTCCGGCATAATACGGGCATTCTCCCTTTCTACAAAAATGCGTTCTGCCAAATCTGCCAACGACTTAACATCTATTTTTTCTGTTCTTCGCTCCCTGTTAGTTTCCGGAATAAATTCTAACGCTCCCATTCCTCGTCTGCCTATAAACGAGAGCTTATCCAACGGATTTATCTCTGAATTGGATATTTTTTGCTGTTGACGCCATAAATCAAACAATTGGTTACCCCAGGCATCAGGCAATGAATCTGCGACAAATGCCGGAAGCTTCTGGTAAATCTTGGCATCTTCACCCCAAACAGGCAACAGCCCTCTGGTACCATCAACAGGTGCAACCAAAGGGGATATATTCAATCCTTTTCTGATAAAATCGGGATTATATGTGAAATAAGAAAGATGTCGGCGTTCATCCCAAGCCAAACGACCAATTTCTTCTTCCCAAAGTATTATTTTTAACGACTTCATCATATCTGTATGTCTTATTTAGAGTGTCTGATTCGTTGCGCTTTTTTCTCATTTTCACGCATAAGATAAGGCGATTCGGGCAATTCCGGCAAAATATCGTCTAATGAATTAATCTGACCGACGACCTTCAACAAGAGAATAAATGTTGACAATGAAAGGTTGCCTGCCGTGCCATTTTCAAACTTGTGTATGGTAGTAAGCCCGACACCTGACAATTCCGACACTTCTTTTTGTGTCAGATTGCACCGCATTCTATATTCCTTAAAACGAGTACCCAACATGCGTACTAGCTCAGGAGTGGAGTATTCAAACAAATCTTTCATATTTATATATCACTATACTGATGATTAAATGCTATATATTGATATTATATTCACTATATTGATATTTACAACACAAAAGTAGTAATATGTTTTGAAATAGCCAACGAATGCTCATAATTATTGGCTTGCCAAAAGAAAAAGATATGTCTCCACTCTCAACTTGACTTTAATGGCCGTTATAATATACACGGGCAATAAAGTCAAGTCAAACAGAGGGAGAGAAAAAAATTAGCCTACTGGGTATTTTTTCTTTTCGCCAGCAATCAATATCAGTCACTCCGTATTCAATCTTGGAGGAGCAACCAGCAATATAGACATAGGCATAACACCAGATGAAATTCTATGCAAAATCTCCCGAAAATCTCATAGCAAGACCTGCAAATTTGTACCAAAAACCACCTTTTTTATCAAAGTCTTCTCATTTGTTTCCTTGTACCGGAAAAACGCATTATCTTTGCAAAAGTTCAGCGCAGAAAAAGGAGCAAAATCAGACTTTCCTACCATTTAAGCCTCAAACTATTGGTAATCAATTAGTCTAATATGCTGCATCGTAAAGTCAATGATTTCATATGTCCGCGTTCATATTCATCAAGTGCCGCTGACATAAGTTCGCGGCCTTTGGCGGCGATTTCCTCCCCTTTGGCGTAGTCAGGGATGGAACCATAAGTATCGAAATTCATATTCACAAGAACATCAGGTTTGTAGAGCTGGATGGCCTGCATAGAGATCGTGCGGTTCATCAGGGAGAAGGTTCTGCTTAGAATCGAGTAGTAGCTGTCGCTCATCGGGACTTTATCGGCCTGGGCCTTCTGCTCAATCAGCTTGGCTTTCCTGTCCATAAGGCGTATTTCCTTATAGGCCCTCCTCGCCTCGTCACCGAGCAGCCTGACACGGTCAATCAGCGAGACGTCTTTTCTTGACGCCAGATCGCCGAGAATGTCCAGGGCATCGGACCTCAGCTCGGAATCTTCCTCCTTAACCTCCTCAAGCATCTTCAGGTAGTCCGCAATCCTTTTCGAATCAATCTGGTTCACGTCAAAGGCCACGAGTATGTCGTGACCGTTCCTGACAGCCTGGCTTAGCGGAGTCGTGTTGACGATGCCGCCGTCAATAAGAGTGTGGTAGCCATACTTTACTGGACGGAACAAGGATGGAATTGAAATAGAAGCCCTGACCGCGTCAAAAAGCCTGCCTTCGCTGAACACGACTTCCTCGCCGGTGTAAAGGTCGGTGGCCACGGCGCGATAAGGGACCGGAAGATCCTCAATCCTGACATCCGGAACAACCTCCTTTATGGCTGAGATGACTTTCTCTCCCTTGACAAGATAACTCTTGCTGACTGAGAAGTCGAGAAGCGACAGAAGCTTAATTCTGTCAATGTTGTAAAGCCATTCCTTGAACTCATCCAGACCGCCGGCCGCATAGACTCCTCCGACCAAAGAACCGATGGAGCATCCAGTGACCGAGGTGATGCGGTAACCTCTCCTTTCCAATTCTTCGATGGCACCGATGTAGGCGAAGCCTCTGGGGCCTCCGCTCGAAAGGACCAAAGCGACATCCTTTGTCATAAGGCAATGATTTATACAGGTATTGATATGTGGCGGCATGGAAACTTATATACGGTCATAACCGTTCGCGTCCGTGTCTGGCAAAGCCGCGATAATCTTACCAAAACTATCCGAGTACAACATCCAAAACCATCATCAGCACGAAACCGACGGCGAAACCTATCGTCCCTATGTTGGAATGCCGCCCCTCGGAAGCCTCAGGGATAAGTTCCTCGACAACGACATAAATCATCGCACCGGCCGCAAACGCCAGAAAATAAGGAAGTACAGGGGTCATAAGCGAAGCAAGGAGGATGACCAAAGCCGCGCCAACAGGCTCGACGATTCCGCTCAGCCCGCCGATCAGGAATGATTTCCGTCGGGTGTTGCCCGCCGCCCTCATCGGCATCGAGATGATCGCTCCTTCCGGGATATTCTGAACCGCTATTCCAACCGCGGTCGCCAAAGCGGTCGCGGGAGCGATGCCGATTCCATCCTGCAAGGCTCCGGCGATCACGACTCCCACCGCCATTCCTTCAGGAATATTATGTATCGTCACGGCAAGCGCCAGCATAGCGGTCTTGGAAATCCTCGCCTTCAGTCCCTCCGGCCTCTCCTCGCCGACGTGAAGATGCGGGGTAAGGTAATCCACCGCAAGGAGGAAGCATATTCCGCACACGAAGCCTACCGCCGCCGGAACCACAGAGCCTATCCCTTCGGCTGACGACATCTCCATGCACGGAATCAGCAGCGACCAGACGGAGGCCGCTACCATCACACCGGAAGCGAATCCAAGAAGAGCCTTCTGCAACAAAGCCGGCATCTCTTTTCTCATAAAGAAGACAAAAGCGGAGCCGAGCAGTGTACCAAGGAAAGGAATAAACAAGACGGCTATCATCCCTGAGTTCATAATCATTGAATCAAATTTTCACGAATATAGCGATTTTTGCCGGAAGCTATTTAAATTTGCATTCCGAAATTGGTTTTGAAGGATTTTTCCGACTGGACGGCGCAACGAAGATAGCCGGGAGCTTGACCCAAGCGGATGAGGGAATACAGAAAATCGGCCAAACCAATGACAGAAGACAAATCAGACAGATTCTTATGGCAGAGACAGACAACACGACCGAGGTACTGGAAGTCGCTTCGACGGCCGGACATATCCTGCTGGAGAACGGTGCGGAGATTTCCAGGGTGGAGGACACCATGGAAAGGATAGCCTCTCACTATGGAGTCGACTCCGGACATTTCTTTGTTCTTAGCAACGGAATATTCACCACCGGATCTCTTGGCAAGTACGCCAATGTCGAGTTCATACCCATCCGAGGCATCCAGCTTTCCAAAGTTGTTGCAATCAATAGATTAAGCTACGAAATAGCCGCCGGGAAGCACACGCTTCAGGAAGCCCGCCGACGACTTGAGGAAATCCGGTCCGCTCCGGCAAAACCGGCTTGGGAACAGATCGCCGGATCCGCTTTCGGCGCCGCGGGTTTCTGCGCTGTCTTTGGAGGAGGCTTCATGGACTGCGCGGCTGACTTTGTGATAGGAGCGCTGCTGTACGTCTTCTGCCTGTTCGTAAGCGGTTCTCTGTCAAAAATCGTCGGCGGAATCTGCAACGCCCTTGTCGCAACGATGCTTTGCCTTGTCTCATACAGGCTCGGATTCGGAGAGAGCCTCAGCAACATTATCATAGGAGCGGTAATGCCTCTTATTCCCGGAGTCCCTTTCGTGAACGGAGTAAGGGATCTGGCCAATTCGGACTACATTGCCGGAATCACCAGACTCACAGACGCAATGCTTGGATTCATCTGCATAGCTTTGGGAGTCAGCATAAGCTTCCTCGCTGACGGGTGGGCATTCGGCGGAATGATCAACCTCACCGGAATGACAGTGAACCCGGAGACCGCCGGACTCGGCTGGCAATGCCTCGCCGCATTCGTCGGGACACTGGCTTTCGCCATCCTGTTCGGAGCGCCAAGACAGCAGTATGTCACAGCCGGGGCTATCGGGGCAATCGGATGGGTATCCTATCTTGTACTCACAAGGTTCTGCGAATCCGGCCCGACTGTAGCCATCATCGCCTCCACAACCTTAGTCTGCATCCTCTCCCGTTTCGCCGCGGTCAAGGACAAGTGTCCCGGCACTGTCTTCCTGCTTTGCGGAATATTCCCTCTCGTTCCGGGAGCGGGAATATTCTGGTTCACCTACTATCTGGTTTCCGGCAAGTTCCTCCTTTCCGCATCAGCCGGATTCGCCGCCGTCAAGGCCGCGATAGCCATAGTGCTCGGAATAATCGTTGCAATGGAGCTGCCACAGAGAGTTTTCTCAGGCAGGAAGCGGTAGAAAAAGGGAACCTCGGCCAAAAATCCGGAATCAAGACCGGGTTTTGTCCTTTGCGGGAGGAAGCGCCTTCTTCTTGCGGAAGACAACCCTCTCGTTCATAAAGAAGTTGAGACCTCCGGAAACGCACAGCGCCAAAAGGTTGCACCATACGACATTCCAGTGGAACATATTCTGGATAAGGAGCAGGAATGCCAGTTTCACCAAAAAAGCACCCACGCAGGACAGGTTGTAGCCACCCAGATGGCGGAGAAAGGATTTTACGCTCCGGCTCGAGACCCTGTCCCGCCAGATGAAAAAATAAGCCACGGAGAAGTTTGTGACAGCCGCGCACTCGAAAGAAATGGCCGGAGAGATTATGTACTGGCCGACATACGTGTCGAACAGCCACTTTGAACAGACCCAAAGCACGGCGGTGTCCACTATCGTCCCCAGAAGGCTCGATGTGGAAAACTCCGCGAATCTCTTGACCGTCTTAAACCACGATTCGGCCATCTTCATCGATTTGGGAAAGGAGACTTACAAGACTTTTTTGAACCGCCGGGAGCCGAAGGTTAGTCAACGACGGCATATTCAGGATTCAGATAAGGCTTCAGTTCCTCCCAAGGAACAGTCGTTTCGATTATTCCCAGCGCGAACGAGGCAATCTCATAAGGTTGGTAGTACCAGGTCACACCGTCACCGGAAACACCGCAATTGCCGTTGGGAACCACCTCGTTCACATCGAACACGTCGTTCGCTATGCAATCACTCCCCCACTCGCCGTCAAGTGACCTCCTTATCAGCGCCGCGACCGGGGCTTCGTAGCCGGACAGGAACAACTCGCTTTCTGTCACAATACGTCCGGTACGCAGGTCGATGACGTGAGGAACCAAATAGTGCATTCCGTGAGCTCCGCCTTGATAATCCTCTGAATAGACCTGATAGGTCTGAAGTTTCCCGAATACGCCTACGAATGAACCTGATGTCACGTAATACCAGTTAAACGTTTCCGGAGCATAGTTTATATTGTAACCGTTTTCTTTGGAAAAGGCAATCTCCTCATCGAAGTATTCACCAGCATACACCTGATAATCTGCCATAAGCGAGTCAGCCAGCGCGTCAGAGGCCTCTTCCACAGTCAGTCCGGAATATTCCTTGCCAAAACAAGCCTCAACTATAAAGTTGTTGATCTTTCCGCACAACTGACTGTCACCCTCGAATGAGCGGTAGTATTCGACTTTATGGATGATCTTGACCGTACATGAATCGCTCTTTTCCAACGCCTGCTCATAGTTGTTTTCATAAGGGAAGGTCTCCGTCTCTTTTTCAGAGCAGGAGACAGCGGCAAGCGACAGAGCGGCAACTATCAGAGTCAAAAACCTCGTCTTCATAACAAATCTTGATTTAATAATTGCACAAAGATAAGCATAATTCCATAAATTACTAACTTTGCATATGATTATGGAACGGACTGACAATAGACGAAAAATGAACGGTTGGCTGGCGCTCAGCCCGCTGGCTGTATTCCTTGTGACCTATCTGGTGTCATCTCTGGTGGCCGGGGACTTTTACAAGGTCCCTGTAGCCTCGGCGTTTCTTATCGCATCAGTCTATGCGATGCTGATCACCAAAGGGAGCGTGGCCGAGAGGACGGGGATATTCTCGTCCGGAGCCGGCAACAAAAACGTGCTTCTGATGATCTGGATTTTCGTCATGGCTGGTGCTTTCGCTACAACCGCAAAAGCGATAGGAAGCGTGGAAGCCACTGTCAATCTGACGCTTACGCTCCTTCCGGGCAAATGGCTGCTTGCCGGACTGTTTCTGGCCTCGTGTTTCATCTCGATGTCCATAGGCACGAGCGTCGGGACTGTGGTGGCACTGGTCCCGATCGCTTCGGGCATAGCGGGCCAGGCAGGGCTTTCGCCGGCGATGCTTACCGGACTGATTGTCGGAGGAGCTTTCTTTGGCGACAACCTGTCATTCATCTCCGACACTACGATCGCTTCAACCACGACCCAGGGATGTTCAATGTCGGACAAATTCAAAGCCAACATCTGGCTCTGCGGGCCGGCGGCGGCCATCGTGACCGTCATTTACCTCATCATCGGACTCAACCACGGAGCCACTCCGGAAATAGGCGGAATCGAATATGTCAAACTCATCCCATACCTTATGGTCATAGTGCTTGCCCTGTGCGGAATGAACGTGCTGGTGGTACTCGGGATAGGACTGCTTCTGTGCGCCGTCATCGGATTCATCGGAGGGATAACCTGGATAGGATTTCTGGAGAACGTCGGAGAGGGGATATCCGGAATGGGAGAACTGATCATCGTCACTATGCTCTCCGGAGGAATGCTGGAGCTGATCCGTCACAACGGAGGCATTGACTTCATCATAAAAGGCCTGACCAAGGGCATCAAAGGCAAGCGGGGAGCGGAGTTCAGCATCGCAGGCCTTGTGGGACTTTCCAATTTCTGCACGGCGAACAACACCATCGCCATCCTCACGACAGGTGACATCGCCCGCGACATCACAAAAAGGTTCGGACTTGACCCAAGGAAGTCAGCCAGCATTTTAGACACCTTCTCCTGCATTGTCCAAGGGATAATTCCCTACGGAGCGCAACTGCTGATGGCATCCGGATTCGCCGGTGTCTCCGCGGCCGAGATAATCCCTTGCCTGTTCTACCCGTTCGTGCTATGCGCGGTAGCCTGCCTGTCCATTATTATCAGATTCCCTAAACGCTATTCATAATGGACAGGACTCACAAAGTGACGGTTGTCACACTGATTGGTTCGGCGGTCAACATCGTCCTGACAGTTTTCAAGATCGCCGCGGGAGTCATAGGGCGCTCCACGGCAATGATAGCGGACGGAATACATTCGTTGTCCGACCTTTTGAGCGACATCGTCGTGATTGTCATTGCCAGAGTGTCAGCCAAGGGACGTGACAAGGACCACGACTACGGACATGGAAAGTTCGAGACTTTAGCAACCTTGATAATCAGCCTGATGCTGATTGTCGTGGCGGCGAACCTAATGTCCGGGGGAATCGGAAAGATACGTCTGATTCTTGAAGGCGGGGAGGTCAGCTCGCCCGGAATGATTGCCCTCTGGGCCGCTGTGCTGTCAATCGTCCTGAAAGAAATCCTGTACCACTACACTGTCATCCAAGGCCGTATCCTTAACAGTCCTATGATGATAGCGAATGCCTGGCATCACCGCAGCGACGCATTCTCATCCATCGGATCCCTGCTCGGAATCGCCGGAGCCATATTCCTTGGAGACAAGTTCGTCATTCTGGACCCCATCGCCGGGTGCGTGATCAGCGTCTTCATCTTTGTGATGGCAGTGAAGATGTCCGTGCCGGCCATAAAGGAACTGCTGGACGTGTCGCTTCCCGACGATGTGGAGGCGAAGATTGAGAACACCGCCAAAACCATCCCTGGAGTCATTGACCTTCACGAACTTAAGACAAGGAGAGAGGGTCCTGGCATTATAATGGAAGGACACCTCGTCATGGATTCGGGGATTTCCCTTAAGAAAGCCCACGACATTTCCAAGAAAGTGGAGGAAGCCCTGAGATGCGAATTCGGCCCGGAGACCCAGATTTCCCTCCACCTTGAGCCGGAGGATGACTCAGAATAGCCAGCCTGCTCCTGAAACATCAGGCCTTGAGGCTGCGAGTCGCGTTCATGACCGCAAGGACGGTTACACCCACATCCGCGAAGACAGCCATCCACATTGTGGCGACGCCAAAGACCGCAAGGACAAGCACCAGAAGTTTAATGAATATGGCGAAGAAGGTGTTCTCCCTTGCTATTCGCAGTGTCTTGCGCGCGATTCTGATTCCGACAGCGATTTTGGATGGCTTGTCATCCATCAGGACAACATCAGCCGTCTCTATAGCGGCGTCTGAGCCAAGTCCGCCCATCGCGATTCCTATGTCGGCTCTTGCCAGCACTGGAGCGTCATTGATGCCGTCGCCGACGAAAGCGAGGGTCTTTCCAGCCGGCTTCCGTGCGATAAGTTTTTCAATTTCAGACACTTTATCCGCCGGAAGGAGTTCCGCTCCGAATTCATTCAGTCCGATGGCAGAGGCGACATATTCAGCGACCCCGCGCTTGTCGCCGGTAAGCATCACGGTCTTTGTGACACCCTCGGCCCCGAGCGTCCTGACAGCGTCGGCGGCATCCGGCCTTATCCTGTCCGAGACCACGATATTCCCCACATAGACACCGTCCACACTGACGTGAACGACTGTGCCGGTTTTCCCGCAAGGCCTCCATTTCGCGCCGACCGAATCCATCATTTTGGTGTTGCCGGCACAGACGGCCTTTCCGTTCACGTCCGCACGGACACCGCACCCCGCAATCTCCTCCACATTCTCGACCGAGCAGCCGTCATTCTCCTCCGGACAGCAATTCTTCAACGAGGCGGCAATCGGATGGGTGGAATATCTTTCCGCATGAGCCGCCAAATGCAGAAGTTCCTTTTCGTCAATGCCTTCCGGATGGATGGCGGTCACATCGAAAACACCTTCCGTCAATGTTCCTGTCTTGTCAAAGACCACAATGCCGACCTTTGCCAAAGCCTCAAGATAGTTAGAGCCTTTAATCAGGATTCCTTTGGAGGACGCTCCGCCGATGCCTCCGAAGAAAGACAAAGGAACGGAAATAACAAGCGCGCATGGGCAGGAGACAATGAGGAAAGTCAGCGAGCGGTAGAGCCATAGCGGAAACGTCCCGCCGAAATTTCCGGAGAAAAAAGGCGGCAGAAAGGCCAACGCCAAAGCAGCGATGACTACTACCGGCGTGTAAACCCTTGCGAATCTTGAGATAAAGCTCTCGCTTCTTGACTTGTTCCCTGAGGCATTCTCTACGAGGTCGAGAATCTTCGAGGCCGTGGACTCGCCAAAAACCTTGGTCACCCTCGCGCGGATGACACAGCTGAGATTCACACATCCGGAAATGATCCCGTCGTCCTTGGATACGCTTCTCGGGACGCTCTCACCGGTCAAAGCCACGGTGTCAAGACTTGATGTACCTTCGATTATGACGCCGTCCATCGGGACTCTTTCTCCGGGCCTTACCACGATTGTCTCGCCTACCTTGACATCCTCAGGGCTGACAGTCAACACCTTGCCGCAACGCTCGACATTCGCCGTGTCCGGCCGTATGTCCATAAGACGGGAGATAGACCTGCGGCTGCGTCCCTCGGCGATTTCTTCAAACAGTTCTCCGACCTGGAAGAACAGCATCACAAAGACAGCCTCCGGGAACTGACTTTCCGCTCCGGGAAGGAAACCTATGCAGAGAGCACCGATTGTGGCGATACTCATCAGGAAGTCCTCGTCGAAAAAGTCTCCTTTCACGATCTTCTCCCCTGCTTCAAGCAGGGTGTCGTACCCGGCGATCAGATAAGGGATAAGATAAACAAGAAGAAGTTGTCCTACCCGCAGCCCGGAACGCTTCTCCACTAAGACTGCCGCCACCAGTGCCGCGGCTGAAAGAATGATTCTTGCGAATCTGATTTTGTTTTCCTTTTCCATTATATTCTATCCTTAACTTGGTTTCTACGCCGCAAAGTTCCGGATTCTTTCCCGCAACCTGGTTGCAAAGTTACGGCCGACAGGCGGGACGCCGCGGTCAACCGATTGATTCTCATGGCAAATATGCGGCACGACAAAGGGACACGCGATGAATCGGTGGGACAATTACCATAAAAATGAGTACATTTGTGGTACGCATTTAGCAAAGACCGGCGCAGTATGTCAAAAATTGAACTCAAAGAACTTCTGGAAAGCCACGGGGTGAAAACCACGCCTAACAGGCTGATTGTGGCCGGAGCGCTTCTGGCCGGGAAACGCCCGCTGAGCCTTATGGAGCTTGAAGACATAATCGGCACAATCGACAAGTCCGGAATATTCCGAAGCCTGACCCTCTTCAAGGAACACCACCTTGTCCACACGATCGAGGACGGAGGGGACGGCACACGCTACGAACTGTGTCTGAGCCACAACCCTGAGCTTGACGAAGACACGCACATTCATTTTTTCTGCGAGAGATGCCACCGGACATTCTGCATTGAGGATCTTCTCATCCCGCCGGTGACTCTTCCTGAAGGATATTCAGCGACAACGGTGAACTACCTTGTCAAAGGAATATGTCCGCAATGTTCAGACTACAACCATGGAAAACAGTAATATAAAAGGGCATCTCGCACTGCTCGCCGCCTACACGATCTTCGGAGTCAACATTGTCTTGACAAAGGACATCTCCAATTCCGGCGTGGCCTCCCCCATCGCCCTCTTCACGATGAGGGCACTGGGAGCCGCCGCGCTGTTCTGGATGATATCTCTGTTCCTCCCTAAGGAGAAAGTGCCGGCCAAGGATCTCGGAATGATTGTCCTCGCATCCATATTCGGGCTGTTCATCACCCAGTACACGTTCCTTAAAGGCATCACGATGGCAACCACAATCGACGCGTCAATCATCGGAACTCTCGGCCCGGTCTTCACCATGTTCTTTGCATTCATCTTTGTCAAAGAGCCAATAACGGCGAAGAAAGCGGTCGGGGTGGGAATAAGCTTTGCCGGGATCCTGTTTCTGATATTCAATTCAGTACACAGCCACAACGGGGTCGAGGCTACAAAGCCGCTCGGATTCATCCTCCTGTTTCTTAACAGCATCAGCTTCTCCCTGTACCTCGGTGCATTCAGGCCGCTGATACGGAAATATTCAGTAGTCACGTTTATGAAGTGGATGTTCCTCTTCTCGCTCCTGATGTCGCTGCCGCTGTCCGCCGGCGACCTGTTCAAGACCGACTATGCCGCCATCAGGCTTCCGCTGGCCCTTGAGATCGGATTTCTGGTCTTCTTCGCCACTTTCGTGGCGTACTTCCTCATTCCGTTCGGCCAGAAAAGCGTAAGGCCGACTATTGTCGCGATGTACACGTATCTGCAGCCGATTCTCGCCTGCCTGCTCAGCGTCCTTGGAGGAATGGACACAATGAGCTGGCAGAAAGTCGCCGCCATCATTATGGTGTTCGGCGGAGTCGCGGTTGTCAACAGAAGCCGTGCCGCCTCGCACACGACAAGCACCAACCATTAAAAATCAAATGAATATGAAGAAAATCATTTCGACCATGGCCGCTCTTTCGATAGCCGCCTCAGCGTTAGCCCAGGATGTCATCAAACTCCCCCGGCCTGACAGGAATGTCGCGATGCCGCTTTATCAGGCACTAAGCCAGAGAGCCTCTGTGCGTGAATATTCCAAGGCAGAAGTCAGCGAAACGGCTCTTTCACAACTTCTTTGGGCCGCCATCGGAATCAACCGAGAGGACGGGAAACTCACAGTGCCGTCCGCTATGAACACCCAGGAGAACCAGATATATGTCTGCCGTAAAGACGGAGCCTGGCTGTTCGACGCCAAGGAAAACTCCTTGACAAGAGTATCCGCCAAGGATCTGCGCAAAGACCTCGCCGGGAGACAGACATCGGTCGCCGAAGCCCCTGTCTTCCTGGTAATTGTCTGCGACCTTAACAAATACAAGTTCAAGGATGAGAGAACCGCCATCTTCGGTGCCATCGACGCCGGTTATGTCTCACAGAACATCTGCCTTGCCTGCGAGGCTCTCGGGCTTGCCACTGTTCCGAGAGGAAGTATGGACCACGAGGCCGTACAGGAAGCTCTCGGACTTGGGAAAGGGCAGGAACTTTTGCTGAACCACCCGGTGGGCCACGAAAAAAAGTAATACATCTTACCATTCGTAAAAAAAGGGTATAAAACCCGATAGAACAACATCTTAGGCCTTGTCACACAGTCGTGGCAAGGCCTGATTTCTTATTTTAGAAAGCGGATTTATATATTTTTTTTAATATATTAGCGACTTGATAAAAAATAGGAAGCAATGGCTATTACAACCAAGGAAGTGAACAGCAGACAGGATTTGAGGCGTTTCGTCAGATTCCCGAACGAACTGTACGCTGGCAATGAATACTACGTCCCTCAGATTGAGTCGATGGAAATGGACACCCTCACACCGGGCAAAAACCGGGCCTTTGAGGTTTGCGACGGCAAATACTGGCTGGCTTACGATGGTGAAGGGAAGGTTGTCGGCCGGGTAGCCGGAATCATCAACTATAAGTATAACAATAAGGTAAACAAGAAAATCTGCCGCTTCGGCTGGATTGACTTCATTGAATCCCAAGAAGTTGTTCACGCCCTTGTAGATAGGGTAAGGGAGTTCGCCGAGGAAAAAGGGATGGAGGTCATCGAAGGGCCAGTCGGATTTCTGGAGTTTGACATCTCCGGAGTACTTGTTGATGGCTTCGACCAGCTTCCGACCGCCTACGGAAAATACAACGCCCCCTACTACGAGCCGATGCTTTTGGAGGAAGGATTCGCAAAAGAAACCGATTTCGTCGAGTACAAGATCTCGGTCCCGGACAATTTTGACAGGTACTTCCACTTCGCCGAAATGATCGGGGAGCGCTACAATCTCCGCGAGGGCGACTATAAGAACAAGAACGAGCTGCTTCACAAATATGCCGACGGGATATTCCGTGTCATGAACGAGTGCTATTCCGTCCTTCACGGTTTTTCGGAGTTGTCCCCCGCCCAATGCGAGGATCTGAAGAACCAGTTCTTCCCTAACCTCAATCTGGATTATGTCTCGGTGATTGTCGACAACAGCGACAAGGTTGTAGGATTCGGCATCACGCTTCCCTCCCTCTCCAAGGCGATGCAGAAAGCGAAAGGGCGTCTGTTCCCTTTCGGTTTCATCCACATCCTCCGGGCTCTGAGGCACAACGACACGATCGACGCGCTGCTTATAGCCATCTCCAACGAGTACAAGGACAAGGGTGTCAATGCGATGATTATCTCAAAAATCGGGAAAGGAATGCACCGGAACGGCATCAAATATGTAGAAAGCACACGGGAGCTTGAAGAGAACCACAATGTGCAGAACCTTTGGGGAAGATTCGAGCACCATCTCCACAAAAGAGCGAGGATTTACACACAGAAAATCTAACAGACATTGAATATGGCGGACAAGAAAGCGGAGAGAATACAGACCTCGATTCTGAACGGAGTCGAGAAGAAAGCCCTTGTCTGGCTGGCGGAAAGACAGCCAGAGTGGGTGGTTTCCGACACTCTCACATTCATCGGCACACTCGGTGCGGTTATGATCGGAGCCGGCTACATCCTGTGTGACATAAACATTAATTTCCTGTGGATGAGCTGTTTCGGATTCGTTGTAAACTGGTACGGCGATTCTTTGGACGGTACTCTCGCAAGAGTCCGCAAGACCCAGAGACCGATTTACGGCTACTATCTTGACCACACAGTAGACTGCATAAACGAGGCTTTTATGTTCATCGGTCTGGGGCTGTCCTGCCTTATGCGTCTTGACCTTGCGCTGATGATATTCGTAGTCTACCTTTGCCTGACGGTGAACGTCAGCGTGAACGCCCATCTCAAGAGCGAATTCCGTCTCACCTATGCCAAGCTCGGACCGACGGAGTTCAGGGTGATAGCGATCATCCTGACATCCTTGTTCGTGTTCATCAAACCGCTCAGGGAATTCGAGACCTCCGTCAGCGTTTTCGGGAAAGCCATAGAACTTCATTCGCTTGATGTGGCGGGACTTGTGATTCTTGCCTTGCTGGTCATCATTTATCTCGTGACCATCATCTCCGACGCAAAGGGCTACGCCAAGATTGACCCTATGCCTAAAAGAGACGACAAGTAATGCCCCTTCTTCCAGTCGAACAGATACAGCAGATAGCCCCGGTCTTCAAAGGGAAGTTCGGCGGCCTCGTCGCAGCATCATTACGGAGACTCTTGTCCATCAAGACACTGTCCGACATTTACGACACAATAGAAACGAACAAGGGGGCGGATTTTGCCGGTGCGCTTTTGGACAGATTAGGGGTTAACTACCAGCTCGGCGGTTCCTCAAGACTTGCGAACCTGCCGGACGGCCCGTTCATCACCATCAGCAACCATCCCTACGGCGGTATGGACGGAGTTATCCTCATTGACCTTATCGGACATCTCAGGCCTGGCTTCAAGGTTATGGTAACAGAGTTTCTCGCACTTGTGGAATCACTCAGGCCAAGCCTTATAGTCGTCAATCCGAAGAACAACATGAACACAGTGACGACGGCCAGAAACATCCAGGGAGTACGTGAGGTTATGGGAAGGCTTCACGATGGCGAGCCGGTAGGATTCTTTCCTTCAGGAGCCGTCTCTGACCTCAAACCCAAGGAGATGAGTATCAGTGACCGGGAATGGCAGGAAGCTGTTCTAAGACTTGTCCAGAAAGCCAAGGTTCCGATTATCCCGATAAGGTTCTTCGACCACAACTCGCTTTGGTTCTACAACCTCGGCCTGATTGACTGGAGAATAAGGCTGCTACAGCTCCCACACGAGCTTGTCAACAAACGGCATCGCAGGATCAGGGTTGGCGTCGGCGAGACAATCAGTCCCGAGGAGCAGCTTGAGCATCAGGACATCAAGGACTTCGGAGCATTCCTAAGAAGCCGGGTTTACGACATGCCGCTTCCGGAGGACTTCGTCAGGTATAAGGATTTCGCGGCTTCCACAAGATAGACGTAGTGCTTTCCGGTGCATTTTGACACATTGTGGGACACTTTTTCTGCCGGTCACTCGCTTGTTATGAGTTTTTTTCGTATATTTGCGGTCAACACGGGGTATTAGCTCAGCTGGTAGAGCGCAAGGTTCGCAATCTTGAGGTCAGGAGTTCGATCCTCCTATGCTCCACTCACCATTAAAACAGAGACAGAAGTCCAACAAAAAAAGGGCCGCGGCAACTGCGACCCTAATCTGTTGTATTGTTGTACCTGATTACTTGACTTTCACTGTCGTGACTGCGTTGTACACAGCGTCTATGTTCTCGCGGTCATTGGCATCCGGCTCACGGAAGTTCTTGTAGGTAGCCGGGTATCCGGTGATTGTGACACTCTTGACTTTGACCATGCCGAACAATCCGGTCTTTCCGTTTATATAATAGGATACCTTCACAAGTTCATCCGCATTACTTTGCTTCTGCAATGCCTCATAAGCGGCGTTGCTTACGAGCTGCTGGACAGACAACCTGCGTTCCTGACGGTTTGGATGATAAGTGTATGTGATAGGCTTTTTCGCTACTTCAAGCGAAACAATGGTAGTGGAAACCACAGGAGCCTGGACTGAAGTCGTGGAAACTGCGGCACGATTGACAGAACAAGATGCAAGCACCATCACAGCACTGAAAAAGATTAAAAATTTCTTCATAATACTACAGTTTGTTTGAATTGAACATACGTTTTACAATCATAACACAAAGATACTCCCAAACACTCGAATCTCCAATTATTCCTGCTTGTTTCCACAATAATCCACGTCTCCTAAAAAGTCGGCTTAAAAATCATGCCCGGTTGTGGCCGACCTCGCCAAACTAAAGAAAAAGGGGCTTGACAAATACATTCCTGTCAGCCCCATTCGACTTGTTCGTAAATAGTTAAACGCCAAACTCAATGATGCGTCCAACAATCATACGCACAACTTACGGCCTATTCCTTGATGCAGCGGACAGAGTAGGCGTCGGCTCGGCTGGCCGAACCTGACGGAGAAGCGGACACTCCCGCAGCCTCGCACATAAATGAAAGCACGCAGAAACTGAACCCGGTCGCTGTTCCGTATGACTTGGCAGGGGCATTTCCCCAGTAAGAACCCCAGACTCCGCTCTTTGAACCCATCAGCATAGCGTATGAGCCATCATAGCGGGCAACAGCCGGGAAGAACGAGCTGCCTTCCTTCATCTTGAATGACCACCCGTAGTTATAGTCCTGTGAGTCAATCACTCCGTCACCGTTGATGTCCTCTACATCAAATGCCGACGGATCCTGCGAATAGCCACCGGAAGAAGTGAATGACCTGAACACATCTGCCGGAGGCACGCGGTAGCCGACAGGACAAGGGTCGTAATATGACTTGGCGCCCTTGTTGACATAGTTGTTTTCGGAATCTCTCTCGGCTCCGTTAGGGTTGCCCCACAATGCGTCATTGCTGTCGGAGGATTTCAGCCAGTCGTGGCAAGTGCTGAACTGGGCATAATTGGAAAGGCACTTGGTAGGATTGGCGATCGAATACTCAATTGTGTTGTTGTCCACCGAGCTCCACAGTGAATTCTCGAACTTGACTTCCTTGCCGTCAGGCCCGTAGGCAGGAGCGCCGACCGTGTTGACATCACCGGTGAGAGTCGGAGCCGCAGGCAGCGGATCCTTGCGTCCCCACTGGTACAGCAGACCGTAAGGCTTCACGTCAGGAGTGGACGAGAACTTAGAGGTCATAGCTCCAAGATTCATCGTCATCACCTCATAGCCGGTCTTTGTCTGAGAGGTGGCTGTCTCTTCCTCCGGGAACCAGATGTGCCAGCTCCAAATTATTTTCCCGTCAGCGGAATACGCGGCGATCAGAGCGTTGCCGTTCTTCTCCGCAGCATTGAATATAATCTTTCCCTCGTCGACACTGACATCCGTGACCATTCCTTTAGAAGTCTCCCAGACAAGTGCGGCCGAATCAGGAGCCAGCGTCTGAGGAGCGGACAGCCCTTCCGTGGCCACACCGTTTCCCCTGACGGTAGCGTCAAATGAATAGCATCCCTCTTTGGTGATGATGTAGCAGTTGGACGTTCCCTTACTGCTTAAATTCTCGGCGACAATGGTCGGGGTCGGCTCCGGCTCAGGTTCCGGGGCTGGTGAAGGAGTGGGATCCTGGTCGTTTTTGCCACAGGCAAACGCAGCGAGGAGCATCGCTCCCCAAGCGAAATTTCTCAATGTTCTTTTCATATAACAGTTCGTTTTACTAAAATACGCCGCTATTTTAAGAATATTTTTTGGATTATCCTCACGCCTTCTCCGGCGTCTTTCCGGAGCGACGGATTAAACAATGAACAGTAATCGTTCTCCTGACTATAAAATCTCTATTTGCTTAACTCCTTGTTTTTACATATTTTTGCAGCGAAAGGAATATCAGTTACAAAATGAAATATTGTTTTTTAAGTAAAAATATGATGAAAAGAATCACTTTTTGCGCAGTTGCGGCCTATATGGCATTGTCAATTGTATCCTGCGGCCCGAAGCCGAACACCCTGACATCAGCCGAAAAGGCGGACGGATGGGTATTGCTGTTCAACGGCGAAAACCTCGACGGTTGGCGAGACTACAACGGAGACTCGCTCACAAACGGATGGACTGTGGTCGACGGCTGTATCCAGGCCTCCGGTTCAGGAGCCGACGAGTCCGGCTACATCGTGACCGACAAGAAGTACGAGAATTTCGAGCTTTCATGGGACTGGAAACTCACTCACGGCGGCAACAGCGGAATGCTATATCATGTTGTCGAGCATCCTAAATTCAAGGTGCCTTATGTCACCGGCCCTGAATATCAGCTCATAGACAATGAAGGATGGGAGGAGGTGAACGCCCCGGCCAAACTTGAGGAATGGCAGAAACTTGGCGTCGACTACGCCATGCACCTTCCTGACTATGACAAGATGAAGGTAAACCCTCAGGGTGAGTGGAACAATTCCAGGATTGTCTTTGACAACGGCCATGTAGAGCATTGGCTCAACGGCGAGAAAATCCTTGAGTTCGAGTCCTGGACAGACGACTGGTTCGAGAAAAAGGCCAGCGGCAAATGGGGGAACGCGACCGAATACGGTCTTGCCCGCGAAGGTGTGATCTGCCTTCAGGACCACGGAGACCCGGCTTCTTTCCGCAACATCAAAATCAAGGAGCTGCCTCGCAAAGCAGGCAAGGAGATTGAGCTGTTCAACGGCAATGACCTGCACGGCTGGGAGCTGTTCGGGAGCATGCGTACCAGCGTGGACGAGGCAGGGAATCTCGTGACGGAAAACGGTGAGGACCTCCGCTACGGCTACCTCGGCACCCGCGAGTACTACAAGGATTTCGACCTTACCGTTGAGTTCAAGCAGTGTTCAAACGGCAATTCCGGTCTTTTCTTCCATTCTTTCGTGGAGGGTGGCTACCAGAACAACATCGTCAACGGATGGCAGTGTGAAGTGGCTCCGAAGGGACAGGACACCGGCGGCATCTACGAATCTTACGGACGAGGCTGGCTGATTCAGATTCCAGACGAGAAAGAAGATATCCTTAAGGAAGGAGAATGGAACACCCTACGCCTTCGTGTCGAGGGTGACAATGTCAAGACTTGGCTTAACGGCGAGCGGATGATAGACATCAATGATGAGCTTATCGGCTCCAAGTCAGGCCGCGTCATGCTCCAGATCCACGACGGGAACAACATCAAGGTCCTCTGGCGCAACTTCCGCCTGACCACTCTTTAGCCATAACGGAATCGAATCAGAGTCCAACGGCGCCAAGAGAGAATCCCGCCGCTGTTCTTTGGCGGCGATGAAAGAAGCGACGGACAGAAACGCATTGATTGGATTAGCGTCCGTCTGAAATATAACTACCCGGAATTTGGTCACTCGCAAATTCCGGGTAGTTATATTTAAGACGGACGGATATACGCCGCTTCAAGCGCAAAATCAGAGGAAAGAATTCAGCCGAGAAGCAAACTGCCCCAAATAAGGCAGAATGGTAAGCAGCGCTATCATCTTGTCCTGCGCAAGCACAGACCGGAGATGCTTCAAAGCGGCGTGGATATGGTTTTCGACGGTACTGAGCGAGATACCGAGCTGTGAGCTGATCTCTTTGTTCGGAAGACCGTCGATATAGCTCAGACGGAATACTTCGCGGCATCTGGGCGGCAATCCCGCAATAGCTTCTTCGAGATTTCTCCTCAAATCACCCTCAAAAAGATTGCGCATGACAGGATTGCGTTCCGGATCAGCCCCTTCCATTCCCAAGACCGCTATTCTTGCATCGTTCCATTCTCTGTACAACCTCAGTCGATTCTCCTTGCGAAGATAGTTCATTGCCCTATTGTACACAGCTCTCATAAGATAACCTAACACCGGCCTTCCCGTATCCAGACCTTCGCGATTCTTCCAGAACGAGAACAGGACATCCTGCACAGCGTCATCAGCCCACTCATCGGGCAGGATTGCCCTGGCATAGGCCATAAGAGCAGGCAGTACCTCCTTGCACAAATCATTGAACGAGTCCCTGTCTCCTTTCTGTATTCCGGACACCAAATCTCTCTGAGCCATAAACCACAGTGTAATTTTACAAAAATAGTCAAAAAATCGCGATGACGGCCCGAGGAGACAAAAATCGGATGAAAAAACAAAATAATCGTAAAAAAAATAGGTGTTTTCAGGCGGAAGTGTGTATTAATGCAAAGGACATATTATTAGAAGCTTTTTAAAGAAATTCTAATCAGCTTCTTAATCGGACAATTAAAGGAAAAAAAAGAATGGAACTACCGGATGAATATCTCGAATTGATCCTCCGCCACTTCGACGGCGGCCTGGATGAATCCGACAAGACAAGCCTCATTGACTGGTTGGAAGAGAATCCAGCCAGAAAAGCGGACTATGCGTCACTCAAAGCGCTTTACGAGGCATCGAAAGTACTCGGCGCCGGAAATGAAGCGAAGTCAAGGATGCTGTTCCGCCTAAACGCAAGGATTGACTCCGATGCGGTCGGGCAAACAGGTTTGAGGAGAAACTCTAAAAGAGTCAAGGGGATAAGAACAGCCTGGACTGTCGCCGCCGCAGTTGCCGTCCTCTTCCTGATAGGGTTCGGCATCCTTCGCCGGGAAGAAACGGAGTATTTCAGGGCAAGCGGCTTCACGGCATATTCAAACAAGTCCAATGATGTCAAAGCAATCTTGCTGGATGACAGCACCAAAGTCTGGTTAGGGACAATGTCTTCCATACGGTACGGCTATAATAAGAAAAGGTCCGAGCGCATCGCCGAGCTGAAGGGAGACGCTTACTTTGACGTCCACAGAGACGAGTCACATCCGTTCATTGTGAAGACGGAGTCAGTTTACGTGAAAGTGCTCGGAACCGCTTTCTGTGTCAGCGATGACGATGCTTCGGGTAAAGTCTCGGTAGTTTTGGAAAGAGGTTCTGTCTGCCTTCAAAGCCCTCATGGTGTGAGACTTGTCAGATTATCACCGGATCAGAGAGCCGAATTTGACGCTAAAACAGGAGACTTGTCGGTAGAGGCGATAGGTGCAGTGCCATACGTAGTCCAACGCTACAACAGGATCGCTCTTCAACAAGCGACGTTGCAAGACATCATCACACACATTGAAAGGATGTACGGTGTAAGGCTCTCACAGCCTTACATTGCGGCCAAGACAAAGAGATACGACCTTAACTACATACGAACCGACACAGTGGACGAGCTTCTCGAGACCGTGCAGGTACTGACCGGAACAAGGCTCGGGATTATCCGGCAAGATGACAAGTAACTGATACCAATACATTAATAAAGCAATGAAACATTCTATCGATTCAAGACTGAGACTCCTTGCGGTCGCGGTGGCCGTATGTCTGGGGCTTGCGCTGAAAGTATCGGCCCAGACACCCGAAGGAAAAACCTACAATCTCAGCCTGTCTTTCAAATCAGCTACAGTGAAATCGTTCACTGACGAGTTCTCAAAGAAAACCGGCATCCTGTTCAGCTATGAATCAGACCTGGCCGACAAACAGATGGGCGACATCAAAATCAATGTCAAGGGTGCGACTTTGACAGACATTCTGGACAATGTGTTCAAGCACCAGGTCTCCGGATTCGATTACAAGATGATGAACAGCACTGTAGTACTGACATTTGGAAAGACAGACACCAAACAGGGACACTTGTTGACCGTTACCGGTACAGTGACCGACAATTCCGGAGAGATTCTCGCGGGAGCCGGTGTTCTGGTCAAAGGGACGGCCACAGGCACAATGACAGACATCAACGGTAACTTCGAGATTGAGACATTACCAGACGCCGTACTTGAATTTTCATTCGTGGGCTTCAAGAGCCGCGAGGAAAGCGTCAGAGGGCGAAGGTCAATCAACGTCAGACTTTCCGAAGACGCAAACGTCCTTGACGATGTGGTTGTCATAGGTTACGGCACGCAGTCAAGAAAGACTCTGACGACCTCGATTTCAAAAGTAGACGGCAACAGCATCTACTCAGCGCCGGTCTCCTCAATCGGAGATGCCCTGAAAGGCAAAGTCACTGGTTTGCGTGTAGCCACCAACAACGCCATCTCCGGCAACGCTCCGAGATTCCTTATCAGGGGTGGTTCCTCAATCACCCTCAGCAATGATCCAGTCGTGATAGTCGACGGTGTGACCAGAGATATGGACGACCTTAACCCTAACGACATCGAGTCCATCGAAGTTCTGAAAGACGCCGCATCCGCAGGCATCTACGGAGCACGCGCGTCAAACGGTGTCATACTCGTGACGACAAAGAAAGGCAATTCGTGGGAAAAGCCGAGGATAACCTTTGACGCACAGGTCGGCTGGTCATCCCCGTCACGCCAATGGAACCTGATGAACGCCAAGGAATTTCTATCTTTCGTACGTCCGGCTATCGCCAAAGGCCCGAACGGACAACTGGTGCTGGACGGGGCCAACGCCGCCGGAACAGGAAACAAGGACACCGACATCTTCACGACACGGTATCTGGAAAGAGGAGAGGAAGTGAAGCCCGGATGGCAGTGGATGTATGACCCGCTGGATTCTGGCAAAGTGCTGACTTTCACCGACACAGACTGGCAGAGCCAATGGTTCACCAATGCCCTCTGGCACAAGGAATACATCGGAGTGAACGGAGGAAGCAAGAATATGAAGTACGCTGCGTCGGTCAGCTATCTACAGGACAACGGAATGGTGGCGATGAGCGGCTACAAGCTTTTCACCATGCACGGAAACACCTCATTCAACATTACCAGAAACCTTGAGGCATCCACAACTTTCGATTTCTCAAGATCCATCAAGAATCCGCTGATTGACAATTACTTCAACGCCATAGGCAGGGGTCTGATGATGAGTCCTGTCAACAGAGAATACTACGATGACGGCAGATGGGTCACCGGAGGCACGAACAAAAACCAGCAAAGCGCGTCGTTCTACGATACGTTCTACGACAGAGAGATGGGGCAGAACCGGTTCGGTGGCAACTTCAAACTGGTCTGGAGCATATTGGACGGCTTGAAGGCCAATGTCCAGTACGCTGTCTTCGATGACAACTACCGCGGAAGCTATTATGCCCACGGACAAATCGGTGACACGCCGAACTACATCTCGCAGAGCCGCTCGACATCGGAAACCAGGACACAAACGCTGAAAGACTCTTTCACCGCCTACCTGAGTTACGACAAGACGTTCGCCCAAAAGCATATTCTTAGCGCAACCACAGGATACGACTATATGTCCTGGAGGTACTGGTATCTGAACGCCAATGCGACCGGCTCCGTGTCCGACAAGGTGCCGATCCTTGACTCAGGCGTCAATTTCACGGCTTCCAATCAGGACACAAGACAGGTTCTGATCTCATACTTTGGACGCGTGAACTACAACTTCGCCAACCGCTACATTCTTTCGGCCACGGTCAGAGCCGACGGTTCATCGAAATTCGCCGAGGGCAACAGGTGGGGTTACTTTCCAGCCGGCTCATTCGCCTGGGTAATCTCAGAGGAGCCTTTCTGGAGAGTGGACAAGAATCTGGTCAACACTTTCAAGTTCAGAGCGTCCTACGGACAGACAGGAAACAACGGCATCGGCCTTTATGACACCTATGGGGCATTCTCTTCATCCCTTTACGCCGGCAATTCCACCTTGCTTCCTTCCGCCATGCAGAACAAGGGAATGAAGTGGGAGACAACAACGCAGCTTGACCTCGGTCTTGATTTCGGATTCTTCAACGACCGCCTTCGCATCGTTATGGACTACTATAACAAGAAGACTGACAATATGCTTTTCAGCATCACTCTTCCCGACACCGGTTCGCTTGGCTCCGTAAAGGCCAATGTCGGAAGCGCAAGATTCTACGGGTTCGAGCTTGAGGTAAACTCAGTCAACATCCAGAAGAAGGATTTCAGTTGGACGACAGGGCTGACATATTCATACAACAGGAACAAGGTTCTGGAGCTTCCCGACGAGTACAAGTACACAGACCTTGACGGCAATGACGCTTGGAGGATCGGAGGTTACACAATGTCCGAAAGCGGCGAACGCTTCGGAGGAACAGCTGTAGGAGAGCCTCTCGGACGAATCTATGGCTACAAGATATCGCATATCCTTCAGAGTGACGCGGAAGCGGCGGCTGCATTGTACGACAGCCAGTCACACGGCTACCGCAGATCCGACGGCCTGTCCATCCAAGGGCGCAAGGACGCGGGAGACTACGAATGGTGCAACCGTCCCGGCTCCAAGAAGACAGCGGACGGAAAGGAGCAAATCGACCAAGAGGATATGTACTGCCTCGGAAACGTCATGCCTCATTCCATCGGCGGAATAATGAACACGTTCAAGTACCGCAATGTCTCTTTTTCATTCTACTTTGACTATGCTCTCGGGCACTCGATCACCAACTATATGAAGACACGCTTCTTCCAGAACACATTGGGAAACTGTAATTCCAATCTGGACAAGATGGTCTATGACTGCTGGCGCTATCCAGGTGACTCGGACGCCAAGTACGCCAGATTCTTTCCGAATGACCCTGACTATGGCAACAGAAACTTCTCAAGGACATCTGACTTCAATGTCGAGAAAGCAGACTATCTGTGCCTGCGCGACGTATCCCTCTACTACGACATCCCTGAAAAATGGGTCAAGGGACTACGGATTCAGAAGATGGCGGTCGGTGTCACAGGAAACACTCTCTTCTACTGGACAGGTGTCTCCGGATCGATCAGCCCGGAAACAGGAATGGGAACCGGATCGGGAGACTCGATGTACTCATCCGTAAGCACTGGAGCAAACGCCAACTCCAGCATCGCTCCGGCGGCAAGAAAGGTTTTGTTCAATGTCAAGATAACATTCTAACACGATGAAAAGCATATTGAAATATTTTCTGGTGGCTGCGGCCGCCCTGCCTATGTCCTGCAACGGAGATCTTGATGTGATGCAGGACAACAAACTGTCTGCCAGCAACATGTGGACAACGGCAACAGATGTCACCCAATCCACATACGGAATATATGAGCGGATTCGCTCCAACTTCATCCAGTCCTATGTCAATGTCTTCTACTGGGGAGAAGTGCGTGTAGGCAACTATATGTGGGGACCAAGCCTTCTGGCAAGGGTGCAAGACAACGACATGATCTCTGTACGTACAAGCACGATGAACGGATCTACCGCATCCACTCAGTGGTCCAGGCTCTATGCTGCCATTGACCAGGCCAACGCAGTGCTCAAATATGCCGACAAGGTTGATATGAGCGAGTCCGAAAGAGGCTTTGCGGTCGGACAGGCGGCGTTCGCAAGGGCATATTGCTACTTCTGGGCGGTCAGACTATGGGGGGACGTGCCGCTCACTCTCGTTCCCATCGAATCGGTCAGCCAGCCGGAGACCTACCCTGAGCGCTCTCCCAAGGCAGATGTCTACGCACAAATCGGCAAGGACATAGAGACCGCCGTCGCCAACTCTTCCTATCTCGGCAACGACAAGTACTTCGCCACCGCTGATGCGGTGAATATGCTTAAGGCCGAATATGGACTGTGGATGTACACGACACAGAACGGAGGAGATTCCTGCCTCTCTCTCGCGTCGGAGGCTCTCTCCGCTATCGGTATCTCCTCAAAAAGACTCCTTGACAATTATTCCGATGTCTTCAGCCGCACAAACAAATGCAACAGTGAAGTGGTCTTTGCGTTGCTGAACGACCAGAAGGAGAAGCTCACCGGAGGTTACTACAGCTATTTCTACCACCCGTCCCAGTTCATCGCGGCGCAATACCAGAACAAACCGGTGCCGGTCAGTTCCACACAATGGTGGTGTTATTCACAGAATTTCATTGACGTGATGAACAAGAGCAAGGATGAGCACAATGACTCCAGAGTCGGCTGCAACCTTGGAGAGGGCAAATACGGAGCGAACGGTGAGATATTGACTTGGCCTAACAAATTCATAGGAGACATCTCCCAGAAACCGGTCGTGACCGATTGCGACTTGCTGTACTACCGCTATGCATACGCCGTGATGATGGACGCCGAACTAAAATACTACAAAAAAGACTACTCCGGAGCCTTGGCCTCATTGAATATAATCGCGAAGAGAGCCTACGGTATGAACGATTTCTATACAGAAGCCACCAGGGACGCGGTCCTGCAGGCGCTTGTCAATGAATATTTCCTTGAATTTCCTGCTGAAGGTGTCATCTGGTGGCCGCTCATCAGACTGGACAAGATTTGGGACTACAACCCTGAACTGCTTTCCAAGAAGCAGAACAACCCTAATATCCTTCTCTGGCCTATCTCGCAGTCAGCAAGGAACAAGAACTACAAATTAAACCAGACAGAAGGTTGGAATTAATAATCAGAAAATCAAACATCATCATGAGAATCAATAAGTTGTACCTTGCCGCCGCTTTTTCGGCCCTGGCTCTGGCAGGAAGCTGTGACATGACAGACACGGCGGAAGTGGATTCAGCCACGAGAATCGCCCTGTCCAAGGATATACCTGAATTTACCGCTTCCGGTTTGACCGCTGACGGAGAAGATGCATACCGAGGTATCGTCACAATTGTCAGAGGGGACAAGACTAACGACATCTCTTGGGATATGGCACTCGACGATCCGAAAAAGTGCGCGGATGTCAGGATCGCGGACATCGACGAGGAATTTATCGGAACATATGAGGGAGACTCGAGGACAGTCACCGGCAAAGGCGTGGAAGTAAGGATGGAAGCTAATCCCGGCTATAAAAGGACGTTCACTATGACCATCTTGGCGGCGGACGGGACCGAGAAAGCATTCACTTTCACACAAAGAGGCGAGAAAGCAGACGCGGCCGTCTCATCAAGTGTCAGGGACATCGAGTTCGTCGCGCAAGGCGGGACGGAGATCATAGCCTACTCTACCAATATGGGTGAAGAATATTCCTTCTCAGTCACTTACGATGGCGATAGCAAGGATTGGCTGACGTGGGAGGCCACAGAAGCCGGAAAGGTGAGGCTCATCGCGAACGAATGGACCGACAGCGAGAGCGGACGCACTGCAACATTCAGAATCACAGTAGGTTCAGCAGAGACAAGCGAAGCGTTTCTTGATATTCCTGTCAACCAGCTTGCAGCCGATGTCTACTATTATATGTACGGAGCGTCCGCGGCTGGCCTGCACATAGATGAAGCCGTGCAGATGACCAAGCAAAGCGAAGGAGTCTATGATGTCAAGGGCTACTTCCTCAAATCATCCGAGACAGGCAACGCCATTCTGTTCAACAAGAATTCCAGAACCCTCGCCTACCCTTGCCACGCTCTTGGAAAGGACGGAAAAGTGGTTAGGATTGAATCAGCCTCTTCCACTATACCTGACGGGCCGGAGATTGACGTGGACGGACTCCGGGTTCTTACCGTGGACTTCAATGAAATGACCTGGAAATGGAGCAGAATCACGACACAGAACTGTATGCCAGACTCCGAGATGTCAAATTACAAGACAAAGGCATATGTGGCGAGAGACGGCTCGATGAAGGTTTGGATGGTAGAGAATGTTCGCTGGAACGGCGGTGACATCACTCCGAAACTCGGCTCGCCGATGATTCCTACAGCAACAGGATCCGGAACCAAGGGTACCGGCGGATATGCGTCGAAAGCCTTCCCTAAAACATGGGATGACCCGAATATGAACAAGGCTTACGAATCAACCGAGGTAGGTGGCCAGTTGGAGGGAACCGATGAACACGGAAGAATCTACGCGTTCTCCGAGATTGTGACAGGAGTCCCGTCCAACGGAATCGGATATGCCCGTTACGAGAGCGTGCCTGCCGGCTGGACCGCAGGATGTGAGATTACCGACGCCATCGGCGACAACTACACAATCGAATACCTTAACAACAATTCGGCGGACACATTCTCCGGAGACAACACCGCTGACGAGCTTGCGCATCCTACTCTAAAAATGCAGATTCAGGGGATATGTCCTTATGGCTGGCACATAGCAAACGCCTCAGACTGGCTCGATCTTGCCTATGCCGCTTACAAGGCATCGGACGGACACACATACCCTTTGAGGGAAGACCAGATAACCTATAGGCAGTTCACCACGGCATCGGGTACGGCCACTGTCAACAACCCAGTGTCAGCCAGAGGAATAGGCAACTTCTCCGCTTGGTTGAAAAACACTGAATGGTGGCAGCAGGATGTGTCTGACGGAGCAGACGAGTTCGGATTCGAATACTATCCGCTCGGCTGGAGGTATATGACCCAAGGCTACCAAAGCGCTGGCTTTGCCGCCGAAACCTGGGTACCGCTTTTCTTCTCCGAGACAGCGCTCTATCGCATCAATATAATCTGGACGAACAGGAGCCAGTCTTACGCGGAGATGACCAGCATAGACAACGGACAGGCGATTATGCCGTTCAGATGTGTAAGGAATTACAAAAAATAGAGATTATGAGAGCTTCATTAGTTTTGTTTGTCGCGGCCGGGCTTCTGTGCCTTTCTTCTTGTGAGAAAAGTACGGAGGTTCCCGGCCCCGTATGGCCTGACGAACCGGAGACACCAACAGAGGTCACGGACAAACCGGGCGATTGCGGAAATATTGTAGTGGCCCACAGAGGCGGAGCTTCTGAGGCAGGAAAGGCATATCCTGACAACTCAATGGCTTCGCTGAGGTATGCTATGAGCCTTAAGTGCTATGCCAGCGAATGCGACATCTATTGGACAAAGGATGACAATGTGGTTGTGGCTCATGCAGACAACGACTACAGAATCAACGGCCTGCGCCCTTGGGAGGCCTCCTTGGCCGAAATCAGAGCCGCCGGAAATCTTGCGAACGGAGAATCAGTCCCCGACCTCGGTATGTTCATTGACGAAGTGATGAAAGAGGGAAGCTGCACAAGGCTTTGGCTCGACATCAAGAACATTGCCGGAAAGCCAGACTACCCGATCAAGGCCGTCGAGAGAGCCTGCGAGATCATCAAGGCCAAAAAAGGGCAGAACTATGTTGAATTCATCTGCACTTCCAACGCCAGCGTTATGGCGACGTCTTATGAATTCGCCACTGCCGCCGGCATAAACATAGCTTGGATGGCGAACAAGCCAGCTGCGGATTACCTTCAAAAGACATATAAATGGGCGAATCTGTCAACCGAGTTCATGAAGCAAGGCGGAGGTGAGCGTACCGTGGAGGAATTCACCAAATCCGGCATCGATTTCAGTGTGTTCAACGCCGATGACGATGGAACGATGAACTACTATATTACGTACGCTCCTTCGATGAAAGCGATTTGCACCAACTACCCGAAGAAGCTGATTTCCAGAATGGCGGGACAGTGATGACGAAAAGAATCCGACATCATTATAAAAGACGGTCGCCAGACGGCCCAAAGGCTGTCCTGTGACCACGGAGTGAATATAACAACAACCCGGAAGCGTCCCGTTCGGACTGAAGGGCGCGGCATAAGGCAAACTACCCGGAATTTGCGAGTGACCAAATTCCGGGTAGTTTGCCTTATGCCGCTTATAGTTTGCCTTACACCGCCTTAGAATAACGGCAGCTCTGTCCATCCAAACATTGAAGCGATAACAGGAGGATGCGGTTGCTAAAAGTGCAGAAGGCTTTCATCCAGCCACTTGGTTCCGACCAGAGCCGTGTGGTCTCCGGTATCCTTGCCATTTCTGAAATTGCGCAGGTAACGATTCTCCGACACGGCCCTGCCATCAGCGGACGTAAGCAAGAGGTCAACTATGCAAAGACCGTCAGGCACATCAGAGACATCAATGGCTGAAACAGTGGTATCTTCCGAGGAGTCGAGGACAGACGATTTTGAATATGTCACATCACCATCAGGATTCCGCACGGACACATAAGCCGTCAGTCCAGACAGGTCTCCGCAGCCGGCATTCACCACCTCGACGCGCCCGGAAGCGGGATTCAATTGAATATGCAACGGCTCACACGCCTTTCTTACAGCCGCGCAAGCGGCGGTAGGACGGAACCAATAGTCGTAAGTCTGCCAGGCAAGGCTCGGCCATGCGCTGTGTGACATCCAGATCAGCAGTCCTTTACGCTCGACATTGTTCGCCTCGTACATCGCGCGGTAGCCGTCATAGTTAATCCATTGGGCGTATTTGGCGAACGTCTCAGCGGATTCCATCGCCTGATCGCCGAAACGGCGGCGCACCATCCCGACAAACGCCGTATCCCCCTGCGCACCTGTTCTGGTGAAATCATGCTGTCCCCATACATCGTCGGACGGCCACAGATGGTCGGATGTCAACATCCGGGACAAGCTCCCATATTCCATTATGGCCGGCATTCCCCTTTCACTGTGGAACTTAGACGTAGGATTCTCGAAATAGAAAGAAGGTTCCACAGCGCGGTACGGGCCGTGTCCGCTGACACCGTCATCAGCCGAATTAGGAATGTAAAGAATGTCTGGGTGGAAGTCCCGCACAGTCTCGGACAAACCATCGTTCAGCTCCGCCGGAGGATAGCCCTCATTGCGTCCGCAATAGATGCCGATGCTCGGATGTCTGCGGATAAGGCTGACATAATCCCGGGCATTGTCCAGAAACATAACGTTGTCGTCAGGGTCAGGCCCGTCCGCCGGGTTGGCAAGCCAGAAATCCTGCCACACAACGATGCCGTACTTGTCGCAGGCATCATAGAACTCCTCGTTTCCGGTCTGGCCCACCCAGTTACGGATCATATTCAGATTCATCTCCTTATGCATCCGGACAGCGGTATCATATTCGTCCGCTCCGTAGCGCAGGTTATACTCGCTGAAGCCCCAGTTGCCACCCTTAGGGAAGAAACGCCTTCCGTTGATGTACATCTTCAGGTCACTCATCTCATCCTTGTAGGTGAACTCACGGACTCCAGCCTGCCACCCGACGGAAGCCGAAGGCTCATCCACTCCATCCGGGATGAAAGAGAACGAAGCCTTGTGCAGAACCGGCTCGCCATAGCCGTTCGGCCACCAAAGAGCTATTCTCCGGTCCTTAAGCTGAGGATACTCGTCCGGAGAGAAAGCCACGGTACCTCTCTCCCCTGCCTTCAAAACGACATCCTTTGAAAAGACTATGTCACCCAAAGTCCCGCGAAGGGATCCGGAAAGATCCCCTGAGGTAATGTTGGAGACAACCACGGAAACTGTCATGGAGGCAAGGTCGCCGGAAACCCGGCTTTGAACAAGCGGATCACTCAGTTCCACCGACTTGCAGACCTCGAAGCGGACATCGTTCCAGATACCTATGTCACGACCTCTTACAGAAGGGATCCAGTCCCAGCCGATTGTGGCGTGGAATGTCGGGTTGTCGGCTCCCAACTGGCCGCCGTTGAAGTCAGGATTCTCGGCGTTCTTCTCTTTGGCCGCCCCGTAGTGGGCATTCTTAATTATGCGCACGGCCACGACATCATCTTTGCCGTTGACAAGATCCGTGACATCGAAACGCGCGCGTTTGAACGCACCGGCGATATCCCCTACACGGTGGCCGTTGACATAGACCTCGGCCTTCCAGTTTATTCCGTCAAAGCAGAGAATGGTGCGGCTGCCGGATAACTTATAAGCCCCTTGCCCCTTCACCAGGCAAGGAGTCCACCTGTACCAGAAATCAGAGTTGAAATAGGACTCGGAGATCTGCATATTGTTGTCGGCGATTCCAGGATCAGGAACTGAACCGGCGGCTATATGGCTGTAAAGCACAGTTCCGGGAACAACAGCCGGCATCCATCCCGAATCGTCATATTCATCGGTGGAGATCTTCTCGCCGCCGCCGGTGACAGCCGAGGCCCGTTGCAGCTTCCACTCCGAAGCGGCGCCTGCCTTTTCCGGGCCGGTGACACCAATCACTTCAAATTCGCTCAGAGTGAAATGGCCGCTCTCGTCCGCGCCCTCCATCGAAATACGCACGTAGCGGCCGAGGCCTTTAGCTTTGAATGAATATGCCGACGAATCCACCTCCGGGAGGTCGGCGCATTTCTTCCAGTTTTTGTTGTCGTCAGAGACCTCAACGACCCCGCACCCAGCCTTGTGAATCCAATGGAGACGGATTTCCCCGAATCTTTTCTTTTCCCCGAGATCCACAGTAATCCATTGTGGCTGAGCATCGGCGCTCATCCACGCACTTGTGAAATCCTCTGACGGAAGTACGCAGAATCCTCTTGACTCCTTCGAGTCGTAAGGCCCTGTGTCACAGCTCTCCCCGAAAGAAGAGCCCCTGGAGAAATCCACGGAATTGACTATCCAGACCACGGCTCCGCCCATCTTGAACTCGATTCTGAAACGGCTGAAATCCACGGCCTCCTCAAGCGGAATCTGAAGGCTCATCTCACAGGCCGGCTTGGTGATGGTCTCTGTCTGTTTGTTGGGATCGGTTATGACAGCCGGACGCGACCGTTTCCTCCCGGGAAGGCCGTCGCCACCGGCTGAGCCTACCCGCTTGAGTTCCCCGCAGGAATCCGCAGCATAGCAGATCACAGACCAACCGTCGGCAGGCTCCTCGTAAAGCACGGTGCCTCGTATCCGGACACATCCGGCAGAATACTTTGCGGCACTCCATTCATATTCAATGAAATCCCGTTCTCCTGTCAGGAAGTTCCTTGAATACGGGCCTGCATCGACGGTCCAAAGCCGCTCGCGGCGAGGAAGCTCACCGGATGAAGTACTGACTTTCAACCACGCCGGCCCCGCTGTCTCGACCACTCCGTCAGTCACAAGCTGGGCCGTAAGGTTGTAGTCATATGATGAAGAAGCATAGACCGCCCTGTTCAAGGCGATATTCTCCGGTTCGACACCGGCGGAACAGCCGAACGAAACCGCTGCGCCCAGTACGGCGGCAACGCACCCGAATCTACTTGTCAGCATATAATATTAGATTGATAAAAGCTGTTGTCATTAATAATACTCACTTCAGAAGTTCGTCGCCAGGCTTCTAATTCACGACAATCTCATCAATGAATATGAACGCATGACGCGGATTCCTGGTCAAGTCATCCCGGACCGCCCTGTACTTGATGTAGCGGGCCTTGGCGTCGACGACAGACCCCAAGGTGTTCAATAAGGCGCATGAATCGTGGTCCGGAACCTCAAGAAGACATACAACCGGCTCCGTGAAATTGATTCCGTCCTCCGAGAAACTAACCTCTGTCCTGATCGGGAATCCCACATCGGCTGATGTATGGGAGAGGAATGTGGCTCCGACATAATGGATGTCCTTAGTCATGCCAAGGTCTATCGTGACATCAACGTCGCACAGGAAGCCCTGCCAACGGTTGTCTTTGTAAAACCAGCCGCCCAACTTGCCGTCGGTGAGGGCATTGTCACCACCGGCTGAATAGCCTCTGTAGTACTTCTTGCTGTTATAGACTACCTTGGCGCCGGCGGCCAGATGCTCCAGCGGTTTCAGGGACTCCGGACGCGGGCCTATCTCGTTCCTAAGGTCAAAGGCATTGTAGCCATTGGATCTGAGAGACTCCGCCAGCCTTACCGCATTCTCCTTGAAGCGGGAATAATCCTTGTCCCCGGCGCGGCTCCAGCCTGTCTCGGCTATGGCGAAGGCGCGAGGATAGAGGAGGTACTCCATATACTCCCCGGTCGGCACGTACTCGGACCACAGGTTGGCCTGAAGCCCGAGAATGAACGGAGCATATTCATCATCTATGCCGTCAGTCGGGTTGAATGAATACACCTGCTCCAGAGGACGGTAGCCGCTGAAGGACTTTGGCTGCGAGAAAGGAGCGTCCTGACTGGAGTCAAAGTAGCAGTAATCACCTGGAGACATCACGACATCGTGTCCCATAGTCGCCGCGGTAATGCCGCCTTTGGTACCCCGCCATGACATCACGGCAGCCCCCTCGGCGAGACCGCCGTCAAGAATCTCGTCCCAGCCGATGGCGTGTCTGCCCTTAGACTCAAGAAACCTTGTCACCCTGTTCACTAAATAGCTTTGTAACTCATTGACATCCTTAAGGTTCTCGGATTTCATCCTGCGGAGGCAATCCGGACACTCTTTCCAGTGACGCTTCGAAGCCTCGTCGCCTCCGATGTGGACATATTCATAAGGGAACATCCCGATGACCTCGTCAAGAATAGTCTCGAACATCTCGAAAGTCTTGTCCTTGCCGGGGCAAAGGTCGCCAGAAAAACGGCGTGTCAAGCCGTCGGAAGCGAGGCATGCCAGCTCGGGATACGCGGCCAGAACCTCACCGGAATGTCCGGGAAGCTCTATCTCCGGGATGATGTCTATGTGACGGGACGAGGCATATTCCACAATTTCTTTCACATCCGCTTTGGTCAGATAGCCTCCGGATGCAAGGGGAGCGCCTTCGGAGGAATACTTCTTGCCTCCGGCCACCCATTCCTCATAGGTGCCGCCGACTCTCCAGGCCGCCTTGCGGGTCAACTCCGGGTAAGCGTCGATCTGGATTCTCCAGCCGGCGTCATCGGTGAGATGCAGGTGAAGTGTGCTCATCTTAAGCATCGACATCACGTCCAACTGCTTGAGAATAAAATCCTTGTTGCGGAAATTCCTGGAGATGTCCAGCATCAGGCCCCTATGACGGAAACGAGGATAATCAAGAATCGAGCATCCGGTCAGCGTCGAATCCTTGTCCATCATCATCCGAAGACTGGTTCCGGCACGGAATACTCCGGTCTCGGAAACGGCGAAAATATCAATGCCTTTCTTTCCGATTACGAGTTTATACACCTCCTCTATGGCGAACGACGGAAGGTTCAACGCCTTTACCTCCTTAAGGAAACGCTTGTCCCCAAGGTGGATGCGGACATCACTGCCATCGGGTTTCGGTGAATACTCACAGTCATGAATCTCGTACTTGACTGGAGCCGGGATGAGGTCCCGCGGGCCGGAAGAGGCCGATGAGGACGGCAGAGCGGATGCCAGCGCCGCGATAATCAAACATATTCTTTTCATAAACAGGAATTTAGGATGTTCTACTTGTCAATGAGGACGCTTTTGATTCTTTTGAATATGTCCGTGTTGTCCATTACCCCGCCGAACTTCCAGGATGACGCTCCGTATGAATAAAGGATCACAGGAGAGCCGGTATGGCTTGTGGCTGAATAATTTATTCCGAGCCCGCTCTCACCCTGGGTGAAATCCTTGCTGCCAGGCACGAGTGAGATTCCGCCCGTCTCGTGGTCGGCGGTGACAATCACGAGCGTTCCCTTGTGAGTGTCAGCGTAGTCGAAAGCGGCGTTGACGAGCTTGTCGAACTCCTCCATCCACCAGAGGACCATATCCGAATTGTTGGCGTGGGCGGCGTGGTCGATGTGAGAGCCTTCGATCATCGCGAAGAATCCTTTCCTGTTCCTGCCGAGAATCTCATAGGTGTGGCCGGCGAGATCGGTCAGAAGATCCGAATTGACCTCAGCCTCGTCGACAGAACTACCCTCGTCTATAAGCCCGAGAATCGGAGTGGTCCATGCGGAGTAGAACTCCTCGGGAGTCCCGACATAGGTGAAGCCTTCGCCCACAGCCTTGTCCAGCAGGTTGACATCTGTGTACTTCTTCTGTGTGAAGTATTTGCGCCCTCCCCCTACTATCACGTCCGGCCTGAACGCAATCAAATCCTCGGCGACTCCCTTCCTGTCGTTCCGTTTCGCCACATGCGCATAGAATCCTCCCGGAGTGGCGTCAAGCACATAGGATGTCACCACAATGCCTGTGGACAGTCCCTTCTCCTTGGCAAGTTCAGCTATGCTGGCCGGCTTTGTGCCGTCAGGAAGCATTCCCAGCATACTGTTGTCGGTCTTGTGGCCCGTAGCCATCGCTGTGGCGGCGGCAGCCGAATCGGTCGTCCTGTTGTTGGCCGAGTAGGTTTTGACCACAGCGGCGTTCATCGCTCTGTCGAAGCAGGTCGGGGCGTAGTTCTGGCTGACCATCCAGGAAGCGGTGGCGCCAAGCCCCATTCCGTCCCCGATGATAAGGATGACATTCTTTACTTTTTCATTCTTCGGAGCCTTGTCCTTAGCCATCGAAGGGACTGCGGACAAAGCTGCCATGATGATGATCACGATTGCTTTTCTCATTGTCTGTTTATCAGTTTTCAATTAATTACGCAAGAATAAGGAACACACAAGGCCGCTTGCCGATTGTCAGGGAGGACTTCCGCCACTCCCCTACGGTCTTGGTCAGGATGGTCTCGCCCGGCAGGGTTATGTCGGCGGCTATGCAGACGCGGGTTCCCGGCTGGAGAACCTCCAGCAGGTCGGCCATCATCGAGTCATTGCGGTAGGGGGTCTCGATGAAAATCTCCGTCTGGTTCAGCCGGGAGGATCTTCTCTCGATTTCCCTGACCGCCCTGCGGCGCTCGTCCGTCTTGGCAGGCAGGTAGCCGCAGAAAGCGAAACTCTGGCCGTTTAGGCCGGAACCCATCAGCGCGAGCATCAGCGACGAGGGGCCGACCATCGGCACGACCTGTATTCCATGAATATGACAGAGAGCGACCAGCCGCGCGCCCGGATCCGCCACAGCGGGAAGTCCCGCCTCGGAGATAAGTCCCACGTCAGTGGGAGACCCGTCAGGGTCGGAAAACATCGAGAGCAGCCCTTCGACCTCCGCAGGCGCGGTGTGCTCGTTAAGTTCCCTGAATTCAAGATCGCCGATGTGCCCTTTGAGTCCGGCGGCAGAGAGATAACGGCGGACAGTGCGGGTCTCTTCGACAACATATTTCCGGATGCTTTTCAAGCGCTCCAGAACAGGAGCGGGAATGACTTCCGAGGGAGCATATTCCCCTAAAGGGGAAGGTATAAGGTACAGTTTTCCTTTTGCCATAATAGGCAAAGTTACAAATTCATTTTGACATTGCGGCATAATCCATTCAGAGAAAGGTTTTCGAATCGCACCGGCACTGTGGCAGAGCGGACATTCCGGAGCCTTTATACCGCACGGAATGGTTCTGAAGCCGTTTTGAGCTTTTTCAGAAGCTGATTAGATTTCTTTATCAGAAACTTTGAGGGAATAAATCCAGGCGGTTTCGACGGATTCTCGAGGAAGACAGCGGCGCCATCTGACGGGAAAGCCGGAAGAAAATGACGGATTTGACACTCAAAGAACATTTTAAAGAAATTTCAAACATCCTCCCATATTTTCGTTAGTGGAGGATTTTATCTAAATTCGCACGGAAAAAGACTGGATTATTAAACCGCCGCAGGTTTGGAGACCATCTGCAAATGCAAGATAAATTATTACCCCACAAACAGTTGTCCCTCCTGCGAGCTTAAGTGTCAATGTATGAACCGCAACGGATTAATAGAGCTGGAAGGGATGGAGTTCCACGCCTGCCACGGATGTCTGGAGAGAGAGAGAGAAGAAGGCAACACCTTTCTGGTGGACATACACGCGGAGACGGATATGGAGAAGGCGGCCAAGAGCGACAATCTCAAGGACACCGTCGATTATGGCCGTATCTATGACATCGTAGCCGGACAGATGGCCATCCCGTCCGACCTTTTGGAGAATGTCGCGGGAAGGATTCTGGAAGAAGTACGCAAAGAGTTCAAAGACATCATATTCATTAAAATCAGGGTTTCCAAGAAGAATCCGCCGGTGAACGGGCCGTGCGCCTGGTCAAGGGTTACGGTCAGCGATGGAAATCCGACTTGGAGGTAACGGGATGACAATAGCGTTTATGACACTCGGCTGCAAGCTGAACTACGCCGAGACTTCCACTTTCGAGAGAGGGTTCGTCGAGAATGGCCTTGAGGTCGTCAGTTGGGAGGACAAGGCTGACGCCTATCTGGTAAACACCTGCTCGGTCACCGAACGGGCCGAAAAGAAGTGCCGGAATGTCATCCGCAGGGCGCACCGCACATCCCCGGACGCAAAAATCATAGTGACAGGATGTTACGCCGAACTTCGCAGGAAAGACCTGCTGGCGTTGGACGGTGTCTCGCTCGTGTTCGGAGCCAAGGAAAAATCCAGGGTTGTCCCGGAGACGATGGAACTTCTGAAAAAACCGTCAGACAACGGGAACGCCACAGCCGCCACAGACTCCGATGAAAAGAGACCAAGCGCCGCAGCCTGCCGCAAAATCTCCAAGGAGACAATGGCAGCCTACTCTTCAGAGGAAAGGACGAGGTCGTTCCTGAAGGTACAGGACGGATGCAACAACTTCTGCGCCTACTGCACAGTCCCTTACGCAAGAGGCAATTCAAGGAATATCCCTATAGCCGAGGTTCTGGAGCAAGCTCGCGGGATAGCCTCGTCAGGTATAAGGGAGGTTGTGATCACCGGAGTGAACACAGGAGACTTCGGCAGGACCACAGGCGAGAGTTTCCTCGAGCTCCTTAAACGGCTGAACGACGTGGAGGGAATCGAGCGTTACAGAATCTCGTCCATCGAACCGAACCTGATTACCGAGGAAATCATAGACTGGATAGCGTCAGGCACGAAGTTCCAGCCACACTTCCACATTCCTCTGCAGTCCGGCTCCGACACAATCCTCAAGAGGGTCGGGCGGCGTTACAGCACAGGATTCTTCGCCGACAGGATCGACTTCATACGATCCCGGATGGATCCAGGGCCAAACGACACGGCAAAACCTTACGTGTTCTTCGGCATCGATGTCATCGCAGGGCTGCCCGGCGAGACGGACGAGCTGTTCGAGGAGACATATTCATTCCTCAGGGACCGCGTCAGGCCGGCGTTCATCCACGTTTTTCCGTATTCCCGCCGCCCGGGGACAGTAGCCGCCGGGTGGAAAGACCAGGTCAGGGACAGCGTCAAGACCGAACGCGCGGCCAGACTTGAATCCCTATGCGAGGAGCTGCATTCCGGATTTGTGGAGAAAAACCGGGGACGCAGGTCACAGGTGCTTTGGGAATCGGATGAGAAAGACGGTCTGATGGGCGGCTACACAGGCAATTACATAAGGGTCGAAAGACCGTACGATCCCGCTCTCGTGAATATGATAGAGGACATCACAATCTGACAGGCGTGTCGGACAACAGGGATATATCTGGAAAACAAATCGCAAGACAACAAATGATGGGCAGGACAAGACTGACATTTCTCGGAACCGGAACCTCGCAGGGAGTTCCGGTCATAGGCTGCAAGTGCGACGTTTGCAGATCGGCGGACCCGAAGGACAAAAGATTCCGCTCATCCGTCCTTGTCGAATATGAGGGGCTGGACATCCTCATCGACGCGGGACCGGATTTCAGGATGCAGATGCTTGCCCGCGACATCTGCCACCTGGACGCCATCCTCCTCACCCACAACCATAAGGATCACACCGGAGGTCTGGACGACGTGCGCTCGCTGAACTACATAGACAGACGAGCGGCGGAAATCTACTGCGAGAGAAACGTCGTCGAAGACCTGATCAAGGAATATCCCTACGTCTTCGCATTTCCGAAGTACCCCGGCGCTCCGGAGTGGCATCTGCACACGATAGACGAGAACCCGTTCCTTGTCTATCCGAACGCCAAGGATATGGAACTTGTCTGGATACACGACGTAGGCTATCACTACAGACTGCCAGACGGCACGCTGATTCCGACAGGGGACAAGCTTGAGGACATCATCGACAAGGCAGACCCTGTGTCCATGGCTCCTTCGACCGGAGGTGTGGCCGTAATTCCCATCCGAGGGATGCACGACAGGCTGCCCGTGCTCGGCTTCCGCTTCGGCGACATAGCTTACATCACGGATATGAGTTCCGTCCCGGAAAGCGAGCTCGCCAAGCTGACCGGTCTCAGGCACGTGACCCTCAACACAGTAAGCTACAAGAAGCACCACTCTCATTTCAGCCTGGACGAGGCTCTTGCGCTGGCCGACAGAATCGGAGCCGAGAACACCTGGCTTACACACCTTTCACACACATTCCCTTGCCACGGACGGTTCAGCGCCGATTTGGAGGATATGTGCCGGGAAAGACACATCCGCTCGACCGTCCGCCCGGCATTCGACGGTCTGGTCATAGAATAAGGCAGGAAACGGAAGTCAGGGACGATAAACCGGGACCTCTCCGTCATCGATAAGCCGGCGGAGAATGTCAAGATAGTCAGGGGAATAGTCCTTGGACGGGTTATCGAACTCAGCGACAATCGCCTCAATGGAATAATCCCCGTCCCTTTCATTGATATATTCAATCAGCTTTTGCCGCGTCATCTGCCGGAGCGTGCCGGCAGGGCGTTCGACGGACGGCATAAAAAGCCGCGGCCCAGTCCCGGCTGTCCCTCCGGCAGGGCCGGAAACAGGGCGGGAATCACAGGCCCGGACCGAGGAGCGGCGGGCCCGGCAGACATCACAGGTGCCGCAGTCGCCGGTCTCTGTCTGGCCGAAATAGCGCAGGAGATAGCGTGAGCGGCATTCAGAGGTCTCTCCGGCATATTCAAGCATAGCCTCGCTCCGAGAACGGAAATTCTCCTTGAGCATCGCGTAACGGGACGGCATCAGGTTCACATTGCCGGGACGAAGCCGGTCGTGGTGGATATAAACCACATCCGAATGATCCGCAGGGACATAGCTGATAACATGGGCGAGCGACAGGCCGTAGAGCGACTGCCTCAGCCGAGGGACGGTCTGACCGGCGCGGCGGGCGACATATTCCTCGTCAATCTGCTGGAGGAAAGAGAATATGCCCGTGTGGCTCCGCATCAGAGCCTCAAGCACATTGGCCTGTCCCTGGTCAGCCAGCTCGATGTCATAAAGGGACTTCCTGTCAACGTTGATGCGGACTTTGGTAGGGATGTCGATCTCTTCCGAATATGTCAGGTGCTCCGTACGCTCAAGATACTTCAGGGCATGGGACACCGGCGCTCTCTGGAAAGAGAACCGTCTGCAGAAATCCTCCATACGGAATTTCAGTTGACGGCCTATTCCCGTGTCATAGGGAATCCCGAAGAAAATATGGAGCTTCTGATAGACATCCTCGATGTATTCAAGCGAAGGGAAGGACACATCCTCAATCTGCTTTGCCCGACGCACGTCCACTCCGTTCCAAAGCTGGACGGCATAAGACCGCTTCCCGTCGCGCCCGGCGCGCCCGGCTTCCTGGAAATAAGCCTCCGGGCTGTCCGGCAGGTCGTAATGCACAACAAAACGAACGTCCGGCTTGTCTATCCCCATTCCGAACGCGTTCGTGCAGACCATGACCCTTATCTCGCCGAGCTTCCACGCCGCCTGACGCTCCGCTCTCGTCTGTCCGCCCAGTCCGGCGTGGTAGAACGAGGCCGAAACTCCCTGGGACTGAAGGAATGACGCGAGTTCCTCGCACTTGCGGCGGTTTCGGGCATAGACTATCCCTGTCCCGGTCACTCCGTTGCAGATGTTAAGAATCTGAGAGTATTTGTCCTCGACCTTTCGGACGATGTAGCTTAGGTTCGGACGTTCGAAGCCGCTTTTGAGCAGGAGTTTCTCCTTGAAGCCGAGACGTTCCATTATGTCCCGAGCCACTGACGGAGTCGCTGTGGCGGTAAGTGCGATGACCGGAGCGTCAACCCTCTCCCTTATTCCGCCTATTCTTAGATAGTCAGGTCTGAAATCGTATCCCCACTGCGAGATGCAGTGTGCCTCGTCTACGACGATGAAGCTGATGTCCAGAACGTCAAGATAGGACTGGAACAGCTGCGTCCCAAGCCTTTCCGGAGACAGGTAAAGGAATTTGAAATCTCCGTACGCCGCATTGTTCAAAGCCAGATCCACCTCCCTGCGGCCAAGCCCGGCGTGGACAGCGATCGCCCTCACTCCCCTGTCGTTAAGATTCTGGACCTGATCCTTCATCAAGGCGATGAGCGGGGTGACCACGAGGGTTATTCCCTCCTTCATCAAGCCCGGAACCTGAAAGCAGACAGACTTTCCGCCGCCGGTCGGCATTATGGCCAGAACATCCTTCCCCTCCAACGCGGCGTTGATGATCTCCTCCTGCATCGGACGAAAACCATCATAGCCCCAGTATTCTTTCAACACTTCTGACGGAGACATATTCAAAAAGTCTACAAACCGTTTTATATCAATTCCTTGCGCACACCGATGGCAAACAATTTGCAGTTATGCACAGACTCGTGAGACAAATGTACGAAATTAATCGCTTACACATTTGAGGAATGCATAAAATTCCGTAAATTTGCCGCGCATTATTTAAGGAAAGAATAGGTTTAACTTTATAAAACACATTTTAACTATGCCTAAGATGGATTTAAGCAAGTACGGAATCAAGAATGTGAAGGAAGTCCTTTACAATCCGACTTACGAAGTTCTCTACAACGAGGAGACAAAGCCTGAGCTGGAGGGCTACGAGAAGGGTCAGGTAACCGAACTCGGAGCCGTCAACGTTATGACCGGTATCTACACCGGACGCTCTCCTAAGGACAAGTACATCGTTATGGACAAGAACTCAAAGGACACCGTTTGGTGGAACACCCCTGAGTACCCTAACGACAACCATCCGATGACAGAGAAGACCTGGAAGGTCGTAAGGAAGACAGCCCAGCAGGAACTTTCCGGCAAGAGGCTCTTCGTTGTCGATGGCTTCTGCGGAACGCACAAGGACACCAGAATGAAGGTCCGCTTCATCATGGAGGTTGCTTGGCAGGCACACTTCGTCACCAATATGTTCATCCGTCCGAAGAATCAGGAAGAGTTTGACCAGGAGCCTGACTTCGTTGTTTACTGCGCTTCCAAGGCAAAGGTCGCCAACTTCGAGGAGCTTGGTCTCCGCAGCGACACCTGCGTGGCATTCAATGTCACCAGCAAGGAGCAGGTAATCCTCAACACCTGGTACGGCGGTGAGATGAAGAAGGGTATGTTCTCTATGATGAACTACTACCTCCCTCTGAAGGGCATCGCCGCGATGCACTGCTCAGCGAACACCGATATGAACGGTGAGAACACCGCAATCTTCTTCGGTCTCTCAGGAACCGGCAAGACCACCCTTTCCACCGACCCTAAGCGCAAGCTCATCGGCGACGACGAGCACGGCTGGGACAACAAGGGCGTGTTCAACTTCGAGGGCGGCTGCTATGCCAAGGTGATCAAGCTCGACAAGGAGTCTGAACCGGACATCTACAACGCCATCCGCCGCGACGCACTTCTCGAGAACGTCACTGTCGACGAGAACGGCAAGATCGATTTCAACGACAAGAGCGTGACCGAGAACACCCGCGTCTCCTATCCTATCTATCACATCAACAACATCGTGCGTCCGGAGTCTCACGGACCTGCCGCCAAGCAGGTGATCTTCCTTTCCGCCGATGCGTTCGGTGTTCTTCCTCCTGTCTCAATCCTGAACCCTGAGCAGACCAAGTACTACTTCCTCTCAGGCTTCACAGCCAAGCTGGCCGGAACAGAGCGCGGCATCACCGAGCCTACCCCTACCTTCTCGGCTTGCTTCGGACAGGCGTTCCTTGAGCTTCACCCTACAAAGTACGCCGAGGAACTCGTGAAGAAGATGAAGAAGAGCGGAGCCAAGGCTTATCTCGTGAACACCGGCTGGAACGGAACCGGAAAGAGAATCTCCATCCGTGACACCCGCGGAATCATCGACGCCATCCTTGACCACAGCATCGACTCCGCCCCTACCAAGACCATCCCTTACTTCAACTTCGTGGTTCCTACACAGCTCCAGGGCGTTGACACCAACATCCTTGACCCTCGCGACACCTACGCAGAAGCCTCACAGTGGGAGGAGAAGGCAAAGGATCTCGCCGCAAGGTTCATCAAGAACTTCAAGAAGTACGAGTCCAACAGGGCCGGAAAGGCTCTCGTAAAGGCTGGTCCTCAGCTCTAACAGACACACACCTTCTACACATAATGCCGGTCAAGTTTCTTTTGACCGGCATTTTTTATCATGGCAGCTAATCAGAAAATCCTTGACAGCTGAGCGCCCAGATAAAGAAACAGCAAACCAACGGCAAGGCTTAACCCAGCATACAACACCGCATTGAGAACCTCGCCGCCTTGAAGCATTGTGAAGTTCTCGTTAACAAAGGTCGAGAATGTCGTGAATCCTCCGCAGAAGCCTACAGTCAGAAAGAGCAGAATGTCTTGACTCATAGAGGCGTGCCTTGATGCGATGCCATAGAACAAGCCTATCAGAAAGCAGCCTGCCACATTGGGGCCATTGTGCCAAGAGGCAGAGCCGCGGCCGGAAAAAGCCTCTCGCAGCCGAGTTTAACCAAATACCTTGCGATTCCTCCGAGGAAACTTCCTCCTCCGACGGACAATAAAGTGCGGATCACTTCGTCACCTCCTCTTCAAAAATATTCTCGAATATGCTCCTGAGCCGCTTCTTGTCGTGGATGATGTCACGCAAAGTCTGGAGACCGGCGGCGTTGGCGGATTCTGGAATATAGAGTTTGAGATAACCACCGAAGTCGTATTTCTCCGCTAAATGCTCGCACATCCTTTGCCAATGGCCTTCCTTGCCCAGTTCCGGATAGTGTTCCATTCCGAACTGCACGGTCCTGCGCAGAATTCTCATCGGCTCAATGTCACGGTCGGCCTCTGCGACTATCCGGCCGTAGATGCTTCTGGGTTCTGTTCCGTTGGATGCCCGGTGATCCTCGCCAGCCTGTGCAATTATTTCTATCTCGCTTTCAGTAAACCACGTCCGAAGACGAGAGTCCTCGCGAATGATTCTCCCGGACACCAGATGGTGGTTCTCCCTGCCTTCTGACAATCCGGTGTCGTGGAATGCAGCGGCGGCATAAAGGACGTTCTGATCCACGTTGTAGTAAGAAGACATATTCATAGATTCCTCGATCACTTTGCGGACGTGATCTTCCTGATGGGCTTTGTCGAAGATGGCGTACCTTGGAATCACTTCTTCCTCGACGTAGCGGACTAAGTCTTTGTCAAGCATATTCGTTCAATCTGTATAGTTCAGGGTGCTTCGACACTTTGACAAGTTAAGTGACCGGTTGGCGAGCCTGTCGAGCCGCGGTTGGTGATTTTGCCGAACCACTATTCTGTCTTCAATGATTCCAACAGCCCTGCGCACCCCTCGGAAATGTCCCTGCAAGTCCTTTCGGAATCTCCACACAAGGTTCCAACAAAGCATTTAAGCACCTTCCCCCTCGGAAATCTCACCGTAAGTCCTTTCGGAATCTCCCGTGTACCAAGGATCGGACACATCTGGGGCCTTCCCGTCATATTCCAACATACTATGGACTTTAGACATACTCTCCAGACTGATAATCCGCGAAAGCGGCCTCCTGTTGGAAGAATCCATAATGACAATAACGTCATACCCAGAGGCTTGCGCATCCAAAACCTTATGAGCGGAATGCCGTCCGAAAGGAATCCGTGAACCGCCAAAGTCCACTTAGCCGACGGATAGATGTCGTTCCCAATCTCCTCGAAGGACACCGCCGCCGAATCCACCCGGAAAACATCCTCACCACCATTCACCGCTTCCCCGTCAACCGCCAAACCTGCGTCCCTAACCATTTTCTTGAATATAAACTCCGCCATCGGACTCCTGCTGATGTTCCCGTGGCAGACAAAAAGCACACTCTTAATATTCCGCGAAGTTAGCATTTTTCAAAGGATTCACATAGCGTTCCTCCCACCATAGAGCCACAGGTTTGCGGCGGAAGAGCCCACATGCAACCACAAAAGCCACTTCTCTCTGCACTTCTGTTTTGCCTCCAAACGGCAGAACGCCCACGGAAGCACTTACGGCGTGGTTCCCGGCTTGCAAGGCAGAACAGGTTTGCGACGGGAACTCCCACATACAACCACAAACGCCACTTCTCTCTGCACTTCTGTTTTGCCTCCAAACGGCAGAACGCCCACGGAAGCACTTACGGCGAGGGTCTCGGCTTGCAAGGCTGAACAGGTTTGCGGCGGAAGCGCCCACATACAAGCGCCTAAGCCACTCCCCTCTG
>CAYMOB010000014.1:0-55288 GCA_964391955.1 uncultured Muribaculaceae bacterium | reverse complement strand
GAATCTCATCGAATTCAGCAAGGTGACTTTTTAAGCTATTTGCTGAATATCCCTATATACTCCCCATATTTTTTTCAGCGCTATTATTAGGCCCTTGAGGATGTCACTCCACCGTTCCCGGTTCCCGTCATCGCACCCGAATCGGACATGCCACCTTGCCACAGAATATCCCGTAGCCCGCATCTCCGTTCCCATCAATTGTAAATACCACATTCAAAAGAATGCCGCAAACCTGTTTTGCCTTGCAAGCCGAGATCCCTCCCGGAAGGTCTTCCGTGGCCATTCTGCCGCCTCCCCCAAAACAGGATTGCACGGCACACCTCACTACAGTGCATTGTGGCCGTCCTGCCGCCGCAAACCTGTTCTGCCTTGCAGGCCGAGACCCCTGCCGGAAGCGCTTCCGTGGCCATTCTGCCGCTTTGGGGCAAAACGGATTTGCAGGGTAGTGCGTATTGCAGGCCATTGTACAGGTTTCCTCTTGCAAATCCGTTTGTGAGTGGAAATTGGTTTGATCGACTTCGGATTTGACTGATATTCAGCCTTGTCTTCATTAATATCTTCTACTGGTATCCGTTGCTAAAGTCTTTGGGAACTATATAGAAGTTGACTAACATTGTCATAATTGGCACCGTTGGCAATCCATAACAGTCCCAGACCATCTAGCGACCAATTAAAATGGTGTTCTATAATGTTTTAGGTGTTCCAAAAGGAATCGTAGTCAACTCCTATGTAGTCCCCTTATGAAATCCTGCAAATAGTAGGCATCTCACTTACCGACAAGACCAATCTAAGAGACCTCTTCGACAAATCAAATATCAACAATGTCAATGAACGATTCGGTTCTAGTGAACCAAGTTTATTTAATTTTTAAGCGTCCAATTTTTTAGTGGACAGTAGTGAAATGAAGTTTATTTTGGCTATCTTTATACCAATCTTTGGAATATATCCGGTGAGTCCGGGCTAAAAGGGAAGCGTATGAATAGGAATAAACTCTGGATTTACGACACGGACCCGTACCTGAGGCCGTTCCGGGCGGCGATCGACGCGAGGCATAAAAGGATACTGGATGCCGCGGCGAGGATAACCGGCGGCGGGGTCGAAGGGCTTTCCGCCGCTGTCAACAACCACCTGTACTACGGCCTGCACAAGTGTGAAGACGGGACGTGGGTGATCCGCGAATGGGCGCCGAACGCAAGCAGGGTCTATCTTGTCGGGGAATTCAACAACTGGAAGCGTTCATCCGCCTATGAGCTTTCTCCTGCCGGAAACGGCAACTGGGAGCTTCGTCTCGACTCTATGTTCCTCAGCCACGGGGATTTGTACAAGCTGTTCATCGAGTGGCCGGGTGGTGGAGGAGAAAGGATTCCGGCCTATTGCACAAGGCTTGTCCAGGATCCGGACACGAAAGTGTTCAGCGCCCAGGTCTGGGATCCGCCGCAGTCATACCCGTGGAGGCATGACAAGGTGCTGCGCCGTCCGCGCCCGCTTATTTATGAATGCCACGTCGGGATGAGTTCCGAGGAGTGCAAGGTGTCTTCGTTCAACGAGTTCCGAAAGGATGTGCTTCCGAGGGTGAAGTCTCTCGGCTACGACACGATTCAGATAATGGCGCTTCAGGAGCATCCTTATTACGGCTCGTTCGGCTATCAGGTCTCCAACTTCTTCGCTCTAAGTTCCCGTTTCGGCACTCCGGAGGAGTTCAAGGAGCTGGTTGACTCCGCCCACGGGATGGGAATCGCTGTCGTGATGGACATTGTGCATTCGCACAGCTGTGGCAATGTGGACGAGGGGCTTGGCCTGTTCGACGGCAGGGAGGATCTTTATTTCCATAAAGGCAGTCAGGGCCACCATCCGGCGTGGGGATCCAGATGCTTCGACTACGGCAAGGACGAGGTGATCCGTTTCCTGCTCAGCAACTGTAAGTTCTGGCTTGAGGAATACCATCTGGACGGATTCCGTTTCGATGGCGTGACGAGTATGATTTATTGGGATCACGGTCTGGAGAAGGATTTCAACGGCTATGAGCCTTATTTTGACTCAGGGGTGGACGAAAGCGCGGTGACGTACCTTGGCCTGGCCAACCTGCTTGTCCGCCAGATCAGGCCTTCGGCTGTCACTATAGCCGAGGATGTCAGCGGAATGGCCGGGCTTGCGGCTCCGTTCGAGTGCGGGGGGATAGGCTTCGGCTTCCGGATGGCGATGGGAGTGGCCGACCACTGGATCAAATGGATCAAGGAAAGGAGCGACGAGAACTGGAGCCCGGGGGAAATCTGGTATGAGCTGACCAACAAGCGCTCCGACGAAAAGACCATAAGCTACGCGGAGTGCCACGATCAGGCGTTGGTGGGAGACAAGACGCTGATTTTCAGGCTTGCGGACAAGGAGATGTACTATTCTATGAATATGGATTCGAAGAGTCTAGCCGTGGACAGGGCGGTCGCCTTGCACAAGCTGATCCGTCTTGCCACGATAGGGACCGCCGGCGACGGCTACCTTAATTTTATGGGTAACGAGTTCGGACATCCCGAATGGATAGATTTCCCGCGCGAGGGAAACGGGTGGAGCTACGCACATGCCCGCAGGCAGTGGTCTCTGGCGGACAACGGGCTTCTCAGGTACCGTTGTCTCCAGAACTTTGACAAGGCGATGATCCATTTGGTGAAGCGATACGGGGCGCTTGCGTCGGTGCCTGAGCTGCTTGTGGCGGACGAAGAAAAGAAAATCTTGATTTTCAGGCGTAAAAGCCTTATCTTTGCACTGAATTTCAACCCTGTAGGGTCATTCGCCGACTATGCCTTCCCGGCTTCTGCCGGAGAATATGTCAAGGTTCTGGACTCTGACGCCAAAGAATTCGATGGCTTCGAGAGGCTAAGGAACGATGGGAATCACCAGACGGTTGACGGCCGCTTGAGGCTCTACCTGCCGAGCCGTTGCGCCATTGTGCTGATTGAGAGAGACAAAAGAAAATAATTTTAACCGATATGGCTTTTTTGAAGTTCAACAAGTCTGAGCTGGTCAACCTCTCATATTCGTTGAAGAGGGAGATCATCTGTGCCAACAAGACAGGAGCGTATTGCAACACTTCCATTGTGACTTGCAACACTCGCCGTTACCACGGTCTTCTGGCCGTGCCTATTGACGCTTTCGGCGGAAGGACGCATCTGTTGCTGTCCTCTCTTGACGAGAGTCTTGTCCTCAACGGTAAACAATTCAATCTCGGCATACATTGCTACGGCAATGTATATGAGCCTCGGGGTCACAAGTACATCATTGACTTCGAGGCTGATCCTGTGCCTAAAATCACATATAGGGTGGGAGGGATCGTGTTCACGAAGAGCATCCTTCTGGTTCCGGATTCGGATCAGGTGATGATTCGTTTCGACCTTGTCAAGGCTCCTTCCAAGGTCAGGCTGCTACTGACTCCGTTCCTGGCTTTCCGTGACGTGCATGCCTTGACGGAGGAGAACCCGAACGCCGTCACGGAGGGGTGGGAGATTCCCGGAGGAGTCGCTTTCAACCTCTATGAGGGTTTCCCGGATTTGAATATGCAGTTTAACACAAAGAATGTTTCCTTTGTCACATCGCCTTGCTGGTACAAGGGCGTGACCTATTCGGACGAGTATCGCCGCGGGTTCGCCTGCAGGGAAGACCTTTACGTTCCGGGGCGTTTCGAGACCGAAATGAAGCCGGGAGAGGCTGTCGTGTTCTCCGCTTCCGTGGCTCTTGCCTCGCCTTCCGGCCTGAAGAGAAAATTTGATTCATTTGTCTCGAAGGCCGCCAGGATCACGACCGCCCGCGAGCAGCTTGTCCATTGCGCCGACCTGCTCAAGCAGGACAGGGGAGGCCGCAGGATGATAGCCGCCGGTTTCTCGTGGCTTTACACCGGCCTGTTGAGGGAGACGCTGGACGCACTTCCGGGTCTTACCCTATATGCCGACGGAGACAAGGCGGAGTTCGAGGAGATTCTGGACAACCTCATCGCCGACAATCAGGAGCGTCTCTTCCATAGGACTACCCAGGTCGAGGCTCCCCTGCGCCTCGCTGACACTCTGGAACGCTATATCGCCTTCGGTGCGGATCCGAAAGCGGTCTGGAAGAAGTACGGGCCGACTGTCAAAGGCATCCTGGAGAGCTATCTTCCTGGCCGCAGGGCCGAGGTCGCTATGCATCCGAACGGACTTCTGTGGGTGCAGCTGGATCATTGGGCGCTCTCCTGGATGAACGCCTATGTCAATGGCAATCCGGTGACCGAAAGGGCGGGCTATCAGGTCGAGACCAACGCCATGTGGTTCAGGTCTGTATTGTTCGCCGTGACTATGGAACGCCGGTATTCCAAGGACGGCAGCCCTTTCCTCAAGGAATGGCAGCGCATCCTGGAACTGGTAAGAGAGAATTTCCAGAAGACATTCTGGAACGCCGGAGCCGGTTATCTCGCAGACTATGTGGACAACGCCGGGCAACATCTTGAGGTTCGTCCGAATATGCTTTACGCTCTTTTGGGCGAGGATATCCCTGTAGAGCCGGAAGTCGCCCAGAGGGTTCTTCAAGTCATTGACAACGAGCTTGTCACGAGAAGAGGAATCCGCACGCTCTCGCCAAGGCACTCTGAGTACAAGGGAGTCTATGAGGGTACCCAGATTGAAAGGGATCTGGCCTACCACAACGGCAGCACGCACCCGTCGCTCCTTGCTCCTTACTGCGAGGCGTGCTTCAAGATGAAAGGCCCGTCGTTCCTGAACAAGGCGCAGTGGCTTGTCAACGGATTCTACGAGGATCTTAACAAGCACGGTGTGGGAGCTTTCTCGGAGCTTTACGACGGAGATCCTCCTCACGAGCCGCACGGAGCCGTCTCGTCCGCCCTGAGTACGGCGGCGCTGCTGGAAGTCGAGTATCTGAAGAATAAATACAGGGAGGAGTAGGAATATGAGAGTTTTGATGTTCGGATGGGAGTTCCCCCCTCACATTGCCGGAGGACTTGGAACAGCTTGTTATGGAATAGTCAAGGGGTTGTCTTACAACGGAGTGCAGACATTGTTCGTCATGCCTTCAGCCTCAGGAGACGAGGATCAGAGCGCTGCCAGGATCATCAACGCCAGCGATGTCCCTGTCGAGTCTGTAGGCTCGACCGTGGATGAGTTTCTGGACAAGGTGAGGTTCGTGCGCATCGGCTCGAATATGATTCCTTATGTCGATCCGGAGGAATTCCACGAGATGGTGGAGTCGGAGCGCAGGCTTCAGAGCGAGAATCTTACCAAGTGCATAGGCGAGAAGTTCCGCTTCTCCGGGCGCTATGGCTCCAATCTTATGGAGGAGGTGGCCCGCTATGCGATGGTTGGAGGCACCATCGCTGTGGAGCACAAGGATGAGTTTGACATCATCCACGCCCACGACTGGCTGACCTATCTGGCCGGAATCGCGGCCAAGGAGCTGACCGGCAAGCCGTTGGTGGTCCACGTGCATGCCACGTCGTTCGACAGGGGCACGGAAGACCAGATCGACAGCCGTGTCTATGACATAGAGAAGCGCGGAATGCTTGCGGCAGACAAGGTCATCGCTGTCAGCGACCTCACCAGAAACATTGTCATCAACAAGTACGGAATCAATCCTGACAAGGTCGTGACCGTCCATAATGCGGTGGATTTCAGCGGACGGGAGAATGTGAAGGTCGAGAGGGGAGTACGGGACAAGGTCGTGACCTTCCTCGGCAGGATCACTTTCCAGAAGGGCCCTGAGTATTTCATCGAGGCCGCCGCCAAGGTTCTCAAAAGGACAAGCAACGTGCGCTTCGTGATGGCCGGAAGCGGAGATATGATGAACCGCTGCATCCGCCACGTCGCCCGTCTTGGAATATCCGACCGTTTTCACTTCACCGGATTCCTGCGCGGCGCCGAGGTGCAGAAGATGTTCGCTATGTCGGATGTCTATATAATGCCTTCTGTCTCGGAGCCTTTCGGCATCTCTCCGCTGGAGGCGATGCGCTCCGGGGTGCCTGCAGTGATATCAAACCAGTCAGGAGCGGCCGAGGTTCTGAAATATGCCTTCAAGGTGGACTTCTGGGATGTCGACGCTATGGCGGATGACATCTACGCCCTCCTCAACTATCCTGCGCTCACCGATTTCGCGGCCAGAGAAGGCTACGAGGAGGTTGACCGCCTTAAATGGAACATCGCTACGGCAAAACTTAAGAATATTTACGAATCAGTGGTTAACAATAAATAGGGAATGATTATGAAAAAGAGCATTTGTCTGTATTTCCAGGTTCATCAGCCGACTAGGCTGAGGCAGTACCGATTCTTCGACATCGGCAAGGATTCCCACTACTATGATGATTTCGCTGACAGGACGATCCTCCGCAGGATTGCCCAACGATGCTATATCCCGATGAACAATCTCCTGCTTGACCTCGTCAAGAGGCACGGAGGGGGCTTTAAGGTGTCTTTCTCGATTACAGGTTCCGCCCTCGAACAGTTCGACAGGTACGCTCCGGAGGTGATCGACAGTTTCCGCAGGCTTGCGGAAACAGGATGCGTGGAGTTCCTCGGGGAGACATATTACCATTCTCTTGCGTCACTTGCCAATTTCGGTGAGTTCAAGCATCAGGTGGAGAAGCATTCCGCCGCCATAGAGAGGTATTTCGGCGTTAAACCGACCGCGTTCCGCAACACGGAGCTGGTTTATTCGGACTCAATCGGCAAAGATGTCTATGACCTTGGTTTCAAGGTGATGCTGACTGAGGGCGCTCGCCATATCCTTGGCTGGAAGAGTCCGGATTACATTTACACCGACAGCCAGCAGAAGCATCTGAAGCTGCTTCTGCGTAACTATTCCCTGAGCGATGACATCGCTTTCCGCTTTTCGGACAATGGGTGGAAAGACTGGCCTTTGACGGCGGAGAAGTATCTTTCATGGCTTAAGGCCGCCGACGGAGACATCGTCAACCTGTTCATGGATTACGAGACTTTCGGTGAGCATCAGAAAGAGTCCTCGGGCATATTCGATTTTATGAGATGCCTGCCGGACGTGCTGCTGAACGACGGTTCATTTGAGTTCACGACCCCGACACAGGCGGCGAGAAAGCTCAGGCCTATCGCCGAGATCGAGGTTCAGGACCCGATTTCCTGGGCCGACGAGGAGAGGGATGTCACAGCCTGGCTGGGCAACGAGCTTCAGCAGGACGCTTACAACAAGCTTTATGGCCAGGCGGAGAAGCTTGCGATTCTGAACGATCCTGTCCTTTGGGAGGATTTCGGACATCTTCAGGAGAGCGACCATCTGTACTATATGAGTACAAAGTTCTTCTCCGACGGAGAGGTTCACAGCTATTTCAATCCTTACAGCACTCCTTACGAGGCGTTCATCAACTATATGAACGTGTTGAGTGACTTTATTATAAGAATTGACGACGCGATGAGCACCTCCGGGAAGAAGGTGGCTCCGTCCGTCCCGGCTCCCGAAGAGACCGCCGTCCTGAAGAAGGCCGCCCCGGCGGCCCGGAAGCCTGCGGCGAAGAAGACAACAAAGACAACCAAAACCAAACAAGTAAACAATAAATAATGACAAACGAACTGACAAATCCAGACTATTTGTTTGAGGTCAGTTGGGAAGTGTGTAACAAGGTGGGAGGCATCTACACTGTCATCGCCACCAAGTCGCTTTATCTGAAGCAGCAGCTTCACAAGCATCACATCCTGATTGGCCCTGATGTCTGGATGGACACAGAAAGCAATCCCGATTTCATCGAGGACACGCATCTTTACAGTCTATGGAAAGCCCAGGCCGCATCCGAGGGAATCAGAGTGCGAGTCGGAAAATGGAACGTTCCCGGAAATCCAATAGCCATATTGGTGGATTTCAAACAGTTCCTTACGAGTCAGGACTACATTCTGTCCAAGTATTGGGAACGTTTCCAGATTGACTCCCTTACGGGAAACTGGGATTACAAGGAGAACTTTCTTTTCGGCTATGCCGCCGGAAAGGTCATAGAGAGTTTCAGGCGGTTCAACCTCAGCGCCTCTGACAAGGTCGTGGCTCAGTTCCACGAATGGCAGACCGGAGCGGGACTCCTTTACCTGAAGTACAAGCAGCTTCCTGTCGCGACCGTGTTCACGACCCATGCGACTGTTGTAGGGCGCTGCATAGCAGGCAACAACCTGCCTTTGTATGATTCGATGAATCTTTATGACGGCGACCAGAAGGCACGCCAGTTCAATGTGATAGCGCGCCACTCACTCGAGAAGAAATCGGCGCAGAACGCAGACATATTCACCACTGTCAGCGAGATTACCGCCAAGGAGTGCGAGCAGTTCCTCCAGCGCAAGGTGGATGTCGTGACCCCGAACGGTTTCGAGAACAGTTTCACTCCGGCCACAGACGAGGAATATTCCGACAAGCGCCGCGCCGCCCGCTCCAAACTGATAGAGGTCGCGGCGGCCATGTCCGGGGAGGAGGTCTCAAAGGATGCCATCCTTATCGGCATCGGAGGCCGCTATGAGTACCGTAACAAAGGAATCGACGTGTTCATCGACGCTCTGAAAAAACTCGAGGACACCTGCCCGGAGGGACGTGACATCCAGGCGTTCATAATGATTCCTTCCGGTCACAACGGAGCGGACAAGGAATTGATGGCCAAGCTTTCGGGCAGCGGCTCAGACTACACGACCCAGGTCTCCCACTACCTGATGGACAATGAATATGACGTTGTCACCCGGCGTTTCAAGGAACTTGGCTTCACCAACGCCAAAGGCAGCCGCGTGAAAGTCTATTTCATCCCTTCCTACCTGAACGGAACGGACGGGGTTTTCAATATGAGATATTACGACCTTCTCGTAGGTCTTGACCTGACCCTCTTCCCTTCATACTACGAGCCTTGGGGGTACACCCCTTTGGAGAGTCTGGCTTTCAGAATCCCTACGCTGACAACCAGTCTCGCCGGATTCGGACTGTGGGTGAGATCACACTACGGCAAGGAACATCCGGGCATCACGGTTCTTGACAGAAATGACTCGAATTATTTCGAGGTCGTGGATGGAGTCGTGGCGAGAATCAAGGAAATCGCCGCTCTTGACGCCGATGGCCGCGAGGCTTATATGGCTTCTGCCAAGGATGTCTCGGCGATAGCCCTTTGGGAGAACCAGATCCGGTATTATAAGGAAGCGTATTCAAAGGCCATCGAGAAGGTGATTGAGGCCAAAGGTGCTTTCCCTGACGAACTTAACGAAGACAAATCAATGGTATATAAAAAGATAGAAATTAACGACCCTACCTGGAAGAGCGTAATGGTGACCCGCCATCTTCCGTCCGCCCTTTCAGGGCTTGAGACCCTTTCCAAAAACCTTTGGTGGTGCTGGAACGAATCCGCCAAATCCCTGTTCAAATCTATTGACCCGGTCATCTGGCACAACACCTGCCACAACCCGATGGCTCTGCTTGACGCAGTGAGTCTCAAGAGGTTCAAGGCTCTGGCCAAAGACGAGGTCTTCCTCGGTGAGCTTAAGTCCGTGATGGATGAGTTCAATGCGTACATGGCTCTCAAGGCTGAGCGCAGGGAGCCTTCGATCGCATATTTCTGTATGGAATACGGCCTGGACACATCTCTGAAGATTTATTCCGGAGGTCTCGGTCTTCTGGCGGGAGACTATCTTAAAGAGACCAGTGATATGAATGTCAATCTGGTGGCTGTCGGGCTTCTTTACCGTTACGGCTATTTCACGCAGATAATTACTGGTCAGGGAGAGCAGGTAGCCCGCTACGACGCCCAGGATTTCACTAAGATTCCGGCCGAGCCTGTGATGGATGCCGATGGTAACTGGATGACCACGAGCGTGGCCTTCCCGGGACGCGCCATAACCGCGAGGATCTGGAAGGTGGCTGTCGGTCGTACCGACCTCTATCTTCTTGACACTGACTACGAGGCGAACTCCCAGGAGGACCGTCAGGTGACCTATCACCTCTATGGCGGGGACTGGGAAAACCGTCTTAAGCAGGAGCTTCTGTTGGGTATCGGAGGAATCAAGGCCTTGAGAAACCTCGGAATCAATCCGAGAATATACCATTGCAACGAGGGACACGCGGCTTTCACAGGTCTTGAGAGGCTCCGCGAATATGTTCAGAATGACAACCTTGACTTCGGTGAGGCTGTGGAGGTGGTCAAGGCTTCTTCGCTTTTCACCACCCATACTCCTGTGCCTGCGGGCCACGATGCCTTTGACGAGGGGCTGCTAAGAAAGTACATCGGCCACTATCCTAATTGCCTGAAGATTGACTGGGAGACTATGATGGGTCTCGGCAAGGTGGACGGCAATAATGTGAACGAGAAGTTCTCCATGAGCTTCCTTGCGGCCAATCTTTCGCAGAATGTCAACGGTGTGTCTATGCTGCACGGTGATGTCAGCAAGGACATATTCAGCAGCATCTATCCAGGGTATCTTCCGGAGGAGCTTTTCATCAGCTATGTCACCAACGGGGTCCATTATCCTACCTGGGCCGCCGCCGAGTGGAAGAAGATCCACGCCCGAGTGTTCGGGCCTGAGTTCGCCACCCATCACTACGACAAATCCTGCTTCGAGGGCATCTACAAAGTCGCTGACTCCGAGATATGGGAGACCCGGAAGACACTCAAGAAGAGGCTGATCGACATCGTTAAGGAGAGAATCTCCGATCCGACGCAGTGCAACCATTACTCTCCGAGCCAGATTGTGGCGATCAAGGAGAATCTCAGGGACGATGTCCTGACGATTGGTTTCGCCCGTCGTTTCGCGACCTACAAGAGAGGCACCCTTCTGTTCTCCGACCTTGACAGGCTTGACGCCATAGTCAACGATCCGCTGCATCCTGTGCAGTTCCTGTTCGCAGGCAAGGCTCACCCTGCCGACAAGGCCGGTCAGGATCTCATCAAGAGAATCATTGAGATTTCCAAGCAGGAGCGTTTCATCGGAAAGATCGTGTTCATTCCGGGTTATGACATTTCTTTGGCAAAGAGGCTGGTACAGGGTGTCGATGTGTGGATGAACAACCCTACGAGACCTCTCGAGGCTTCCGGAACATCCGGAGAGAAGGCTTCCATGAACGGAGTGATGCACTTCTCGGTGCTTGACGGCTGGTGGGTCGAGGGTTACAAGCCGGGAGCCGGCTGGGCTCTTCCGCTTGAGCGCACCTACGATGACCAGAATTACCAGAACGAGCTTGACGCGGCTACGATCTACACGACAATCGAGAACGAGATCGCTCCGGCCTATTACGATGTGGACAAGGCTCTCGGACTGTCTCCAACTTGGGTGGGCTACATCAAGAACACCGTGGCACAGGTGGCCAACAACTTCACTACCAATAGGATGCTTGCCGACTATTGTGACCGCTACTACAACCCTCAGTCCGAGCGGGCTGAGAAAATGGTCGCCGGGGACTTCAAGATGGCTTGTGAGATTTCTTCTTGGAAGAAGAAGGTGCGCCGTCAGTGGCAGAATGTCGAGGTCATTTCACAGACCCAGCCGGATCCTTCCTATAGCCTTTCCGAGTCCAACTCTCTGACATCGGAGGTGGTTCTTAATCTCGGAGACCTTTCTCCGGAGGATATAGGCGTGGAGATGCTGTTCGCCACAATGGACACGAAGCATCAGCTGCATATTCAGGAAAAATGTGATTACGAGGTCGTTGAGTTCAATGACGGTGTCGCCAAGTATCGTACTTCCATACTTCCGGACAGGACAGGTATGTATCAGGTGGCGGTCAGAATGTACGCCAAGAACCCGTTCTTGCCTCACAGACAGGATTTTGAATTGGTCAAATGGTTATAGCGACCGGATTTTTCGACGGTGTCCACATCGGACACCGTTTTGTGGTAAAACGACTTGTCGAGGCGGCTGTGGAAAGGGGCGACCGGAGTATGGTCGTCACTTTCTGGCCGCATCCCCGCAATGTGCTTCAGGACGATGCGCGGAACCTTCGCCTTCTCACTTCCCTTGAGGAGAAGAAGGCTCTGCTTTACAATCTCGGAGTGGACCGGGTTGAGGTACTGCCTTTTACCAAGGAATTCAGTCGTATGACTACCCGTGAATATTTCCGTGACTGCCTTATCCCCCGTTTCGGGGCAAAGGCGGTTCTGATTGGCTACGACAACCGGCTCGGCAGCGACCCTCAGGCCCCTGAGGACATCGAGCGGATCGCTGGGGAAGAGGGACTTGACGTTGTCCGACCCGGCAGTGTCGCAGCTCCTTCCGGAGTCACGGTAAGCTCCACTAAGATCCGTGAGACCGTGGCCGCCGGTGAGGTGGAGTCCGCCGCCGCTATGCTGGGGTATGAATATTCCCTTCTCGGTGTCGTGGTCGCGGGTGACCGTCTTGGCCGCACAATCGGTTTTCCGACGGCTAACATCCAGCTTTATGAGCCGTTGAAGCTTGTTCCGGGCAATGGTGTCTATGCCGTGGAGGCCGAGACCTTGGGCCGTAAGTTCAAGGGTATGTGCAACATCGGTGTGCGTCCTACTGTCCGCTCCGGCGGCCAGCGCACAATAGAGACCAACATCTTCGATTTCGACGAGGACATCTACGGCCTTGACCTTAAGGTCACTTTTCTGCGCAAAATCCGCGACGAACGCCGCTTCGATTCCATCGACTCCCTCCGCTCCCAACTCGCCGCCGACCGCCGCGCGATCCTCGCCTCCTTCGGCCGCTGAGTCGGCTTGGCTCCTTGTGGCCAGATTCACCAGTCTTCTATTTCTTGAATAACTCTGCGTGGGATCCAAGTCTGGTCAGGCGAATCTGATTGCTCTTCTCGTCAATCCAAATCAAGAGAAAGTCACTTTCAATCAATGTGACATTCCATAAAACCTGAATAGTTGCCTTTAAGCGGGTGGGGATCATAATGGATAGGCACTGTGCCGGAATCCTGCAGGTATGTCAGTACTCTCAAAAGGTTATTAATCTTTTGAGGCTGGTTCTGATAGCGCTTGCGGTCTTTCTTGAATTGGCTTGTGTATTTGAGAACCCACATAAACTGTTGGTTAGAGGGAGGCTATGTAATCTTTGAACTTCGCAAGGCCAAGAGTCCCGAGACCCTTGTTTGCCTTGGCTTTTTTTATGGCGTTGATTGTTTCGTCGTTCGGCTCATCCTAAACCACATCCGTCAGGATCTTCTCAACGAAATTGTTTAGGCTTCTGTTCTCTTTCTTCGCACGTATTTTCAGCCTTTCAAGCAGATCCTCGGTGAATCGGAAAGAAGTCTGTCTCTTGCTGCTTGATGTTGAGGTGTTCATTGTCTTTGCTTTAATTGATGTTGGTAAATATATAATAACACCTGCATCTTCTATGCGTCTTTGCCTACTTTTGGGATTAAGTAGTTCTCAGACGAAGTTCCGCTGAAGCATATTCAGATCAGTTTTTGACTGCAGTTCTGTTGTGTTTGAAAGGGAAAGGGAGGGACAACATCGACCGTGGCGGATATCACGTTGATTATCAAATAAAAGAGTCTTTTCCCGGTCTTGGTTTTGGCATCAGGAAAAGGCTTAATATATTTGCTGTTAATGATTTAAGCGCCACGGCTATTCATGGTTTGTTGTAATCCGGCAATTTGCTTGTATTCGGGGAACCATATAGAAGCTGACTTACATTGCCAGAGTTGGCACCGTCAGCAATCCATAACAGTCCCTGGCCATCAATCAACCAATTTAAAGGGTGTCCTATGATGTTTCTGGCATTCCAAAAGAAAACGTGGCCAGCTCCTATTTAGTTCCCAAAATTTTGATGAAACAGATTAGAAGCTGTTTAAATTTCTTTATCTGAAACTTTGATGGAATAAATCCAGGCAGTTTCGACGGATTTTGAGGAAGACAGCGGTGCTGCCTGACGAGAAAGCCGGAAGAGAATGAAGAATTTAAAACTCAAAGAACTTTCTAATGAGATTTTAACCGCTTTTGAGAAGGCGAAGACTCTTGATGGCATATTGGACTTCCACAAAAAAAATCGAGGCTCACCATCAGTTCCAGGATGAAATCGGACAATCCGGAAGACTTTTGAGGTTCAAGGGATGTCTGTCAAACGGCATTGTGACGTTCATAATGGCAGACGAACAGAATTGCTCTACCACCGTGGTCTTCAGAATCGGCCGTCCGTCCCCGGCTACCTCAGGGACAAATGTCTCGCCGCGCGGGACAGCTATTCTGAATTGTGGCGTTATTTCGGCGTCAAGTACTGACCGAGGCGCATGACCGGAATTCGTTTTTGAAAGAAAAATTGCTATATTTGCAAAAACGGGTAGGGTTCCGCCGGAAAAGGGCGGGACTCGGTTTTAATGTTATGAACCCGAAAGGGTGGGCGGCGGGCAGTAGCTGCTTTGGAATGAGGTAAATATTTTGTTTGCAGGCGATTGCCCGCTTGCAAAGCCTGATAAAAGACAAAACACACGTTTCATTATGGCGGAAATTCATTATATGACCCAGGAAGGGTTGGACAAGCTCAAGAAAGAACTCTCCGACGCTTTGGCGCAGCGTCCTGTGATCTCCGCGGCGATAGCGGAGGCGAGGGAGAAGGGAGACCTCTCCGAGAATGCCGAATATGACGCGGCCCGTGACGCTCAGGGACTTCTGGAGGTCAAGATTGCGAAACTCAAGGATCTCGTGGCCAACGCCAAGGTCATTGACGAGTCAAGAATCGGTACGGACAAGGTTCAGATGATGAACAAGGTAAAGGTGGAGAATGTGGCCGCCAAGCAGATTATGGAGTTCACCATCGTTGGCGAGACCGAGGCCGATTTCGCCCACGGGAAACTCGCTTCCACAACGCCGATAGCCAAAGCCCTGATCGGTCACTCCAAAGGTGAGGTGGTAGAGGCCAAGGTCCCTTCAGGAGTCATCAAGTTCAGGATTCTCGATATTTCACTCTAAGAGACTATGGCTACGATATTCACAAAGATCGCCAAGGGAGAGATTCCTTCGTACAAGGTGGCGGAGAACGATGAGTTCTATGCTTTCTTGGACATAAGCCCTCTTGCGAAAGGGCATACTCTTGTCATCCCGAAGAATGTGGAGGACGACTACATCTTCCATCTGGACGAGAAGACATACGAGGGTCTGTGGGCGTTCGCCCGCAAGGTGGCAGAGGCCTTGAAGGCGGCGGTTCCTTGCCGGCGCGTCGGTGTCTGTGTGCTTGGAATGGAAGTGCCTCACACGCACATTCATCTTGTCCCGCTCCAGACCGAGGCTGATATGGACATCAAGAAAGAAAGGCTGGAGGTCTCTCCGGAGGAAAACAAGGCGATTGCCGCCGCTATATTCAACGAATATGAAAAATTGTAGAAACCTGCTTCTGGCGGCCGCGCTTCTTGCCGCTGTCTCATCTTGTTCTGACAAGGCTCGGATCAAGGGTACCATAGCCGGTGCGTCTGACGCGCAAGTGGTTGTAAAACAGCTTTCGGGCACTTCACTGGTGGTTTTGGACACTATCAAGACAAATGCTTCAGGAGCATATACTTACAGAATTGATGTGCCGAAAGGGCAGCCACAGTTCGTGTATCTTTTCAAAGGCGGCGTCAAGGTGGCGTCGCTGCTTCTTCAGAAGGGTGACAATGTGACTGTCACATCGGACACGCTTGGGACATATTCCGTGGAAGGTTCGGACGAGAGTGCCAGGCTGTGTCAGGTAGAGGCGGATTTCTCGGAGTTTATGGACAAGTTCTCCGCTGATGCGGCCGCCGGTGACAACGCCGCCGCGTCAAAGGATTATGTGAACTACTATAGAGACTGCGTCAAGTATGTTATGTCGAACTCCAAATCGCTGACATCCATTCCGGTCCTGTACCAGAAAGTCAACGACAACTTCCCGATTTTCAGCCAGGCGACGGACGCTATCCTGTTCAAGAATGCCTACGACTCCCTGATGACGGTTTATCCGGAGTCCAAGTACGTCGCGTCGTTGAAAAAAGAGGCGGAGAAGAGATTCGACATATTCAATCTCAACCAGAGGTTCCAGAATGCCGAAGAGCTGTCGTATCCGGACTTGAATCTTCCGTCGGTCGACGGATCCAAAGTCAGGCTTGCCGAAGTGGATTCAAAGGTGGTTATGGTTTATTTCTGGCAGGCCGCGGACGCTTCGCAGAAGATGTTCAATCAGGATGTGCTTGTTCCTCTCTACAAAGAATACCACGCCAAGGGTCTGGAGATATATTCAGTGTCCCTTGACACCGACAAGGGTGTGTGGGCGAGTGCCGTCAAGAGCCAGAATCTGCCTTGGATCAACGTTTGTGACGGCCTTGGAGCCGCTTCTCAGGCCGCTTTGCTTTACAACATCAACCGCGGGCTTCCGGTCGCCTATCTGATAGTAGACGGGACGTTGAGCGCCGAGGTGATCAGGAATGCCAAGGATTTGCGCCGGGTGGTCGCTTCAAAGCTTTAGAATCTGTTTAAAGGCTGTCCGTTCTGATTATGGTCAGCCTCTTTTTATCTGACAGAACAATGGAAAGAAAGACAAGAGTAAGATTCGCGCCGTCGCCGACCGGTCCTCTGCATATGGGAGGAGTCCGCACGGCTCTTTATAACTATCTCTACGCCAAGCAGCGTGGAGGAGACTTTATCATCAGGATAGAAGACACTGATTCACACAGGTTTGTGCCAGGGGCTGAAGAGTACATCATAGAGGCGTTGAACTGGTGCGGAATCGTTCCGGATGAAGGGGTTGACGGGAACGGCAAGGTTGTCGAGACCGCTTCGGAGCGTCATCCGCACGCCCCTTACCGCCAGAGCCAGAGGCGCGGGATCTACCGCAAGTACGCCGAGCGGCTCATCGAGTCCGGCTACGCCTACTACGCCTTTGACTCTTCCGAGGCCTTGGAAAAGGCCCGTGCCGAGGCGGAGGCTTCCGGCAAGACATTCATCTACAATCAGGTGACGAGAATGACGATGCGCAACTCGCTGACACTCCCGCAGGATGAGGTCAGAAGACTGCTTGAAGAGACTTCCGACTGGACTGTCCGCTTCAAGATGCCGGTCGGCACTGTCGTGAAGATGGATGACCTTATCCGGGGTCACATCGAAGTGAACACAGATACCCTTGATGACAAGGTGCTTTGGAAGAGGGCGGATGAGTTGCCTACCTACCATCTGGCCAACATCGTTGACGATCATCTTATGGAAATCACCGAGGTCATCCGCGGAGAGGAATGGCTTCCGTCGCTTCCGCTGCACTATATGCTCTACAAAGCTTTCGGCTGGGAGGACACGATGCCTCGCTTCGCCCATCTTTCACTGCTCCTCAAACCGGACGGAAAGGGCAAGCTGAGCAAGCGTGACGGTGACAAGCTGGGCTTCCCGGTCTTCCCTCTCAAGTGGGTCAACGCTCAGGGTGAGGTTTCAAGAGGTTACCGTGAGGACGGTTACTTCCCTGAGGCTTTCGTCAATCTGCTGGCGTTCCTTGGCTGGAATCCGGGCGATGACCGCGAGATGTTCACGATGGATGGGCTGGTCAAGGCTTTCTCCCTTGACAGGATCGTCAAGTCGGGCGCGCGCTTCAATCCGGAAAAGGCACGCTGGTACAACAAGGAGTATCTCCGGACTAAATCCGACGAGGAACTCGCGGCACTGTTCGTCCCTGTTCTGGAGGAACGCGGAATGAAGGTGGTAGAGTGCTGCCATTGTGCGAAAGCCGCCGGCGCCGAGGTCAATGAACTCGGGGCGGATCTGTCAAAGCACGTGTTCACAAAAGCTTACGTCCGGAATGTGGTGTCGTTCACCAAGGAACGCGCCACGTTCGTGAAGGATTTTTGGACAATCGCCTCGTATCTGTTCATCTCTCCGGCGGATTTTGAGAAGTACGGTGTCAAGGCGGGAGCCGCTGTCGAGCCACAGGGCAACGATCCCCGCCGTCAGTCCGATCCCCGCGCCAAGGTCTATGACGATGCGGCCACGGCTCCTTTCATCGCCAAGGATGTTGACAAATTCTGGAAGCCGGAGAACGCCGGATATGTCGCCAAGGTCGCTTCCTTTGTGAATGAATATGCCGGAGAATGGTCTGTCGCCGCTTTCGGAACCGCACTTGAGGATTTCATCAGGGGCAATGAATGGCCTATGGGAAAGGTGATGAACGCTTTGCGTCTTGCCTTGGCAGGCTCGGCGAGCGGTCTTGGAATAGCCGACATCATTGTCCGTATCGGCAAGGCGGAGACTCTTTCCCGCATCACCTATGCGTCTTCACGCCTGTAGTGAATCACTTTGAGGGGATTGATATTTGGCGACAAGCCGCGCTTGACCTCGCCGAAAAATGAGAAAAGGGGCTTGACTTTTAGTCGGCCCCTTCTTCTTTTCGGCAATTATTTGCCGTCTCCTGTTTGCATAAACATCCAAGTGAACAGGTCTGGCTCCCGGAATGTGTTGTCCCAACAATTATGGGTGTCTTCCGGGTACTCTACAATCGTTGCGTTGATTCCGGCTCCCTTAAGGGCTTCGCAATTCTCCTGTGAGTACTTCGGAAGCACAACCGCGTCTCGCAACCCGTGGAAGAAGCGGAATGACGTTTTCCCTTTGAATTCCGCCGCCCTGTCATTGTTGGCGCCACCGCACATAGGCTGAACAGCCGCGAACAAATCCGGATAGCGGAATGTAAGGTCAAGAATACCCATGCCTCCCATGGATATTCCCATTCCGAAAACTTGTTCAGTGTCAACTATCCCGATCGCGATGAATGCGTCAAGCAATTCTTTGACCGCTTTCATCGAGGATGATATGGGCGCTGAATACGGGAAGTTCCTTTCCCGTTGTCCTGATGAATTGTCTGCCTGTGCGAGACAGACCCAAGAGTCCTCATTCGGACATTGGGGTACGATGATGATTGTGCCTTTTAATGCCGGGTCGCTCTGTAGCCTGTCCCCTCCGTGGATGAGCTGAGCGTTATTGTCCGTGCCTCTTTCTCCGGAGCCGTGCAGGAACAACAGGAGAGGATAGCTTTGGGATGGATTGAAATTCTCCGGAAACATCACCTTGTAAGGCAGGTTCTGGTCAAGGGATGAGTGGAAGATTCTGTCCGTGAATTGGCGTTGTGCCTGTCCTGACGCAACGAGGACGGTGAAGAACAGGATTAATGCGGTTAATGATATTCTTTTCATATCGTAATTATTTGGAATCAGTCGCCGTTTGTCGTCTTCCCGTGTTTCCGGCGGCGTATGGCCGGAGTGTTGAGCAGGTAGCTGGTGTCCTGGCCGTCCTGGATCGCAAGCGCCGGCTTGTTATCTTCGTCAAAGTGGAATTTCTTTCTGTTGTCGGAATGCTTCTCGTCAATTGTGATGTCAATTATGTTTCCGTCATATCCGTGGTCATCCACCCGTTGTAGTGTGCTTTGTCTCTCGTATTTGAAATTCTTGTCAATATTTATCACGTTCTCGAGATCCTGCCCGGAATTCTTGATGAGATCGTCAATCACAAAGCCGGTCGCTATCGCTGTGATTTGGATCTCGTCTCCGATCTCAGGACTCTCAACCCATACTATTCCGGTCTTGAACTTCTTCACATTGCCGGTATATTCACCAATCTTCTTGTCGATGTCCTTCAGCTCATCCATCGTCAGTCCGTCCTTGTTCTTGCCGGTGGTGATGTTGATGAGAAGGTTCTTGGCCGTGGTGAGGTCGAAATCATTGAGAAGAGGGGATTTGAGCGCACCTTTGACAGCGTCCTCGATCCGGTTTTTCCCTTTGCCGACCCCGCTTCCCATAAGAGCCATTCCGCTGTTCTCCATCATTGTCTTTATGTCCTGGAAGTCAATGTTGATGAAGCCGGGACGGCTGATGATGTCGGTTATGCCTCTGACGGCGGTAGCCAGCACTTCGTCCGCTTTCGGAAACGCCTCGTGAATCAGCATGCTTCCGAACAGGTCATAGAGTTTCTCGTTGTTGATGACGAGAAGACTGTCCACGTTGTTCTTCAGCTCGTGGATGCCGTCAACAGCCTTGGCCAAAGGATTGAGCCCCTCGTGTTCGAACGGCATTGTGACGACAGCTACTGTCAGAATACCCTTGTCCTTGGCCGCTTTGGCGATGACAGGAGCGGCGCCTGTTCCTGTTCCGCCTCCCATACCTGCGGTGATGAAAAGCATCTTTGTCTCTTTGGTGAGGACAACTCTCTCAATTTCGTCAAGTGACTCGATCGCGGCCTTGCGACCCCGCTCTGGGACTGTTCCGGCTCCAAGGGCATTGGAGCCAATGTGTATTTTCGCTTCTACCGGACTGTCGTTAAGGGCTTGTCTGTCAGTGTTGCATACATAGAAGCTGCAACTCTTGACGTTCTCGCGGAACATATAGTTCACAGCATTGCATCCGCCTCCGCCGACACCTATGACTTTAATCATAGACTCAACGGGTGTCCAGTCTTGAGGCACCAGCTCGATTATATTGTTGTCGTTTTCCATATTCTTCTGTCCGTTAAACGTCTTCATTAACTTCCTCCGCCATGTTGTCGTAAAATTTCCATATGAATGGAATTCTCTTTAAAATTCCGGGTTTCTCATCTTTTTTGCGGCCACCGGACGTGTCATCTCCGCCATTCGGATCCTCGGACTTATGCTCGTCTTCCGTGGATGTGCCGCTGGCTGTATCAGGCTCTTTGGACTCTTCAGACTTCTCAGGCTCATCTGACTCTTCCGCTATGCCATCCCCGGATCCGTCAGCAATAGGACTTTCATGACTTTGATTATCTTCCTCCTGTACGTTCTGAACGGTCTCGGTGCTGTAGTCCGGTTCTGTCGTAGCGCTGACGGTATCCTGTGGCGTCACGCTATCCCCGGCCTCTGGTATGAAGTATTTGTTTTCGATGCAGTTCACTGTTCTGTCGCCTTTTAGAGCCAGAATCATACCTATCGCCGTCGAAGCGCTTGACGCACTGGCTTCAGGGCATTCATCACAGTTGACATATCTGTTCGGCAGACCGAGTTTGACTGAATAGCCGGAAATTTCCTTGAACAGATTTATGCAGTTCAGCAATTCCGCGCCACCGCCTGTGACGACGAGTCCTCTTTTCAGATAATCCTCGGAGGAGAATCCGCTTTCCTGGATTTTATAGAGAAGCGCATTGACAATCTCCTCCATCCTTGCATTTATTATTTCGGACAAGATTTTGATTGATAGCCTCTTGGTCGTTTTGCCGTCTTCGTTGATGATTTGAAGCACCTTGTCCCCGAGAGTGGAGAGTTTCTCCGGCATGCACGCTCCGTAGGCTTTTTTGATGTTCTCCGCCATATTGTTGGTAAAGCCGCAGATTGACTCAATGTCTTTCGTGATGCTGTCACCGCCGAAAGGAATGGCGGCATAGTACCTCATAAGGTTGTTCTTGAATATGGTGACAGAACTTACTCCCGCTCCGATGTCGATCAAGGCGACACCGCTCTCCATCTCTTCCGCTTTCAGTACGGCCTTGGCGGTTATCCCCGGTATGAAGAACTTTTTGGCTATGCCTATCCCCATCGAACCGAAGAGCCTGTCGATGTTTGTCGAATAAGTCTTGCTGCCGATGAACACCTTGAAATTGCCTTCAAGCTTTTCCGCGCTCATACCGATGACCTCACTTTCCGGTTCATTCACGCAGTCTTCCGTTGAATATGACTGCGCCACAGCCCCGTAGATGACACTCTTCTTGTCGTCCTTCAAAGGGAATGACTTCAATGCTTCGGACTTAAGCGTGCGGATCTCGCTCTCGCTGATGAATCTGCTGTCGTCATCCCTTTCGGATATCGCGGAGGCCGTCACCTGGACTACCTGCCAGCGAGGCAGCCCGACCACGACCTGATGAATTTTTATCCTCAATGCGTTCTGTGCGTCCGAGATTGCGTCTTTCACTTTTCCAAGCACCTTTCCCGGTACTATGACACAGCTGTTGCGGATTCCCGCCGATGGAGATTCCTTGTAGTAGATTATCTGGACATTCTGATTCCGGATGCTTGCGACGCAGACAGCCAGTTTAGAAGTGCCAAGGTCAATGGCCGCTATGTATCTTTCTTCCATATTCAACTATATTATTTCCTGCAGACAATCTGTCCGTTGTTCTTGATGTTCACTGTGGAATAGTAATCCTTGCCTTTATTCGGAAGGATGGTGGTGTAGTAACGGCTGATCAGGTCAAATTTCCGCTCAAAGTCAGCAGGTTGGCCAAAGATGAAGCGCTCCTTGCCTTGACGTGGAATCAGGACAAGGTCGCCGTTGTCAAGCACTGTTATCTGGCAGATGTTCTCCGCCCATATTCCCGAAGCCTTCATATGGTTCACAAGGGCTATGACTTCCGTCAGCCATTTCCTCTCGCTTTCGGTTTTAGGCTCTCCCTTGTAGCCTCTCTCCACATTCAGCGGTACTGAACCGTCGATGATCGGAACCATTGACGTGTAGTTCCGCTGCAAAGGAAACAGAAAGCCTTTCTCATCGGCGTAGAATCCGTTGTCTCTCTTCTGGAAGCGGACGACAGGCTCTCTCTGGCTTATTCTGATGTTCAGATAGCCGTCCGGTGTCGTGTAGGCCTCCGCCCCGCGGACAGCGCCCTTGCCGTCAAGAATCTTCTCGACTTTCATCAGATCCACACTGTCAAGCCTTTGACCTATGTAGTCGCCGTACTCTTTGCTCAGATAGCTTTCCACATCCTTGGAGGTGATGAAGCTGAAGTCATCCTCGAACTCCACCCTGACCCCTGAGCAGGTGAGCTGCCGCACTCTTTTCTCGTTCATCCCGTGGACGGCGAGGTAAACGAGACCGAGCAGGCAGGCCGCCGCGGCGACCAGGATTATCTTTAGACCTTTCTTCATTGTTTAAGCCTTTCTTCAAGAAGGTTGGTGATAGGTGCTATGAATCTGTCGATGTTTCCGGCCCCGAAGGTGGCGAGGACATCTATCGGCTCATTCTCGAGATAGGCCATCAGTTCCTCTTTTTTCAGAAGCACTTTCTCCGGCGCTGTCACTTTGTCGAAAATCAGCTCCGATGTGACTCCGGGAACAGACTCCTCCCTTGCAGGGTAAATGTCCAGCAGAATCAGTTTGTCCACCTTGCTCAGGGCTGCCGCGAAGTCATCGGCGAAATCCCTTGTCCTTGAGAAGAGATGAGGCTGGAATATGGCGGTGATTCTCCTGCCCGGGAATATTCCTCTCAACGAGGACACGGCCGAGGACAGTTCCTTGGGGTGGTGGGCGTAATCATCGATGTATGACAAGTTTGCGGTGTTGAGATGCACGTCGAGCCTGCGCTTTACTCCCGAATAGGTGCCGATCGCTTCCTTGACGGCTTCCGGAGAGACTCCGTGGCAGAGGCAGATGGCCGCCGCGGCCACGCTGTTCTCCACATTGACCCATCCGGGAACCCCGACCCTGACACCCTTGATCACTCCGTCCGGGTGGACAAGGTCAAAGGTGTAGTGGCCGGTCTCGTCCGGCCTGGCGTCGGCCGCATAGTAATCCGCCTCCGGATTGTCGTAGCTGTAGTGAAGTATTTCCGCCTTCGTGTCATTCCGGGTTATGTCAAGGCCGAGCTTGACTATGAGCGAGCGGCTTACCTGTGACGCAAAGGCCTTGAACGCCTTCTGATATTCCTCAAGAGTGCCGTATATGTCCAGATGGTCGGCATCCATGGCCGTAATCGCGGCGATGGCCGGATGGAGCTGGAGGAACGAGCGGTCAAACTCGTCCGCCTCGGCGACAATTGTAGGCGTGAGGCTTGTCAGAAGATTCGTGCCGTAGTTCTTGGAGATTCCTCCGAGGAATGCGGAGCATCCTTTGCCGCTTTCCGTCAGAATGTGGGCGACGAGGGTGCTTGTGCTGGTCTTCCCGTGTGTCCCCGCCACAGCCAGACATGTCTGCCCCTCGGCCAGTTCCCCAAGCATCCTGGATCTCTTTACAAGGGTGTAGCCGTGCTCCTTCGCATATACAAATTCCTGAAGGTCTTCCGGAACCGCCGGAGTGTAGACAATCAGCGTGGAAGCCACATCCTTTGGAATGTAATCCGGATCGTCCTTGTAGTGGACATCGATCCTCTCCTTCTCAAGAGCGTGCGTCAGATCCGAGGGTGTCTTGTCGTAGCCTGCGACAGGATAACCTTTGAACTTGTAGTACCTTGCGATGGCGCTCATACCGATGCCACCTATGCCCAAAAAATAAATCTTTGAATATTTTGACATATCTACTCCTTGACCAGTCTGTAAATTTCCTCCGCGATTCTTCCCGCGGCGTCAGGAATCGCCATTCTCCCGGCGTTCTCCTCCAGTTCGGCGATTTTTTCCGGCCGCCCCAACAATTCAAGAGCCGACGGAATCATCTTTTCTATCGCCTCGGAGTCCTTTACCAGCACCGCGGCGTCTTTTTTCACGAGGGCCATCGCATTATGTGTCTGGTGATCCTCGGCTACATTAGGCGACGGAATGAATATCACGGCTTTATGTGCCGCGCACAATTCGGAGACCGAACTTGCCCCCGACCTGGAGATGACCACGTCCGCCGCGGCGTAGGCCAGTTCCATCTTTCCGATGAAGTCTGTGTGGTGAATATGCCTGAGAGCGTCCGGATTCCGGGCTTCCTGTTCTTTTATAAACCCATCTATTCCTGCCTTGTAGTACTTGCCGCATTGCCACAGCACATCGACACCTTCGATTCCCTGACATCCGTCGGAGATCCATTTCCTCATACACTGGTTGAACCTGCTGCTGCCGAGGCTGCCTCCCACTATGAAAAGATGCTTTCTGGACGGGTCGAGACCATATTCCTTGATTCCTTTCTCTTTCATTTCCGGGGTGGAGCGGACGATTGCGCTTCTGATCGGATTGCCCGTCATCACAATCTTGTCGGCCGGGAAGAACCTTTCCATCCCTTCGTATGCCACGCAGATCCGTCTTACCCTGCCGCCAAGTTTTTTGTTGGTCAGCCCGGCGAACCCGTTCTGCTCCTGGATAAGCGCGGGAATCCCCATCCCGGTGGCGGCCCAGAGCAGGGGAGCGCTGGCGTAACCTCCGACACCGATGGCCACCTCTGGTTTGAAGTCCTTGATAATTCTTCTGGCCTTGGCCACGCTTGCCACCACTTTGAAAGGTACAAGGATGTCATTCAGAATGTTCCTGACATTCAGTCGCCTTTGCAGTCCGACTATCGGAAGCCCGACAATCCTGTAGCCGGCCGCCGGAACTTTCTCCATCTCCATCTTGCCGTCGGCCCCGACGAACAGAATCCCGGTCTCGGGATTCAGTTCCCTCAGCTTGTCCGCTATAGAGACGGCCGGGAAGATGTGTCCTCCTGTGCCGCCGCCGCTGATTATGACTCTCAACGCTTTATGCTCCATAATAGTTATTCATTGCTGTAGTCGTCCGTAATGTGGTCACGGCACTCGTTTTCTTGTGCGGAAGCGACCGCCTCCCCGTCCTCATTCTTTATGCTTCTGTCAACCAAAGGATCGGCTTTGGCTGTTTCCCTTTCGATTTTCTTCTTGGCCATCTTGCTGATGGATAGTATGATGCCGAAGGCGACGCTGAACATCAGAAAAGACGAGTTGCCTCGACTGACCATCGGCAGGGTCTGCCCGGTCATCGGAACCATATTGCAATTGACGGCGATGTGCATCATAGCTTGCCCTGAAATCAGAAGGACAAGCCCTGCGACAGCGGTCTTCGCAAACTGATTCTCACAGTTTCTGACTATGATCGAGCCTCTTGCCAGAAGGCTGATGTATAGAATCAAGACAATCACGGCTCCGACCAGTCCGTATTCCTCGACTATGAAACTGAACATATAGTCCTCGTACATAATCGATACCACATATCTCTGTGTGCTTTTTCCCGGGCCTTTCCCGACAAGCTTTCCCTCTTTGATGGCAATCAAGGCGCTGACTGGCTGTTTCGTGTCGTCCCAGGCCTTCTGGAACTCCGTGGTATTCGGCTTGTTCTCCTCCATAATCTTCAGCTTCTCGTTCAGACCGGGTCCGGTCAGTCTGCTTATCGCCGTGTCAAGACGTGTGTCAAGACTTGGAAAAAGCTTCTCTCCTATGCCATTGATGTGGATTAAGATGCAAATGGCCAGAAGCGCTGTCCCGATGCCGATGAGCGGAAACAGCTCCTTTATCTTCACCCCTCCGATAAAGAGGGTGGCGATCATTATCGCACCTATGAACACCATGGTTGAAAAACTGGCTACTATTGAGCAGAGGCAGACGCTGAATAGCGGAAAATAGATGTAAGCGATTTTCTTTGTCAGCGGCTTTTTCCAAACAGGATACCTCTCGCCCAGTATGTTGGCGATAAGGAATCTGTCATTGCGTAAAGAGTTGACCGCCCACGCCATGTACATCACCATGGCGACCTTGACGAACTCTAATACATGGATTTGGAATCCTCCTATGGTAATGGTTCTCCAGGCATCGTTGATTTTCTCAATGGTGATGAATCCAAGCTTCATTTCGCCATCCGATAGAGCCTTGGCAATCACGAGCAGCAGGAGCGGAATCATTGAAGCGACGTATCCGAACTGTGAGATGACACTTAGGAAGCCTATCCTCGGGATCTTGCAGCAGATGAGGATGATAACCAGTCCGGCCACGGACATGATCAGCTGTTCCCCGACAATATCCATTCTCGAAGTGTTTCCCTTGAAGGTCATCTGTGATGTGGAAGAGAATATCGCCACGATGGAGAGCAGGATGAGCAGAATCACGATTATCCACACGACCTTGTCTCCTTCGAGGGAATCCGCGAGGTTCCACAGGGTTTTCTTTTTCTTTGCCTTCCCTTCCATATTCGTTCAGCCTAAAGTCTTCTTACCGCTTCCTTGAATTTCTCGCCTCTGTCTTCATAGCAGGTGAAAAGGTCGAAGCTGGCGCAGCACGGGCTGAGCAGGACGACATCGCCGGATGTGGCGAACTCGCTCGCGGCCCTGACCGCCTCTTCGGCGGAAAGCGTGTCCTTGATGTTGTCTTCCCCCACAATCCCGGAGAACGCCTTGTGGATCTTGCTGTTGTCCACTCCAAGGCACACAATCGCCTTGACTTTCTCCTTTACAAGAGGCTTGAGCACCTCGTAGTCGTTGCCCTTGTCTTTTCCGCCTGCAATCCAGACAACAGGTTTCTTCTGACACTCAAGGGCATACCAGGCGGCGTCCACGTTTGTCGCCTTGGAGTCGTTGATGTAAAGCACATCCTTTATGCTCAGCACCGGCTCCAGCCTGTGTTCGATAGGCTGGAATGTGGCTAACGCCTCGCGGATTGTCTTGCTGTCGATTCCGGAGGCCTTGGCGGCCAGGGCGGCTGCCATCGAATTGTAGATGTTATGCTTTCCGCCGAGGGCAAGCTCTTTCAGGAATATGTCGCATTCGTCTTCGCCGTATCTCACGACGATCTTGTCGTCCTTCAGGTACGCTCCCTGCCTTACCTCTTCTTTCTGGCTGAAAGGCAGACGTTTGGCTGAAAGGATAATCTTGTTCAGATGCTCGATTGTAATCTCGTCGTCGGAGTCGAAGATGAAGCAGTCTTCGGGTCTGAGATTCTGGGTGAGACGGAACTTTGCCTTGACGTAGTTCTCCATCCGGCAGTCGTAGCGGTCCAGATGGTCGGGTGTGATGTTCGTGATGATGGCTATGTCAGGACGGAAATCGTAGCAGTTGTCAAGCTGGAAGCTGCTGATTTCAAGGACATAGTAGTCGAAGTGCCCGGTGGCGACCTGAAAGGCGTAGCTCTTGCCTATGTTGCCTCCGAGACCAACGTTGAGTCCGGCGTTCCGAAGCAGATAGTAGATCAGCGAAGTCGTCGTTGTCTTCCCGTTGCTTCCCGTTATGCAGATCTTCTTCGCCGTGTCGTAACGCCCGGCGAATTCGATTTCCGAGACGATGCGGATGCCTTCCGCCTCGATTTTCCTTACAATCGGAACGGAACTTGGTATGCCCGGGCTTTTGATGACCTCGTCGGCGTTCAGGATCAGCTCTTCGGTGTGATGACCCTCCTCGAAGCTGATGTCCCATTTGCGCAGTTCCTCGGCGAAATGCTCCGGAATCTTGCCGTTGTCTGAAAGGAAGATGTCGAATCCTTTCACCTTGGCGAGAACCGCGGCTCCGACACCGCTTTCTCCTCCTCCTAAAACAACAATTCTGCTCATATCCAGTTACTCGTTTATCGTATTTTCAGCAAGGCCAAGGTCGATACCGCCAGAATCACCCCTATCAGCCAGAATCTTGTCACAATCTTTGCCTCCGGAATCGCATGCGCCGGTCTTGAGATCAGCGCCGGAATCCCCACCTTCTGGTAGTGATGGTGCAGGGGAGTCATCTTGAATATTCTGCGGCCTTCGCCGTACTTTTTCTTCGTGTATTTGAAATAGACCCTTTGCATTATCACGGAAAGGGATTCCACAAGGAATATTCCGCACAGAATCGGCAGAAGCAGTTCCTTTCTCATCAGAACGGCGCCCACGCCTATGATTCCTCCTATCGCGAGGCTGCCGGTGTCACCCATGAACACTTGCGCGGGATAGGAGTTGTACCATAGGAATCCCATCAGTGCGCCGACAAAGGCAGACATGAATATCGCGATTTCCCCGCTGCCCGGAATGTACATGATGTTCAGGTAGTTGGAGTTGATAAGGTTGCCTCCCAGCCAGGCCAGTATGCCCAGCACCACTCCGACGATGGCGCTTGTGCCGGATGCGAGCCCGTCCATTCCGTCGGTAAGGTTTGTCCCGTTTGAGCAGGCCGTGATGACCAGCACGATCATCAGCACGTAAATCGCCCACTTGCAGTACCAGCCCCACTTGCCTTTGAAAGGCGAGAGCCATTTGTAGTCGAACTCGTGATCTTTGACGAAAGGTATGGTCGTCTTTGTACTTTTGATGACATTCTCCGTCTTCCAGCCGCTGTCTTGCGCCACAAGTGTCTCTGAATCAACATTCAGTGATTTCACATTGCCCTGTTCCACAACATTGGCCACACCTGGCTCGACAGAAACTTTCTCCCTGACCACGATGTCGTCGCTGAAGCATACGGTGAGTCCTATGATGAGTCCCAACGCCAGCTGGCCGATGAGTTTCGCTTTCGGATGCAGACCTTCCTTGTTATGCTTGAAGACCTTGATGTAATCATCGGCGAATCCGATCGCTCCACACCACACGGTCGTCAGGAGAAGCAGCTGTATGTAGATGTTCCTCAGGTTGCAGAACAGCAGGACAGGAACCATAATCCCGAGAATGATGATTATGCCTCCCATTGTAGGTGTGCCCTTCTTCTCCATCTGCCCTTCAAGTCCCAGGTCTCTGATGGTCTCTCCGATCTGCTCCATCTGAAGCCATCTGATTATCTTACGTCCGGCGAAGAAAGAAAGCAGCATGGCGGTGACGCTTGTCAGCATCGCCCTGAAGGACAGGTAGGAAAAAAGCCCCTGCCCCGGTATGTCATATTGCCTTAGATATTCAAAAAGATGATAGATCATCGCGTTTGCCTCCTATTCGTTGCTGATGTATCTGAACACTTCGGCGACCACTTCCCGCTCGTCGAAATGCCGGTGTTCCTCACCGATTATCTGATAAGTCTCGTGTCCCTTTCCGGCCAGCAGTATGACTGCCCCTTTCCCGGCGAACATTATGGCCGCCCGGATGGCCTCTTTCCTGTCGGCAATGAAGAGCGTCTTTGACAATCCTTTGACACTGAATCCTCTGCGGATTTCGCCGAGAATGTCCTCTGTCTTTTCTGTACGGCTGTTGTCAGATGTCACGACGATTCTGTCGGCATAAGTTTCGGCCACCTTGGCCATCTCCGGCCTTTTTGTCCGGTCTCTGTCGCCGCCGCATCCGAAAAGGCAGACAAGCTCCCTTTTCCCGTCGATGCCCCTCAGGGTCCTCAGCACATTGTCCAATGCGTCCGGAGTGTGGGCGTAGTCGATGACAACGGAAATCTCACGGGGGCCTCTGATGACCTCAAGCCGTCCCGGCGCCGACTCAAGCCTGCTGACAGCCAGCAGTGTGTCCTCAGGATCGGCTCCCAGAGCCACCGCCGCGCCGTAGGCCGCGAGGATGTTGTATGCGTTGTGCTGTCCGATAAGCCTTGTCCAGATCTCCCGTCCGTCGATTCTCAGAAGCATCCCCTCGTAGGTCTCCTCCATGATGCGGCAGGTGTGGTCGGCGATGCTCCGGCAGGAGTACCTTACCACTTTCGCCTTGGTGTTCTGCACCATCACCTCTCCGTTCCTGTCGTCAATGTTTATGAGCGCCGTCGCCCCGGCAGGCAGATTGTCGAAGAACAGTTTCTTGCACCGGAGATATTCGGCGAATGTCTTGTGGTAGTCGAGGTGGTCGTGTGTCAGGTTCGAGAATATCCCCACGCTGAATTCCAGACCGGCCACCCGCTCCTGCTCCACTCCGATTGAGCTTACCTCCATGAAGCAGTATTCGCATCCGGCTTCGGCCATATCGTTCATCAGAGAGTTGACCGTTATCGGATCGGCGGTCGTGTTGGCTGTCTCCAGGCGTTTGGTCCCCACGTAGTTGGCGATTGTGGAGAGCATTCCGCAGTTGTATCCCCTGTCCATAAACAGACGGTAAAGCAGGGTGACAGTGGTGGTCTTGCCGTTAGTGCCTGTGATTCCCACGAGCCGGAGTTTCCTGGAAGGATTGTCGAAGAAACCGGCTGCCATCATCGCCACGGCGCGGCGGGAATCCTTCACCTTTACGAACGTAAGCTTCCCGACGACGGAACTGTCAAATCCGGAGAGACTCTCCTCCAGTGCGTTGTCATCCTCGTATGCGATGGCGGAGGCTCCGGCGGAGACGGCCTTCCCGATGAAGCTGTGTCCGTCTCGGTCGTGACCTTTCACGGCGATGAATATGCTCCCCGAGGCGGCTTTCCTCGAATCATTGCATATTCCCGTCACCTCGAGACCGCGGTTCCCGCGCACCTCGATGACCCCGGCGTTCCTTATGATGTCCTCCAGTCTCATCTCAATGTGAATGTTATTGTTGTGCCACCGGCTACCTTGGACCCCGCCTTTGGATTCTGGGAGACGACATGCCCTGTCCCTGAATATGAACACCTTAGCCCGCTGTTCTCAATCAGGAATATCGCGTCTTTAAGTCCGAGTCCTTTGATGTCGGGAACCAGCTGATCCTTTGTGTCGGACTGTGCGGCCACGTCTGCGCTGAACTCCATCACAGGCACTTTCCCGGTCGGAGTCAACTTGCCGCCCCATTCAGGCTCAAGAGAATAGATGGCGTCCACAACCTCGCGTATGGCCGCGGCGGGAGCCCCGCCTCCAAACAGGTTGCCTTGCATCAGACCGGAGTACATGCAGATGATCGCGCTGTATTTCGGATTGTCCGCAGGGAAGAAGCCGACGAATGTGGCGAGATGGTGATGTCTTCCGTCCTTTGTGTCGTAGTTGTCTTTCTTTCCGTATCTGTCGATATCTTCCTTTGTGAGAACCTGCAGTGAGGTCCCGGTCTTTCCGGCCACCTGAAGCTTGGCTCCTTTCAGCCTCGCCGCCGTTCCCTCCGATGTCACGGCCTTCATCGCCCTGAGCAATGTGTCGGCTGTGGCCTTGGAGCAGATGGACGAGTTCAGCACGCCCGGGCCTTTCTTTGTCTTGACCACTCCGTCTTTCTCGACGCTTTCCACAAGATAAGGCTTCATCATCTTGCCTTTGTTCGCGATGGCGTTGTAGAACGTCAGGATATGAAGCGGAGTCTCATGGACGGCATAGCCGATGGCCGTGGCTCCAAGGTCGGTGGCGCTCCACAATTTGGAGTCCGGGGACGGAAGGTGTGGCTTCCTGAGTCCTTCAAGGTCGAAGTCGAACGCCTGCCCAAGCTTGTAAAGGTAAAGTTTGTCAAGGAATCTCTTTGGATTGTCGGCGTAGTGATTGACGGCAAGATACCTGAACACGTAGTTCGATGAGATTTTGAATCCGTCCAGGATCGATATTTCACCCTCTCCATTGACGTGGGTGTCTTTTGGATAGCGATAGCCGGGAATTTTTCCGTCGTTCTTCGGTATGACATCGTCCAAAGACTTGATGTGGCCATCCTCAAGGGCCGTCATCAGCGTGGTGGTCTTGAACACGGAACCAGGCTCGGCCCCGAATCCGATCGCCATATTGTAAACCTCGTTCAGGCTGCTGTCCTTGGGACTCTTGGTCAGGTTGACCATTGCCCTGACCGCACCTGTCTTCACGTCCATCAGCACTCCGCAACCATCGACTATCTTGGGATCGGCGGACATCTGTCCGCGGATTGCCTTGTCCATTATGTCCTGGATTGTGATGTCGAGGGTGGTCCTGACATCCATCCCGTCCACCGGCTTGACGTAGGAGCTGTCATAGTTCTGGACTTTTTCCTTGTTGTCAATCGTCCTGAGCCAAATCTTGCCCTCCTGCCCGTGCAGGACGTAGTCGTATTTCCCCTCAAGCCCGATGTGGTTGTTGCCGTTGGAATTGCTGTTGTCCTTGACGTAGCCGATCGTTCGTCTCGCAAGCGTGCCGTAAGGATATTTTCGGATGTCTTTCTCTATTTCGATGATTCCGCTTTTGAATCTTCCCTCTTTCATCAACGGCAGTTCCCGCAGCCTGAGGAGCGTCTCTCTGTCGATGTTGTTCCCGAGCTTCAGGTATCTGCTCCCTTGCCATTCTTTTTGCCTTCCGTCGATGATGGTCTTGTACAAGGAGATGGAGTCCGCCCCGGTCTCTTTGGCGAAACCTCCGCAGAAAGCCTTGGCCTTGGCCTGCCATTGCCGCTCCAGGGAGTCGGCGACAGATGCGGATTTTTCGCCCTTTTTCTTGAATTCGTCTTTGCGGATGGAGCAGTCAATCCTCAGTTCGTATATAGGGGTGGACATCGCGAGAATCTCTCCGCCACGTCCTATGATGGCTCCTCGCTTGGGGGAGATTTCGTCCGCCACTGCATTAGGAAGGAAGTATTTGATGATTTTTTCACTCGGTGACCAAGAATACTGTATGTAGATGATTCTGCCTATCACCACAAAACTGAGAATCAGGACAAGGATATAGGTCAGGTACAGAATCACGCCAATCCTGTCCCTTTTCTTTTTGTTTCCCTTATTGTTTTTCTGAGCCATGGTCCTGTGTCGTCATTTGATTCTCTCGGCGGGTTTCACGGGCATTTCCAGCTTGGAACCCGAATTCCTGAGCATCTCCTGCATAGTGCTGAGCCGTGAATAGCCGGATAGCTCCAGCGTCTTTTGAATGTGGAGGATCTCGATTTCAGCGAGGGTCCTGCGGTTGTCCTCTACGGTGGAGAGAGTACTCTCGATCTTAAGGCTCAGCCAGATGCTGACCCAAAAGAGAAAAAAGGTGAAGATGATGTGTATGAAGTATTTGGACACGTTGAGCTTCAGCAGCAACTTGCCCTCGAGAATGGCCAGAAAAGCATTCGCCAACCATTTCCAGATGTCAGAGACCTTCCATTTCCTGAGTTCTGTCATATCTTTCCCTCCTTATCCGATTTTTTCCGCGATCCGCAGTTTCGCGCTCCTTGCCCTGGTGTTCGATGCGATTTCGCTTTCCCGAGGCAGCAGCGGCTTGCGGTTCACCGCCCTGAGCGGGGCGTGAATATTTCCGAATATGTCCTTCTCCTCCTTCCCGTCGGAATTCCCGGCCTTGATGAAGTTCTTCACCATCCTGTCTTCAAGGGAGTGGTAGGTGATTACGACGAGCCTTCCTCCCGGCCTGAGCGAATAGGCGGCCTCGGCAAGGAATTTCTCCAGGGAGCGCATCTCGTGGTTCACTTCGATTCTGAGCGCCTGGTATATTTTCGCAAGAAACTTGTGTTCGGCGAATTTGGGCAGAACCGCCTTGATGGCCTCTCCGAGTCCAGAAGTCGTGACAATCGGATTTCTGTCTCTTGCCGAGACGATGAGTCCGGCTACCTTGCGCGCGTTGTCCACCTCCCCGTAGAGGCGGAGAATCCTTTCCAGTTCCTCCTGCGGATATTCGTTGACGATGTCCGCCGCGGTCTTGCCTCCCTCCCTGTTCATCCTCATATCGAGAGGGGAGTCAAAGCGAAACGAGAATCCTCTCTCCGCCGTGTCGAATTGGTGGGAGGACACGCCGAGGTCGGCCAGAATGCCGTCCAGACCATTGTACAGCTTCCCGCTCAATGATTTGTCGGCGGTTCTGTGAGCCTCGTCAAGCACGAAATTCCTGATGAAGCGGAAGTCGGCGCGAACCAATGTGAGACGCGGGTCGTCTATCCTGTTGCCGAGGGCGTCGTTGTCACGATCGAAAGCGATGACATGACCGTCCTCGTTTAAGCGTGAAAGAAGTTCGGCGGTGTGACCACCGCCTCCGAATGTGACATCGGCGTAAGTTCCTGACGGGTTGGTGACAAGAGCGGAAATGCTCTCGTCAAGCATTACTGGAGTATGGTATTCTGACATCCTTCGGCCCTCCTACCTCTCCTGAGACAGTTGTCCGGCAATGTTCAAGAATTCGTCGTTTGAGATCGCGCTTGCCTCGAATTTCTCCTTGGCCCAAATCTCGATCTTGTAATCGTTGCCTGAGAAGACTACCTCTTTCGTTACACCAACAGACTCCAAAAGCTTTCTGGGGATAGAGATTCGCCCGAGTTTCGCGTCAGGTTCGACGACGGCGCGGTCGCGCATATACTCTCTCCAGAAAGCGGCGTGGGCGCGATTAAAGAAATTTAGTTTTGACTTGACCTCCCCGGACTGGCGTTCCCACTCCTCAAAGGTGTACATCTCAAGGCATTCCTCAAAGATGTCTTTCTTTATTACAAACCTCTGGTCACCTTCGGACGGCATCAGGGACTTGAACGGCGAAGGGAAGACAACCCTCCCTTTGTCGTCGATCTTTCCTGAATATTCTCCGATGAATGTGATCATAAGTTATCGTCTTTCACGCTTTGGTCACAAAGTTAGGAATATTTTTCCATTTTATTCCACCTGTTTCCAATTTTTTCCACAATGATTTCAACATCTCCGAATATTCACCGTCGGCCCGACATAAAGCCGCCGCAGGAAAACGCATTCCCCCGTGTCCCTCAGGGCTGCCATACAGTTACTGGGGGACACGGGGGAAAAAGAAGAGGGGGTTACTGCCTTTCAAGAAACACCGGATGTCCGGGAATGTCCCCTGTGCTCACGCTCCATTTCAGCGTTCCGTCCTTGGAGTAGCAGTAGAGGACCCCGCTTGAGGTGTAGTTCTTTGCGTCGGTGATGTAGATGTCCCCGTTGACCGGATGTACGGCGATTCCGTAAGGTGAAACTATCCGGCTTTCAGTCCCGTCCGTGATTACATCGCGGGTGATGACGCTGTTGCCGGCGACATCGATGACAACGTAAGAGATTGTGCTGCCGGCGGTCACGTAGTTGTACTCTGAACTGTAGGCGTAGAGGCGGCCGTCGCTGATGGTCATATTCGACACGGGAATATTCATCGCTTCGGCCACTTTGTAGCTGTCCCCGTCCTTTTCAAGGCGGTAAAGATTTGAAGGTGTGTCGATGTAGTCGCCGTTGGATGACACCCACAGATCCCCGTCGGAGTCGGCCTTGATGCGGCAAAGGTTGACGGCCACCTCGATCTTCTGAACCTCCTTCATCGAGTCCAGGTCGATGACGGAGACTGTCGAGTCGTAGTCTGGAGCGCGGTATCCTCCGGAATTGGCCACATAGGCCCGGTCGCCTACAATCGCTATTTCCTCTGGCTGATAGCCCACCTGTACCTCGCTTTCAATCCTGTAGGTGTCGAGATTGACCTTGAAGACCGAGCCTTTCCGGTCAGCCGTGAATTCCGCGTCCGAGCCGACGTAGGCGGTGACATAGGCGTATCTGCCTTTGAATGCGATGTTACGGCAGTTGGCGATGTCGATTTGGGTGATTCTTTCAGCGCTATAGGCGTCCATAACCTCCACCTTGTGCGAGCCGTTGATGACCGCGAACAGCCTTCCGTCATAGATCTGAAGGTCATTCCCCGTGTCGCCCAGGCCCTTCACTACAGAAGGATTCTTCGCCGCATAGATGCCGCAGGAATAGGAGGCTGTTCTGAAGTCCAGAAAATCGATGTCGGCTTTGTCGCTGCCCATATTCCCCTCATTCAGGACATACATCCCGACCGGGTCGGCGTCAGGATCCGCGGGAAAACCAAGCGGCCCGTTCACCGGAGTGACGATCGTATCTTCCTTACGGCATCCGCAGACTGCCGCTCCGAGGAGAAGCGCCAAGACAGCGGTGTTCAAGATTCTTTTTGAGTGTTTCATAATGTATTGATTTTAAATTGTAAAACTTGCGGTAAAACGGAAATTGGTCTTCGGCATCGGGTAGTTCAGCACCACTTCGAAGTCCTGTCCGAAAATGTTGTTGACCTCGGCTGCGAGCCTGAGCTGGTGGCCTCCGGCGGCGAACGATTTCTGAATGGAAATGTCGCTGGTGTACCACGGCTGGGTGTAGTTCCTCGGGATGTTCTCCTGTTGGTTGTAGCGCTCTCCGGTGTAGATGAAGCTGTAGTTCAGGCCCCAGCCGTCGCGGAATAGTGACAGCGACGCCGAGCCGCTGTGCCACGGGATGTACGGAATCTGATCCCGGTAATATGTGTCCGATGGATTTGTGACATCAACCGCCTCCTGATAAGTGTATCTGAGCATTGCGGTTGCTTCCAGCTTTCCGAAAGCCCACGCCGTGTTCAGCGCCACATCCACCCCATTGGTCTCGACCTTCCCGAGATTCAGCATAGTCCAACGGAACTGTTGGCCTTTCGGATAGGCTATAATCTTGTCGGTGATGCGGTTATGGTAGGCATCGGCAGAAATGTCCATAGTCCTCAGAATGGAGATATCCCCGAATCCTTTAGTGTATTTCAGGCCAATATTGAGCTGTGTGGCGTATTCCGGTTTCAGAAAAGCGTTGCCCATGTCGGTGTAGTACAGGTCGTTGAAAGTCGGTGTCCTGAACATCCTTTTGTAGAACGCCCTCGCTGTCAGATCGTGTCTTTTGAACGGCTTGTATGACAGGAAGAACGCCGGTGTCGCCACCGCCTTGTCCGGCCGTGCCTCGAACCTTTTCACTGTTTCGCGGACGAAACAGCCCAACACACTTGCCTGTCCTTTGAACGGGCCCCATTCAAACGCCGTCGCGAGCGCCGCCAAATGAGTGTAACGGGTCGGGAATGGAAAGACTCCGTTGTTTCCCTCCGGAGTATGGAATTCCGCGTCAAGGGTGTTCCACTGGAAATCGTAGGCAAGTGACACCTCCCAGTTGTCGAGAATGCTGAAGAGGCTGGCGCAGGAAGCGTACAGCTCTTTCTGCCGATAGGTGTTCTTTGTCTGGATCACCCTGGCGTCAAGGTTCTCGTAGTGCGTGAGAGCCGACGCATATTTGGCGTTCAGCAAAGTCCTGAAGCGCCCCGTCCATCTGTTTGCGAATGTTCCCTGGATGAAGGTGTCGGTGTCCCGCAGCCTTTCGCCGCTACGGAACACATTGCTGACGACGGCTCCCGGAATACCCCTTTCGGAGTTGTATGAATATGCCCGGACGCTCCACCTCCCTTCGTCAAGCGTCCCGTGCAAGGCTGCCTCAAGCCTGATGGCGTTGATGTCTCCGTTGTGTCTTACCGCGGTCGTGTCATAGGCGGTTTCTCCGTCAGGATTGAATCTACGGTAGCGGAACTTGTACTTGCCTGTGGCATTGATCCATTCTCCGCTTGCGGATGCGCTTACGGCATCAGATATCTTGTACTCGCCCCGGATGGAAGGATTGGCCAGACCGAACGAGCCTGTTTTCACCGTTGCCTTGAAGTTGGCTCGGCGACCGTTCTCGAACCGAGGTCTCCGTGTCGTGATGTATACCGTGCCAGAGGATCCGAAGTCCTTGGCCGACTGTAGGATGTCGCTTTTCTGGCCATAGTGCAAGGAAATCTCCTCAATGTCATCCAGCGAGAATCTGCCCAGATCCACCTGGCCGTTCTGTGCGTTGCCGAGCTGTATGCCATCGTAGAAGACACCGAGATGGTTTGTGCCCATAGAGCGGATGTTGACGGTCTTAAGACCGGCGACCCCGCCGTAGTCCTTCAGTTGTATGCCGGAGAAACGGCGGATCGCGTCGGCCACCGAGAAACTGTTGAGCCTTTTCAGTTCCTCTCCCTTAAGACTCTGACCCGGAATTACTTCCCTGTACTTGTGACCTGCCGGAGTTCCGATGATGACTGATTCCTTTATCAGTCTTGTGCTGTCCATAGGAACTCCTTTCCGGCGGCTTGACGAGGTGTCTGAGCCGTCGGAGGTCTGTGCGGAAGCCGAGAGTCCGCATCCAAGGATGCAGACCGAGGCGATGAGACGGTATGGTCGTTTCATAAATCTTTCGTCCGGCCATTCCCGTAATCCCGCAGGGATGGTCGTATGGTAACGTCCAGGCAGGTCTTCTGACTCGTCCCGGAGCGGCGCCTTCCCGGTCGTTCATGCGAGACTGCCTCTTTGAGACCGCATCGCCGGCCAGTGGCGTAAGAATGCCGCGTCCATTCAGTGGGACATACAGCAGCGGGTACTGTTCCGGAGTCACACCGGATTCCCTTTTGATCTTCGGTGAAAAATGTCACGGAAGAACCTGGGCGGTGACAAATATACATCTTTTTTCCGTAATAGTCGGGAAGGCGTTTGAATACCTTGGCCCAGGATTCCGTAATGCGTGTCTTCCCACTACATTTCCGGTGGTGCCTGATAGATGTTCCGCCTGGCTATAAACCGATAAAGTCGAAAAATTGCTTTGTGGTTAGGGATTGATTTCATAACTTGCGACGTTAATTGTGTTATTTGGGTTCGCAAGTGTGGAATGCACCTCTGTCTCACAGTATTGCGGTATATTCACCTTTGACAAAAAGACAGATTATGAGCATTGACAGATTCGATCTGGTGAAGGAATCCTTCGAGAAGAAGGCTGTCCCGGCTGAATGCCTTGAGGGCAAGACATCCGACTATTACGGAGAACTGGTCTTTGACCGTCCGAAGATGCGTAAGTATTTGGACGCTAAGACTCTGAATGCGCTTCTCGACTGCATCGACAAAGGCAAGTCCCTTGACAGGGAGACCGCCGACGGAGTGGCTAAAGGGATGAAGGAATGGGCGATGGAACATCGCGTCACCCACGTCACCCACTGGTTCCAGCCATTGACAGAGGGAACGGCAGAGAAGCATGATTCGCTGATTGACTACGACGGCAAGGGCGGTGTGATCGAGACATTTGACGGCAAGTCACTCGCGCAGCAGGAACCGGATGCGTCTTCTTTCCCTAACGGAGGCATCAGGGCCACGTTTGAGGCCAGGGGCTACACTGCCTGGGATCCGACTTCTCCGGTGTTCATAATGGATGACACCCTATGCATCCCGACCGTCTTCATATCCTATACGGGCGAGGCGCTGGACTACAAGACACCTCTGAAAAAGGCCATCAAGGCGGTCACTGAAGCGGCTCTGCCGATCTGCCGCCTTTTCGACAAATCTGTCACCAAGGTATATTCCTACCTCGGATGGGAGCAGGAGTATTTCCTTGTCGACGAGTCTCTTTATGCCGCAAGGCCTGACCTGATGATTACGGGACGCACTCTGATGGGACACAGCTCTTCCAAGAACCAGCAGCTGGACGACCATTATTTCGGGGCCATACCTACCAGGGTCGCCGAGTTTATGCGTGACCTTGAGATTGCCGGTCATCGCCTTGGAATCCCTCTTAAGACAAGACATAACGAAGTGGCTCCCAATCAGTTCGAACTGGCCCCGATTTTCGGCGAGACCAATCTGGCCAACGATCAGAACCAGTTGGTGATGAATCTGATGAGCAAGATCGCCCGCAAGCACGGTTTCGTGGTTCTTCTTCATGAGAAGCCTTTCGACGGGGTCAACGGTTCCGGCAAGCACAACAACTGGTCTTTGGGCACAGACACCGGCGCGATGCTGCTGGCTCCGGGCAAGGACACCAAGGGCAATCTCCAATTCGTCACTTTCTTCGTGAACGTGCTGGCCGCGGTTCAGAAGCACAACGCCCTCCTGAAAGCATCCATCGCCACCGCTACCAATGCCCATCGCCTTGGCGCCAACGAGGCTCCTCCGGCGATTGTTTCGGCATTCCTCGGAAAGACCATGACGGATGTCCTTCGCAAGCTGCTTGAGGTGCCGTCGGACACTCCGATAGAGATTGCCGGCAAGAAAGGCAAAAGCGTTGGATTGGTTGAGATTCCGGAAATATTCGTGGACAACACAGACCGTAACAGGACATCTCCTTTCGCTTTCACCGGCAACCGTTTCGAATTCCGCGCGGTCGGCTCGCTCGCCAATTGCGCGGGTGCGATGACGACACTGAACGCCGCTGTGGCCGAGCAGCTTATCGCATTCAAGAAGCGTCTTGATGAGGAACTTGCCACCGGCAAGGTTTTGAATGTCGCGATTCTTGACACCCTCAAGCCTATCATAGCCTCCGTGATAGATGTCGTCTGCTTCGACGGCAACGGCTACACGGACGAGTGGAAGGCAGAGGCCAAAAGACGCGGGCTTGATGTGGAGACCAGTGTCCCTGAGATGATCCGGGTCTTCACGGCTCCGGATTCGGTGAGGATGTTCAGGGAGACGGGAGTATATTCGGAGAAAGAGCTTCAGGCCCGCAATGAGGTCAAGTGGGAGACTTACAGCAAGATGATTCAGATCGAGTCCCGCGTGATGGCGAGGATGGCGATCAACCACATCATTCCCGCCGCCCTTGAGTACAAGTCCAGGCTTCTGAAGGTTGTCTCCTTGAACAAGGAGGTCTTCGGCGGCACGGACGAGTGCAAGGAGGAGATATACCTTATCAAGAGCATATCCAAATATGTCGACCAGATCCGCGAGAAAGCCACAGCGATGGTCGACGCCCGCAAAAAGGCCAATGTCCTTGACGATGAATATGCCAAAGCCGTGGCTTACCACGAGATAGCCGAGAGTTTCCCGGCTCTCCGCCGTCCTATTGACAAGCTTGAGGAGATTGTGGATAACCGCACTTGGCCTCTCCCTAAATACCGCGAGCTGCTGTTCATCAGTTAGAAGCCGTATATAATCAGCTCCCTGTCGAAAATCGGACGGTAGAGGTCGCGGAGCAGACTGTCATTGCTGTCATTGCTGTCATTGCTGAGAAGGTCTCGTTCATCAAGAGTCAGGAGGCGCGCGTGGCGCGGACCCGGGCAAAAGTGTTTATAGTGTGATTACCTTGTACTTAGGGACCAGCGCTTTCATAATGCTCCAGCCGATGAGGTAGGCTGTCGCGCAGACACAGAAGATGATGAAATATCCGGCGGGCTTTCCGGTGAAGCCGAGAAAGGACAGGTTGACCTGTTCTGAATAGACGAACAGCTCCCCGGCGATTTTCTGAAGAAACATCGAGCCGAGTCCGCCTGCCATCCCTCCGATTCCGGTAATGGTGGCGATGCTTGATTTGGGGAACATATCACCTACGGTTGAGAATATGTTCGCTGACCACGACTGGTGTGCGGCTCCGCCTATGCCGATAAGAATGACCGGGAACCAAGGAGATATTCTTCCGAGAGGCTGTGCGAGAAGAACGGCCAAAGGAAGAAAAGCGAAGATCAGCATAGCTTTCATCCGGGCCGCATAAGGGTCGAACGCCTTTCCTTTCTCCGCCGCCTTGTTGATGAATACAGTCGGGAGCTTCCCGCCGTATATGGAAAGCATTGTGATGGCGTAGAGCGTGAATATCAGCGCCATACCCTTGGGGTCGCTTGTCTTGATGCCGAACTGGCTGTTGAGATAGGAAGGGGTCCAGAAAAGGAAAAACCACCAGACACCGTCGGTCATAAACTTGCCGACAGCGAATGCCCAGGTCTGCTTGTACCTGAGGCAGTCAAGAAGACTTAGCTTGTGTTCCGTCTGATCGCCGGAGTCCTTGACGCTTCTGTCCAGTTCCTTGTCCTGCTCGATGTAATCCAGCTCTTCCTTGCTCACGCGCCTGGAGTCCTCGGGCCTGTCATAGAGCAACACCCAAAAGCCCATCCATATGAATCCGAGCGCTCCGATAATGATGAACGCTGCCTCCCATCCGAATCTTTTTGCGAGAATCGGGATTGTCAGAGGGGCGAACAGAGCGCCGATTGAAGCGCCTGCGTTGAATATGGACGTGGCGAAAGCCCTGTCCTTCTTCGGGAAATATTCCGCCGTGGTCTTGATGGCAGCCGGAAAGTTGCCGGCCTCACCAAGTGCCAGGATGCTTCTGGCCGCAAGGAAGCAGTACATGCTTACCGTTGAGACAAGCACGGCGGTGTCTCCTGTCGCCTGAATCAGTCCGGCAGCGGTGTGAACTCCTGCGATATGCTCGGTCGCCACTCCGCACAATGCATGCGAGCAGGCTCCGGCGGACCACACTCCGATCGACCAAAGGTAGCCCTTCTTGGTCCCCAACCAATCCACAAAACGTCCTGCGAACAGCATACAGATCGCATAGATGATCGAGAAGAGCGAGGTTATTGTGCCGTAGTGTGATTCGTTCCAGTGGAACTCGGGCTTGATGAATTCGTCCCAAGTCAGGGAAAGCACTTGTCTGTCAAGGTAATTCACTGCTGTGGCGACGAAGAGCATCGTGCATATCACCCATCTGAAATTGGTTTTGGTCTTACGTGTCATTCCTTTTTCCGCTTACTGGTTCCGCAATAAATGTAATAATACTTGTTTGTCATAAGTGTCTGCCTTATGGCCTTATAGCAGCGGAGCGAAGAGGCGCATAAGGCTTTCGAGGATGCGGGAGTACCAAGGCCGTCGGCTCCATTCCTCAATGGTAAGCTCGTGGCATTGCCTGATGTCGTACAGGAATATCCCTTTGTTCATCAGGGCTGTCTGCTCGTCGTAGATGTAGGAGTTGACCTCATAGTTGATCGCGAAGCTTCGGAAGTCAAGGTTGGCTGAGCCGATGCTGGAGAGGTAGTCGTCGCAGACAAAGGTCTTGGCGTGGATGAACTCTCCACGGCGCAGGAATATTCTTACTCCGGCCTGAAGGACTTCCTCATAGTAGGCTCTGTTGGCAGGGCGCATCAGAATGTTGTCAGCCACCTCCGGGAGCATCAGACGAACGTCCACTCCGCACAGGGCCGCCGCTTTGAGCGCATCCATAACAGGCTCGGTGGGAACGAAATACGGAGTCTGAAGGTAAATGTAGTCCTTGGCGTGATGCAATGCCCATTCGTAGCTCAGCTGGAGAATCGGGAGAGGACGGTCAGGCTCGTCGGGAACAATCTGGAGCAGCTTGCCTCTCAGTGTCGGGTGTGTGGCCCGGAAGTCGATTTCCGGCGGCTCAGGGACGTTCCCCCCGTCCGTCGGGACGTTTTCCCCGGCCATCGGAACCGTTGCCGCTCCGGCCCTGGCCATAGGGAAGAAATCTATCATCGCCTTGTCGAGAGTCCCCCCTCCTGTCAGCCAAGAGTCCATGAAAATGTGCTGAAGCGAGGCCACGGCATCTCCTGTGATGCGCAGGTGGGTGTCTCTCCACTGGCGGAAATAGTGGTCGTTGATGTTCATCCCGCCGGTGTAGCCGATTCTCCCGTCGATTACCACTATCTTTCTGTGGTTACGGTAGTTGAGCATTGTCACCAAGTCCAGGACGTGCATCCTCGGATTGGTGAACTTGATGACCTCCACGCCGGCTTTCCTCATTGCGTTGTAGTAGGTTGAGGCAATCGGGAAATTGGCTATGTTCTCGTAAAGGAAACGGACTTTGACACCTTCCCGGGCCTTCTGCATAAGAAGCCGCTTGACCGCCTTGCTGCCCTTGTCGTTTCCGAAATGGAAATATTCAATGTGGATTGATTCCTTGGCAGCCTTGATGTCCTCACAGAGCAGGTCGAACTTGCGCTGGCCGCTGGTAATGATCTCGATGTCGTTGCCGGAAGTGACGGAGGGGTAGCCTTCCGCGCCGAGCAGCCTTGCCAATGACCGGTACTCCTCTCGGATCTTGCTCACATTGCCGCTGCCGAAAAGGATTTCTGCCAGCTCAGGGGTGGCTTCAGACTTGAATATGTCCATGTACCTCTGGTGGCGGCGGTTGAATATCCAGTGATGCCGGTAGTTAATCCCGAACATCAGGTAAAGCACCAGTCCGACTACCGGCAGTACAGCGATGATCAGCAGCCACGCGAACTTCCTCCCCGAATCTCCCTTGTCAACCAATATTACGGTGCAGACACTGAGAATCAGGAGGAAATATAGGGCTGAAAGGATCCACTGCATTGTCTCTGTACTAAACCAATTCGCCTATCAGGGTGGCCGAGGTGCAGGACGCCACTTTCACATCGACGTAGTCTCCCGCCTTATGTCCCCCGCCCGGGAACACGCACATCTTGTTACTGCCGGTACGGCCGCAGAGCTCTTCCGGATTCTTTTTGGACGGGCCTTCCACCAGCACCCTGAAAATCTTTCCGACATCGTTCAGGTTGCTTTTCAGGCTCAGCTCGTTCTGAAGCGCGATGATTTCGTTCAGTCTTCTGGTCTTCACGTCAAGGGACACGTCATCCGGGTAATGCCTGGCGGCGAGAGTCCCCGGACGTTCGGAGTAGTAGAACATGTAGGCGTAGTCGAATCCTACCTTGCGGAACAGCTCAAGTGTCTGAAGATGATCCTCTTCCGTCTCGGAGCAGAAGCCTGCGATCACGTCCGTCGTGATTCCGCACCCTGGCAGCGTCTCGCGGATTCTGGCCACCCGCTCAAGATACCATTCCGCCGTGTAGCGCCTCCTCATCTTCTCAAGCATCCTGTCGCTGCCGGACTGGACAGGCAGATGAATATGATTGCAGATGTTGTCGTACCTCGCCATCGTGTCAATCAGCTCGTCGCTTATGTCCTTCGGGTGGTTGGTGGCGAAGCGGACTCTCAGTTCAGGACTGATCCCGGCTACCATCGCAAGCAGCTTCGGAAAGTCGCATGACTCTCCTCCGTCCGGTTTCCAGTTGTACGAGTCCACGTTCTGTCCGAGAAGTGTGACCTCCTTGTAGCCTTTGCCGAAAACATCACGCGCCTCGTCCACGATTGTCCTGGGATCCCGGCTTCTCTCCGCGCCTCTGGTGTAAGGCACGACGCAGTACGAGCAGACATTGTTGCATCCTCTCATTATCGAGATGAAGGCCGAGACCCCGTTCCTGTCGGTCCTTACCGGAACGATGTCCGCGTAGGTCTCCTCGTGGGAAAGCATCACGTTGATCCGCGGCTTGTCCGGAGCGATGTCCCGGAGGAGAGCCGGAAGGGTTCTATAGGAATCCGGGCCGGCCACCAAGTCAACCTTGCGGGTGTCAAGGAGTTTGTCCTTGAGCCTCTCGGCCATGCATCCGACGATTCCGACGACGACATCGCCTCGTTTCTCCTTCTGCTTGTGGAAAACCTCTATGCGTCCCCAGATTCTTTGCTCGGCGTTGTCTCTGACCGAACAGGTGTTGGCCAGGATCACATCCGCCTCGTCCATCGACTCCGTGCGAGTGTAGCCCTCTTTGCCAAGAATCGAGAAAATCACCTCGGTGTCGCCTACGTTCATCTGGCAACCGTAAGTCTCGATATAAATCCTTTTGCTCATTCTGATAATTTAAAAGCTGTTTAAGAAGCTGTTTAAAATTTCTTTGAGTTTTAAATCCGTCATTTTCTTCCGGCTTCCTTCGTCGGACAGCACCCCATCTTCCTCGAGGCTCCGTTGAAACTGTCTGGATCTATTCCCTCAAAGTTCCCGATAAATAAATTTAAACAGTTTCTTAATATGTCCCGACAATATCTCTATTCTGCAAATATATGGATTTTTCAGCGAATTAGGATTTTTTCATATCTTTGTAGAAACTGTGTTGGCAATATGAAGAGAATAAAGGGAACGATAATAGGTTTGTTGGCCGTCCTGTTTGTATGCTCCGTCCTTCAGGGGTGTTCCGGATTGTCCAAGGTGAAGGACATCAAGGTGACTTCCTGTGGTCTGGAGTCATATTCAATTAACGGCTTCCGGTCGGTCGACGCCGTGCTTGCGGTCGGAATCGACAATCCTACGTTCGCATTCAAGGTTATGGACGTAAGCGGCACTGTCAAATACAACGGAGAGGATTTCGCCACCTACACGGCGGACACGATAAGCGTAGACAAGAAGTGCTCCAAGGTGTACGACCTGCCTTGCTCGGCCACCCTGAGTGACGGTGTGAGCCTTATGAAAATGATGCGGATTGTGAGAAATGGCAATCTGAAAGGATTCACGACTGACGTGACCGCTACGGTGAGGCTCAGGAGCGGAGCCGGCACGACTTTCAGACTAAAGGATGTCGATCTCAGTCAAATGGTTGAATAAGTACGTTTATGATTATTCTGACAAAAAGAATACTGATGGCCGCATTGGCCATTGTGGCATACTCCGGCCTGGCTGCCGCGCAGGAGACCACCGGGGAGAGGGATTCCGTTGTTTACAGGCAGAGCGCTGCGTTGGATTCCACGTTGCTGGGCAAGAACATATTCCATCTTCTTTCCGGCAGCGGCGGGGAGTGCCCCAAGGTGACTGTGCATCAGTCGCAGAGCATCAGGAGCGCGTTTGAGTCGCATCTGGCCTCAAATCCGTCAAGGACCTCCACCGGGTTCAGGGTCAGGATATTCAATGACAACAGGCAGACTTCGAGAAATGATTCCGAGGCGGCGGTGGATTGTTTCAATGAGATGTTTCCCGGGATCCCGGCCTATCGGACATATTCCAATCCTTTTTTCAAGGTCACAGTGGGTGACTTCAGGACAAAGTCCGAGGCCATGCAGCTGCTCCAGCGGGTCAAAGGGGCTTTCCCGACCGCGTTCATAGTCAGGGAGACAATCGGCTATCCGGTGGTTGACCGGTTCAACTCCTATACAGTGGAAAGAATCGATATGGATAATCAGGAATAAGTTATGCTCAAGCAGGGACTAGAACTCAAACAGACTCAGAAGCTTTCACCTCTCCAGATTCAGACGATCAAGCTCATCGAGCTGCCGATTCAGGAACTGGAACAGAAGGTGAAGGCCGAGCTGGAGGACAATCCGGTGCTTGATGACTCTCCCGCTCCGGACAAGAGCGATGACAATGACGAGTCGAAGGACATCTCCATTGACGAGATAGACGAGAATGACCCTATCCCGTCCTACAAGCTCCGAGTCAACAATTACGGAAAGGACGAACGTCCGCAATACAATACCTTTTCCGTGAAGGAGAGTTTCACCCAAAGCCTGATGGAACAGCTCGGCTACCGTAATATGTCGAGGCACGACCACGATGTCGCCGCCTTTATCATCGGAAGTCTGAACAGTGACGGCTACCTCAGAAGGGACATAGACAGTATCGTGGACGACCTTGCGTTCAGGGCCAACATCGAGTCCACTCCGGAAGAGGTCCTCAGGATGTTGAAAGTTGTCCAGGAATTCGACCCGGCCGGAGTCGGAGCCAGGGATCTGAGGGAATGTCTTCTCCTTCAGCTGAAAGCCCAGGAACAGAATCAGGTCACAAGGCTGGCCGAAACCGTGCTTGCGGATTATTTCACGGAGTTCTCGAACAGGCATTTCCAGAAAATCATCGCGAAGCTGGGACTGACCGAGGAGGAAATGAAGGCTGTCTTAGCCAAGATTGTCAAGCTGAATCCCTCTCCCGGAGGCCAGATTGACGACTCATATAACGATCAGGCGCAGCAGATAGTTCCTGATTTCGTGCTGGACATCGTGGACGGGGAGCCGAAGTTGTCGATGCCTCGCTTCAATATTCCTGAGATACGCGTGAACCGCAAGTACGCCGATCTTCTCGCCGAAGCACAAGGCTCTTCGGACAGACAGAAAAAGGAGGCGGCCACATTCGTCAAGCAGAAACTGGATTCCGCCAAATGGTTCGTCGAGGCTTTGAAGCAGCGTTACAACACCTTGGAAAGCACGATGAAAGCCATCGTGAACTATCAGCGCGACTATTTCATGGACGGGGATGAGTCCAATCTCAAGCCAATGGTCCTGAAAGACATCGCCGAAAGGACAGGTTTTGACATCTCCACCATCTCAAGGGTTGTGAACAGCAAGTACATCGAGACCCATTTCGGAATCTATCCGCTGAAATATTTCTTCTCCGAAGGCCTTGAGAACCAGGATGGGGAGGAAGTCTCCACCCGCGAGTTGAAGATGGCTCTGCGCGAGTGTGTCGATGCCGAGAACAAGCGCAAGCCTCTGACCGATGACCAGCTTGTCGCTGAAATGAACAAAAGGGGATACAAGGTCGCCAGGCGTACTATCGCTAAGTACCGCGACCAACTTGATATCCCCAAGGCTCGTCTGAGAAAGGAGCTGTAGCTTACTCCGACGCTGTCTAAGAATCTGTTTAAAATTTCCTTGAGTTTTAAATCCGTCATTTTCTTCCGGCTTTCCCGTCAGACAGCACCGCTGTCTTCCTCGAGAATCCGTCGAAACCGCCTTGTTTTATTTCCTCAAGGTTCCAGATAAAGAAATTTAAACAGATTCTAAAGCTTTGCCCCATAGGCCAGATCTCCCGCGTCTCCGAGTCCCGGGACGATGTAGGAGTGGCTTGTCAGTTCCTCGTCAACCGCCGCGGTCCATAGTGTCGTGTTCTCCGGCAGGTGTTTCTGTAGGAACTCTATGGCGTAGATGCTGGCTATCGGACATACGAAGTGCGTGTGCGACGGCTCTCCGCCTTCCTGGATAAGCTTGCGGTAGGCGATTTCTATGGAAGAACCGGTCGCGAGCATCGTGTCGGCGATGATGAGGGTCTTGCCTGTCAGATCCGGGCAGGTGCAGTACTCCACGTTGATGTGGAAGTCTTCCCCTTTGTCGTACTTCCTGAATGCTGCGATAAAGGCGTTTTCGGCGTTGTCGAAAACATCAAGCACGCCTTGGTGAAGAGGCAGTCCGGCACGCAGGATGGTGGAAACCACAATCTTTGCGTCACAGGTGCGAACCCTTGCGGTGGCAAGCGGGGTTATGACATCCTTCGGACTGTAGTCCAGCACTTTGCTTATCTCGTAGGCAAAGATATGCCCCAACCTTTGAAGGTTGTAACGGAAACGGAGGCTGTCTTTCTGAACGATTTTGTCACGCATCTGCGCAACGATGTTGCTGAGGACCGAGTCGGTCTCGCCAAGATTGATGACTTTCATTGGTTTTCGAAATTGATTTTCGAAAACCAAAAGTAGGGATTAATTTCAAGACCTGCAAATTTTTCGGTCTGTGACCGATGAAATACAGCCCGGCTGCGGGAAAGACAGAGCGGCGGAGCATAGAGCCGGAGACCATCATAAAACCTGCCTCCCGACCGTCTCCACCCTGTCGTCGGCGAAGCTGAAGAAGCAGTCGTCGCAGATGATGATGTGGTCGAGGAGAGCGATGTCGAAAGTGTTGGCGGCTTTCTTCATCCGTTCGGTCTCCGTCAGGTCACATTGGCCTGGCCGCGGATTCCCGGAAGGATGGTTATGAACCATAATCATAGCGCTTGCTCTTTTCTCCAGCGCTTTTCTGACCACCAACTTTGAGTCCACGACAGTGGCCGATGAACCTCCCAGACTAATCATCTCCTTGTGTATGACGTAGTTGGCTCTGTTGAGGAATATTGTCCAGAACTCTTCATGGTCTAATCCGGTAAGGTACGGGCGCATCAGCCTGAACACGGCGGAAGCGTCTGTCACGGGTATTTTCTCTATACCCGGATCCTCCAGACAGCAGCGTTTCCCAAGCTCGAACGCAGCCGCTATGGATGCGTACCGGACGCTGCCGATTCCGCTGATTCCCTTCATTTGTCCCGCGTCCATGGCGGCCACCATAGACAGTTTCCCCTCATTGGCGGCAAGAAGCCTGTTGGCGACCTCAAGCACGTTCTCCTTCTGTGTCCCTGAACCGATAAGGATGGCGAGAAGCTCGGCGTCGCTCATTGCGGAGGCACCTTTGGAGAGCATTTTTTCACGAGGCCTTTCCCCTACGTACAAGTCTTTGATTCTCATAGTTTGTTATCCTTTGTGACAGGAATTGGAGAATATCCCTCCGTGAGGCGGGGAATATCCGGCGGCCTGTCTTGTCCAAAGGCGCAAGGTAAGTGGATAAAACAGAAAAAAAGCCAGGAAACATAAATATCTCCCGGCTTTTTTCTGTTTTTTATGAAAATTTCCGTTTTTTATCCGTGTGGATTCCAAGCTACCGGACAGCTATTTCCTTTCGATGACCTTCTTCGCGGCCTCGGCTATGTGCGCGGCGCCCATTCCGTAGGCCGCGAGAAGTTCCGACGGTGTCCCGCTTTGGCCGAACTCATCTTTCCCGTTGACATATTCAACGGGCTTCGGGGAAGTCGCGGCCAGCACACCGGCGATCAGCTCTCCAAGTCCTCCGGCCATATTGTGCTCCTCGGCGACCACCACGGCTCCGGTCTTGATGGCGGAGGCGATGACGGTCTTGGTGTCGAGCGGCTTGATGGTGGCGACATTGATGACATCCGCACAGATTCCCTCGGCCTCAAGGGCTTCCGCTGCCTGCAGGGCTTCCCAGACCATATGGCCGGTGGCGAAGATGGAAACGTCCTTGCCCTCGTTCATGACATAGGCCTTCCCGATCTCGAAAGGCTCGTCAGGAGTGAAGTCCGCCACTTTCGGCCTGCCGAAACGCAGATACACAGGCCCGTCATATTTTGCGGCGGCGATAGTCGCGTTCTTGGTCTGGGTCCAGTCGCAAGGGTTGATGACCACCATATCCGGGAGAGCGCGCATCAATGCGATGTCCTCCATTGTCTGATGTGTGGCTCCGTCCTCGCCAAGTGTGATTCCCGCATGTGAAGAAGCGATCTTGACGTTTGTCCTGCCGTAGCATACCTCCATTCTGACCTGGTCGTAGACGCGTCCTGTAACGAATTCCGCGAACGATCCGGCGAACGGGACCTTGCCTGCGAGAGCCATTCCGGCCGCCGCTCCTATCATATTCGCCTCTGCTATTCCGCACTCGTAGAACCTTTCCGGAAATTCGGCGGCGAAGGCGTCCATCTTGAGCGAGCCTTTAAGGTCGGCGGCCAGCGCCACGACTCTGGAATCAGCCTTCCCTGCTTCAAGAAGACCTGCTCCGAAACCGCTGCGGGTGTCCTTTTTACCTCTGTCTGTATATTTTTTCATAATGTCCCTGGATTAAAAGTCTCCTAATGTCTCTTCAAGTTGGCTCAAGGCGCTCAGGCACTGTTCCTCGGAAGGAGCGCTGCCGTGCCATTTGTGTGTGCCCGCCATAAAGTCAACTCCGTGTCCCATCTCCGTCTTGAACAGGATCATCTTAGGCTTTCCGTCGCCCTCGCAGGCTTTCGCCTGGGCAAACGCCTCAAGGATCTTGTCCATATCGTGGCCGTCAGCGAGAATCACATCCCATCCGAACGCCTTCCATTTGGCTTCGAGGTCGCCAAGTCCGGCGACATCTTCGGTCGTTCCGTCGATTTGCTGCCCGTTCCAGTCGGTTATCGCGACCAGATTGTCAGCTTTATGATGGGCGGCGAACAATCCGGCCTCCCAGATCTGTCCTTCCTCTGTCTCTCCGTCTCCGCAGAGAACGAACACGCGGTGCGGGTCATTGTCTGCCTTCTTGGCAAGCGCGGCGCCGACTGCCACAGAAAGCCCTTGGCCAAGAGAGCCGGCGGCCTGGAACACTCCCGGAAGGCCTTTCCTTATCGAAGGGTGTCCCTGCAGGCGGCTTCCGAACTTGCGGAAGGAAGCCAGCTCGGATGTCGGGAAGTAACCCGCCCTTGACAGGATCGAGTAGTACATCGGCGTGAGATGTCCCGCGGAGAGGATGAACATATCCTGGCCTTTTCCGTCCCGAGTCCATCCTGCCGGGTCTTGATTCATAACATTGAAGTACAACGCCGTCATAAAGTCAGCGCAACTCATTGAACCGCCCGGATGACCGGACTTGGCCATCGTGACCATCCTGACGATGTCCCTTCTGACCTGGGAGGCGATCTTCTTCAGATCTTCTGTTGACTGCATTTTCTGTCTGGTGTTTTGAGTTTGAAAATAGTCCTGTCGCTTTGGAAGCTGTTTAAAATTGTGACCTGTCGTCATCTATGCGTCTTCCCTGTCCGTTCCCTTCCATCCCGCCGGCCATTTACCACCGCTATACTCCCTCCTCATGGTAAGAAACCGTCCCGGAAATCCCGTATGAATGGTTTCGGAAAACAATTTTAAACCTCTTCTTAATACCTGCAAATATAATCCTTTTTTATGTCAGTAAGAAATTTTAACTTTGTGTATATGCGAGGGCGCTCCGGTTCCGGAAACCGGGAGGCTCTCGGACACTATGTAACATTAATGAACACCAATATGTACGATTTGGCAGTGATAGGTGGCGGCCCGGGCGGATATGTGGCCGCTGAAAGGGCCGGGGCCGCCGGTCTGAAGGTTGTCCTTTTTGAGAGGAAGTCTCTCGGAGGAGTATGCCTTAATGAGGGATGCATTCCTACCAAGACGCTTCTGTACAGCGCAAAGGTCTATAACTATGCCCTTACCGGCGACCATTACGGAGTCTATGTGCAGGAGCCGACGTTCGACTATTCAAAGATTGTCGCCCGCAAGGACAAGGTCGTGAAGAAACTCGTCGGAGGAGTCAGGCTTGCGATGAAATCCAACAATGTCGAGGTCGTGGCCGCCGAGGCTATGATCCGGGGACGGGAGTCCGGAGGTTTCGGGATAACTGCCGCCGGACAGGGTTATGTGGCCCGCAACATTCTGGTATGTACCGGGTCGGAGGCGGCTGTGCCTCCGTTCCATGGGCTTGCGGAAGCGGGGGAGGTGGTTGTCACCAACCGTGAGATTCTCTCCCTCAGGGAACGTCCCGAAGAACTTGTCGTCATCGGCGGCGGTGTCATCGGAATGGAGTTCGCCGCGTTCTTCAGCACACTTGGGACGAAAGTGACAGTGGTGGAGATGCTTCCAAAGATTCTCGGCCCTCTGGACGACGAAATCAGCTCGATGCTCCAGAAAAACTACACCAAGCGGGGAGTGGACTTCCGCCTCGGCTGCAAGGTGACCGGAATCGAGGGTGACACCGTTCTCTATGAGGAACCGGACGGAAGCATGCGGAGAGTCAGGGGGGACAGAATCCTCGTCTCGGTCGGACGCCGCGCCAACATAAGCGGCTTCGGGCTTGAAAGCCTTGGTGTAGAGATGCTTCTGAACAAGGGCGGAAAGCCTTGCGGAATCAAGGTGGACGAGAGGATGAGGACAAATGTCCCGGGAGTCTATGCCGCCGGAGATGTCACCGGCTTCTCAATGCTCGCGCACACGGCGAGCCGGGAGGGTGAGGTCGCCGTAAACGATATTCTCGGAAAACCCGACAGGATGCGCTACGATGCGATTCCGGGAATCGTTTACACCAATCCGGAGGTTGCCGGAGTAGGACTTACCGAAGAGCAGGCAGAGGCTTCCGGCAAAGAATATTCGGTCGTCAAGCTCCCTATGGCCTACGCCGGCCGCTTTGTCGCGGAGAACGAGAGGGGCGAAGGAATATGCAAGATCATCGTAGGCAAGGAAAACCACGAGGTCCTTGGCGTGCATATGCTCGGGAACCCTTGCTCGGAAATCATCCACAGTGCCTGCATCGCCATCGAGTCGAAGATGACGCTGGAGCGCCTTCAGGAAATAGTCTTCCCTCACCCTACGGTTTCGGAGATTATCAAGGAGACTGCTTTCGCATTGAAATAATCCCCTTTGACGGCGGCGCCCGGATTTAGAGGCTGTTTTAAGGAATTTTTAAACAACTTCTTATTCTGAGGCGCTTCCTCCTTGGTTGTCCATAGGATGCAGGGCTTCGTATTCGGCCTTGACCTGCACCATAAGCCTGTCGGCCTTGGAGTAGCCGTCCGCAGGCGCTTTCCATATGATGGCGAACAGGATCACGCCTACTATGCCCAGCGCGATGGCCACCTCGAATACGGAGTTCCAGCCAAACTTGTCAGCGATCGCTCCGAAAGCGAGACCGGAGACCGCGGTGCTGGCGTAGCCGAGGATTCCGGCTATCCCGTTGGCGGACGAAGCCACCCGCTTGGTCGCCTGGTTGGACAGACATATTCCGATAAGTGCCTGGGGCATATAGATGAAGAAGCTGGCCAGAATGATCAGAATCACAGACATCCAGTTCATACTCTCAGGTGTGAGCCAGAATAGGATGAAGCAGACGGTCGCGCTGGCAAGGCCGATGAGGCATGTCCTGTGGGCCTTGCTGCCGAAGAACTTGTCCGTCGCCCAGCCGCCGAGAAGCGTTCCTACTATGCCGAGGACTTCCGTGATTCCCACGACGGTGGAGGCTGTCTGGATGCTTAGTCCCCTGTCCTGTGTGAGGAATGTGGCCCCCCAGTCAAGAATCGTAAAGCGGATGATGTAGATGAAGAAGTTGGAGGCGGCAAGAATCCAGACGATAGGGTTCTTGAACACCATTTCTTTCACGAATCTCTTGTAGGCGTAGTCGGTGAACTCCTTTGTCTCGGTGACGACCTCCTTCGCCGGGGCGTTGTCATCAATCTCCTCAGGGGCAGGCAGCCCTACTGAAGCCGGAGTGTCCTTAAGCCCGAACAGTACCAGCACCGATCCTGAGATGGCCAGGAGCGCCGGTATGAAAAAGCACCACTGCCAGGCGGAGTAGGAGAAGAAGTTCAGTATGACGGAACCGCATAGGAATGCCACAAGGCTTGCTCCGATGGAGTGCGAGCTGTTCCAGATGGCCTGTTTGGTCGCGAGTTCGGAAGGCTTGATCCAGTGCGCCATAAGGCTTCCGCAAGGAGGGAATCCCATTCCCTGTGTGAAACCGTTTATCAGCCAGAGGCTTCCTATGAAGGCTATCATCCCGGCCGTGGCTTTCCCTTCGCCGTCAAGGAAATTGAAAAGCCCGTTCATCTCCGGGCTTAGGCCTATGAATATATTCACAAGCGCCGAGAGGAAAAGTCCCGCGGCCATCATCTTTTTCCGGCTGACGCGGTCTGCGATGAAGCCGTTGATGAATCTGGAGATTCCGTAGATGATTCCGTGGAGAGTAAGGAACAAGCCAAGCTTGACCTTGCTGATTCCCAGCTCAGCCTCAAGGGCCGGCATCGTGATGCTGAAGTTTTTCCTTACAAAATAGAAAAGGGCGTAGCCGATCATCAGAATGATGAGGGTCCTCCACTGCCAATAGTTGTACTTCTTCTTGATAGACTGATCCATTTTTTCAGTGTTTAAATGATATGGAACGACAAAGATAGCGAATTTCCGCGTGAGGAGAATGTTTTCGCCGGTCTTTTTGACCATGCTGTGTCCGTAGTCCGGAAGATGGTGTGGCGAGGGCTCGGTAGTTTGACAGCATAATTTTCGATTTTTTTCAATAGAAGGCCCTCCAGGG
>CAYMOB010000013.1:0-57173 GCA_964391955.1 uncultured Muribaculaceae bacterium | reverse complement strand
GTCCCACCCCTCCTTCTACTCCTGGGCCGCCTTCAAGGACTGGTACAAAAACTGACTGCCATTAAGCCCTCGTAATGTCGTTATCCCGGAAAATCTTTCCCGGGCCGATGTTATGTAAGGATGATTTTTCTACCTTTGTATTATTTAGTAATTAGATTCTGGCGTTTATGGACGAGACAAGAGCAATATCAGATGTCATACTATCTGAAGTGAGAACTATGATGGACAAGGTGATGAATAGAGTTCTCATTACAGATCCTTTTGTTGTAGAAAAGCATCACGCCTCAAAACCTATGTATGCCGCCCTTGTCCCCGATGAAATATTTAAAGGTTCTCATTTTGAACGTAGGTTTGTTACTCCGTTTGGCTCAATTTGGGAGAAACTTACAGTGGCAGCTGCCACGGTATTTCATGGCCGTTGCGAAAAGGGATACACAATCTGCGGAACAATCGGGGATGTTAGCCTGAGGAGGATTCAAGAGACTTTAAACAGACTAGAACATCCGGAAGGAAGACAAGGCCGGATTCGTCCCGATTGGACAAGAGAATTGGAATATATCAAGGCCGGAGGTGGAGAACCTATACCAGTAAGTGTTGTTTGTGACATTTTTATTCCGAGCTCTGTCACGGGAGAGAACTATGCGTTTGAGCTTAAAGGACCACTTCCGAACAGCGATCAGACAAAAGTAAGTAAGGAAAAGATGTTCAAGCTTTTGGCCATGAATGAACATCCTGTCAGGTCTGCATATTATGCGTTGCCATATAATCCTTATGGAAAGCATCGTGAGGATTATGCTTGGTCTTTTCCTGCCCGTTGGTTCGATATGAAGCATGATGATAGTGTGCTTATCGGGGAGGCGTTTTGGGATTTCATAGGCGGGAAAGGAACTTATGAGTTCTTCATAAATGAAATCAACAGATTAGGAGTATTTTATAAAGAACGGATTTACCGTGAGTATTTAGGAATAGAGCCGCCTGAGGGATACGATAATACTTTTAGATTGTAATGGCTGATTTTTCATTCATAGATTTATTCTCGGGTATCGGAGGCTTTAGAACCGCATTATCTAACGTTGGGGGAGAGTGTTTAGGGTTCAGCGAAATTGCTTCTGATGCCATTAGAACTTATTGTAGGAATTATAATGAGTCCGAGTCGAATAATTTTGGTGACATTACAAAATTGAAGAATCTTCCAGAGCATGACTTCTTGACAGCCGGAGTCCCCTGCCAGAGTTGGTCAATCGCTGGTAAGAGATTAGGCTTTGATGACGACAGAGGACAATTGTGGAATGACACACTATATCTTTTAAATGAATCAAGGCCTAAGGCTTTTATTTTCGAAAATGTGAAGGGACTTTCGGATCCGAGAAACTCGGATGCCCTGAAATACATAATGGGCAGGATAAAAGAGGCTGGTTATTATGCTGAAAAGTTTGTCCTTAACGCTTATGACTATGGTGTGCCGCAAACAAGGGTAAGAATATATATAATCGGATTTAGGGATAAAAAGTATTTTGAACGGTTTCGGCTGCCACATGCTTGCCCTGGAAGGCTTTCTCTGTCAGAGATAATCGATGGAAATGGTGAAAAGATTAAGCCAAGTTATTGTAGTAAAGCTCGTTGGAGTCTCTCTTGTAATGAAAAAGGCTTCAATGATTATTTCCTTTTTAATGACCTTAGAAACGGGCAGACGACCATTCACTCTTGGGATATCGAGGAAACCACTGAACGAGAGAAGGCCATATGTGATTTGATTCTCAAGAATAGGAGAAAAAGCGTATATGGCATTCTTGACGGCAATGCTCTTGCATTGGATCATCTGGTACAATTGGATGGAACGATCAGACAAGAAGACTTAGAAAGGCTTGTGGAGAAAAAAATTCTTAAAAGGGTCTTCTACCGATATGAGGTAGTAAAGAATGGCGGTGATTTGGCAGATGATGAGCGTCTACTGATTTCGTTTAGGAAAGACCGGTCCATCCTTGTGGATGAGCTCAAGCTTAACCGTGTCTTTCGGGTCAAGAAGATTAATATTGCGGATACAATCGAGTCTCTGGTTAAAAAAAGAGTTTTGAAGTGTGTCGAAACAAGATATGATTTCAAGCACTCCAAGATAAGCACGGGCTTATTTGGAATTAATCGAATATTCCTAAGATCATCCAAGATTTATCCGACACTGGTTGCCAGTGACACAAATGACTATATAGCGACAGTGGATATTGACGCAAACACGCCAGAAGAGTATAAGCGTGAGTTTATGGAGAAGGTGTTCCGCCCTCATAACTACCGCCAAATAACGAAAGAAGAGGCCTGTTTGATTCAAGGCTTCCCTTCGGACTTCTCATTGCCTGCCAATAGGTCTCGCTGGATGAAGCTTATCGGAAATAGCGTTGCGGTTTCACTTGTCCAATTGTTGGCCCGTTCGGTTATCGATACGGGAGTGTTTTCAGACTGACGGCGACAACTATCTGCTTTTGGCGAGACGCTTCAGCTCGTAGTCGGCCTTTATCTTGTCGATTATGGCGCAGACTACCTTGTAGGCCTTGCTGGCTTTGGTGTAGTTGGCCGGAACAGTGAAATTCACGCGGCCCTGATGCTGGAGAGTTTTGGCGAAGGCTTTCTTCTTGGGGCTGCTCTCGTCATAGACGGCGATGGCGTGACCGCCGAACATCGTGATGATCTTCATACAAGGAATGTCGGTCTCGCCGTCCCCGAAGTAGATCATCTGGGCGTATGGAATCCTCTTCTTGTCTTCGGCTATGCTCTCGTTGACCATCTTGTTGTCGTGGGCGCTGAATATTCCTTTGTTGATCTTGAATATGTACTGTGTCTTCGCCGTGTAGTCCACGGCGATGCCTGGCCATTCGGCCTCCCCGTCCTTGTTGTACATGAAGGAGCAGGCGAAGATATGCTTGAACTCATCGGCGATCGGACTGCCCTCGATGATTTCCTTAAGACCGGAAGAGTTGATGTAGTGCTCGACTGTCACGCCTCTCTCCTCACCGTATTCATCGATCATTCCGAACCAGTCCTTTACCCCTTCAAAAAGTCGGATGTGGCGGCCGAAGCGCCGGAAGTCATCCCGGCGTAGTGTTATCCCGCTCTTCTTCGCCTCGTCGAACATCATTTTCATATATGACAGGACATTGCTGGCGTCCTGGCCGACCGCAAGTCCGTCGCTCATCCTCCAGAACTCCTCAGGGGTCTTCCCGATGGCCTGGATGAATCCGAACTCCTGCATATTCCCGGGAGAAAGAGTCCCGTCGAAATCGTAAATCAGCGCTACTATGGGTCTTTTTTTCATATTTTCGCCACAAATAACCGGTTTTTGCAAATATAGCATTTATTCTTTTGATGAATCCGAGGGTTTGAATTAATTTTGTCTAATCAATTTGTGAAATATGGATCATTATTTAACTCGACTGCAAAACGCGACAAGAAAATACTGGAATAAATCCGCGCTCAACACCGTCGGCGGAGAGTCATTCACGTATTCCCAGATGGCCACACTTATCGAGAAGTTCCACATCTTCTTCGACAAGGTCGGACTTAAGAAAGGACAGCACATCGCCCTTTGGGCCCGCAACAGCGCCCGGTGGGGAATGTCCTATCTTGCGGTTAACACCTACGAGGCCGTCATCGTGCCTATCCTTGCGGATTTCACCCCGGAGAGTGTGGAGTATCTTGTGGATCATTCGGACAGCGTGGCCATCCTGACCAACGCCGACAAATGGTCCAGACTTGACATCAGCAAGATGCCGGAGGTCAAGGTGGTAATGGACGTGAACAACCTTAGGATCCTTTATTGCAGCAAGCCGGAGATGGAGGCGGTATGGAACGACATCGACAATATTTTCGCGGCTAAGCATCCGGACGGATTCGGCCCGCAGAGCGTTGCATATCCTACAGAGAACTGGGATGACCTTGCCGTAATCAACTATACCTCGGGCTCCACAGGCAATCCGAAGGGTGTGATGCTGACCTACAGGAATTTCTGCGCAACCATCGAGTACAGTCAGGTTCACCGTCCGACATCGGACAAGAACAGGATGATTTCCATGCTCCCGATGGCTCATATGTACGGTCTCGTGACCGAGTTCATCTACCCGCTCTGCAACGGAACCTCGATCTACTGGTTGGGAAAGACTCCGACTCCGAGCACATTGATGAAGGCGTTCCAGGAGGTCAAGCCTTACCAGCTCATCACCGTGCCGCTTGTTATGGAGAAAATCTTCAAGTCCAAGGTCAAGCCGATTCTGGACAAGCCGATGATCAAGTTCCTGACAAAGATTCCCGGAGTCAACAAAATCATATTCAATAAGGTACGGGAAGGACTGATCAACGCCTTCGGAGGCGAGGTGGGCGAGTTCATTATGGGTGGCGCACCTGTTAATCCTGAGGTTGAGAAATGGTTCCAGAAGATCCGCCTTCCTTATACCGTCGGCTACGGAATGACCGAGGCGACCCCGCTGCTGGCCTACGCCGGAAGCGCCGATTATGTCGCCGGTTCCTGCGGCAAACCTGTAGATTGCGCTGTCGTAAGAATCGATTCCGATGACCCTCAGCACATTGTGGGCGAGATTCAGGCGAAGGGCGACAACATCTGTATCGGTTATTACAAGAATCCTGAGGTCTCCGCCAACGCATTCACGGAGGACGGTTTCCTTCGTACCGGCGACCTCGGACTTTTCGACGCTGACGGTAACCTGTATATCAAAGGCCGCAGCAAGTCGATGATTCTTTCGGCCAACGGCCAGAACATCTATCCGGAGGAAGTCGAGGCGGTTGTCAACAGCCAGCCTTATGTCCAGGAGTCGGTAGTCGTGGATCGTTCCGCCAAGCTTGTGGCTTTGGTCTATCTTGATCAGGACGCCCTTAACAAGGATGGACTTGACCAGGAGGCCATCGCGGACTTGCCGGAGAGAATCCGTGTCAATTCGGACAAGCGTCTTCCGAGCTACAGCCAGATCACAAAAGTCGAGATAGTTGACCAGCCGTTCGAGAAGACCCCTAAGATGAGCATAAAGCGCTTCCTCTACAAGTAGGACACGCTTGCGTGATGCGCTTTGTGTCGAATGCTTTAGTGTAAGCGGTGCCGTGAATGCCGCATCCGTCAGGCATCCGAAAATGGCAAGGCTGCCGGCAAACGGGGTGACAAATTGTCAGTCCCGCCCTGCCTGGAACATATTTTGACTATCCAGAACCGGTCCCGTCGATGACGGGGGCGGTTTTTATATTCGTATAATTTTAAAAAAAAAGAAAGATACTATGGCAAACAAAGGACAGATCGGAGTGACGACCGAGAACATCTTCCCGGTCATCAAGCAGTTCCTCTATTCGGATCACGAGATATTCCTTAGGGAATTGGTCGCCAATGCGGTGGATGCCTCGCAGAAGATGAAGGCAATCGCTTCCAACGGTGATTTTAAGGGTGAGATTGGTGACATCAAAGTTCGCATCGAGCTTGACGAGAGCGCCAAGACCTTGAAAATCATAGATTCCGGTATCGGTATGACTGAGGAGGAAGTAGACAGGTACATCAACCAGATCGCATTCTCTTCCGCCGGAGAGTTTCTGGAGAAGTACAAGGACCAGAACATCATCGGCCATTTCGGACTGGGTTTCTATTCGGCCTTTATGGTGGCGAAGAAGGTGACGATCGAGTCCCTTTCCTGGAAGGATGGCGCCTCCGGCGTCGTCTGGAGCTGCGAGGGAAATCCGGAATTCGAGATGGGGCCTTGCGACAAGGCTGACAGAGGGACGGTCATCACGCTTTATCTTGATGACGAGTCCGCCAAGGACTACGGCACAAAGGACAAGGTCCGTCAGCTTCTGGACAAGTACTGCAAGTTTATGCCGGTTCCGGTCATCTTCGGCAAGGAGCAGGAGTGGAAGGACGGCAAATATGTCGACACGGACAAGGACAACGTCATCAACAAGGTGGAGCCTTTGTGGACACGCAAGCCTTCGGAGCTTAAGGAAGAGGACTATATGAAGTTCTACAGGGATCTCTACCCGATGAAGGAGGAGCCTCTGTTCTACATCCACCTGAACGTGGACTACCCGTTCAACCTCACCGGAATCCTGTACTTCCCTAAGATCAAGGACAGGATGGCGATTGAGAAGAACAATATCCAGCTCTATTGCAATCAGATGTTCGTCACCGATCACGTTGACAACATAGTGCCTGATTTCCTGACACTTCTCCACGGAGTCATCGATTCTCCGGACATCCCTCTGAATGTGTCCAGAAGCTACCTTCAGGCGGACGAGAACGTCAAGAAGATTTCCACCTACATTACCAAGAAAGTGGCTGACAGGCTGGAGGAAATCTTCAAGAACGAGCGTGACTCCTGGGAAAAGAAGTGGGACAACCTGAAGCTGTTCATCGAATATGGAATGCTCTCCGACGAGAAGTTCTGCGAGAGGGCTTTGAAGTTCGCATTGTTCAAGAACACGGACGGCAGGTACTTCTCCTTGGAGGACTACCGCAAGGCAGTCGCCGAGAACCAGACCGACAAGGACAAGAAGGTCGTCTATCTCTATGCGACCGACACCGACGCCCAGTACTCCTTCATCGAGTCGGCGAAAAACAAAGGCTACGATGTGCTTCTGATGGACTGTGAGCTTGACTCCCACTATGTCAATCTTCTGGAGCAGAAAATCGCCGACACGAGATTCGTGCGTGTGGATTCCGACACGATAGAGAACCTGATTCCAAAGGGAGAGAAGGTCAGGCCGGAGATGGCTCAGACCGACAAGGATGACCTAAGCGCGATGTTCAAGGCCGTCCTGCCGAAAGAGAATGAGTACTACATCGAGGCCGACAACCTCGGCGAGAACGCCTCTCCGGTTGTCATCACCCGCAATGAGTTTATGAGGCGCTACCGCGAGATGAGCGCTATGGGCGGAGGAATGAACTTCTACGGGAATATGCCGGAGTCATTCAACATCACGGTAAATCTTGAGAATCCGGTGATGGCCGGAATTGTCTCCGAGGCCAAATCCAAAATCGCACCGATGCAGGAACTTCCGGCTGAGCCAGGCAAGGATGCGTCCGATGATGAGAAGAAGAGAATCGCCGACGAGCGTAAGGCCATCAAGGATGCCCATCAGGCTTTGGTTGATGAATATGCGGCCGGGAATGACATCCTCAGGCAGGTTGTCGATCTGGCCCTTCTTTCCAACGGGCTTCTGAAGGGCAAGGCGTTGGCCGACTTCATCGCTCGCAGCGAGAAGGTCATCGCTGAGGCTTGCGGAAAGTAGCGTAGGCGCGTTGGCCGAATAGGCAGACCCCGCACCGAAAATTAGCGTGTTACCTAATTTTCGGTGCGGGGTCTGCCGATTCGGCTTTCGGGCCTGACGGCGAATCCTGGGATTTGCCTTGTTCTTTATTCTTTCGGATGCGGCCTTGTGCGAAGATTGCTGATATTTCCTTATATTTATGGATTATTATAAGATGCTGTTTAAATTTCCTTAAAAAGTTCTTCGAGTCTTAAATCCGCCATTTTCTTCCGGCTTTCCCGTCAGGCAGCGCCGCAGTCTTCCTCGAAAACCCGTAGAGACTGCCTGGATTCATTCCCTCAAAGTTTCGGATAAAGAAATTTAAACAGCTTCCAAATGATGACACGAAAACATAATAACTTTTCACAAGGAATATGATAGACAACAGAGCATTGACCGCCGCGGCCTTTGCCTTGACCGGCACGCTGACAATGGCTTCACTCGTTTCCTGCAAGGCCAAGAAAGACAAGGATGAGGCTTCGGGCAAGAGAATGAACGTCATATACATCATGTGCGACGATCACTCGTACCAGACCATCAGCGCCTATGACAACCGCTACATCCATACTCCTAACATAGACCGCATAGCGGATGAGGGGGTACGTTTCACCAACAGTTTTGTGGCCAATTCCCTCAGCGGGCCGAGCAGGGCCTGTATGCTTACGGGAAAACACAGCCATTCCAACGGCTTTACCGACAACACGACGGTTTTCGACGGAAGCCAGCAGACGTTCCCGAAACTTCTTCAGGCCGGCGGCTACCAGACTGCGATGATAGGGAAGTGGCATCTGGTCTCCGAGCCCACCGGCTTTGACCATTGGGACATTCTGGAAGGTCAGGGGGACTATTACAATCCTGCCTTCATCCGTGACGGGGAAAAGATCCGCAGGGACGGCTATGCGACCAACATTATAACGGATCTGGCTTTGGAATGGCTTGATTCAGGACGCGAAAAAGACAAGCCTTTCTGCCTTTTTGTCCATCACAAGGCCCCGCACAGAACCTGGATGCCGGATCTGTGCGACCTCGGACTGTTCGCTGACGCGGAATTTCCTTTGCCGGAGAACTTTTACGATGACTATGAAGGCCGCCTTCCGGCATCTTTGCAGGAAATGAGCATTGTGAAGGATATGGATCTTGTCTATGACTTGAAACTGGCCGACAAAGAGAATGAGATCCACACCTCTACAGGGCTTGAGCAGGCTGGAAGGAATATGTACTCCCGTCTTTCTCCTGAGCAGAAGGCTGCCTGGGACGCACACTATGACCCGGTTATCGAGAATTTCAAGAAACAAGGCTTGCAAGGGGATTCCTTGGCTCGGTGGAAGTACCGCCAGTACATGCGCGACTACCTCCGCGTTATCCATTCAGTGGACATGAATGTCGGTCGTCTCCTGGATTATCTTGAGTCCAACGGCCTGATGGATAACACGATGATTGTCTATACTTCGGATCAGGGCTTCTATATGGGGGAACACGGATGGTTTGACAAGCGGTTTATGTACGAGGAGTCATTCCGCACGCCGCTGTTGATAAGGCTGCCCGGCGGCCGCAAGGGGGACATCGACCTTATGGTGCAGAACATAGACTACGGCCCGACTATCCTTGAGCTGGCGGGCGTGGATGTCCCGGGCGATATGCAGGGTGTCTCGTTTCTTCCGCTGCTCGAAGGAAAGGAAGTCAGGGACTGGCGCAAGTCCCTCTACTATCATTTTTATGAATATCCCGCCGAACACGCCGTCAGGAGGCACTTCGGTGTCCGGACAGACCGCTACAAGCTTATACGCTTCTACGGAGATGTCGATTGCTGGGAACTGTACGATTTGAGGAACGACCCTTCCGAGATGTCCAATCTGTACGGGACATCCGGTCGTGAGGCCCTGACCGACAGCCTGAAAGCCGAGCTGTTCAGACTTCAGGAATTATATGATGACCCGATCCGGGAAAAGGTGGAGTACTAATTAAGGATATTTGTGTCGCCCGATGGATATATTATAGAAATAAATCCTATCTTTGCGACCGGTTTTTGGTTTAACAGTATGATGAACGAAAAGATTCAAAAAGTCATTGGGTTGGCGGCCACCGGAAAATTCTGGAAGGAAGTGGTGATTATGACCCTCGGTATGCTTGTCGCCGCCGCGGCTGTGTATTATTTCCTTGTGCCGAGCAAACTGATCATCGGAACGATCTCGGGTCTCTCGATTGTCCTTTCCGGAATATGCGAGACTTTTTTCGGTGTCCAGGTCAAAGTGTCTCTTTTTGTGGTCATCATCAATGCCATCCTGCTGATTCTTGCGTGGCTGCTGATCGGAGAAGAGTTCGGCGCCAAGACTGTCTACACGGCGATGATTCTTGGCCCGCTGATGGATTTCTGGGCCTGGGTTATGCCTTATGAGAGCCTGATGGAGCCGGGAACCACTTCGGTGATGGGCGACATCTGGTTCGATTTGTGCTGTTTCGTGCTCCTGCTCAGTATGTCGCAGGCGATCTTGTTCAACATCAACGCTTCCACCGGCGGACTTGACATCCTTGCCAAGATTGTCAACAAATACCTGCATTTCGACATCGGGGCTTCCGTATCGGTGGCCGGAGCCATAATCTGCTGCACCGCTTTCGCCATCAATCCGTTCAAGATGGTGATTATCGGCCTGATAGGAACCTGGATCAACGGTCTTGTGGTGGACTATTTCACGGCCAGTCTCAATAAGCGGAAGAGGGTCTGCATCGTCTCGCATGACTACGAGAAGATACGCCGCTTCATAATCGACCAGCTCGGTAGAGGGTGCAGCCTTTATGAGGTCATCGGGGGCTACACCGGAGATAAAGGCTATGAGGTCCAGTCCTTGCTGACACAGGAGGAGTTCTCGAATCTTATGGAGTTCCTCAAGCGCGAGGACATCAAGTCTTTCGTCACAGCGGGCAATGTCAGCGAGGTCTACGGCCTGTGGCTCAAGCATAAGAAATTCCATTTCTAAGGGTTCCCGAAGAGGAATTTTCGGGGTCAAAAGCCGATTCTTATTCGGAATCGGCTTTCTTTGGACGTTTTTTTTGCCTATATTTGTTTGTGAGTTTTAAAATCGTTTGCTTATGGCGGAGATCGATCCAGTCTATCCTCTCGACCCCGAGAAGGTTTATTATTCGATGGACGAACTGACCCTTGACACGGACGAAGGTCCCAAGACATTGAGGGTCGGGTCGTGGCTGAATTTCGACCCCGTCAGGATTCACAGGATGATTGTCCGTGAGAAAACGATGCAGGTTGATCAGTTCGAGGTATATAACCCTCTGATGAGCAAGCTCCGCAGGGCTGACCAGCAGTATTACAGGCAGTTTATGGGCCTTGGCCTGACGATTGACTTTCCGGGCTACACATCGGAGATTCTTGCGAGGATTCCTTTTGAGAACGATCCTGTCGGATTCTACAAGTGGTGGCGAAAAGGAAAGCACGAAGACAAGGTCTTTCTGTCCAAGGCCAATCAGATCAGGCTGTTCCAGAAGGTGGCCTTGATGGAGCCTAAGGTGATGCTGAAAAAGGATCTGGATTTTCTGAAGACCTTCTGAGTAATTCTATCTGAATATGCGAGACTGGTTACAGGTACTCAGACTTGACACTTCGGCTTCGGATGAAGACCGCGGGTGTGATGTCTGGGACAATGACTATTGTTGCAACTATTCGGCGGACGGCTCAAGATTGCTGGACACCGAGAACTATCCTGGTGAGGTCCGGGTAAGGGACGGGGTCAAGGTCATCTGTGACGGAGCGTTCGCCTTTCAGGACTATATGGACGAGGACCGCAGGTGCGGTGAGGATATTCCCGAAGATGAGCGGGTGGCCTTTTTGGACAGGATATTCCTGCCTTCGAGCGTGACCCACATAGGATGCGAGGCGTTCCGGGAATGTGGTTGGCTCAGGAGTGTCCGTCTGCCCAAGGACTTGCTGTACATCGGTAAGGGCGCCTTCCTCAAATGTTGGGAGCTTCGGGGTGTAAGCTGTCCTGCCGGTCTTGCCGCGATCGGAGACAGCGCTTTCGCTGAGTGTCTCTCCCTTGAAAAGGTGAGATTCAACAAAGGGTTGAAGGCTATAGGAGCGGGCGCTTTCCGGGATTGCGAGGCTTTGGAGGAAATAGTCCTGCCGTCAGGTCTGGAGTTCATAGGCGAGGATGCGTTTTACGGCGCGTCTTTGAAAAGAATATTCGTCCCCGGAAGCGCCGGAGAGCGTCTGGCCGGCCTTTTGCCTGACAACCTTCGCGGGAAAATACGCGAAGTGCGTTAGGTATGTTTTCATATTGGAAGTTTTTCACTACATTTGAGATTGTAATAATTAATTGAATTCGCCGGAAAATGAACAGAGTCGTATGTTTTGCCGTTGCCTTTGCGCTGTGCCTTTGCGCTGTGTCCTGCAAGACTTCGTTGCAGAAGCCGCAGGGTGTTGACTATCAGATGAGTTATGCTGTCGGCGACGCGGCTTTTGAGATGGTGAGGATTCCGGCAGGGCACTACACTATGGGGCTTACCGAGGACAACCGCAGGAAAATCTCCGGCGGCATTCCTCACGAGGTGGCGCTTGACGGATTCGTGATCAGCGCCAGGCCGGTTTCCAGGGCTTTGTGGGCGGCGGTGACGGGTGGAGATCCGTCTTCGCTCAGTAATCCTGAAGCTCCGGTGGATATGGTTTCCTGGAATGACGCCGTGAAATTCATAGGCAAGTTGAACAAGGCCACCGGAAAGATGTTTCTCCTTCCTACCGAGGCCCAGTGGGAATATGCCCAGAGAATTCGTAAAGGAAAGGATTTCACCGCGGTTGCGGAGTGGTGTCTCGACAGCTATGACGCTGTGCCTGAAAATGCCACCGGCAGTGATTATTTTGACCCTATGAAACTGGCGGTCAATCCGGAAGGTCCTGCGGAGAATGATTCCAAGGTCGTCCGCACCGTGCTTGAAAGACTGGAGCTGGATTGCCGCACGAAGCAGGTGAAAGTGGGTTTCAGACTTGTCCAGCCGACCGAGGATGTTCTTTCTGACGAGCTTGTCAACCGGCTTGACGGCAACATGATAGACAGGGAGAAAGTTGATGCGTCCGACCTGAGGCCAGAGGTCTTCACCGTCGGAGACGTATCGTTCAGGATGCTGAAAGTCAAAGGCGGGACCTACTCTATGGGATTCAACGCCACAGACTCTCCATATCCCAACTTCAACTGCCCGGAGAACGAGGCTCCGGCACATCAGGTTACTCTTGATGATTTCGGGATAGGGGAGACCGAAGTCACTGTCGCCCTGTGGAACGCCGTGATGGGCTCTGTCCCTTATCTTAACGACATCGAGGAGCCGAGGAAGCCTGTCGGGAATGTTTCCTGGTATAACTGCCAGGAATTCATCGTCAGGCTTAACGCCTTGACCGGGCGGAAGTTCCGTCTTCCTACCGAGGCCGAGTGGGAATACGCCGCCCGGGGCGGACAGAAGTCCCGCCACTACGGCTTCAGCGGCTCGAACAATTACGACGCGATGTGGTTCCTTGACAATGCGTCCTCAAAACTAAAGGATGTCAAGACCCGGAAGGCCAACGAGTTGGGAATATACGACATGAGCGGCAACGTCTGGGAATGGTGTTATGACCGCGCCGCTGGATATTCAAAGGACGCACAGGTCAATCCTGTCGGGGCCGCCGATGGTGGGACGAGGGTTCTAAGGGGAGGCAGCTGTGCAAGCCGTTGGGACGCCTGCAGGATTTCCAACCGCTCGTATATGCCGGCAAAAAACGTCAAGGGCACTTTCGGACTGAGGCTCGCGCTTTAGTCCTTCGGATGATATTTTACAAACACTGATAATTGATTATGGAGGAACAACTCAAAGTAACCTGTCTGCACGACAGTCACGTGGCTCTCGGAGCCAAGATGAGTCCTTTCGCTGGATTCGATATGCCGATCCAGTACTCCTCGATCACAGAGGAGCATCTGGCGGTCCGCAACAACGTGGGGATGTTCGATGTCTCGCACATGGGCGAGATTTTCGTCAGCGGCCCTGATGCGGAGAAGTTCGTCAACCACATCTTCACAAATGATGTCCGTTCTATGGCCCCTGGCCAGATCCTTTACGGCATGATGCTTTATCCTGACGGGGGTACTGTCGATGATCTTCTTGTCTATAAAGAGTTTACGGCTGATCACTATCTTCTGGTCGTGAACGCCTCCAACATCGAGAAGGATTATCTTTGGATAAAGGATCACTCCGAGGGCTACGATGTGAGGATTGTCAACGACTCCGACAACTGGGGACAGATCGCCCTTCAGGGTCCCAAGGCAGTCGAGACTCTTGTGAATGTCCTTGGCTTCGCCTCCGATGCGGCAGACTTGAAGTTCTACACGTTCAAGGACTTTGAGGACGCCGGCATGAGGGTGATAATCAGCCGCACAGGCTACACCGGCGAGGACGGATTCGAGGTGTACGCCGCTCCGGGTCTGATTGTCAGGTACTGGGACGCTTTCGCAAAGGCCGGGGTGACTCCTTGCGGACTTGGATGCCGCGACACCTTGCGCTTCGAGGCAGGCCTGCCTCTTTACGGCGACGAGCTTACTCCTGAGATTTCTCCTGTGGCCGCAGGTTTCAGTATGTTCTGCAAGCTGGACAAGGACGGGTTCATCGGAAAGGATGCCCTCGTTGACCAGAAGGCGAACGGCACGGAGAAGAAGCTTGTCGGGATCGAGCTTCAGGACAAGGCTATTCCGAGGGCCGGCTATCCTGTCGAGCTTGAGGACGGGACGCAGGTCGGTGTTGTCACTACCGGCTACCACAGCATTTCTCTCGGAAAGAGCATCTGCTTCGCTCTCGTGAAAAGGGAATACGGAGCCCTTGACGCTCCGCTTTCCGTGCGCATCCGCAAGAAGGTGTTCCCGGGAAAGGTCGTTAAAAAGAGATTCTATCAGACAAACTACAAGAAATAAATTGCTTTTTCAAAAATCTAATTCATTATGAGCAAGGTAATAGAAGGCCTCCGTTACAGCGAGGACCACGAGTGGGTAAAGGTTGAGGGCAATGTGGCCGTCATCGGTATTTCGGATTATGCGCAGAAAGAGCTTGGTGACATCACCTATGCCGATCTTCCTGAGGTTGACGATGAAGTTGAGGCTGGCGAGGAGTTCGGCGCGCTTGAGAGCGTGAAGGCTTCCAGCGAGCTTCTCTCTCCTGTCTCCGGAAAGGTTGTCGAAGTCAATGCTGAGCTTGAGGACGCTCCGGAGAAGATTAACGAGGATGCCTACTCGGCTTGGATCATCAAGGTCGAGATGGACGACCCGGCTCAGGTCGAGGCGCTTATGGACTCTGAGGCTTACAAGGCATATTCAGAGAAGTAAGATGGGCGCATTCCCTTATTTCCCTCACACTGAAGATGATGTCCGCGTGATGTTGGATCGCGTAGGGGTGAAGTCTCTGGACGACCTCTATTCCGATGTTCCGCAGGATGTCATCTTCAAGGGTGAATATGACCTGCCGGACGCTATGTCCGAGCAGGAGGTCCGTGACTTTTTCGAATCGCTGGACAATAAGGACGAGAAACTGAAGGTGTTTGTCGGTCAGGGTGTTTACGACCACTACACTCCGTCCGTGGTTCCTTACATCACTTCCCGTTCGGAGTTTCTGACGGCCTACACCCCTTATCAGGCCGAGATTTCGCAGGGAACCCTCAGGTACATATTCGAGTACCAGAGTATGGTTTGCGCCCTGACAGGGCTTGATGTCAGCAACGCTTCCATGTATGACGGCCCTACCGCGGCCGCCGAGGCGGTGAAGATGGCTGTCGCCTGCACAAAGCGCAAGTCGAGGGTGCTTGTCTCCTCGTCATTGCTTCCGAATGTCATCAGGACAATCCAGACCTACGCCGGCTACAACGGCATCGAGCTGACGCTTATCCCTTGCAAGGACGGGCAGACCTGTCCGGACTGTATGAAGGCCGAGCTTGCCGGAAAAGACGTGGCCGGAGTGATTGTCCCTTCGATTAACCGCTACGGAATCATCGAAGACCATACCGGCTTTGCGGAGTCCGTCCACGGAGAAGGCGGGATATTCATTGAATATTGCGACCCTTCCGCTCTCGCGGTTCTCAAGACCCCTGCCGAGTGGGGGGCGGACATCGCTGTCGGTGACGGTCAGAGCCTTGGCATTCCTATGAGTTTCGGCGGGCCTTATGTGGGCTTTATGGCGTGCAGGAAGGAATATGTCCGCAAGCTTCCGGGAAGAATTGTCGGAGAGACCCGCGACACGGAAGGCCGCCGCTGTTTCTGCCTGACGCTTCAGGCACGCGAGCAGCACATCCGCCGCGAGAAGGCCACCTCGAACATTTGTTCCAATGAAAGCCTTATGGCTCTCTATGTGACTGTCTATATGTCGCTTATGGGTCCGGAGGGGCTTAAGGAAGTCAACGACCGCTCCTATGCGGCCGCTCACTATCTCCACGACGGGCTTCTCAAGACCGGCAAGTTCGCCGAGGTTTTTGACAAGCCGTTCCTGAAGGAGTTCACCCTCAAGCCGCTGATTCCTGTCGAAAGGCTTCACATCAAGCTCCACGACGGAGGGTTCTTTGCCGGTCTTGAGGCCGAGGAAGGCTATGTAAGTTTTTGTGCGACTGAAAGAAGGACGAAAGCCGAGATTGACGCTCTCGTCGCTCTGGTGAAGGAGGCCTAAGGAATATGAAATATTACGATAAGCTTATTTTCGAACTCTCCAAGGAGGGGAGGGTCGGCTATTCCCTCGGCAGGAACGAATGGACTTCTTCCTCGGATGAGATTCCGGCCGGACTGAGAAGGACTTCGGCGGTGGGACTTCCTCAGGTGAGCGAGGTCGACGTCGTGCGTCACTACACAAACCTTTCGCAGATGAACTTCGGTGTTGATACCGGATTCTATCCTTTGGGAAGCTGTACGATGAAGTACAATCCGAAGATCAACGAGGAAATCGCTGGGATGAAGGGATTCCTCGGACTGCATCCTTTGCAGCCGGCATCCACGGTACAGGGGGCGCTCGAGGTCTATTACAATATGGACAAGGCTCTCTCCGCCATCACCGGAATGGCTCATTTCACGTTCAATCCTTGCGCCGGGGCGCACGGCGAGCTGACCGGCCTGATGATTATGCGTCAGTACCATATTCTCAACGGCGATCTGAAGAGGACGAAGGTGATTGTGCCTGACAGCGCCCACGGAACGAACCCGGCCAGTGCCGCGGTCTGTGGTCTCGATGTGGTGGTCGTGAAGTCCAAGGCTGACGGACTTGTCGATGTGAATGACCTGAAGCCGTTGCTTGGCGACGACATCGCCGGTATAATGATGACGAACCCTAACACTCTCGGCCTTTTCGAGAAGGACATCAAGGAGATAGCCGCTCTCATCCACGGATGCGGAGGACTTCTCTACTACGATGGTGCGAATATGAATCCGCTCATCGGTGTCGCGCGTCCGGGCGATATGGGATTCGACATCCTTCACCTCAACCTTCACAAGTCGTTCTCCACCCCTCACGGTGGCGGCGGCCCTGGTTCCGGCCCAGTCGGAGTCTGCCCGAAACTGGTTCCATATCTTCCTGTGCCAAAGGTTGTCAAGGATGAATACGGCCAGTTCAAGGTTCGCGGCCGCGCCGGTGTCGGCAAGAGCGATCAGGAAAAGAACTTCCGTGACTGCGGTAAAGCGGCCGGTGAGGTGTCCGGATTTCTCGGCAATTTCGGCGTGATACTAAGAGCCTATGCCTACATTCTAATGCTCGGCAAAGAGAACGTCAGGTTTGTCGGCAAATATGCCACCCTTGGGGCCAACTACATTAAGGAAAGCCTCAAGGAGTACTATAAGCTGCCTATCCCTGCTGTATGCAAGCATGAGTTCGTCTATGACGGCCTTGTCAATGACGGCTCGAGGAAGGCTGCCGACGGTACGGTCGAGCGAGAGGGCGCGACGACGCTTGATGTCGCCAAGCGGCTTCTGGACTTTGGTTTCCACGCTCCGACAATCTATTTCCCTCTGCTCTTCCATCAGGCAATCATGATTGAGCCGACGGAGACAGAGTCGATAGAGACTTTGGACGCTTTCATAGAGGTTATGAAGAAGATCGCGCTTGAGGCGGCGGAGGATCCCGCTCTGTTGAAGAGCGCTCCGCACAATGCCCCTATCACCCGTCCGGACGAGACAACGGCGGCCCGTCAGCCGGTTCTGAAGTATCAGGACGAAAACTAAGATGTTGTTTTGAATTTTTTGAGAGCTTTTGCCATCTGGTCGTTCTCTTCAGATAATTCAAGGCAGCTTCCAATACGGACTTTCTTTCCGAAGTTTATGCAAGCTCAGCGGCCACGGCATTCAGCCACCGCTGGGCTTGTTGTTTGCGGCGTTTGATGCTCATTGACCACCGTTTTAGGTCACAGAACCGAAAAGTTACAAAAATCCTCCCCGGAATATTTGTAAATATAAACTTTTTCCCTATATTTGCAATCCCAATGGGGTATTAGCTCAGTTGGTAGAGCGTTTGAATGGCATTCAAAAGGTCAGGAGTTCGATTCTCCTATGCTCCACAAGGTCAAGGATTTAGGGTAAAACTTAAATCCTTGATTTTCTTTTACTTAGGCTCCCAACTTCCCCGCACTCAAAGATTTAGGTAACCTTTGTGGCGGCGTTTTGGGCTTATTGGTCAAAATAGTACATAAAATTGTGGCGGTTTTTGTTTATTGGTCAAAAATAGTACATAAATGCGGGTATATGCCCACATTTTCTACTTGTATTTGAGCCTGAAATACTCGTCAGTAAATAGTTTGCGATAGCGCCTTGACATTCCACTATGTACCCTCAATTTTGTTTTCAAATCAGTGTTGATTGCTTCAAGAATGTTATTCGTATTAGGTATCGGCGTATCGGGATAATCGTACCAAGTCCATAGCCATTTCATATGTCGTTTCAGTGAGAAATAAGCACTCCTGACTCGCTGGTGTGTATATGATTTCTTCCCGGTCTTTCTATCTAGAGTTCGGTGCTTGAGCCACTCGCTCCATTTGTTATGCCATTCATCTAACATTCCCACAAAAGATTCCTTATCCGTATGGCAAAGTAGGTGCGCTATCTTCTGCAATTCCTTGCCGGCATTCGTTTGCGGATTCTTCGTAAGATATTCATCCACGGTCTTAACTTGATGAAACTGACAATATTGCACCTTATATCGAGCGAGAGCTTGCGGCAATCCCCATAGCCCATCGCATACAATACCGAGTATCTTAAATTTGTGTGTGCACAGCCACTCAATGCCTTCTAAATAATCGGCAATAGTCTCTTTCTTGTCGAGGAACTTGCGCCACAATAATCGCTTGCGGTAAGCATCAACAATAAGTAGTACACCGAAGCTCCTACCCCAATAAGTTGCATCCATAAGGATTACCACCTCCTTGTATTTATAAATAATACGAGTGGAGTGAACTTGTCGCATTCTGCGTTGCACTGTGCTTACGGATAAACTGTGCCGCTCAGCTATCTCAGAGAGTGTTTGCTTGCCTTTTACATACTCTTCGTATAGACTTTTAGGTGAGGTACTACGACGTGCTATTGGAAGGACCGAATGGCGATGGCAGTTAGTGCAAAAATATCGCTGACGACCCGCATTAAATCCACGTTTTACAAGTGCTTTTTGTCCACATTTTGGACAAACTTTTTACCCATTTCTGACGCAAATAGTGCAAATATATTAAAATCAATCAATTATCATAATTTTATGTACTATTTTTGACCAATAAGCCTCTTACTCAGACCAGAGGCCATTGATCATTGATTCTGACAGGCTCCCGGCAGGATTGCCGGAAAGCGGAGGGCATGGCATGATTACACGCTGGGAGATTACCAGATCTCGCCCTTCAGGATCGGCCACACAACCCCGGTATTGTTGCGCTTCTATTTTGACTTTTCATCTTTCCCGCACCTTCGGCGAGCCTTTGCCGCTCCGGCAACAGCCGGCATAAATCAATCATATTCATCAGGCGCTCACTTTGCAAAAGTCGGATGCGGTGCGAAAGTCGGGTTCGGCAATGTGGCGAAATCCTGTTATTATTCATTATATTTGCAGTGCCGCTGTGTTCGGCTTGTTGAGTGTGTAATTTGTGACTTATTGTCAGACAGGAGGTTTTATGGTTGAAGTGGGCGATTCTCTTGCGCTCCGCTTCCCGCCGGAACGGATTCCGGTGTCTTCCTTTATAGTTTATGAAGCAGAAACGTAACGTCATATTCAAGGCTCTCGAAAGCTTTCCAAGAGTCGAGTTGGAGGACATCCGCCATTATTTCGGAGCGGATGTTCCGTCGAAAGTCCGCAAGACGGAATTTGTGGACAGGCTTGGGGCGTATATTATCGAGAGGCCCGAGGAGTGGCTTGGAAGGATGCTTGAAAGAGACCTCAGGCTGCTCAAGCGTCTTGTCGATGCCGGTCCCGGTGTTCCGCTCTATCTGGACTATCCGGATTTCCCTTCGGTTCTTGAGACAGTCAGGCTGTTGGGTTCCGACACCTCCGACGAGAACTTCAGGGAAGTATGGATTTCAAAGGATATGTATGATGTGGTGGCCCCGCATATTGACGGTGTGATCAGCGATGGAGAGGAAAGCGGTGTTTTTGAAACCGATCAGGCCGCTCTCGGCTATCTCTGCCTCTATGGAATTATGACAGTCGATGATTTCTTTGACTGTATGCTTGACTATTGGGAATATTCCGGCCGTCACAGCATCGAGCATTTCACCAACATAGTCTATGAGAGTCCGGTGATGAAGCTGTGCAGGGTTGATTCCGGCGGAGAACGCTATATGAGCGCCCCGAATATTTTTGACCCGGAGGAAATCCTCAAGGGCAGGCAGGAATATTCAGGGATAGAGTCCTGTCGCCGTTTCAGTCCGCAGGATGCGCTAAAGGCGGGAGCAGGCTCTCCGTATTTCGTCTATGGCCTTGATACAAAGGAGGGTGAGAGACTGGTTGAGATGCTTGGCAATCTTGGCTATTCCGGCGACGATTTGATACGCGAGGAACACGATATCTGGATGAACTCCCAGATGATCGGGAAAAGCGACACTACGGAGGCGATATTCGCCAGCGTGTCCCGGAAACAGGATGACATCGATTCGTTCGAGGATTACAATGAGTGTATGGAAATAGTGGCCGCCTACGCCAACACTCTTCCCAAATGGCTTTTGAAAGGCTATTCCTCAAACGAGAAGAACTGCCTTAAGGTCGTTCTCCAGACCGAGGACGATCCGCTTCAGGCTATGATAAAGAAGAATCCCATTCTCGGCCTTTTCGTTCCTCCGACCCCGCAGGACGCGCTTTGCCCTTGCGGCAGCCGCCTGTCCTACCGCAACTGCCACGGCAAGAACCTCAGCTGATTTCCATTTCTGGCCGGAGGCTCTGGCTAAGGAGTTGCGGAGGATTCAGAAATTATACGGGCCGATCACTCCAAAGTCCTTGTCTGGTTCTTCCTGCCAGGTCCTGACGTGGATGACTGGCTGCCGGTAGTCCCTCAGGTCCACAAGGATGAAGAGATAGCCGGTGTCCGAATATGTCGTTGAGAAATATTCCTGCCTTATCTTTATCCCGAACAGCTGTTCTCCCTTTCCGAGTTTCGTCACCTCGCAGTCGGAGAACTGCAGGTTGATATATTCCTGACTCGAGAACACCCTTTGGAGGTTCCTTATGTAGCTCGTCTTGTTTTGTCTGGTGAGGGTGACGAAGCGGTTGTTGCTGTACTCGTTCGGTCCTTTGACGTTCCGGAGCACGCGGCCCGTTATGATCAGCGCGCTGTCGTCGAAGATGGAGCTGATGTAGTCGAGACGCTCAAGGGAATAGGCCGTCTTGTAGCTCTCAAGGAAGCTGACGAGGATGATTCTCGCCTCTTCCGTCCAGCTGTCTTGGGAGATGATGTTCTGTACCGTTTCCTTGTCCAGGGAGAACGACAGGTCGCATATCTTCCCTTCGGTGTCGAAGATGAACACCACATTCTCCACGAACTGCCTTTTGTTGCCCCTGAATGAGAAGACCATGGGCACGCTCCGGCAGTACACCTCGCCGTCGAGGCTGAAGAAATCCAGCCTGTCAAAATTAAGCACTCTTGCGTTGCCGTAGCGGATGAGCCTGTTGAATGTCCTGTAACCCTCTTCCGTGAAGCAGCCGGCCAACGAGTCGCGGTTCCCGTCGGAAATGCTTCGGCATATTCGGTTCACTGTCTCCTCGTAGCCCGATGTCATGACCACTGGTCTGATGCCTCCTCTGGTGGAGTCCGGCTCGGTCTGGAACTCGTCTCTTGCGACTACTTCCAGAACCTTCTTCCTGACATCGGAGAAATCAATCTTCCGTACCGCGGATCCCGTCCCGGCTCTTTGGCTTTGCCCGCTGTCCGGGCCAGGCTTCCGGTTCCCGCCCGCGGCGCTCTCTTTGCCTCCAGAGGCGGACAATGCTTTCTCCACTCCTATGACCTCGCGGGAAAGGTGATGAAGATGCGAGGGCGTGACCTCGTACTTGATACGGTAGCTGTCTATCCCGGAGCCGTTCCTTACCTCCACAAATCCTTTCCCGTCCTTGGCGGAGAGCACACCGCTCCAGGACCTGCCGTCGTAGAACCGGTAGTCGATGCTCTTCACCGGCTTTCCCCGGAAGGTGAACGAGATTTCCACGATGTCCTTGCTGTATATGCTCTGCCGGTCGAACGCTACATTCAGGTTTCCGAGAATCTCCTCCCTCTTGCCTTTGATCCGGGCTATTTCAGTCACATCCGGGGCGGGAAGGCTTCTCATCAATGTCTCTGCCCACGAATAATGGCGGAGGGCGACATCAATCCGGCATTGGCCCTCCGCTGTCCCGGCGATTGAAATCATCTCCTTGACCTTCTCCCTCCTGCGGGCGAATATCAATCCCAGATCGTCTCTCTTGATGAATCGCATTACGGTGAAGGTTGCCTGACCCGCCGAGGAGATTATCCCGCATTCCCTCCTCAGATCATCCAGATAGCTTTCCATCAACCCTTTCCTTATCTCCGGAGGGTGAGGGAGATCCACTGCCTCGGCGAGTTTGAGAACAATGCCGCCGAGAGCCAGACTGTCTGCCGAACCGGTGGTCGTCCCTGTTCCCTCCGCATAGATGTAGGCACTGTTCCGCCTTATGTCCGAGAAACTCTGCGGGTATGCCGCCAGACACAGGACGAACAGTGAGATGAATATGCTGAATGCCCTCTTGTTCATAAACTTACTTCTTGTAGTTGGCTTGTTCGGACTCAAAGCGGACTCTCTGATCCTTCTCCATCGGAGTGTCTATTCCCGCCAGGGCCGTCCAGATGGTCTCCGCCATCATCCGCGCTTTGTCTTCCGTCGCCCCGTCGCTCTGACAGTATCTGCGGAACTCCTCGTAGCCTGACAGGATGCTGTCCCATCTGGCCCTTTGCTCCGACCGGATCTCCGTGTAAATGTCCAGCAGCCTGTCGGCGGAAGTGCCATCCTTGATTATAGACTCACCGAGTCTCTTGCCTGACTTGTCGAAGAAGCTGCATACATTACCGGTGAACGCGGCTCCCATCTCATCGGTCAGATAGATGATGTCATCAAAGCGCGGAGGCAGAATCTCCTTGCCTGAAGTGTCCGCAAGGCCGTATTTCCCGTCCGCTTCCACGATCATCGTACCGTTCAGGCAGTCAGTCCCGAAGTCATAGCGCGGAGCGTCATTCTGTCCGTCGGAACCGGTGCAGGCCGCGGCAAGAGCCGAGGCAAGGAATATTATGATGTGTGTCTTGCTCATTCTGTCACGAGAGACAAATTTACCATATTTATTTGTAATAAGTGCCTGGAAAAGGTTATATTTGGCATCTATTATTCAGTTTATGGAGGAAACATCAGCCTTTTTCGGCCCGGACGAGGAGTTCTCCGACGCTTCGGTCGGGGACATTCGCGTCGTCCACGATTCGCCCGGGGGCTATACTGTCCTTGGCAAGGGCAGGATTGACGGAAAGCTGGTCGCCCTGAAATGGCTCAAGCCTGAATATTCCGGCAATCCTTTCTATGTGCGAATGCTCCGGAAGGAGTATGAGATAGGCTATCTGCTCGATCATCCCAACATCTGTCCGGCACTGGATTTCGTCCGCCTTCCTGGAAAAGGAGCTTGCGTTGTGATGCAATGGGTTGAAGGCGAGACCCTTGAGCGCCTGATTGGCCGGAAAGGACTTCCTGCCCGTAAGATTGTGCTTGAGCTTTGCGACGCTCTTGAGTATCTCCACAGAGGGCAGGTCATACACCGTGACCTGAAGCCGTCCAATATTCTGATAACCAACAATGGGCAGAATGTCAAGCTGATAGATTTCGGCCTTTCCGACGCTGACCATTACGCCGTGCTGAAGAATCCTGCCGGGACCAAAGACTACATCTCGCCCGAGCAGATGGCCGGAGAGACCGTGGATTGCCGTTCGGACATATATTCATTGGGAAAGATAATGAAGAGGATGGGAGTGTATCCCCGGATAGCCTCGGTTTGTTCGGCTGAAGACCGTTCGAAGCGTTTCGGCAGTGTCGCTGAAGTGCGCGCCTGTGTCAGAAAAATGGAACAGTCCCGGCGTTGGCTGGCTCCGGTGACGGTTATTGCGGCGCTCTCTGTTTTGGTGGCTTCGGTCTGTCTGATGTGGCCGGGCATAAAGGCTTTCCTCGAGCGCCGTGCGGTGGATTCTGTGTTCGAGCAGGTGACGCGGGACATCCGCGATGCCGCCTATTGACACGGCCTCGCGCCGGAATCTCCCCGCCCCGTGTCAGCCGACGACATCCACCTTGTTCAGTCCGTCCTGAGTGCCGGCTATGTATGGGAGGGTGTACTCGCCGTTCCTCAGGATTCTTGGTATGTAGAGAGGATAGCCCAGCATAAATGATTCGGCTGAGAATCTGTCTCCCGCGGTCAGCTTTGAGTTCTCGGATTTGGTTACAGTGTAGGTGCTTTCCCCTTCGTACTTCAGACACACGATTCTGTCAGGACCCCAGCCGATGACAATCTCGGCTCCTTTTTCAAGGTCGGACGAGCATACGGTCTTGGACGAGAAATAGCGGGAGACGTACGACTGGTTGTTTTTTATGCTTTGGCGGAACGCTTCGAAATTGCGCATCCCGATGAATTTTGAAAGCACGTCCAGGGTCGAGATCCTTGGGGTAGGTTTCAGCGACACATAGCCCCATAGCCTTTTCAGTGTGGATGATGAGATAATCTCGCCGCACTCGTGCTCGATCACGATGGACAAAGCTTCGAAATCCGTCGATGACAAAAGCTTCCTTCCGTAGTGTTTTTCCACTTCGGCAAGGAGGTAATTCAGTTCAGGGACAATCTTTGTCATGTTGTTTCTTTCTTACTAATACGCAAATGTATGATATTCCTTGCTGACCGTCAAGTCCATAATGGTTCATTGGCGCTTCCGCATCCCGTGGAGAGTAAAAAAAAGCCCGCATCGCTGCGGACTTTTTTCGGTTAGTTAGTAGTGTATTACCTTATTTTGAAAGAAGGTTTTAGTCGTTAGAGTGTGAAAACTCTCACATTTTTTCTGTTGCAAAAGTAGTCAAAAAAACGTTTAAAGCAAGTCTTTTTCGACAAAAGTTTTAAACGTTTTACGGGCAGGGCTACCTTTTGGGTTGACTATCAGAACCTTCCAATAATTCAGGGCGCAGCCTTTTCGTGCGTTCCAAGGCCTGTTCGTCCTGCCATTCGCGGATCAGCCTTGGATTTCCGCTGAGCAGGACATCCGGAACCTTCCAGCCTTTGTAGTCGGCTGGTCTTGTATAGACAGGAGGGGAGAGAAGCCCGTCCTGGAAGCTATCGCTCAGTGCAGAAGTCTCGTCGGTAAGCGTCCCTGGGATGAGTCTCACGATCGAGTCAGCAAGCAGCGCCGCGGGAATCTCTCCTCCGCTGACCACATAGTCGCCCACCGATATCTCGCGGGTCACCAGATGCTCCCTTATCCGGTGGTCTATCCCTTTGTAATGGCCGCAGAGTAGGATAAGGTTCTCCTTAAGTGACAGTTCGTTTGATATCCCCTGATTCAGCGGCTCGCCGTCCGGGGAGAGGTAGATCACTTCGTCATATTCACGTTCGGCCTTCAGCTCGCCGATCATTTTATCCACCGGCTCGATCATCATCACCATTCCCGCGTCGCCGCCGTAGCAGTAGTCATCCACCGTGGCGCGGGGACCCAGACCGTATTTTCTGATGTTGTGTACGTGTATTTCGACCAGCCCTTTCTTGATGGCTCTGCCTACTATGGAGTGGCTGAGAGGGCTTTCCAAGAGTTCCGGAACTACCGTCAGAATGTCAATGCGCATAGAATATTGTTTTGCTTTTTGCAAAAATAGTGTTTTTTTAGGTATATTTGCGGATAAGTATGACTCTTAATTTAACTGCTTTATGAGTGAAGGTATTTTTCCTGAGGTCAACAAGACCGCAGATGTAGAGGAAGCTCCAAAGGCTCTCAACGAGAATGAAGAAAATCCTGAGGCCCGGGAAGTGGCCGGAGTGGCCGCCGACGAGGCTGTGGAAACCCCGCGGGAGGCGGAGGAAGTGATTGAAGGCCGCGAGGAGGCCGCCGACACCGGGGATGGCGGAGAGGTCCCGGCCGATCTTGGCGCTCTTTCGCTTGCCGAGTTGTCGGATTTGTTCGACAAGCTTTCGCAGGCCGAAGACAGGATGAAGAGGTACAAGGAGGCCGATGCCATCAAGTCCGCGTTCTACAAGAGACTTTCCAAAGAGAAGGCTGACGCCGGTCTGGGAGCGAAGGTTGACGAGCCGTCCTCTAAGGAGGATGTGATTGAGGAGGCCGCCCCGGTGGAGAATCAGCCGGAGGAGGTCAGGGACAATCCGTTCGAGGCCATAGAGGTCGCTTTCAAGGGCGTCTATTCCAACTACAAGAAGGAACGCGCCGAGTACAACCGCCGGCAGGATGCCCAAAGAGAGGAGAACTTCGCCAGGAAGCAGGCTGTCATCGAGGATCTTAAGAACCTTGTGGAGAAGCAGGAGGACGTGAACTCCACATTCCCGGCTTTCCGCGAGCTTCAGAACCGCTGGAGGGAGATCGGCCCGGTTCCGGCCACCAAGTTCCGTGACCTTAACGACACCTACCAGTTCTATGTCGAGAAGTTCTACGACATGGTGAAGATCAACAGGGATCTCAGGGATCTTGATTTCAAGAAGAACCTTGAGGCCAAGGAGGCCTTCTGCCAGGCGGCGGAGAGACTCTCCGAGAACGAGAATGTCGTCGAGGCTTTCCGCGAGCTTCAGAAACTCCACGAGCAGTGGAAGGAGTTCGGCCCGGTCGCCAAAGAGTACCGCGATTCCATCTGGGATCGCTTCAAGGCCGCCACAGCCGTAATCAACAAGAAGTATCAGGCCTATTTCGAGGGTCAGAAGGAGAAACAGCAGGAGAACCTTGCCGAGAAGACCAGGCTCTGCGAGCAGGTCGAGGCTATCGCCGACAGGGAGGTCAAGTCTTCCAATGAGTGGAACGCCCTTTCTACCGAGATCGAGGAAATCCAGAAGACGTGGAGGACCATCGGTTTCGCCACCAGGAAGGAGAACCAGAAGATTTACGACCGTTTCCGCGCCGCGTGTGACAGATTCTTCGCCCGGAAGAGGGAATATTATACTCAGTTCAAGGATTCCATGAACGAGAACATGGAGAGGAAGATTTCCCTTATCGAGCAGGCCGAGGCTTTGAAGGACAGCAAGGAATGGAAGAAGACCACAGAGGCCTTGATAGCCCTTCAGAAGCAGTGGAAGGAGATAGGCGCCGTGCCTCGCAAGAAGTCCGAGCAGCTCTGGAAGAGATTCCGCGCCGCGTGTGACGAGTTCTTCAACGAGCGCGACAAGAATTCCAGGCCGGAGAATGACTTCCACGGCAACCTTAAGGCCAAGAAGGCCCTTATCGGGGAAATCAATGAATATGTCCTCTCCGGTGACGCTTCGGCAGACCGTGACGCGGCCCGCGCGTTTGTGGAGAAGTGGCAGGGGATCGGTTTCGTGCCTTTCAAGGAGAAGGACGCGATTCAGTCCGCCTACTCCGAGGCTATGCAGGCCAAGTTCCCGGATTTCTCGCTGAAGGCTCCGAGACAGGGCGGCAATGGCGGCAGGAACGGAGGTTTCTCCAGAAAGCCGCTGAGCGAGAAGGATCGTCTTGTGCAGCAGTACAACAAGCTCCAGCAGGACATTGACACCTACGAGAACAATATCGGTTTCTTCTCGTCATCCAAGAACTCCGCGCCTCTTATCCAGAAGATGCAGGAAAGGATAGACGCCGCGAAGCAGGAATTGAAGGATCTGGAGGCCAGAATCAGAAAGGCAGAGGAGAGCGAAGAAGAGAAGTAACAGATAATGGATAAGAACACAATCACTGGTATTGTCCTGATAGGCTTGCTCCTGTTCGGCTTTACCTTCTATCAGAACAAACAGTATCAGAAACAGGCGGCCTATCAGGCCCAATTGGATTCAATAGCGCTTGTAAATCAGATTCAGGCTGACTCCATCGCCGCCGCTGAGGCGGCCAAAAGGTTGGCTGACACCACTTATCTCGCTCAGAACTCCGCACCGGCGAGCATCTACAAGGATTCTCTGTTAGAGGCGGCCCGTTCTGGGGAGGCTCAGATTCTGACCTTGTCCAACGACAAGTTCGAGCTTGCCTTCACCACGAAGGGAGCGCAGCCATATTCGGTGAGACTGAATGAGTACAAGTCCTACGGCGGGGATGATCTTTACATCTTCAAGCCGGACATGTGCCGTTACAATGCCCAGGTATATGCCGGCGAGACCATCAACACCTCGGATTTCCTTTTCAAGGTGGCCGAGAAGACAGACACCTCGCTGGCTATGCGTCTGCATTTTGCGGGCGGCGGTTACATCGAGCAGAGGTATGCTATCGCCGAGGGTTCATATTCGGTGAAAAACTACCTTTCGTTCGTGGGGATGGAGAATGTCATCCCGAGGAATGTCTTCTCTTTCGACATCGACTATGCCGTGACGATGCCGAGGATGGAGAAGGGCTACAAGAACGAGGTGCAGTACTCCAAGCTGAACTACTATTTCGACGGGGAGAAGAAGCCTGAGACGATAGCCAAGGGACGCGGTGCCGAGCGTCGGGTTGACTCGAAGCTCTCCTGGTTCGCCTTCCAGCAGCAGTTCTTCTCGGCGATAATGAGGGCGCCGCAGGAGTTCGCCTCCGCTGATCTCAGCCTCAACTATTTCCCGGAGGACGACTCCAACCGTTACCTTATGACCGGAGAGGCCGACCTGAGGGTGGATTTCCAGCCTGGGCAGAGCGAGACCGTTATTCCTTTCGAATTCTACTTCGGCCCGAACCATTTCAAGACTCTCAAGTCCTATGACCTGAAGTATGAGAAGATCATCCCTCTTGGCGGCTGGCTTGTGGGCTGGTTCACCAGGTTCGTGATCATCCCTCTGTTCGACTTCCTGCACAAGTTCATCTCCAACTTCGGAATCATCATCCTCCTGATGACCATATTCATCAAGATCGTGGTCCTTCCGTTTGCGTTCAAGTCTTATTCCTCGTCGGCGAAGATGCAGGCCATCAAGCCGGAGATAGACAAACTGAACCAGAAGTATCCTAAGCAGGAAGACGCCCTGAAGAAGCAGCAGGCGCAGATGGAATTGTACAAAAGAGCGGGAATCAGCCCGATGGGCGGATGTCTGCCGATGTTGTTGCAGTTCCCTATCCTGTGGGCTATGTTCCGGTTCTTCCCGGCGTCCATCGAGCTGCGCCAGCAGTCTTTCCTTTGGGCGGATGACCTGAGCGCCTATGATTCCATCATCGATTTCGGCGCGCGGATTCCTCTGATCGGTGACCATCTTTCGCTGTTCGCATTGCTGATGGCTGTCTCGATGTTCTTCTATTCGAAGATCACCACAGCCTCGCAGCCTGGTGCGGACGACCCTCAAATGGCTTCGATGCGCTTCATGAGCGTGTGGATGATGCCTATAATGATGTTCTTCATCTGTAACAGCCTGTCCTCCGGTTTGAGCTACTACTATCTTCTCTCCAACCTTATCACTATGGTCGAGACCTGGGTGATCAGAAAGTGGTTCGTCCATCCGGAAGAAATCAGGGCGAAACTCAAGGCTACCGAAGGCAAGAAAGCTCCAAAGAGCAAATGGCAGCAGCGTCTTGAAGAGGCTCAGAGGATGCAGGCCCAGATGCAGAAAGAACAACAGAAGGGAAGACGTTAACCGGCGACAAACATCCGAAATCACGGAGAAATGATTGAAGAGAATCTTAATGAAATCAGAAAGGAACTGCCATCAGGTGTCAAACTGGTGGCAGTTTCCAAATTCCATCCATTCGAGGACATCCTGACCGCCTATCAGGCCGGGCAGAGGTGCTTCGGCGAGAACCGTCCGCAGGAATTTGCGGCCAAGGCTTTGCAGCTTCCGCAGGACATAGAGTGGCATTTCATCGGTCATCTTCAGACAAACAAGCTGAAGATGGTCCTGCCCTACGCTTCTTTGGTCGAATCGGTCGATTCAGTGCGTCTGCTGGACTTGATAGATAATTGGGCGGCCACCAACTCCCGTACTGTAAATGTCTTGCTGGAGTTTCATCTTGGCGCCGAGCTGACCAAGGGAGGCCTTTCCGAGGACGAGATAGAGTCAATCCTTGATGAATATTCCTCGGGACGCTCATATTCCCACATCCGTATCCGCGGGCTTATGGGTATGGCTACCCACACCGATGATGATTCGGTCATTGAGGCGGATTTCGCCCGTATCCAGTCGCTTAAGCATCGCCTTGACACCAGTTATCCTGAGCTTTCGGACTTTTCGGAACTCTCCATCGGTATGTCTGACGACTGGCGGCTCGCTGTCCGCCATGGTGCTACCATCGTACGCATCGGCACTTTCATCTTTGGCGCCCGGCGTTACTGATTCCTGAAATTCTGCGTCTGCCATGCGGTGACCGGGGTTGAATACAAGAATATGGTTGGTAAAAATAACTTTTTTACCAACCATATTCTCAAATATTCGGGCAACCTTACAGCGTACCGTTCTCCGCTTTCTCGATCATCGCCTTGTTCGCGGTGATGTAAATCTCCACGCGGCGGTTCTGCGCCCGGCCTTCCTTTGTGGAATTGTCAGCCACAGGCATTGAGTAAGACTTTCCCTCGGTTGTCATACGTGAAGAAGCTATACCGCAGTTCTTCAGGTATTTGGCGACAGACTGCGCCCTTTCGTTGGAAAGGCGCTCGTTGACCGCGTCGGAACCGGTGTTGTCTGTGTGGCCGTAGATCGTGATGTCTGTGTCCTGCATATCGCTCATCTTGGTCGCGAACTGCGACAACTCGTTCTTTGAGGTCTGTGACAGGGTCGATCCGTTTGTCGGGAAGAGAATCCCGCTGTTGAATGTAACCTTGATGGCCTGAAGACCGTTCTGATCCTGTACGGTCTCTACCTGGGCGTTCTCAAGAGCCTCAAGCTCCTCAGCCTTCTTGTCCATCTTCTTGCCTATTATCGCGCCTGTCCCGGCACCTACGGCCGTGCCGATGGCGGCTCCGATTGCCGCTCCCTTGCCGTCACCGATGGCGGCTCCGATACCGGCTCCTATGATGGCGCCGGCTCCTGAACCAAGAAGAGTGCCTTTACCTGTTTTCGACATTGTTCCGCAGCCGGAAAGGATTGTGGCCGCGCAAACGAGAGATAAAACAACTTTTTTCATAATCGCTATTGTGTTATTAGTGAACCAGTCCGGTTGCGTCGCCCTTGAAGTACACCCGGTCGCCGGGCGGAAAATGTCCCAAGGGAGGCTTCAAAAAAAGGCCAGACCCCAAGGCCCGGCCTTTCTTATTCACAAAGATAGGGATTATTTTGTGATTACACGTGCCATCTCGAGCACCTTGTTTGAATAACCCCACTCATTGTCGTACCAAGCGCAAACCTTAACGAAGGTAGGGTCGAGCTGGATACCGGCCTTCACGTCAAAGATGGAAGTGCGGGCGTCGTTGCGGAAATCGGTTGATACGAGCGGCTCGTCGGTGTAGCCGAGAACTCCCTTGAGCTCGCCCTCGGAAGCCTCCTTCATAGCGGCGCAGATCTCATCGTATGATGCCGGAGTGTTAAGCTCGCAGGTCAGGTCAACGAAGGAAACGTCAGATGTAGGGACGCGGAGTGACATACCGGTAAGCTTGCCGTTAAGCTCAGGAAGAACCTTGCCTACAGCCTTGGCGGCGCCGGTTGATGAAGGGATGATGTTCTCGAGGATTCCGCGGCCACCTCTCCAGTCCTTCTTGGAAGGTCCGTCAACGGTCTTCTGGGTAGCTGTGGCGGCGTGAACGGTTGTCATAAGACCTCTCTTGACACCGAACTTGTCGTTGAGCACCTTGGTGATAGGAGCAAGGCAGTTGGTGGTGCAGGAAGCGTTGGAGATGATGTCCTGTCCGGCGTAGGTGGTGTGGTTTACACCGTAGACGAACATAGGGGTCGCATCCTTTGAAGGAGCTGACATGATGACTTTCTTAGCACCGGCCTGGATGTGCTTGCGGGCTGTCTCGTCTGTAAGGAAGAAACCGGTTGACTCAACGACAACGTCAGCCTCAACCTCGTTCCACTTGAGGTTCGCCGGATCCATCTCGGCGGTGACACGGATTTTCTTGCCGTTTACAACGAGGTGTCCGTCTTCAACCTTGACATCACCTTTGAATACTCCGTGAACTGAATCATACTTGAGCATATAGGCGAGATACTCTGGATCGAGAAGGTCATTGATGCCTACAACCTCGATGTCGTTTGAGAAATTCTCAACTGCTGCACGGAAAACCATACGGCCGATACGGCCAAATCCGTTAATACCAAGTTTTACCATTTTTGATAGATATTAAATAAGTTGTTAATACTTTCAATTGCTACTAAACCAACCGCAGCTTCCACTGCAAAAGCGATGCAAAATTATTAAAAAATCGCGGAATTTGATATAATTGTTGGCTAAAATATTAAGAACCTGTTTAAATTTGTATTCCGGAAATCGTTCCGGCCCGGCCGGGGGGGTGTAGTCTGGCTCTCCGAAGGCGGCTCCCGGCGGGCGCGGCGAGGGACGGATGGCCGGAAAGGCTGCGCTGACAGGTATATAATAACATTAACGGCTTCTAAAGATATGTCGAACGAGCTGAACATACTGCTGACAAATGACGATGGCTATAAGGCAGGCGGCATACACGCACTGGCAGGAATAATGCGCCAATTTGGCAGGATAACGGCGGTGGCGCCCAAGTCACACCAGTCGGGGATGTCGATGGCGGTCTCGATGGGAGGCAAGGCCATCGCCTATAAGGGACTGCCGTCAGAGAATGGTGTCAGGTGGTCTTACCTTGACGCTACTCCGGCCAGCTGCGTGAAATACGGGCTGGACGAGATTTTCTGGCCGGAAAAGCCCGATGTCGTGGTCTGCGGAATAAATCACGGTTCCAACGCCGCGACAGCGGCCAACTACTCCGGAACGCTCGGCGCGGCCGAAGAGGCTGCCCTCAACGGAATATTAGGCATAGGAGTCTCGCTCGACACGATGAGCCTTGACGCAGACTTCTCGGCCGTGGAGGATTATTTCCCGGACATATTCAGGAGTCTCCTCGCCAGCCGTCCCGCAAGGAAAGGAATATTCTACAATGTCAATTTCCCGGACATCCCGGCGACGGAGATCAAGGGAATCCGTGTCGGGCATCAGGGGATGGGGCATTGGGAGAAGGAGTTCAAGCTTTGGGACGCCGGTCTTCTCGCCGCCAAGGGAATGTCCCCGGAGGCGCTCGGACTGACCTCCCGGCCTGAGGCCGAGCCTGATGAGACCCTTTATATGATGGTGGGAGACTTCAAGGATGATTCTCCCTCGGATGACGCTCTTGCCGACCATCATCTGCTTGCCGAGGGCTACATCACCATCGTGGCCCATAACATTGACAGCTCTGACCGCGAAGAGATAGAGCGGCTGGGCGGCCTTGGCTTCAACGTTGATTTTTAGGGAATATGCGCTACTACATCATAGCCGGAGAGGCTTCCGGCGACCTTCACGGGTCAAACCTTATGCGCGGCCTTTATGCGGAGGACCCCGAAGCTGACATCCGCTTCTGGGGAGGTGGCCTTATGGACTCGGTCTATAAGGAGAATCAGGACGGCGCCGGACTTGTCAAGGACTACAAGGACGGAGCCGTCATCGGATTCACGCAGATTCTGATCCACGCGAGAGCCTTCGCCAAGAGATTCGCGGACTGTACCTCGGACATTCTTCGCTGGAAGCCGGACGCGGTGATTCTGATAGACTATCCGGGTTTCAATTTCAGAGTGGCGGAGTTCGCCCATAAGGCCGGGTTCAAGGTGTTCTACTACATCGCCCCCAAGGTCTGGGCTTCCCGGGAAAGCCGTGTGAAGAAGCTGAAAGCCTTTGTGGACAAGCTCTTCATAGTGTTTCCGTTCGAAATTCCGTACTTTACGAAGAAAGGCGTTGACTTTGTCTATAAAGGCAATCCGTTGATTGATGCGATTGACAACTCCGAGGCGTTCAAGGAGACAAGGGAGGAGTTCCTGAGAAAAACCGGGCTTCCGGACAAGCCTATGATAGCCCTTCTCGCCGGGTCGAGGAGCGGAGAGATCAGCTCGATGATGCCGGTCTTTATGGAGTTCGCCGACAGGTTGCATTCCATGCCGGAATATTCGGACTACCGTTTCGTGGTGGCCGCGGCTCCGGCCCGCTCGGAGTCCGACTATGCCCGCTACATCGGGACCCGTGAATATGTCAGTGTGGTCTTTGGCCGCAGCTATGCCGTGATGCGTAACGCCGAGGCCGCCGTGGTCAACTCCGGGACAGCCTCTCTGGAGTGTGCGCTGATAGGGACACCTCAGGTGGTGGCTTACAAGGGAGCGGAGATTAATTTCCTGATTGCCAAAGGAATAATAAAAATCAAATACATCAGTCTCGGGAATCTGATTCTGGACAGGATCTGTTTCCGTGAGCTTTTGCAGTACTATTTCACGCCGGAGAACACATTGAATGAGGTCCGCCGCCTGATTGAGGACAAGGAGTACCGTTCCGGGATGCTTTCCGGCTATCAGGAGATCCGTGACGCTCTCGGTGGGGAAGGGGCTTCCGCGGCTGTCGCGAAAGCGATGATAGACGAGCTTGCAAGGAAAGCCGGCGATTGTGGTACGGCAGGCTCACCGACCGGTCGCTGAACCAGTTTATGTTGAAGAATGAATTAAACGATTTGTTATGAAAAAGATACTATTAGCCGCATTGGTGATGGCAGCCGGGATTTCGGCTGCATATTCGCAGACAGCCCCGGATCTTCCGCTGGAAATCTATGTCGAGGGAGGGAAGAACCACGTTCAGGGGATTGCCTATGACGGGACCGCCGGTCTGATGTACTATTCGTTCACCACGAGTTTTGTCAAGACAGACCTTGAGGGGAATGTCGTCGGTTCGATCGACAGGATCCAGGGCCATCTCGGAGCTATGACGTTCAACAGTGCCGACAGAAAGGTCTATGCGTCCTTGGAGTGTAAGGACGATGTCATCGGGGCGGGCCTTTCAGAGTTCGCCAAAGGCCGTTCGATGTTCTACATAGCCATCATAGATGTCGATAAGGTGACTGAGCCGGGGATGGATTCGGAGAACAATGACGCTTTCCGCATAGTCTGCGTCAAAGAGGCGACCCGCGACTTCCATCTCACAGGGTTCGCCGACAAGAATTATGAACACTTCTACGGCTGCTCGGGAATCGACGGGGTGACGATCGCTCCTGGACTCGGACGGAAGGGAGGCAAGGACTACCTCTATGTCGCTTATGGAATCTACGGGGATCCGGGCCGCGGCGACAACGACCATCAGGTGCTGCTGCGCTACGACTTCAAGGAACTGAATGAATATGCCGGCGTGGTGAGGTTCGGTGATTTCTATTCCGAGGGACCCGCCAAGCCGAAGGACAAGTACTTCGCCTACACCGGAAACACGAACTGGGGTGTGCAGAACCTTGCCTACGACAAGGAGAACGGGAGGATGCTCATGGCTGTCTATAAGGGACGGAAGGGCATATTCCCGAACTACGATATGTTTGTGTTCGATGTTGACGCCAAGCCGAGGAAACGGCGGCTTGCGGGAGTCCTTTATGACAGGACAAAGCATAAGGTGATAGGTTCCAGGGAGAAGCCGGTGCCGGGTTTCTATTTCAAGTACGGGGCTACGGGGATTTGCCCTGTCGGGAACGGATTGTATTATTTCGCCGAGCCGGGCAAGAATAAGGAAACCGGCCGTCAGTTCTCCAGAACCCGCCTCTATCGCTGGACAGGAAACCCGGAGGAGCCGTTTGTCTCCGTCCGCTGAGCCAGTGTCTTTATCCTTCCAGTCTTCCGCGTAAGAGGCGGTGAGCTCTGGAAGCCGTGTGCCGCTCCCTGAAAACCAGTCAAGCGTCTCCTCGGCAACGTCTATTTCCTCATCACGCTCAGATCCACCAGTCCCGGCACGCCCTTTACGACAGCGCGGTCGGTGAACTGCCACCAAGTCCAGCCCTCAAAAGACGGCCTGGCCTTTTCGTAGTGCGCGATCCAAATCGGATAGTTGTCAGTGATTCCCGGACTGAGATAGTCTTTTGCGAACGAGGAGCCCGCATAGACAATCGGCTTTTTCCCATAGTGTCTTTCGATGGTTTCCAGCCATTCGAGCGCTTCCTCGTTCAGCCTCTTTCTGGAACCTCCGCGGTGGATGGTCTCGATGTCCAACACGGGTGGCAGATCCTTGAATCTCAAGTCTCCCACAGTCTTGATGAACAGCTCCGCCTGAGCTTTGCCGTCCTTCGAGCTTCTGAAAAAGTGATAGGCTCCCCGCCTTAGTCCCGACCTGCCTGCGGCCTTCCAGTTCTTCCTGAAATCCCTGTCCACAAGCGACACCCCTTCCGTGGCCTTGATGAACACGAAACTTACCGGCGCTATGTCCCTGGCGGCCTGCACGTCACGGATAGTCCTCCCTTTTCTGTCGGTCATCACGTAAAGAGAGTCCCAGGCGATTCCGTCCGCGTTATGGTGTGAGATGTCGATTCCGTAGCGCCATTCTCCGTCGGGGACCTTGGCGCCGGTCTCGTAGCCGTCGGTTCCGGCTCTCCGGATGAGCTGAATGCACAGAAGAAGAACGACAACCAAGACTATCCCGGCCGCCGTCCAAAGCCCTACGGCGACATTGCGAGGCTTACGTTTTTCTTGCGGTCTGCGCCTCTTCGCGCCAGACCGGACTCTCCGCTTTCCGGATTTCTGAATATTCCTTTTTTTTGCCTCCGGCATATTCCTTAATTGGTGACGGGAAGGCGCTGTGCCTCCGCTTCGCGAAATTAATGAATATTTCTCACTATCTTTGCAGTCTTTATTGAGATTCACCGCCGCTTTCATTTCACCTTGCGGTTACGGAACAATGGTTTTCGTGGAGCGGTTCCTCTTTCCCGGCTGGCGGATTCAGGGCAGGTGGCTCTGGCGGATGGGCAATCACCGCTGAACGTGATATTTTTAATACAGCAAGCAATTGCCTGCCTGCGAGAGTAGTGTCCACTATGAACTGGTTTGTCCGGATTTTTACGGAACAATCTTATATTCAAGCGATTCTTGCATTGTCTCTAATCTGTGTGGCGGGGCTTCTGTGCAGCAAGATCCGATTCAAGGGTGTCAGCCTCGGGGTGACGTTTGTCTTTTTCGCCGGGATTCTCGCCGGCCATTTCGGACTCAGTGTCGATTCGAGGATGCTGGCTCTGGCCCAGAATTTCGGCTTGGTGCTCTTCGTCTTCACTTTAGGCATCCAGGTCGGCCCGAGTTTTTTCCCGTCGCTGAAAAAGGGCGGTATCAAGCTTAACATCCTGGCGTTCGCAGTGCTTCTGATCGGTACGGCTATGACCGTGGCGATAAGCAAGGTGACAGGAATATCCCTTCCCGTGGCCACCGGCCTTCTTACAGGAGCGGCAACCAACACTCCGATGCTTGGAGCGGCGCAACAGACTCTGCTGCAGACCGATCCATCAGCTGTGGAAACTTCCAACCAGATGGCGACGGCCTGCGCTGTGGGCTATCCTTTCGGCGTGGTGGGCGTGATTGTCTGCGTGGCGGTGCTTTCGCTTGCCTTCCGGAAGAACAGGGCACCCAAGGAAACACACGACAACCAGACCTTCATCACCGAGTTCAGGGTCAGCAATCCCGCCGTCTTCAGAAAGACAATCCGGGACATCATGAAGGACGCGCACATCAAACTTGTCGTGTCCAGGGTCTGGAAATATGCGGGAGAAGGTCTGGGACAGGTGATTATCCCCGATGGAGACACTGTGCTGGAGGAAGGGGAGCACGTCCTTGTGCTGACGAGGGAAAGGGACGCTGGCGCTGCCGAGCAGTTGTTCGGAGAGAAGGTCGTAAAGGACTGGAACAAGAAGGACATAGACTGGAACCATCTGGACGGGATGCTTGTCTCGCGTCACATTTTCGTCACAAAATCAAGCGTCAACGGAGCCAAACTGGGCGACCTTCATCTCCGCAATGCCTATAGAATCAACATCACAAGGGTAAACCGCGCCGGTATCGACCTGCTTCCGTCACGTGACCTGAGGCTTCAGATCGGAGACAAGGTCACGATTGTCGGAGAGCAGAAAGCTATTGACAGGGCGGCAGAAGTGCTTGGAAACCAGGAAAAAGAGTTGCGTAATCCTAATCTCCTTTTCATATTCATCGGTCTGATGCTTGGCTTGGTTCTCGGAAGCCTTCCTATCTACATTCCGGGAATCAGTGTTCCGATCAGGCTTGGAATCGCGGGAGGCCCCATTGTCATCGGAATCCTGATGGGCGCTTTCGGCCCGAGGTTGCATCTTACGACCTACACCACGCACAGCGCCAATCTTATGCTCAGGCAATTCGGCCTGACTATCTACCTGGCCGGACTCGGACTCAGTGCGGGTCCCGATTTCTTCGAGACTGTGTTCCGTCCGGAGGGTTTGCTGTGGATAGCGGTGAGCGCCGCCCTGGCGATTGTGCCGGTGCTTCTGGTAGGATTCATGGCCGCCAGGTTCTTCAATACGGACTATTCGGAGAATGTCGGGATGCTTTGCGCCTCTATGGCCAATCCTGTAGCCCTCAACTACGCCCTGTCCACGGTGGATGACGATGAGCCGTCGGTCGCCTATGCCACTGTCTATCCGATGGAAATGTTCCTGCGGGTTCTTTCCGGCCAGCTGTTGATGCTTCTGTGACCGTCTCCGCTCGGGCGGGTTCCGCACCGGAACTGAACGTGTGCCGGGTTGATCGCCTGTGACGCCAAGGCCGGCCATTGAGGCTTAGCGCAGCTTCGCCCGGCAGAACCGGAAGAGATCCGGCAGAACCAACACAGGCGAAGTGCAAAGCAGAATCCATGCCCAGTCGCCGACCGGAATAGGGGAGACCTCGAAGAAAGACCCGAAACAATTGACAATCAGGAACTGGCCGAGCAATATAAACCCGGCGACCAGAACACAGCCCGGACAAGCCGACTCCTTGAACCTTCTCTGGTTGAAGAAGAAATCGACAATGTCCTGAAGGACGCTGCCGTCTGTCTTGAAATATCTGGCGTTGAACAGGTTCCAGAACTGAATGAGTACGAATGTGGTGAAGAACACCCCAAGCTCATAGCCGGAGAGATGGGCTTTCGTGTGTGCTGCGAACGCGTCCGTGAAGAACGAGCCGACTACATCCCAGTGGAGCAAGTCCTTGACGGAGCTGATGTCCATATGCCAGAGAAGCTGCCAGAGGAGGGCCAGATACGCGAAGAAGAATATTCCGGAGATGAATATTCTTGCCCCCATCCCCCGGTCGATGATGTGGCTCTTCTGGTCTCGAGGCTTGTCTTCCATTACCTTGCGGTCCGGCGGGATGGACGAGAGAGCCATGGCGGCGAAGGTGTCCATTATCAGATTGACCCACAGCATCTGCGTCACGGTCAGAGGGGAGTCAAGCCCTATGAACGCTCCAAGAAGCACTATCAGGCAGGCGCATACGTTGATTGTCATCTGGAATACGATGAATCTCTTGATGTTGAGGTACAGCGAGCGCCCCCACAGTATGCCTTTGTTGATGCTGGAGAAGGAGTTGTCCAAGATTGTGACATCGCTGGCCTCCTTTGCCCTTGACGTTCCGTCACCCATCGAAAGCCCGACCTGGGCCTTTTTCAATGCCGGCGCGTCGTTGGTCCCGTCGCCTGTGACCGCCACGACTTCCCCCATCTCCTGAAGAAGGGTCACGAGACGGACCTTGTCCTCCGGTCGGGCGCGTGATAGAACCTTGAGTCCGGGAATCACCTCTTTTTTGAGAAATTCATCGCTCATCGCCACAAACTCCTGGCCTGTGATTGTCACCGGGGCGGCATCGTCGATGATTCCTGACTGCCTGGCGATTTCGACGGCTGTTAGTGAGGTGTCGCCTGTCACCATTATCACTCTGACCCCGGCGTGTCCCGAGCAGGTGTCTATCGCCTCCCTGACATCGTTTCGGATCGGATCCGCGATTCCGACTATTCCGATGAAGACAAGCCCGGAGTCCTTTTCCGACATATTCCTGTAGGCGAATCCCAGGGTTCTCATGCCTTTGGACTGCCAGGAGGCCAAAGTGGCCAGCACACTCTCCTTCGAATGGCCTCCGTTGATGCTGTCAGAGGATTCCAGCAGAAGCTCCGGCGCTCCCTTGACGAAGAGATATTCATTGCCGACGGAAGTGTCAACGGCTTCGGTGCTCATCCGCTTTCTCTCTGTGGAAAACGCTATCTGGTCGAGAATCCTGTAAGCGTTTCTGCGTTGCGAGTAGTCTATCCCCTTGCCTCGGAGCCACATCAGAAGCGCCCCTTCCGTCGGGTTGCCGACTGGACGGGCCTCGCCTGAACCGGAAACGTCAAGTACGGCCGTCGAGTTCACGGCGATGCAGTCCGAGACAAAACTTTCTTCGACATCCCAGAACTCGGACTCCACCACTCTCATCTTGTTTTCGGTCAGCGTGCCGGTCTTGTCAGTGCAGATGACCGTAGCCGCCCCGAGCGTCTCGCAGGCGTGAAGCTTTCGTACTAAATTATTTTCTTTCAGCATTTTGCGCATGCTGAGCGCAAGGCTTATCGTCACGCTCATCGGCAGCCCCTCCGGCACTGACACGACAATCAGCGTCACGGCGAGCATCAGCGAGTTGAGCGCCACCCGGAAGACATCCAAAAACGAATATTCCCCGGCGTCATTGGTGAGAAAGAACACGCTCATCCGGCCTATCACAATCAGTAAGGCGATGACGTAGCTGGCATAGGATATCCATTTCGCGAGCTGGTTCAGCTGGCCGTTCAGCGGTGTCTGGACTTGTGGTTCTTCCTGAAGGATTCTCGCCCCTTTCCCCTCTTCCGTGTCCGGACCGGTAGCCGAGACCTTGTACGTGGCGCTTCCCTCGATCACCGTCGTGCCCCGCAGCAGGAAGTCCTCCGGATAGGTGCTTTCTTCTTTGTCCGCTTCCTCCGCGTCGCTTTCCCTCCGCGCCCTTTTCTTTGAGAACGGCTCCCCGGTAAAATCCGACTCGTCCATAATAAGGTTTCTGTCGCTTGTCAGGAATCCGTCGGCCGGCGCCTCGTCGCCGTTTTCAAGTACGACGATGTCTCCGACGCATACATCGCTCTTACGTATCTCATAGGTCTGCGGAAGCCGCCCAAGCTCCTTGTCCGCCATTGTTTTCCAACGCATTACCTTGACAGGCCTTTCGTCCTTGGCCTTGTTCAGAATCTTGAACTCATTCTCCGCCTTGACCTCGAATATGAACCCGATTCCGGTCGCGAGAAGAATCGCCACCAGCACCCCTGACGGTTCGATAAGGCAGGAAGCGTCCCTTCCTGAATATGCCATCTCGTACACCGAAACCCCTAATGAGAGAGCCAGCGCCACCATCAGGATAATGATGATCGGATCCTTGAACTTTTCAAGAAACGCCTTCCAAAGTGGCTCTTCCTCCGCTTTGGGGATTATGTTCTTCCCTTGTCCATCGATGACTTCCCTCGATTCCTCGCAAAGCCCCTCGGTTGTCTCCCCGGGAGTCCTGTCCGAACCCTTTGCGGATGGCTGTCCGGCATCGCCGCAAAACCTTTTCTCCATAATGCTTTTTGAATATATTCCCGAATATTCCAATAAACCTTTCAATGCAAGCTTCTGAATCACTTCTGACGGAAGTGTCGGAAATCCCGCGCCGTCCAGACACCATCAGGCCATCTTCCGTCAAGTCGACAAAAATAAGCCGATATTCCCGTATCTCTCCAAAGAATCCAATCGTTTGGAAACTGTCGGCGCCGGACTTTCCTTTGCTGATTACCTCAAGGATTTCCAGAGGTCGGAGTCGGTCAGGGGGCAAGGCGCGGACGAGCCGAGGCGGACGAGGAAGTGGCTTGGGCTTGCTGAAACCGAGTATGCTTTAAGGCCGGGATTGAAACTGACCATAAAGTGTTCCGGGTTCGCCAATTTGCGGGCGGAAGAGAAGCCGATGTTGATGTAGGTCTTAAGCGAGCTGCGGTGCTGAAGGATTCTCTTGATGTAGCCGAGGAAATTCCTCTGCCTGCTGTCCTTGGTCGAGAACGTGCCGTAGATGGCTATCGCGTCAATGATGAGGTCGGCATATTCCTCACCCTTTCCGGCCAGTTCTTTCGTGAGCCTTGCGAGGTCGAGTTCGCCGGAAGCGGTCAGGCGGTCGTCGGAGTCCAGGCTTTCGAGGTAGTCTATCGCCTTGCGGAAGACGGACTGCGTAACACCGCACCCGCCCCGGCGCATAAGTGCAAGATACAGTGTCACGGCCTGCGGGCCGGATTCGAATCTTATCGCTCCGTCTTTCCCCGATTCGAGCAGAAATTCTCCTTTTGCGTTGATTGTGATGGGACTGGCTGTCTTGGACTCTGAGCTGAGGTAGTCGAAAAGGAACCTGTGATAACCGTTGTAGGAGAGCAGGTCGCGTTTTTTGTCGAACATTGACACAAAGGACAGGATGCGCTTTTTGACCTCTGAGGATATGTCCAGACACAGGAAGTCCACCATACGGCGCATAGTGTCGCTGTCATCGAGCATCTGGCTTTCCCTGACCTTGACGAGCAGAAAGGCAGGGTAGGGAATCCTGTCGGGATCGATGTCGAATCTTGAAAGGATGACGTGGTAGAAGGTTCTGGAGTCGAGCGACATCAGGGATTCCTTCAGGTTGTTCAGCTTTATCTTGTCCCCGGCGGGTACAATGTACTCCATCGACCTTTTCAGCAGGTCGAACCTTTCGCTGTCCTCGAAGCGGCGGCTGAATTCCTCTGTAATGTCCGGAAGATAGAAGAAATCGAGTCCGATGTCACCGAAAGCCTTGGAGATGAGAAGGTTGTCGTACTTGTCGCCGAGAACCAGACGCGCTGTCTCCGAGACCTCTCTCTCAAGAAAGACAATCTGCCTGTCGGGAGCCTCGGTCTCGGCGGCGTTGACGGACAGGATTCCGCACCATTCCCTTGACGCTGTGTCGCAGGACATCGAGACGGCGGTCAGCAGAAGGTTCTCATCAAAGCTGATGTCATCATCGGCCCGGATTATCTCATTGAAAAGGCTGATGACGCGGTCTGTCGGTCCGTTCTCCAGACCATTGAGGCATTCCACGGCGTTTTCCAGAGAAAGATAATGCGTAAGGTCCAGCTCTTTCTGGCCCAGCCCAAGGCTGCTTTGAAGCCTGTCCAGCAATCCGACCTCCTTGGTGTGGATTCTGCTGTCCGCCTTCACAAGCTCGACGGCGATTTTCATCACCGCCCGCCGCTGGATTCCGTTAAGGTGTATGGTCTCAAAATCGGTCATCTGCAAATGTCAGACAAAAGGACGGGTTAGTCCATCCTCTTCTCAAAGATAGCCAAATTATCATTCGTACCCAAAAAAACGGGGACAATCTGATTTCAAGAGTGTCTGAGGTGTTTTCTTTACAAGGTAAAATTACTACATTTGCAAGGTTGGAGCCGAAGCTTCCGGAAGAGTCCGCGGGAGGCCCGCACTTGACGGTCCCCTGGCGCTGACGGGAGAGGAAGCACCGAAGTAAACGTTTAATATTCATAGATTATGGAACTTAAGGGATCTAAGACAGAGGAGAACCTGCGCGCGGCGTTCGCCGGGGAAAGCCAGGCTCACACGAAGTATTTGTATTATGCCTCGAAGGCTGCGAAGGATGGTTATGTCCAGATAGGCAAACTGTTCGAGGAGACCGCCAGAAACGAGAAGGAACACGCCAAGATCTGGTTCAAGCTCCTGCACGATGGCGGAGTGCCTTCAACGGAGGAGAATCTTGCCGACGCGGCTTCCGGCGAGAACTATGAGTGGACGGATATGTACGCCGGCTTCGCCAAAACCGCCAGGGAAGAGGGTTTCGATGAGATCGCTTTCCTTTTCGAGAAGGTCGGAGCGATAGAGAAGACACACGAGGAGCGTTACAGAAAACTGCTCGGCAACATAAAGGAAGGCGTAGTCTTCTCCCGTGACGAAGATGCGATCTGGGAGTGCGCCAACTGCGGCCACATCGTGATCGGCAGGAAGGCTCCGGAAGTCTGCCCTGTCTGCAATCATCCAAGGAGCTATTTCCAAATCAAGGTGGAGAATTATTAATATCTCAGCAATATGAAGAATTACATTTGTGCCGCCATTGCCGCGGCGATTGTCCCGGTGGTTGCCGTAGCGCAGCCTAAACCGTCCAAGCCTGAGGCCGAGTACAAGTTCACGGTCATCAAGGAGAATCCTGTCACACCTGTGAAGAACCAGTACCGCTCAGGTACCTGCTGGTGCTTTTCAACGCTTGGATTCCTTGAGTCTGAAGTAATCAGAATCAATAACATAAAGGACACCACCCTCTATCCTGATTTCTCCGAGATGTTCGTGGTCTCGCATTCCTACAAGGACAGGGCTGTGAAATATGTCCGCACGGACGGCAACATCAATTTCGCCGCCGGCTCGGAGGCTGATGACGTGCTTCACGTTGTCGAGGACTACGGAATCGTGCCTCAGAGCGCTATGCCGGGAATCCAGGCGCTTCCTGTGCACGGAGAGCTTGACGCCACCACAAAGGCCTATGTGCAGGCTATCGCCTCCAATCCCAACAGGACACTCTCCACGACATGGAAGAAAGCCTTCGACGCTATTGTGGATACCTATCTCGGTGAGGTTCCGGAGACTTTCGAGCATAACGGAAAGACCTATACTCCGGCTTCTTACCGTGACGAGCTGGGGCTCGTTCCGTCCGACTATGTGACCCTTACATCATTCACCCACCATCCATTCTACAAGTCCTACATCCTTGAGCTTTCGGACAACTGGAGATGGGATTCGGCCTACAACATCCCTCTTGACGAGTTTATGGAGGTTATCTACACGGCTGTCGACAAGGGCTACACCCTGGCCTGGGGTACTGACGTGAGCGAGAGAGGATTCACCAGAGACGGAATCGGCGTGCTTCTTGAGACCGCCAAGTCAACCGCCGGCTCCGACCAGGAGCGCTGGGTGGGCAAGGACGGCGAGAAGAAAGAGGCTGTGGCCGAGCTTCCTAAAGAGGCTTCCGTAACCCAGGAGTCCCGTCAGGAGGGCTACGACAACAAGACCACGACAGATGATCATGGTATGCAGATTTTCGGTGTCGCCAAGGATCAGAACGGAACCAAGTACGTGATGGTGAAGAATTCTTGGGGCACGACCAGCAAATATGGCGGAATCTGGTATTGCTCTGATTCTTTCGTCCGCGCCAAGACGATGGATGTCCTCGTCCACAAGGACGCTCTTTCCAAGGATCTTAAGAAGAAGCTCGGCATCAAATAAATGAGTTTCGTCAAGCATATTCCAAATACGATTACCTCCTTGAACCTGCTTTGCGGGGTTCTGGGGGTAATTGTTTCTTTGGGAGGCCGTCTGGAGTGTGGATTCATCCTGATGATCTGCGCCGCTGCCTTTGATTTCTGCGACGGGCTTGCCGCAAGGCTTCTGAAGGCATATTCGGAAATCGGGAAAGAACTGGATTCGCTGGCGGATGATGTCAGTTTCGGGGTGCTTCCCGCCGTGATGCTTTACCAGGTTTGCGGGACAGACATCCTTGTCCTTAAGTGTCTTCCACTTCTTCTCGCCGTATTCTCGGCGCTGAGGCTCGCAAAATTCAATCTTGACGAGCGTCAGCACGACAGTTTCATCGGGCTACCGACCCCTGCCTCGGCGATGGTCTGCGGCTCTTTGGCGGCTCTCGTGACAGTCAGGCCGGATTGTTTCCTGGCCCATTGGTGCGGCGGCCCGGTCTTCGTTCCGGTTCTGGCCTTAGCGCTGTGCGTCCTGCTTGTGAGCGAGATTCCGATGTTCTCGATGAAGTTCGGCGGAGGAAAGAAAGCCTCCGGATCCGAGGTCTCCAAAAGAGTCGCCTTTCTTGTGATCACCTTACTGTCAGCGGTCATCGCTTTGGTGGGACGCTCCCATTGGTCGTTCGTCTTTCTTGCGGCTTTTCTCGGCTATATCCTTGTCAACTTGGCGGCGTGTGGCCTGACGGCAGGGAAAGCCCTCCGTTACACTCATAAGAAATGAATTCCGCCGGAAAGTTCGTGATTCTTTATGTACACGGAATGGGCGGCGGCGGAGACAGCCGGATTCCGTCCATTCTTAAGGATAATCTCGGCTCAGATTTCGAGGTTGTCATCCGTACCTATGATTTTGACCCCGAGGCGGCCGGAAGACAATTGTCGGAGTGGGCCGCCGAGGTCTGCCCGGATCTTGTGATAGGGGAGAGTATGGGGGCCACCCACGCTGTCGCACTGAAGGGCTACCCTCATCTTTTTGTGTCTCCGTCGCTTAACGCTCCCCGCTATTTCGCGGCTCTTTCGTGGCTGACTTTGATTCCCGGTGTCACAGCCCTGTTTGACCGAATCTATAGGCCAAAGCCCGGCGACAGGCAGAGGCTGCATTTCACCTTCGCCCCCTTGCGGAAATGGGGAAGGACTTTGTCGCAGGCGTTGCTCAACTCTCCACGGAACGGGAGCGAAGACTATTTCCACGCTTTTTTCGGCGCCCGCGACCATTACCGCCGCAGCGGAGTTGTCTCGGTCCGCATGTGGAAAAAATGGTTCGGCGACGGCACCTGGACAATCTACGACGGCACCCATTTTATGGAGTATGAATATGTCCTCTCCCTCCTCATCCCCAAAATCCGTGAGATGCGGATGGAGTATTGATTTTGACAGCCTTAAGAGTCCTTTTATTTGGAATAGGCCATTGTTTTACTTATTTTTGTGAAAGGCAGTGTGCCATTGCCGATGTTTGGAATCAAGGAAACATAAAACTGTAGGAAATGAAGAAAAACTTTTTGTGTCTGTTTAAGGCTTGCCGGTTGCCGCTTTCGCTTTCGCTTTCGCTTTTTCTGTTTTCTTGCTCTGGCGAAAAGGATGTCATTTCCGAAGAGGATGTTGTGATAGAGGGAGACTATGTCGAATCCGCATTATGGACAAGCGACGAAAAGGTCGCCGCTTCCATGTGGATCAGCCCTTCTGTTCCGTCTGAGTTTGCGGCGGCTGTAAGGCGGCGTGTTGATGATGTGGTGAATTCGTCCGATGACGCGGAAGTCATCGTCACCGACTCTCGGGGCTACAATCCGGACGATCTTGGAGACGGCAGGATTGCGATTGTATATGACCCGTCTGCCGGACTTGTCCAGGGTTTCGGCGAGAACGGCGATGAGAAAGACATCCTCTGTGTCGGTCTGCAGAAGAACGGCGGACATTTCCTTGTCGGTGAACCTGAAGACGACAGTGATTTGTCGGCGTCTCTGAACTCGCTGGTCGGCTGGATTAACTATTCCATCCGGTCAAGCGCCAATGGATTCATAAAGGATGACGATTCGTATGGAGCCAGTTATACCGGCGAGATTTACAATAAGATCTGTAATGTGGCCTTGTCCAAGCCGGACTATTTGAGGGGAAAATACGACATCGGCGTAAGGGTCGACGTGACACCGTTGCACGGTTTTGAGTCTTCCGGCGCAAACAAGGCTATGGACTACTATATTGTTACCCTTACGACCACGGTGCAGTCAAAAGGAATGTATAGCGGCAACTTTACCAAAAAGCACGGAGGTGTGAAGGCCCGCATCTGCGGGTATTATCTCAAGAACCTGAATGTCGAAGCGAGCGTGACAAACTCAAAGGGCAAGTCTGTCCCCGGCGTATTTTTCCAGTCTGTGCCTACTCCTGCGACGACACAGGGCGCGACTACATACACGACAAGCTCCGGGTTCAACTATCAAGGCGGCATATCCACCGGTCCGAATATCGTCAATTCAAAGTTCGGGTACACCCACTCTTCGTCGCAAAGCAGGACTATCAGCGATTGTGAGATCGTCAACAACCATAATAATGACGTTGTGAAATTCCAATACAAGATCAACAATCTTCCGTCCTACAACACCGGAGGCATGAGAATCAATAATCCTCCAAACATCTCTGTCTCGACAGCCGTTTTCTATAGCCAATGGATATGGGCCGTTCCTACGGCTGACAATGACGAGAATACGGAGTACTGTCTCAAGATCAGTCTTCGCGACTTCATATACGGAGCTTCTTACTTCTATTCTTCGAAAGTTGATTATCACAATCTCGATTTCAAGATAGGCAATGAGGATGTCCTCCTGAAGTTGAGGAAGCCGGTACGCTATCCTGTCGGCAGCGTGAAAATCCTTAATAACATAAAGGGCTGCTATCTTACATACGTTTCCTATCAAGGCAAGAAGATGTTTGAAGAAACAGGCAATCAGTATAAGTATCAAGACACTTGTGTGACGTATCTTCCTGTGGGTGAGTATATTCTTAAATGCAGGATGAAGGGGAGGGACGCGGAAAGCTCCGGCAAGTCCTGCGATTACACTTATAAAAACAAAGTGAATGTACTGATGGGCGAGACAATCGTGCGGTCAACCAGTGAGAAAGAATTTGTAAAGGAATAGAATGCCATGAGAAATCCATTCATTTGTTTACCGGCGCTTCTGGCCGCCATCGGCGTTTTATTCTGCTCGTGCGGCGGCGACGGCATAGAGGAGCCTGAGATTCCCGGCAGCGTTAATTCGTATGACGTTAACAGCGATTATCAAAAACTTCTTAACGCATATAACGGTAATGCGATCGAGAACATCTCATACAAGGACAAGGTCATAGTTGATTTGGTTTCCAAGCAGAAGAAGATAAGTGGAAAGGGACAGGTTTCCGTCACTTATTCTGTCATTCCTCTGTTTGTCCATCAGGCCGAGGGAAAGACTTCCGGAGAGTATTATATCGTTGACGCTACCGTGTCGATTGCGTCCAAGGATATGTACACGCCGCCGACATCATTCAAGTTCGATAACAGCAGCAAATCGTATACTTATTGCGGTCTGTACCTTAAGGGTTTCGATGTGCAGGCTACCTTGAAAAGGACAGACGGAGCGGCTGAAAGTGTCACGTTCGACAGGTTTCCCGCTCCGGAGACCACAATTTCCTCTACGACATACACTTCAGGTGTGACGTGGGGAATCAGCGGGGTTGTCTCCGGAGGAGAAAAGGGGGTGGGCGGAACCGTCGAGGCCAGCTTTTCCTATACAAGTTCAAAGACGCGGAACATCAGTGACCTGACCATCAATAATTATTGTGAGAGAACTGGGCTGGTGAGCTACAAGGTAGGCGTAAACAATTTGCCGCAGAAGGCCAGCGATGCGGCTCCGGCCATAAGCCATTCCACATTGGATTTCCATTTTTCCTGGGTCTGGTATCTCCCTAATGTGAAAGCCAATGACGAAAAGACCCGATATGTGATGAATCTCTCTGTCGCGAATCTTACTTACGAAGGTATCGGGAGCTTTAACCAGACAAAAGTGACAGAGGTTTTCCCTTCTATCCAAAAGGAGTTGAAACTGCCTGTGCCTAACAGGATACTCAGCGGTTCTGTCGATATTGAAAACGACACCGAGAAACTGATGTCCGACATCACATACACAAATCTGGAAACGAAGATAGCATATCCTGACATCACCACAAGCGCGTACGGCGAAGGTATGCGTTTCAAGAGGGAACTCCCTATAGGGAAATATAGCCTTTCGTTCAAACTTGACGGCAAAGAGTGCAAGTCTGACGAAAGTGAGCCGGTGGAAGTGAGGACAGCAAGGAATATGCGGATTTATTCGGGATATTACGATTGAAAGAATACATAAATATATTATTATGATTAAGACTGATTTCCTCAACTGTTCCGGGCTGGCCGCTCTCTTTGCCAGTGCCGCCCTTGCGGTTTCGTGTTCCGGTGACGACCCGATGTCGGGTTCGGATGCGAAGTTCAATCCGTCAGACTATATCACTGACACCGAGAAATTGAATATGCTTCATTCTTTGAGAGACATTGACGGAGCAGGCCGTCTCTACGAGTTGGAGTACACGGTTGACTACAGGCTCGACGACGCCATAAAGGCAGGCGTCTCAAGCACTCCGGACCTGACTGAGTTCGTGAATGAGCATCTGTTTGACAAGAAGTGGGAGTCTTCACAGAGTGTCCAGGCTTCGTTTACCCCTGGGTGCAGCGCCTTTGCAGTTCCTGATGCGGAGAGTGTGGACTTCCTTATGGGACGCAATTATGACTTCTGCCACACTTCCGGCGGGGAATATGTCCCGATCTCGGCCTTTGTGGTCCATACGGCTCCGGTCGGTGGAAAGAAATCGATATCGTTTGTTGACGGGAATAATTTCCAGTTCAGGAAAGGTATGCCGACAGACGGAAACAGTGACATTTCCCTGCTGATGGCTCTGCCTTACGGAGTTCTGGATGGTATCAATGAGGATGGCTTCGCGATGGGCGTGCTTTCACTCAATGAGGCGCCGACAAAGCAGAACGACCCCGGCAGACACTCTATAAGCACCACTATCGCCATACGCCTGTTGCTTGACAGGTGTTCCACGGTGAAACAGGCGATTGACACCCTGAGGAAGTATAATATGCAGATGACGAATATTCCGGGAAAGAAAAACAATTACCACTACTTTATGGCGGATGCGACGGGTGATTTCGCGATTATAGAATATACCTACGGAAGCAGACTGTACGAGTTGCCTAATCCTTCCAGGATGGAAGTCTTCACGGGGAACGACACTCTGCGCTGTGTGACTAACTTCTATGTCTCCCCGTCGATGGTCGGCACCAAGGACGGCTGGGGCTCCGAACACGGGAAGGCCCGTTATGAAACCCTTAGGAACACATTGAGGATAAAGGGATATACTTTGAAGCCCGACGATGCGATGTCATTGCTTAGGGCTGTGTCGCAGCCGCCGTCAACAGGTGACCCTACATCACAGACCCAATGGTCGGCGCTATACAATCTTACCGACAGAACCGTCCGTCTTTCCATACTCCGAGAGTACGGCAAGGAGTATAGATTCAAGGTTGGACAAGTCGGAGCGGTTACGGAGTAGACAGGGACTGGAACATATACGCGCAGGATGCGCCTTGGCTACGGCTTTGGCCGCTCCGGCGTGGCCTGCCCGTCACAAGGTCGTGTTATTTGCACCGCAGCGCCTTCATACGCTCCTTCCGCTCCATTATTTTCGCAATCTCCGCATCGATGTCCACTTCCGGATAATGCAGGCCGGATTTGAGCGCCTGAATCATCTGCTCGGTGCGGTTGCGGATCTTGTATTCCTTGCCATCCTTGATGAATATGTTGCCGGTCTGCCCGAAAATCAGGCGAACATCGGCGGCCTTGCACTGCTCGTTGAGCGATTTTATCCATTCGTAGTGCAAAGGACGTGAGCCGAGGTAGTTCTCACCTCCGGCCAGGACTGTCTCGATCTCGCCTGTGGCAAGGTATTGTGACAAGTCAACCTCTCCGATAAAAGGCTTTATGCTGAGCCATTTATGTTTGGACGGAACTTTCAGCAGATGCGGGACGCGCTCATCGACACGGCGCTGGTTCTCGGCTGATACCGCGAACTGCACGTTATCCCATCCTTCGCCCCAATCGACCGGAAGGTGGTCGAGTATGCGATCGGCGCGTTTTGTAAGGAGCGAGAATGTGACGTCCGGCCGTTGGCGGATATATCTCCAGGCGCGGCTTCTCCACGGATCGGCCTCCTCAAGGAAGAAGTCACTTGTCATGCATACCCGCACAAACGAGTTCCCCGGCAGTTTATAGTTGCCGTCCTTGTCACGTTTGACCGGCAGGTCGTAATTCGACTTGTTTAGCGAGATGTGGCTCGTGTCGCGTCCGTAGCGTTTGTCCAGAAAGAATGCGTAGCAGTTCTGGCATCCCTCGCTGCACTTATGGCAGCCGTGCCATGGATTCCAAGTAAGATCGTTGATGTCCATTGCCGTATGTGATACTTGATTCGCAAGAATTAAGGTGGGCCCTTCCCTTCCGTTACTCGACGTAAAGGAGCAGTCCTTTGAGATACTCGCCTTCAGGGTGGTAGATGTTCACGGCGTGGTCTGCCGGTTGGTTGAGGCGGTCCAGAATCCTCACACTGCGTCCGGTCTGTGCGGCGGCAGAGAAGACGGCTAACGCAAACGCTTCTTTGTCAACAACCTGTGAGCAGCTGAACGTAAACACCATTCCGCCGGAAGCGACTTTGGAGATTGCCGCGGCGTTCAGCCTCTGATAGGCGCGCAGGGCATTGTCCAAAGCGCCTCTGTGCTTGGCGAATGCCGGCGGATCGACAATCATAAGGTCGTACTTGTCCTCGGGGACCTTGTGCAGGAAATCTATGGCGTCGGTGCAGTAACCGGCGTGCAGAGATGAGTCAAAGCCGTTCAGCGCGAGGTTTCTCTCGACCATGTCTATCGCCTTGCGCGAACTGTCCACCGAATCGACGTGAGCGGCTCCGTTTCCGAGAGCGTAGACGGAGAATCCGCCGGTGTAGCAGAACAGGTTCAGGACATTGCGGCCTTGTGAATATTTCCCCACAAGCGCTCGGTTCTCTCTCTGGTCGAGGAAAAAGCCGGTCTTCTGGCCTTCTGTCCAGTTCACGAAGAACTTGTGTCCGTTCTCCGACACAATCTGCTCATCGTCGGAGAAACTCTCGGAGCGATAAAGGTAGCCGTCTATCAGGTCAAGGCCTGCCTTGAACGGAGCGGTTCCCGAACTCTTGTCGTATACCGCCTTAAGGGCAGGGCCGTAAACGGCTTTCAAGGCTTCGCAGATGGCGCCTTTGGCCCGGAACATTCCGACAGAATGCGCCTGCATCACGCAGACTCCGTTGTAGTAGTCTATGATAAGTCCGGGAAGGCCGTCGCCCTCACCGTGTATCAGCCGGTAGCAATCGGTGGCTCCGCGCAGGCTCGTGACCGGCGTTTCGGCAGGTCCGGCGGCGGAGAGACCGGCGGCTATGCGGACGCGGAGGGCCCGGGCTATCATATTCTTCCAAAAGTCCGGCGCGAGTACATCCTCGCCGGCGAAGCTGAGAACCCGCACGGCTATCGAGCCTACCTGATAGTGACCGTACGCCAGAAACTCTCCGTTCTGTGAGTACACACCTACGATGTCTCCTTCCGAAGGCTCGCCCGTGATCTGGGCGATGGCTCCGGAAAAAACCCACGGATGAAACCTCAGAAGAGACCCCTCTCTACCTTTCTTTAATATTACCTTTGTCATTTTCAGTGTGTTTTGGAGGATTAGGAAGCATCTGCTCCGGAGTCAGAGGATTCTTCTCGGAGGCCATCAGCTTATAGTACATCTCGCGGCAGATCCAAGCGTCGGTGGCTGCGTAGGCCTGCTGGGAGTCTGAAAGAACCTCGGCCTCCCAGTTTGAGAGCTGCTGCGTCTTTGAGATCCTGACACCAAGGATTATGGCCGCCATCTTTTTGACACTCTTGTCCTTGATTCCATATTCCCAGACCATTTTCTGAAGATCCGCGAAAGCCTTCGGCTCGAAATCGTGATGCTTCTTAAGCCCCCGCACGTCATCGGTGACCGCGGCTCCAACCTTGATTATCTCTTTGCTCGCAAGAATCCTTCTCAAGGATTTCGGGATGCCTCCCATCAACTTGATTCTGAACAGGAAAGCCCTTTCCTTTCCGGAAAGTTGAAGCAGTGATACCCCATAGTGGGGCTGGTTGGCCGAGAAGCACGGCCTGGATTCCGTGTCGAAGCCTATCACCTTCTGCCTTCTCAGATACGCCACCGCTTTCATATATTCAAGACCTTGGGAATCAATTACCTTAATCTTCCCGGGAAAGCTTGATGGCTCCAGTTGTTCTATCTCCTCCGGACTAATGCTGATTTTGTACGACATGGGAATAATATGTATTTGGAGCGAGCACCCCGACCGTGTCAGGGAACGACGCCGGAACAAGGCTGTCTACAAAAGGCAAGACAATGGCGCGGTCTCCGGACGAGTCGGGGACTGCCATGAGCAATCTTGCGCAAGGGTAGGATATGTTGTGGGTGAAGAGGTTCTTTTCCCTCATCTTGATAAAACAGTTTCCTGGCAGTGAATATGCTGTGTCGGCGGAATGGATGACAGGAACGTTGCATCCGATTCTTTCAAACAGGTCGGTGACATCCCCGCCGCCATATTCGGAAAGGGCAGGGGAGCAGATGACTATGATTTTGCAGCCATGAGGAACACGAAGGGCCGCGACGGCGTTTCTGACAGTTCTGTCCCGCAGTCCCTCCTGACTCTTTTTGTCTGAAGTGCCGCAGGCGGCCGACGTGTCTGAGAAATCCAGGATCGGGACGAGCGTCTCTCCTGCGAAATCCGGAAGTCCGTCGTTTGACTTTCTCGCGTCAATGTTGTCGAATTCATCGCAGACCATCATCATCTCACCTGTCCGCAGGCAGACGGACGGCTCTCCGATCAGGACAATCGAACCGTCGGACTTTCCGCTCAAGGCTGCCAGCCTGTGCATCTCCGGCAGGGAGTCGGCGAGAAGCGTATTGACGAAGGCTGTCGCCTTATAGCCTCCCTCGACCCGCCTTGAACAAGCAGAAGCGGTGATGAAGACTGACAAAACCAGCGGTATTAACGATAAAAAACTTCTCACTGTCGTCAAGCGCTTACCGGATGCAAGGGCGTCCGGGTTACTTAAAGATTAAACATAAAAAAATAGAATCAGAATGCAAAGGTAAAAAAATCTTCACTATCTTTGAAGACGGTTGTGTATAAAATACTTTTCAAAGATGATTAAAATTTCTAAGAAAGCGGGTCTGATGCCGGCGTCGGCGATCAGGAAGCTTGTACCGTTCGCTGACGAGGCCCAAAACAGCGGCGTGAAGGTCTATCATCTGAATGTCGGAGCTCCTGACATCAAATCTCCTGAATGTGCTCTTGACGCCGTGCGTAAAAGCACTCTTGACCACATTTCCTATACCAACTCGGCCGGTTTGCCGGAACTTCGCAAAGGGTTGGCGGACAGATACTACCGGGGAGTCGGTATAGATGTGGCCGCATCCGAGATAATAGTCACCGTGGCCGGAAGCGAGGCGGTGAATCTGGCTCTCCAGATAACCTGCGACGAAGGTGACGAACTGATTGTGATCGAGCCGTTCTACACCAACTACAATACTTTCTGTTTTCAGAACGGGATTCAATTGAAAGCTGTCCGCACGGACATTGAAGGCGGCTTCAAGGTCCCTCCTGCCGAAGAGTTCGAGAAGCTTGTAACTCCTCGCACCAAGGCGATTCTCATCAGCAATCCCGGCAATCCGACCGGAACACTTTACGGCAAGGATGACATTCTGGCTCTCGGCGAGGTGGCTGCAAAGCACGGGCTTTTCCTTATTTCCGACGAGGTCTACCGCGAGTTCTGCTACACCGACGAGCCGCATTTCTCGGCTATGAATATTCCCGGGCTGGAAGAGAATGTGATTCTCGTCGACTCGGTCTCAAAGCGCTACAATCTTTGCGGTTGCCGTATCGGCTGCATCGTCTCCCACAACAAGGAAGTTATGGCCGCCGCGATGAAATATGCCCAGTCCCGCCTCTGCCCTCCGGTCTACGGACAGATAGCCTCGATCGGTGCTCTGGACACGCCGCAGTCATATTTCACACAGGTCAAGAATGAATATGCCGCCAGGCGCGACTATGCGGTATCGAGGCTCAATGCGATGGACGGGGTATATTCGCCGACTCCGATGGGAGCGTTTTACACGGTCGCGAGGATTCCGGTTGACGACGCGGAGAGTTTCGCCAAATGGATGCTGACTGATTTCAGGCTCGACGGGCGGACGACGATGGTGACTCCGGCCAAGTCCTTCTACAAGACTCCCGGTGTCGGAACGAATCAGGTCAGGCTGGCATATGTACTTGAGATTCCGGAACTTGAAAAGGCGTTCGATGCTCTTGAGGCCGGTCTCAAGGAGTATCCGGGAAGGACTCGGTGACATAATGAAAGTTCTCGTTGCCATAGATTCTTTCAAGGGCTGCCTTTCCTCCGCTCAGGCCGGACAGGCGGTCCTTGATGCTTTTCCTGAGGGAGATGAGGTGGATGTCGTCCCGGTCTCCGACGGCGGAGAAGGCTTCTCGACAATCCTTACCGAGGCTCTTGGCGGTGTATTCAGGACGGTTGATTGCCACGATCCTCTCGGCAGGCGGATAAAAGCCGGGTACGGGCTGGTCAACGGAGGTAAAACAGCCGTAATCGAGACAGCCGCTGCTTCCGGCCTCGGGCTTCTTCGTAAAGAAGAGCTTAACCCTTTGGCGGCCACCTCTTTCGGAACCGGGGAGCTGATGGCTGACGCTCTTGGACAAGGTGTCGAGGAAATCTGGCTCGGACTCGGCGGCAGCGCGACCTGTGACGGAGGGACCGGTCTGCTCCGTGCCTTGGGTTACTGTTTTCCTGGCAGTCAGTATTTCCCTGGCAGTGAATGTTTTCCAGGCAGTGAGTGTTTCCCAGTCAGTGACCGCAACGCATCCCCGTTGTGGAATACTCATCCCCACAGTTTCCCGCCTCACATCAGGCCGGGAGAACAAGAGTCGTTCGCCTTGGGTGCCGGCGTATTGCTGCGGCTCGGCGTGTTTCCGGGGCGTTGCAGGATTACGGGTTTTTATGATGTCTCAGTGCCGTTTTGCGGCAACGGAGGCGCTGCAAGAATGTTCGCTCCGCAAAAAGGCGCGACTCCCGAGATGGCCGAGACATTGGATGCTTGCCTCGCAAGAATCTGCAAGGCTTATTCGGCGTATTCCGGACTGGAAATCATCGGTTGTCCCGGCGCCGGCGCCGCCGGAGGAATCGGCGGCGCTCTCTACGGAGTGCTTGGAGCGTCTATGGTTCGGGGAATTGACAAGGTGCTGGAACTCACCGGATTCGGGAGCAGGTTGAGAGGATGCGACCTCGTCATAACCGGCGAGGGAAAGGCCGACGCACAGACCCTCCGAGGCAAAGTCCCTTTCGGGGTATTGGAATATGTCAGGAGACATTCCTGCACGCAGGAAAACCCTCCCGTCATCCTGCTTGCCGGAAGAGTGTCTGGCGAAGAGTCTCTTCGGGACGCAGGCTTCGCCTCTGTCCTGCAGGTCACTCCTGACGGAACTCCGCTTCCCGAAGCTCTTGACCCCGTCTTTGCCCGGGCTAATATCACCCGTGCGGTCCGCCGCTTCCTGACCTAGGCTTCCTGACCGCCACTTTATAACCTCGGCTCATTAGTGTCCACTAAAAATAATGGAACTATATAGAAGTTGACTAACATTGTCATAATTGGCACCGTTGGCAATCCATAACAATCCCAGGCCATCAATCAACCAATTAAAATGGTGCTTTATAATGTTTTAGGTGTTCCAAAAGAAAACGTAGTCAACTCCTATATAGTCTCCAAAAATAATTATATACTTCCTTTGAAAGTACTGATAATTAGATGGTTAGGAGGTGTTTAAGGGGCGAACGGTTTTG